>NZ_JWLH01000006.1:0-99130 GCF_000813925.1 Leisingera sp. ANG-S5 | reverse complement strand
GGCGGTGGTGGTGGCGGCGGTGGCGATGGTGGTGGCGGCGGTGGCGGCGGGGTCAGCTCACGTGGTGGTGGTGACGGCGGCGAGGGTGACGGCAGCACGTTCGGCGGTTCGTCCGGCAGCGGCCGGTTCTTTGGAAACCGCATTCGCTCTGCCGATCAAGTGGTGGACCGGGTCGCCGGTTTCCAGGATCTCTGCGGCATCGTGGGCCCTTATCTGATCGATTGTCTGGCTGAGCGGTTTGAAGCGCTGGAAAAAGACTTGGCCGGCTTGCCAGGACATGAACCCTTGCGCGCCATTCTCAAAGACACTGCCCGCGATCTGCGGCAGATTGCGCGGGAAAACCGCGACCCCTCAAAGCCCCGGGGCAAGGCACGATCCGTCAACAGCACGGACAAGTCGCACCGCCCGATTGTGGCCGTGGCACCGGAGCGGCAGGCAACTGCAGTCGCTCAGGCATTGGCTGTGCTGGAGGAGACCCAGACCAAACTGTTGCGCTCAGCTGAAAGCTCACCCACAAGGTCGGTTGTGCGTTATCAGCGGATCGCAGCTGCGATCGATTCCAGCAAGGTGCTGTTGCGGTCTGTCTAAGCAGAACAGCAACGCCTTTTACAGCTGACCGTCAGCGATCCACGCGTCCAGCTGGCGGCGGCTGATCTCAAAGTGCATGCTGTCCTCGCGCCGGAAGCCGGCCCCCCAGACCCACCCCTGATCGTAAAAGAAGTCCGCCATGATGGTGAGGCCCAGCTGGGTTTTGCCATCGGTGAAATTGTCCAGCTTGCCGTCAATGTTCAGGTCCACCGCCAGCCCGTAACTGTGTGTGGACAGCGAGTTGGTGGTGCCGCGGATCCGCCGCACGCACAGTGCCCCGGCAGTGTTGATGCGGGCATAAAGGTCCGGGTCGGCCTGGCGGATGTTCTCAAACACCACTTTCAGGCTTTCAATTGCGGGGCGCAGCATACTGACCCGGATCGGCCCAACCTGTTCGGTCACCAGCTTTTCCTTCAAGTCCGGGTTGGTCATCGGCTGGCAGGTGTCGTTCAGATCCTCGCGCGGGCGGCCCAGCCTCTCGGTCAGGTATTTGCCGCCCGTGACCCGCAGCCCGCGGTTCACGTTCAGCCGGTCGGCAATCAGCACCACCTGCGCATAATCAAGATCAGCACCGCCGGTCTGGTTCCAGATCGCAGCCTCGCCGGCTGCGTCATCAGTGAAAGGGCTTCCGGCGCCTGCCCCTCCGGCAGGCAGGCTGGCAACCTCATTTTGCAGATCTGTCATCCGGGCTTGAAGATCCTCCACCTGCTGGCGCAGCATCTCGATTTCAATCCGCGCCGTGGAATCCACACCGCCAGCCCCCTGGTAATCCTCTTCGCTCAGCAGCCAGCTGAGACCGAACCAGATCGCCGGCGCCAGCACTAGGCCGATGGCGATTATCACAGCTGGCAAAACCCGCATTTTCCCTCCCGGTACGTTTGCGCCCATTTCAATCTTTAGCCGCCCGGCAGTAAACCCCCTGTTTACAACTTGCCGGAAACACCGTGTTTTTTTCCGGCGCTTGGCTCTGCCCGGCATTGGCAGGCAGATAGCGCTGGTATAGACTGCCAGCAATGTTGAAACGGTAGGGGAGGGCGCAGAGCATGATCCGCCTGAAAGGTATTTTCACAAGTGTTCTGGGTGCCGGCCTGATTTTCGCGCCGATGGCGCAAGCACAGTCCGACAGCAGCGAACTGTCGGTCGAAGAAATCACCGAAGCGTTCAAGAAGCAGAAGACCCGCGGCCTGGTCATTGTGCCCAGCAGCGGCGGCACAGCCGAAACCGCAGCTGAGGAGACCGCAACCGTGGCTGCGGCGTCTGAGGAGTACAATCCGGTTGACCGCCAGACTCAGATCAATGTCCAGATCTCCTTTGACTTCGACAGCGCCGCCCTGCGCGCCGATCAGGAGCCGAAACTGGCAAATATGTGTGCCTCGATGAAGGCTCTGGATGGCACTGTGTTCCAGATCATCGGCCACACCGACAGCTCTGGCTCGGCAGCTTATAACGAACGGCTGTCGCTGTTGCGCGCGCAGGAAGTGCGCCGCCATCTGATCAGCTCCTGCGGCGTGCCGGAGGATATGCTGAAAGCGATCGGCATGGGCGAAACCGCCCCGTTCAACCAAGATAACACACGCGCCGATGAAAACCGCCGCGTAGAATTCCAGGCTCTGGGCTAAGAACAGCCCGGACCCGCGCCGGATCAAAGGCCAGGGAGACTTCCATGCTTGAATCGCGCCCTGGCGACCTGTTCCAGCCGGGTGATCTGCTGAACAATACCTACAGGATTGAATGCCTGCTGGGTCGTGGCGGAACCTCCGACGTCTACAAGGCGCGGTCGGAAATTTCCGGTAACCTGGTTGCACTTAAGGTGTTGAAGCAGGAACTCGCCGCCAACGAGGATTTCACCGTCCTGATGGCGCGCGAGGAAAACATCCGCGAAATCCGCCACGCTGCCGTGGTGCGTTATTCGGAGAACCACCGCACGCCGGACGGACATATTTACCTGCTGATGGACTATGTCGACGGCCCCGGCCTCGACAAGCGCCTGAAGCAGGGGCCGATGCCGGCCGAAGATCTGCTGGTTGTCTGCCGCCGGGTGGTACAGGGCCTGCAGGCGGCGCACGCGCGCAACATCGTTCACCGCGACCTCAGCCCCGACAACATCATCCTGCGCGGCGGCGACCCAGCAGAGGCGGTGATCATCGATTTCGGCATCGCCAAGGACACCAATCCCGGTGCCCAAACCATTGTCGGCAATGAATTTGCCGGCAAGTACTCCTATGCCGCGCCGGAGCAGATGAGCGGCAATACCGATGCCCGTTCGGATATTTACTCGCTGGGGGCCCTGCTCTTGGCCAACTTCCGCGGTGCCGCGCCCAAATTGGGTGCAAACCCGATGGAAGTAGTTGAAAACAAGCAAAAGCCGCTGGACACCGAAGGTGTCCCCGAACCCCTGAAATCTCTGATTGACCGGATGTGCGCGCCGGATCCGGCTGACCGGTTCCAGAACGCGGGCGAAGTACTGGCGTTTCTCGACAACCCTGACAGCGGTTCTGATGGCGGCAGCCTGGCCGATGTGCTGGATGCACCGAATGAAGACGCCACCATCATCGTGCCGCAGACCAGCAAACCGGCACCGCCTCCCCCGCCTTCTTCCAAACCGGCACCGGCAGATGCAAAGAAGAGCGGCGGCAAAGGCCTTTGGGCAGCTTTGGCGGTTCTCTTGCTGCTGGGCGGCGGCGGAGCCGGCGCTTATTTCGGCGGTTTCCTCGACAGTTTCATCGGGCCCAGCTACCCGGAGGTGCGCCCCTATTCGCTGATTGCCGAAAAGCAGCCCGATGGCCCAGTGCAAATCGTCGGCAATGTACCGTCCGAAACCGTGCGCAACGAATTGGCCGCACTGTCGCAGGAGGCTGACCTGACCCTGGCCACCGGCGCCATTGCCGAGACCTGGGGCGCCGATGTTCTGGACACCGTGCGGCCGCTGGAAGGCCTGCGCGAATGGCGTCTGGTGATCAGCAATAACAAGGCCCGCCTCAGCGGCAGCACCGATGACCCCAACGTCGCAGAAATGCTCAATGAAATGTTCCGCAACGGCCTGCCGGGCGCGCTGGAGGGCAAGGCTGAAATCCGGTTTGAACTGCCGGTTCTACCCGTTGCGGAAGTCAAGGCGATTATGGACACCTTCGCCGACTGCGGCCCGCTGGTTCGCGACGGCAACGGCCATATTGAAGGTTACGGCCCCACGGATCCGATCCTGATCAGCGGCCGGGTTGCCAGCACCGCCACCCGGCTGGAGTTGTTTGATGCCCTGCGCGCGCTGGCCCATGAAAGGCAGGTGGTGCTGGATGTGGAAGTCCTGAACGACTCGCTCTGCGTGGTTGAACAGCATCTGCCCAAGGCACCTCCAGGCGGTGCCGAAGTGGAATTCGCAGTGGGTGGAACGCCCGTGGAACCAAACCCCTCCGGGCGTTTCTTTGTCGGCGAAAACCCGGTGATCGACGTGGTGCTGCCAAACGATGTGACAGATGGCTATCTGACGGTTTCGATCCTGGATGTATCGGGCAATGTGTTCCACCTGCTGCCCAACATCTCGCGCGAGGACAACGCAGTCTCAAGCCTCCGGGGCGGCGAAGCCGGGGATGTCCCTGTGCGGGTGGCTTACAGCCTGGAAGAATCGGCGGCCAATGGCGGCATCGCCTTCAAGGTCGACGACAGCACATTGGGCAAAAGCAAGGTGCTGGTACTGCACTCCGCGGAGCCGTTGTTTGACGGCATGCGCCCGACCTCGGAAAGTGCTGTAGGATTTGCTGAGGCTCTGAAGGCCAGCTATGAGGCGGACTCCAGCCGCATCCGCTCGCTCGACAGCCGCATTCTGGTGACGGCCAAACCCTGACCGGCTTTCGAGGTTTCCCTTCAGGGGAAACCTCCGCCTACAAAACGTCGATGACAATGGCCGTGATGTTATCCGCGCCGCCTCCCGTCAACGCGATCTGGATCAGCTGGTCGCCGACAGTCTCCAGGGGCGCACTGCCCAGAACGTCCTCCAGAATTTGGAAGGTCGCGTATTTGGTCAGCCCGTCAGAGCAGATCAGGAACCGGTCGCCTGGTTCCGTGTCGCCGCGGATCTTGTCGATCTCCAGCTCCTCCCCTACCCCGACAGCACGGGTGATCGCATTGGAATGCGGATGCTGTTCTGCCTCATCCCAGGTCATCTTGCCGGCCAGAACATACTCCGCCACCGCGGAGTGATCCTCGGTCAGCATCTCGATATGGCCATCGCGCAGCCGGTAAATCCGGCTGTCCCCGGCCCACAGGCCGACAAAATGCTGGTTCGCCATTATCAGCGCCGCAACGGTTGACCCGATGGTGCCGCCGCCGCGGGCCTCAGCCTCGGTGCGGATCGCCTTATGCGCGTTTTGGATCGCATCGCGCAGCGCATGCATCCGCGCCGCCGGGTCCAGGCCCAGCGGTATCATCGCCACTGCATCGGCAATCAGCCGGCTGGCAAAATCACCTGCATCATGTCCGCCCATACCATCTGCCACCAGCCAGATGTCATGTTCCGGAAGCGCCAGAACGGAGTCCTCGTTGACCTTGCGCTTCAGCCCCACATGGGTCTGCGCGGTATAGCGGTATTTGCGCAGCTGGTTCATCATGCGGCCTCAACCCCTGCCCAGACCGGCGCGCCCAGGTCGAAAAGTGCCAATGCTGTTACTCCCGCTGGCAGCCCCCTGCACGCCAGCGTCCGGGGCTCCCCATCCAGCACTGCCGTCCACAGGCTGCAGCCCGCCAGTCGCGGGTCTGATTGCTTCAGCCGCTCCGGGCCTAGCGGCCCAGCCATCACCACGTCCGTTGCCGCTGGCTGAACACCGTCAGGGACTGGCATTGCTGCAAGCCGTTCAGCCAAGCTGTCTTTGGTCATGGTGTCCTCCAATGCATCCAGCGCCAGATCCTCCAGCCCTTCAAACAGCGGTTCGGCGCTTAGATGGCCCAGTGCCGGCGGGCCGGATTTAGGCAGCGCCTCCATCAGGGTCAGCGGAAACCGCCGCCCAACCCGATCGACCGACGGCATCATCACGCCCCAGACGGATGCGGCACCTGCAAGACCCGCCGGCAGCGTGAACCGCCAGATCGGCGCAGTCATGTAATGCGCATCGAAGCCTGCGCCGTAGACCGCTTTGCCATCCAGCATAACCTGCTGCAGCCAGGCGTCCCAGACCCGCACAAAGCCGCCAGGCGTGTTCAGCCGGAAGAAATCCCCGGCTGAAGGCATCTTGCCGAATGCGCCGAACCCCGCCATCACATTGACTTCGGGCAGCTGAATTTCGCCATGGCAGGCAGGGCGAAGGGGTTGATAACGGACCCGGACTGCAACTCGAACAGCGCCAGTCGCCCGCCGACGCGGAAGTTCACCCGCCGCCGGTCAGAGACATTGGTGCGCCGCACCTCCGCCGCATCCAGCAGCCGGAACCAGGCCCAGGGCCCGTCCCGCGACAGCACGTTCTCGCTATCCCGTTTTTGCGGCAGTAAAGTCAGCCGTGCCAGACCGACAGAGCCCGGCCAGGTCACCGCCACCGGCGTCGGTGCACCAGAGCGGTGGTTGTAGGCCACCTTGGTGCCGTCGATTTCCAGCAGCACTTCCTTGGCCTTGGGGTCCAGCGCGTTGACAGTAATCTGGAAGTTCACCGCAGGCTGCGCCCCGCCGGCAAAGAAGGCCTCCTTGATCTCTGACGCATATTGCATCTGCTGCAGCACCGCCGGGCTGATGCCCAGGTCCACGTCGTTGACGCGCTTCCAGGTCCAGGGACGGCTGCGGGTGTCGACGTATTTCAGCAGATGCTCATTGAAGAAACTGTCGATCATCCCGTTCGGGGAGAACAGCTTGGCAAAATCCGCCATCGCCACATCGGCACGTGCCGAGCGGTTGAAGGGATAGCGGTTCGCCAGTGCTTTCTCGCAGAACGGCAGCACCGCCGATTGCCAGCGCGCGTTGATCGAAGCCCGGGTGCCTTCCGACGTGATGCCCGACGATCCGGCCGAAATCTGCGTTGCCCAGCGGGGCAGCGGCCCGCCCATCCGGCTGGCGGTCTGCTGGAACTGCAACAGCGCTTGACCGCTCTGGCCGCCCGTGGCGACGCCAGAGAAGGACATCTTGTTCAGCTCCTGATAGACGAGCTGCAGCTGTCCCATCAGGTCGTCCAGCTGCGACGGCTGCCCTTCGGGCCGGTTGACCAGGTCATACAGCCACTGGAACCGTTCCTGCACATAGGCACCCGGCGGCTTGGCCGCCTGGCCGGGCGCATTTTCGGCAGAGCCGACCAGCGCCTCCAGCAGAATCTGTCCCTGGATCGACAGGTTCGAACGCGCCTCAATCGCTGCCACGTTCTGGGCACCCGCGGCCAAAGTGCCCGCATCCAGAACGGATTTATCCTCGTTCAGCCGGGTCTCGTTGCTGACGTCGGTCAGGATATTGACGATCGGCGAAGTCGGCCCCGACAGCACATTGGTGACTTCTACCGCATGCGACAGCGACTCCAGCGGCACAATGTCGATGTCGCCCAAGATCTGATCATAGCGGCTGATGTAATCGTTATAGTAGAGATCCAGCACATCGCGGCTGAGCTTCAGCAGAACCGCCTCGTTCTGGGACGCTTCATTGTTATCGCCGAGCACCCAGGCCTCACGGTGGACCCGTTCGGCAACGCTGACCGCCTCCGGCAGGAACACGTTGTGGAAACCGTCAAAGGTAAAGATCCCTTCGATCCCGTCGTTCAGCGGCTTGCCGGAGCTACGCACCAGCACCCGCTTGACCGACGGGCCGCCAACATCGGTGATCCGCCATTTCGGCAGCGCCGTCGCCTGCTGTGAATTCAGGATGCCGTTATAGACCCGTTGGGCCAGGGGCATCTCCGACAGGATGTTCTGTGCCTGCTCGATCAGCGGGCCGTTGAGCGCGATTTCCTCCATCGGCTGCGACAGCAGCGCGGTGAGGTGATCCGTCAGATCAGCGCGCAACTGGTTGCGAGCGATACCGGGATAGGCAATGTTCTCCCAGTCAAGGCGCATCCACTCCTTGACCAGATCGGGGTTCATTGGCCCTTGAAGGCCCAGCATCAGATAGATCTTCAGCGCCTCATACAGCGTGTCGGGGTTGTTCATATTCCCCTCAATCTGCTGCTCCAGGCGCACCAGCAGCCGCGGCAGCAGACGCCGGTTCAGCGCCCCGCGGTAGGTCTGCGCCGCCTGGGTGCCGATCACTTCGCCCTGATACAACCCATAGGTCATGGCCCCGTCAGGCTCCGGATCGGACAACACCGGGTTGCCGGGCATGTCGCGCAAGTTGTTCAGCGCGGCGGCTACCGGCACCAGATCGGTATCGCCGACCGGACTGGGCGGAAGCTGCGCCGCGGCAGCCTGATAGGCCGCAACCTGGCCTTCAGCCTGAGCAATCAGATCGGTGTTCTTGAGATAAGACCGCACCCACAGCGCCCCCATCGCAATTGCCACCAGCACTGTGGCAGTAATCGCAATCCGGCGGGTCCAGCGGTAGCGGCGCTCGACCTTGTCATCCGCCGATACCAGACCGGCCTCGGGGAACATCACGCTCTCGAACAAGCGGGTCAGGAAGAAACTGCGCCCCGTGCCCTGCCCCGTGCCAATCGCTTGGCGCCCGATGCCAAAGGTCTGCGCCATACCCAGCATCAGCCGGTCGATCGGCGTGCCTTCCTGGGTGCCGGAGGTGAAATAGACCCCGCGCAGCATCTGGCGCTGCTCATAACGGTTGTCCTGGAACACCTCCATCAGGAACTCGCGCGCAACTGCGCGCATGGAGGCGACCTGCGCCGGGAAGCCCGCAATCAGCGCCCGGCGCTGATGGTCGGTCTCGGTCTGCATCTTCTCCAGCAGCTGCGCGTTGATCTGCCCCAGCAGCAGGCCGAATTCCTCGTCAAACCCGGCAATTGGCGGCTGTTCTTTCTTGCCCTTGGGCAAGGGCAGCGTGAAGCCCCAGACCTGCTCGCGGTCCTCCTTGCCTAAAGAGTCATGGAACTCCTGGAAGCCGGCAATCAGGTCGGCCTTGGTGAACAGCACATAGACCGGGAAGCGCACGCCCAGTTTCTCGCGCAGCTCCGCCAGCCGGCGGCGCACGGCGGCGGCGTGGCTTTTCTGGGTGATCTCATCCTGCAGCGACAGGTCTGACAGCGAGATCGCGATGATCGCACCGTTGATCGGCTGCCGCTTGCGGTATTTCTTCAACAGCCCGAGGAAGCCAAGCCAGGCCGCATTATCCGCCTCGGCATCGCTTTCCTGCGTGGTGTAGCGCCCGGCGGTGTCGATCAGCACCGCCTCATTGGTGAACCACCAATCGCAGTTACGGGTGCCGCCGACGCCGCCGATGGCGGCCTTGCCCATCTTCTCAGCCAGCGGGAACTGCAGGCCTGAGTTCACAATGGCAGTGGTCTTACCGGCACCCGGCGGGCCGATCATGATGTACCACGGCAAGTCGTTCAGGTGCCGCCGCCCGCCCTTGGACTTGCGCAGCTCCTTCATCGCGTCCTTGAACTTGCCGCGCAGCTCGCCGATTTCCTCGGACAAGACATCATCTTCCGAGGTATCAACGGCCTCCGCCATCTCCTCGGTCATCTCCTTGTCCTTGCGGCGGCGGCGCCAGAAGATGATGCCGATGATGATGAAATACAGCAGGAAGATCACCCCGATGGTGATCAGCCGCGCCATCACGCCGTCAAACGGCCGCCAGTCATCGCTGCCGATGAAAGGTGCAAAATACCACACACAGGCCGACAGCACCGCGGCCAGGATCAGCAGGATGGTGTAGATCGACCGGAACAGGGGAAAGATATAACGGCGGATCATCCTTGAACCTCCTGAACCAGCAGAATTTCAATCCTGCGGTTCTTGGCCCGCCCGGCGCGGGTGCTGTTGTCTGCTATCGGTTCCTTGTCAGCACGGCCCTCGGCCGACAGCCGGTCCGGGTCTGTCATGACCTTGGCCATGCCTGCCATCACCGACTTTGCCCGTGCCAGCGACAGCGCCATGTTGGACGGGAACCGCGAGGAACGGATCGGCACGTTGTCGGAATGCCCTGCCACGATGATCTTGCCCTTTTCGTCATTCAGCGCTTCGGCCACCCGGTTCACGGGATTACGGAACGCCTTGCTCAGCTGGTCCGAACCGGAGCCGAACATGCCGGAGCCGGTCAGCCGGATGATGAGCGTGTTGCCCTTCTGGAAGACCTGCACGATGCCTTCCTTGATCTCAGGTTCCAGGAAGCCAGAAACCTTGGCGACCTGTTCCTCGGTCGTTGGCGCCAATGGCGGCGGCGGCGGCGGCGGCGCGCGCCGTTCCAGCTCTGCCTTGGGGCCGGAATCCACGATCGTCAGCTGCCCGACCACATTTTCGGTCTGGTTCGACAGCATCCAGCTTAGCCCTAAAAACTGCAGTGCCAGGATGGCCAGGGTCGCGGCCATGGTGATCCACACCAGCCGCCAGACCGACAGCGCCTTGAACGGTTTGACGATGCCTTCCCAGTGCGGCGACAGATCGCGCTCTACCGGGCCCCTCTGGTTGCGGATGATCCGGGCCAGCGCACCGCGGATCTGCAGATGTTTTTCCGAACCGCCCTGCTCCACCCGCAGGCGCCCCTCGAACCCCAGTGACAGGCACATATAGAGAAACTCGAGCATGTCGATGTTGGCACCAGGCTCCTTCTCCAGCCGCGCCAAAAGGTCATAAAACCGGTCACCGCCGACAACCTCGCGGTGGAAGGTTGCCACCATCGATTGCAGCCCCCAGGCGGACTGCCCGCCCCAAGGAGTATTCAGCACCACGTCGTCCAGCGTCGCGCACAGCGCATAGCGCGCAACCTTCACGGTCTGCGCCGCAATGCCCGCCTGCAGGGCGCGGTTCTCAAACGCGCGCACCTCGGCCACCACGTTCTTGCGCAAGCCATCCGGGTCCATGTGCTGGGCACGGTTGCGGATACGGGAAATCAGCGCAAACAGGGTTGAGGCGCAGGCCGTCAGCTGGTTCATCCCCGTCAGCGCCATCTTCGGCGCCTTAGCCCCGCCCGCGGCAGCCTGCGGTTTTGGGGCTGCCGCCTGCGGGACGCCATAGGCATCCAGATCCGGCTCCGCTGGCTGCTCAGGCACTGGCTGGGTCTGCTGCGGCACCTCCGGCTGCTGCATCGGCGTGGCCGTGCGCCGCCCGCCCGGGTTCGGCTTGATCACCGTCTTGTCGGTATCCCCCGGTTCAGCAAAGGGATCGTCATAATCAGCCATTTCAGCGCCTTCCCTTATGCATTACGGATCGCCCAAAGCTCCATCTTGAGCCCCGGATACTGTCCCGACACATGCACCGCGATACCGCCCGAGGTGGTCATCTTGCGCCAATAGGGGCTGTCCGCATCCATCTCGAAATAGACCACGCCGGAATGATAGGGGATCTGCCGCGGCGCCACCGGCAAGGGGCGCAGGGTGATCCCCGGCAGGGCCGAGTTCACCAGCTGGCGGATTTCCTCGACGGGGCCGATCTTGGCCTGGCCCGAGAAATGCTTGCGCACGTCCTCGGCCGGGATGTCGGCACTGACCGCCAGTACAAAGCCTGCGTTGCCCAACAGCTTGCGGTCGGCGATGACCCCCACCGAGATGCCGTATTTGCGCGCTTCCAGCTTGATCGGAATTGCGGTCTGCTCCAGCACAGAGCTCAGATACTGGCGCAGCACCCGGATCACCGGCGCAAAGCACTCGACCAGATTGTCGTGGGTATAGGGCGGAAATTCCGGCGCCTGTTTTTCCGTCGACATGAACACCGACAGCTCGCCCGCCATGCCTGCGCAGGTGGTGAACAGCCGTTCCGGGTGCAGGTTCTCGATGTTGCGCAGGTGGCGCACCTGCGGCAGCATCCGGTTCACCACTGCCAGCAGCATGAAATCCGACACATCCGCCACACCGCGGGCGCCGCCCGCCTCTGACAGGCGGCCCGCCAGCGCCTCCATCCGGTGCGCCAGAAGCCCCTCCAGCTCACGCAGGAAACCGCTGAGCGCCTGCGACGCCCTGATGTCCAGACAAGACGGGATGAATGCCTGATCCAGCACGATCTCCTTGTCGGGGCGCACCTCGATGATGCGCGCCACCGGGACCGCCAGCAGATCAGCCAGATCATCCACCTCCAGCGCAAACTGCAGGCGCATCTTCCCCACGTCCAGCTCCACCGGCTTGCGCTCGGTCGAGGTCACGTCGGTCACTTCAACCTTGTCGGGGCGCAGGCGGCTGGCTGAGCGTTCGGCGCCGCTCAGATCCACCTCGGTCGCCCCCTGCCGGCGCTGCGGCACGGTCAGGTAGACAATGCAGTCCTTGACGGTGGTCGGCACTTCCATCGCCGGCGGATGCGGGTCCGCCATCGGCACCCGGAACACGGTGCCGTCATGGGTCAGCCCCTCGCAGGACTTCACCGCGAACTGGCCGATCTTCAGCGCCTCATGGTCGATTTCCAGCCCGTTCACGCCCCAGGCATAGGGGCTCAGCCGCCGCGCCAGTCCGCTGACCAGCGCCTCATTGTAGCGGTCGGACTGCTGGAAATGGTGCGGCTGCAGAAACAGCCCCTCCGTCCAAAGTACCTTGCTGTCCCAGGACACCGGGATCTCCTCTTACTTGCGGGCACACGCGCAGGGCGCGGTGCCGGTCATTCCTTCAGCCTGTCCAGCTGGTCCTTGTAGGCCCGCGCAAATTCGCGGCTGAACAGGTCGTGAAAATCATTCTCAGCCTGGTCGGAAATCTCCGCATAAAGCTGCTCGTATACATCCCAGTACCGCGCCTTCTTGCCGCGCAAGAGGCCGGTAAAGCCGCCCTTGTCCTCGATCTGCGCTTCCAGCGCCTTGGGGTCGAGCCGCTTCAGCACGCCTTTCAGCGCTGCCTCCATGCCGGTGACCATCGCTACTTCATGCGCCTTGATATCCCGCAGCGCCTCTTCGGCGGCAGTCTCAGGCGACAGGTAGCCCTTGGTCGCCGGGCGCACCATCGCCTCGATGGCCTGCTCCGGCGTGATCGAGAATTTCAGCGGGTTGTTTCCGCCGGCAGAAATCATCGTCTGCTCAATGCGGAACTCGGATTTGATTGAGGTCCGCGTCATCAGGATTTCACGCAGGCCCGTGACCAGCGTCTTCATCACCCGGCCCATCCGCGCCATGGTGCTGGCGTGCTCCGCCGGATCGAGGCCGACGTCTGCGCCGACCCCTTTTAGAAACGCTTCTACCGCTTCCTGTGCCTCTTGCGAAGGCGCAGCGGCAGGCGCGATTGTCTTCTCTGCTGTGTCCTGCTGCGGCGGGATCTCCTGCGGCGGCGCGGGCGGTGCTTCTTGCGGCGGGGCCGTGGGCGGGACCTCGGTTGGCGGCTGCGGCACCTCGCGCGGGGGCTGTGCAGGCTGAGGGTCCGGCTGGGGAACCGGATTTTCCGGCTCGCCGATGCCGGACAGGAAATCATCATCCCAATCGTCGGGGATCAGGCTGGACTGCGACGCGGGTGCTGAAAACCCGTCCGAGGCGGTCGGATTGTGATTGGGCAGGCTCGCCCCCTCCCCTTCGCGCCCGTCGCTGGCCTTCTGGAAGAATGGATCCTCGTCCTCACCCAAGGGCGGCAAAAGCTCGTCGATCGGGTCCACCGGGGTGAACTGCGCAGGCCCCTTCGGCCCTTCGCCCAGCAAGTCATCCAGGAAATCGCCGCCCGGACCCGCATCCTCAAGCAGCTGCAAGGGGTCAGGCGCATTGGCCGCATTCCCGTGCGAGGCTGCCCCTTGCGCCGCGGGTGCCGCGATCATGTCGCCGACATCGGCCAGGTCATCGCGGATTTCCACCACCAGCTCATAATTGCCGACGCACAGCACATCGCCGTTGTTCAGCGGCGTCGGGGTGCGGCCCAGCGGGATCTTCGAATAGTTCAGAAAGGTGCCGTTGGAGCTAAGGTCGACCACCACCACATTGCCATTGTGATCCTCGATCACACAGTGATTGCGCGACAGCATCTGGTCCGGGTCCGGCAGCACCAAGTCACAGCTGGCACCGCGCCCCACCGTCAGGCTCGGCCCCCGCATCGGAACAGGGGCCGCATCGCCGGGCATCGCGCCCGAGCTCTGGAATTTCAGTGTCACTCCCATGCCTGGGCTTATCCTCCCACCAGAACGGTGACTTCACCCTTGGCAACCATGCCGCCGCAGGCGGTGCTGTCGAGGATGCGCGCGGCCGGCAGGTTGTTGATCAGCACCGTTGCCGACCCCTTGATGATCGGGTGCGGTGATGGCGCTGCGGTGCACATGTCGGTAAGCCGCGCGGCCGGCAGATTGGCCACCAGCACAGTCACCGCGCAAGGCGGCAGAATCGGTGTCGGCACCGGCAGCACCGGCGGCGGCGGGGTGGAGGGCAGCATGCAGGCATGCAGATCCGTCACCCGGGCCTGTGGCATTCCCATCTGTTCATCCTCCCTTTCAGTCCTGCGCGGCGTGCAGCGGGACCTCGATCACCTGCCCTTTGCCGCCGCGCGCAATATCCAGCGCCCGCTCTATTAGAACGGCGCCGTGTTCTTCAAACTTATCAGACAATTGACCCAAGGCCACCATATTCATGGCAAAGGCAGCCGCCTCAGAGGCCCCTGCCGGGGCAGGATATTGATTCAATTCTCCGGGTCCCAGCGTTCCGGCCGCATAGAGCACCGCCAGCGCGCAATTCACTGTGTCATCATCCACATAGGCATGATCCAGGGTGATCCGCGCCTTGTCGCGGTTCTCTTCCGTGGGATCGAACACCCAGGCCTCCGACGCGGTCAGCGAGGCAGGGTCCTTGTCGGAGCGCGGCCCGATGTAATCGCGCGCTGCCAGGCAGGCCCACCACACCCGCTCCCGCGGGGGCAGCAGCACCGCCAGCGTGCGCAAGAGATCGACCAATGCGCCCTTGCGCTCCAGCTCTTCCAGCACAACCCCCGCCAGCGCCGTAGGCGGCGCCTCCAGCGGGGTCTTCAGGATGACATTTGCCCGCGACAGCAGCTTGGCCACCGGGTCAGCAGGCATTTTCACCAGCTTTTCAAATCTTGCCGACATCTGCACCCGCCTAGTTGATCATCGTGAGGCCGCCCTTCAGGGTCAGCATGGCCTCGCCTTTGACGGTGGTCATCGGCGCTTTTGCCTCAACCATACCGGTGCCTTCGATCTTGATCATCGGCCCTTTGATACTGACCCCGGAGTTGTCGATCTTCACCTCCGACGCACCCACGGTCAGCTTGATCTCCTGGCCCGCGCTCATCGCGATCTTGCCCGCGGTCACATCCACTGTCAGATTGCCCAGCGACACGGTTTCCGAATGGTTCCCCTTGGCGATGGTCTCGGTCAGATTGCCGGTATCCACATCCAGGGTCATGTTGCCGGTCTGGATGGTCTCGGACTTGTCGCCGGTCTCAACGACTTCAGTCCGGTCGCCCTGGTGCACGGTTTCAGTCATATGCTGCTGGACCGTGAACACATAGCTCTTCTCATCCGCAGAGGTCACTTCGGGGTCGGGCGCATCCAGCCCCACCGTCACCGTTGAGCGGTCCTTGACCAGCATCTGGTGATCCTTCTCGGCCTGCACCCGCATCAGTTCGCTGTCTTTCTTGTCGTCGAACATCAGCTCGTTATAGCCGCCCCCGCCCTTTGACGAATTGGTCTTAATCCCCAGCTGGGTCTGATCAGCGGGGTAGGTATAGGGCGGCATCGTTTCGGCATTGTAAAGCATGCCGGTGCAGATCGGCCGGTCAGGGTTGCCGTCCTCGAACTGGATCACAACCTCCTGTCCCATCCGCGGAACGGCCACCATGCCCCAATTCTTGCCGGACCAAGGCGTCATCACCCGAACAAAGCACGAGGATGTTTCGTTTTTCTTGCCCTCGCGGTCCCAATGGAACTGAATCTTGATGCGGCCATGCTCGTCGGTCCAGATTTCCTCGCCGCTCTGGCCCACCACGGTGGCCGTCTGCAGACCCTGCACCTCGGGCCAGGGTGTCACCAGCGGCGCCCGGAACTGATCGGCTTTCAGGATCGCACCAAAGGTGGAGGCATAGACATCGTGCTCCATCTCCTCCGGCACTTCCATGTTCCTCGGCTTCAGGTCGCGGCGCATCGCGCCTTTGGTCGCAACTTCCTTCTTCTTCTGGCTTTCCCGCTCGCCATAGTCCCAAGCCACCTTGATGTGATGCTCCGCATCAATCACCAGGTACTCCTTGTTGTTTTCGCTCACCGGGTGCTCTTTCATGGTAAAGGTGCAGCCCGTGACCAAAGTCGGCACGCTGGAGGCTCCGCGCCAGCGGATGTGCTTGATGGCCTCGGCCTCCATTTGCACCCGCGCCAGCTTGTTGCCCAGGCCGGAATTCTTCCGGTAATGCCCCTGGTAGTCGTAGACCTCGTAACTCTTGTAGGAATGCTGGCCCTTCTGGATAGACGATGTGGCCTTGAGATCCGCTGACGGCGTCAGGAAGTCAAAATCGTTCAGCGTAACCTTGCCGCGGGTCACGCGCTCATCCTTGGTCCACTCGGAAATATGCTCTTCGCGCCGCCTGTCGCTGTCATCGCGGGCGTGAAATTCAACGGTTGATCCGCCGCTGATCGGAGAATGGCCGCTGACCCCGTCGCACAGAATAAGCTTCTCGCGCGAAGTCTCCCCGACCGGGCTCTCAAAGTAGTAGTAGATCCCCTCTTCCTCCATCAGGCGGCACAGGAAATCAAAGTCGCTCTCGCGGTACTGCAGGCAATATTCCCGCTTCTCATAGCTATCGCTCAGCTTGTCAGTAAAATCGCTGAAGCCGTATTCGCCGAACAGCTGCTTGATGATCTCGACCGTGCTCTTGTCCTGGTACACCCGCAAATCGCAGGTCCGCGTCAGCATCCAGAACCAGGGGCGCACCTCGGCCACGAACATCTCGTACCCATTGCGGAACCCCAGATGCTCAACCGAAACGCAGATGCCGTTGAACTGATGCTCCGTCTGCTGGCGCATCACATGCACGTTCATCTGCTTGCCGACCAGGTCTTCCAGCTTGGGCTGGGCCTTGGTCGCAGCAAACTCGATCGTTGTCTCGGTGAGCTTGCTAAGCCCTTCGCGCACAATCGCCCGGCTCATCATCAGGCCGTCGGTGGAATATGTCCCCGACATCCAGGCGAGGTCATTTTCATGGCCCTTGCTTACAACCATGTCTCCTCCTTTCCGTGACGGGAACGGAGCCGGTAATCGCCGGCAGTGTTCTCAAACATTCGCATCACAAATCATCCAAAAGCGCGGCGAGGTCCGCATCCATTTCGTCATCATCATCCCCACCGTCGTCATCATCGTCATCCCCAAACGACGACAACAAGTCATCCAGATCCCCGAGGCCATCGTCATCCCCGTCATCGCCTCCGAAATCAAGATCATCCAGGCCGAGATCGTCCTCATCGTCTCCGCCCAAATCCAAATCAAGATCCAGGTCTTCGTCTTCATCACCGCCGCTATCCGCAGGCGGTTTGGGCTTCGGCAGCCCGCGCGGATCCGGCGGCGAGGGCTCCGGCGCCGGCAATCCGGTCCAGGGCCCCAGAATCTCGCCGCCCTTCAGAGAGTTGAACGAGGTCAGCCGCACCTCGTCCCGCCCCTTGACCGCGCTCACCGCCATGAACCCGCGTTCCTGCGCCAATGCGATCTTGTCCAGATCGATATTGCGCTCGGTGCAGGGCAGCGCCACCTGGTCGCCGAACTTGTCGTTCACATAATGATAGGGCATCCCTCCCAGAGACATAATTTTACCCAGCTGCAGCGACGGCCCGTGTTCCGTGAACGACCGCCCCAGCAGGATCGCCACCAGCACCACCGGATTGGCCCAAAGCATACCCTTCAGGCCTTCCGTTTCGGTAAACTCCTCGAAATCAAACTCATAGCAGGGATCGGTTTTTTCACCATAAGGCCTGCGCAGCAGGAACCGCGGGCTGGCCAACCCCAGATGGCCTGCCTCCGCCATCCCCTGTAGCGTGTTCCAGGCATCGGCCACTAGCTTGGGACGCTCCGCCTTGGGCGTTTTCAGGAACTCCGGCGAAATGGAGGCAAAGAAAGGCGCGTCCACATGCGCCGCCACCCGCGCGATCCGGCCCAGCAATTCGGCATGCGGCGGGGTTTCCTCGAACTGATACATCCCGATCAGCGCCGAATAGCCGCCGCGCCCGTTCTCCTCGTCCAGGGGTTCCTCGGTCAACAGCCGCACGAAACCGGTCTTGGACAAGTCGTCTTCGGCGGCCAGATCCGCCGCCAGCTCCTCTGCCGAGATGTCATAGAGCATCACATCCAGCGTATCGTCCGCCTCGATCGACCGCGCCATCAGATCCAGCGAGCGCCACTGCGCTTCCACCGACTGGAACTCCGGGTGATGCAGCACCAGCCGCATCGCATCTGACAGCGCCTCATCCACTGCCTTCTGCATCGCCGTGACATCAGGGTCCGGCAGCACCCGGATATGCGGCCCCACAACGCGCGCCAGCAAATCCTCCACCGGCGAGGCCTCGCGCAGCGTGTTGCCGGTATCACCGATCAGTTGCTGGAAGGCGCTCAGCCGCTTGTCAGCCGGCACCGAATTCCCGGCTGAAGTCCGTTTCGGCGCCCGCGCCTTGGTGCCGAATTTCTCCGCCCAGGCTTTCAGCGTCCCCGCCGCATGATCCGCCGTTGCACCGCTTTGCAATTGCTTGCGCAGGCCAACCAGCTCGGAAAACAGCTCCACGTTTTCATACAGCTCATCCGGGTGCAGCCCGTCCAGGTCCTCCAGCTTGACCGCAATGCCCGCACCGTCCTTGCCGATCGGCAGCACCAGTTCGGTGGCGAAGCTCTCGATCACGTCCTCAACCGTATCCGGATCCAGCAGCACCGCCTTGCGCGCTGCCAGCGCATCGCCAGTTTCGATAATCCCCTTGGCCGCGCGGCCTGAGAAGTCGCCCAGGATCGCCATCCGGAACCGCTTGCGCTCAAGCTTCTGCGCAGCCGGCCGCTCCGCGCTCATGGTGCCATAGGCAAACTCTGGCTCATCTGAGGCCTCTGCCTCAGCCGGTTCATCGCCGCCCTCGTCCAGATCCCCAAGCAGCGCATCCAGATCATCGCCGCCGGCCTCGGCGGTGTCCTCGTCGTCACCGCCTAAATCGCCAAGCAGATCATCCAGGTCCATATCCCCGCTGTCACCGCCCATCAGGCTGTCAAGATCCGCATCTGCGTCCCCCAGACCGCCCAGCAGCGCATCGAGGTCGTCTTCGGCACTGTCCGCGTCCTCTGCCTCTTCGGCTTCCGCTTCCTCGCCAAGCCCTGCCAGCAGACCATCCAGATCGCCGTCGTCTTCCTCATCGCTGCCAAGATCGCCCAGCAGGTCATCCAGGCTGGCGTCCCCGCCGGCCTCGTCCTCATCCAGACCGCCAAGCAGCGCGTCCAGGTCATCCTCACCGGCGTCCGCGCTGCTATCCGTTTCTTCCGGGGCACTCTCTTCCGGCTCGTCCAATCCGCCCAGCAAGGCGTCCAGATCATCCTCCGCGCCTGCGGAGTCCTCATCGCCAGCCAAAAGCGCATCAAGATCAGAACTGTCTGTGTCTTCCTCTTCAGCCGCATCCAGACTGCCCAGAAGATCATCCAAACTGTCTTCGCCGTCAGCGGCCTCAGTTACGGTCTCTTCCTCTGCACCGCTCATAAGCGCATCAAGTTCGTCCGCGGCATCATCCTCGCCGCCCAGGTCTCCCAAAAGGCTGTCCAGATCGCTGTCTTCGGCGGTTTCTTCCGCCTCATCTTCAACGCCAGCCTCCGCGAGGCCTGCCAGCACATCATCAGCGCCATCCTCCGCGGCCTCTTCCGGTTCATCACTACCAAGATCCGCAAGCAGATCATCCAGACCGCCGTCGTCTGCTTCAGCGTCTTCAGGAGCCTCCAGCGTATCCAGCGCCGCGCTCAGATCCTCTTCGCCGGCGTCGTCCTCCGGTTCCTCAAGACCGCCCAGGATGTCATCCAGATCAGTGCCAGCATTAGTGTCTTCCTCAGGCGCGCCCTCTGCCAGCCCGGCCAGGATATCCCCGGCATCCTCCGCCTCTCCGGTTTCTTCGGGCGCATCAAGACCGTCCAGAACAGCGCTCAGATCGTCGCCTTCCGCGTCTTCCTCTTCTGGCGCAGCGTCAAGCAGACCGTCCAGAATATCATCGGAGCCGTCATCTTCCGCATCTTCGATCTCAACTGCGGCGAGGCTTTCCAGCGCATCTTCGGTATCGCTGGCGGTTTCGTCCTCCCCGGGCGCCTCCTGCAGCAGCCCATCAAGCACATCGTCCAGTCCGGCGTCTTCTTCATCATCGGACACAACCGCGTCCGCCAGGCTCTCCAGGGCCGCAGCGGCCTCTTCGCCGCTGTCTTCCTCTGCCAGATCCGTATCTGCAAGCCCGGTCAGAACATCGGAAACATCGTCATCTTCGTCTTCGGCAACATCCACCGCAGCCAGGCTTTCCAAAGCCGCACCAGAGTCATCCTCCTCCTCAGCCGCGTCCGGTTCCAGATCTGCCAGCCCCTCCAGAATGTCCGAATGGTCCTCATCTTCAGTCTCAGCCACCTCTGCGGCTGCAAGGCTCTCCAGCGCGACGCCCGCAGCATCACCGGCCTCATCCTTCACCTCGATCGCGGCCAGCTCATCCAGAACCGAGGCATGGTCCTCTTCCTCGTCAGCGTCCGGCACATCCGCAGCCGCAAGGCTCTCCAAAGCTGCGCCCGCAGTGTCTTCTTCCGCGTCATCGCCGGTCTCCAAAGCGGCCAAGCTTTCGAGCGCATCCTCCGCTGCGGTGTCTTCATCCTCTTCCACCGCTGCATCTGCCAACGCATCCAGCACGCCGGAATGGTCTTCTTCGCCATCCTCCGCAATCTCGACAGAGGCGAGGCTCTCCAGCGCATCATCAGCCGCCGTATCGGCTTCTTCCGGCACATCCAGATCCGCCAACGCATCCAGCACACCAGCGTGATCCTCGTCTTCCGCGTCAGTCACTTCAACGGACGCCAGGCTTTCCAGCGCCGCTCCCGCGGTATCTTCTTCGGCCGCCTCCTCCACATCCTGCGCCGCCAGCCCGGCCAGCACATCGCCAGAGGTGTCCTCGTCCTCTTCGGGGAGGTCCGCCTGCGCCAGCCCTTCGAGGACAGAATCCGTCTGATCGTCCTCTTCAGCCTCAGGAACCTCAGCGCCCGCGAGCGAGGCCAGCGCCTCTCCGGCCTCATCGCCCTGGTCTTCTTCTTCGGGTGCGGCAGCGCTCAGGCCCGCCAGCACATCAGCGGACCCATCATCCGTTTCAGCCTGCTCAGGCTCAGCAGCCCGCAAGTCATCCAGAACGCTGCCGGACCCATCCTCTGCTTCAGCTTCTTCCGGGGCCTGTGCGGAAAGCCCGGCCAGCACCTCACCGGACGTGTCTTCCTCTTCTTCCGGAAGGTCAGCCTGGGCCAGCCCCTCCAGCACCGACGCAGAGGTATCTTCCTCAACAGTCTCCGGAACCTCAGCCGCGGCCAGCGACGCCAGGGCATCTGCGGCTTCATCCGGCTGGTCTGTGTCCTCAGGCGCCGCCGCGCTCAAACCGGCCAGCACGTCCGCTGACGTGTCTTCCGGCTCCGCAGCTTCCGGCGCGGCGTCGCGCAGCGCATCCAGAACCCCGCCGGATGTGTCCTCAGGCGCGGTATCTTCTGGCGCCTGCGCGGCAAGGCCGGCCAGCACGTCACCCGTGGTGTCCGCCTCTTCCTCCGGCAGTTCCAGATTGCGCAGGCTGTCCAGCGCCGCGGCACTCTCTGCATCCGCGGCGGGTGCAGACACCGCCGCCAGCAGCGACGGGTCGTTCAGGATCGTCTCGATCAGCGTCTCGGCCCCGGTTTTGCCGTCCATATAGGCCATCAGGTTCTGCAGCTGGATGCGCGCCTCCAGCAGCGGGCGCAGCGCATCCACCTTGGCGGCAATCGCACCGGGCGCGAAATCCGCCATGCTCTCAAACGTCAGATCCACCGCCAGGTTGCCCTCGCCGGTCAGCGTGTTGGGCACGGTGAAGGCGGCGCGCGGCGCCAGGCCCTTCATCCGCTCATCAAAATTATCAACGTCGATCTCTAGGAACTTGCGGTCCGCCACCGCGGGCTGCTCTACCGTGGACTTGCCCACCAGATCGCTCATCACCCCCATGACAAAGGGCAGCTGCACCTTCTTCTCGGCGCCATAGAGCTCCACGTCATATTCAATCTGGACCCTGGGCGCCCGGTTCCGGGCGATGAATTTCTGCGAGCTGTCAGCCATTGCCCTGCCCTTTCAGCTCGGCCAGCTCAGCCCGCAGCGCCTTGATCTCCTCATGCATCTCCCGGACATGCTCATCCACCACATCTGTCTCTGACTTCACCAGTTCGCGCAGCTTCTCGAACTCTGCCTCCGCATCCGCTTCCACCGCGGATTGCATGGTGTTGACCAAAAGGCCGATGAACAGGTTCAAAACGGAAAAGGCGGTGATCACGATGAACGGCACAAAGAACGACCAGGCGAAGGGGAACTCCTCCATCACCGGGCGCACGATGCCCATCGACCAGCTTTCCAGTGTCATGATCTGGAACAGCGAATACAGCGACCGGCCCAGCGTGCCGAACCATTCGTCAAAGGCAGCGCCGTACATCATCGTCGCCATCACCCCGAAGACGTAGAACACGATGGAGATCATAACAATCACCGCGCCCATGCCCGGCAAGGCATCCAGCAGTGCCTGCACAACCGCCCGCATCTGCGGAATGACCGACAAGAGCCGCAGCGCCCGCACCACCCGCAGGCCGCGCAGCGCCGACAGGCCCTGGCTGTCCGGGAACAGGCCGAAGGAGACGACGACAAGGTCAAAGATATTCCAGGCCGAGGAAAAGAACCGCCAGCCATAGGCAAACAACTTCAGCGCCAGCTCCAGCACAAAGATTGCCAGTACGGTGGTGTCGATCACATCCAGCAGCCCGCCCGCATGCGCCCGCACCGCAGCAGAGGTGCCGAGGCCCAGCGTGATGGCGTTAAAGATGATGATGCCCAGAATGGCATTGGTCACCGACCTGCGCTCGACAAATTCGCGGGCCTTGTCCCGAAGCGTCTCTGCGGATTGCGCGCTGCTGTCCAAGGTACTTCTCCACCGGTCTTTCAGTTGTCCGGGCGCAGAATGCGCCCGGTGGTCTTTTTCAGTTTCAGGCCGCGTCGAACACAGTCCCGTCCAGCACCTTGCTGGTGATTTTGTCATAGGCGTAGCCACCCACCGCGCCGCCCACACCCAGGGCCAGATCCTTGGCGCCGGTGGCGATCGAGTTGCCGTCGATCGGCGACAGTGCCAGAGCTGCAAATTTCAGCCCTTCGCGGAACACCTTCAGCGCCTTGGGGTCTTTGATCGTCAGCGCCTTCACCCGCTTCATCAGGTCCTTGATGTTGTTGGCCCAGCCGCGGGCATCGGCATACATGATCTGGATCTTGTCGATCGCGTTCTGCACCTCGGCATAGTTTTTCGCCAACGCCGTATCCAGCGCCTTGCTGATCATCACCAGCTGCGTCTTCTTGTCCTTCACAGGGTGCTTTTTCAGCTTCTTGCCAACCTCAGCCAGAAACTCCTTTTTCAGCTTTTCCTGCTGCTTCAAGATCTTGTTCAGGTTCTTCGACAGGTCATGCATCTTGACGACCATCTGGGCGTACTTGGCCTTCAGCGTATCCGCCGCATCCTCCACCGTCTTGACCGAGGGCTGCGAGATGCCAAGAAACTCCTGGAACACCGCCGCCGACACCTCGTTGGTGGCATTCAGCGCCTTGTTGGAGGCCGCCTTTTCCACCACCGCCAGGTTCTTCACCAGGATGGTCTTGGACTGGTCGATATTGATCGCCAGCTTGCCGATATCCTTGGCCAGCGTAACACCGGACTTGATCAGCCCGATGATGCCAAAGGCCGCGCCCGCACCGCCGGAAAACGGCGAGGTTGCCATCGCCGCGATGCTCACCGCCAGACCGGCCAAAGTGCCGGCAATTGACACCCCCACCTTGATCTTAAACTTGGACCATTCCTTCTTTTTCTTCTGCAGATTGGTCCAGGCCTTCTGCGCCGCCAGCTCCGCCGCCTTCTCGCCGACCTTGATGTCGTTCTTGATGGCGTCGTTCAGCCCCTTCAGCTGCTTCTCCATCGCCTTCTTGTCAGCGCCTTTGTTGGCCATCTCGACAAAGGCCTTGTCGAACACCTTGCACTTCTTCTCAATGGTGTCGCGGGTCTGCTCAAAGACCTCGCTGGCACCGGCATGGAACTCCTGCTGCAGAAGCGGGTCTTTCTCGACCCCCTTCTCCATTTTCTTGTCCAGCTCGACCACAACCTTGAAGGACAGCTTGGGCGGCTTGACCATCTCCAGCCCAGACGCGCCGACATCGACGTTCTTCATGTCCATGACAACATGTTTAACCATAGGAACTCCTTCCCCACTTGTTACCAAATTGTGTGATCATTCGAATGCGTAGGTGAACTCTCCGTCCTTGACGCCTATGGCGACTTTCTCGACCTCCGCACCCTCCATCAGGCGGCGCAGGAACTCATTGGAAATCTCCGGCAGCATGGTGTTGGTGACAATCGCGTCGATCATCCGCCCGCCGCTGTCCAGCTCCTGGCAGCGGTTTACGATCTCTTCGACCACAGCATCGGTGTATTCGAACGGCACCCCATGCGCCTCCTGCACCCGTTTCTGGATACGGCCCAGCTGCAGCTTGGTGATCTCGCCGATCATCTCCGGGCTGAGCGGATAGTACGGAATCGCCACCAGACGCCCCAGCAGCGCCGGCGGGAACACCTTCAAGAGCGGATCGCGCAGCGCCTTTGCCATGCCCTCCGGGTCCGGCATCAGATCCGGATCGGAACACAAGTCCATGATCGTCTCGGTGCCAACGTTGGAGGTCAGCAGGATCAGCGTGTTTTTGAAGTCGATGATGCGGCCTTCGCCGTCTTCCATGACGCCCTTGTCGAACACCTGGAAAAAGATCTCATGCACATCGGGGTGCGCCTTCTCGACCTCATCCAGCAGCACCACGGAATAGGGCTTGCGCCGCACCGCCTCGGTCAGCACCCCGCCCTCGCCGTAACCGACATAGCCGGGAGGTGCGCCTTTCAGCGAGCTGACGGTATGGGCCTCCTGATATTCCGACATGTTTATGGTGATGACGTTCTGTTCCCCGCCGTACAGCACCTCGGCCAGCGCCAGCGCGGTTTCGGTCTTACCGACGCCAGACGTACCGGCCAGCATGAACACGCCAATCGGCTTGTTTGGGTTATCCAGCCCGGCGCGGCTGGTCTGGATCCGCTTGGCGATCATCTTCATCGCGTGATCCTGGCCAATCACACGCTGCGCCAGCCGCTCTTCCAGGTTCAGGATGGTCTCGATCTCGTCCTTGACCATGCGGCCCACCGGGATGCCGGTCCAGTCACCCACGACCGAGGCCACCGCCTGATGGTCGACAATCGGCAGGATCAGCGCGCTGTCTCCTTGCAGCGCTTCCAGCTCCGCGTTCTTATCCTTCAGCTCCTGCATCAGCTTGGCGCGTTCTTCATCCGACAGCGGGCTATCGGCGGCGCCCTCCGCAGCGTCGTCCCCAGCATCTGGGGCAGCATCCACGGGCGCGGCCCCCTCCCGGAGCTTGGCGCGCAGTTCCAGAATGCCCTCGACCACCGCCTTTTCCTTGTCCCAGCGTTCGGTCAGGCCTGCCAGCCGTTCCTCTTCGGCAGCCTTGGCTGCTTCCACCGCCTCGCGCCGGTCGGCAACCTCATAGCCCGCGGTCTCGTCGCGGCCGATGATCTCCAGCTCGGTGGTCAGCGCCTCGATCCGGCGCTGGCTGTCATCGACCTCGGCCGGCACCGCGTGCTGGCTGACAGCGACCCGCGCACAGGCCGTGTCCAGCAGGCTCACCGACTTATCCGGCAGCTGCCGCGCCGGGATATAGCGCGCCGACAGGCTGACGGCGGCCTCGATCCCCTCGTCCAGCACCTGCACCCGGTGGTGGTTTTCCAGCATCGAGGCGATGCCGCGCATCATCAGGATCGCCTTCGGGATGCCCGGCTCCTCAACCTTGACCACCTGGAAGCGGCGGGTCAGCGCCGGGTCTTTCTCGATGTATTTCTTGTACTCGGCCCAGGTGGTGGCGCCGATGGTGCGCAGGGTGCCGCGCGCCAGCGCCGGTTTCAGCAGGTTTGCCGCATCGCCGGTGCCTGCCGCGCCGCCCGCGCCGACCAGCGTGTGCGTTTCATCCACAAACATCACAATCGGCGTCGGGCTTGCCTGCACTTCGTCGATCACCTGGCGCAGGCGGTTTTCAAACTCGCCCTTCATGCTGGCCCCGGCCTGCAGCAGACCCACGTCCAGCACCAACAGGCGAACATCCTTCAGAGCGGGCGGCACGTCGCCGCGTGCGATCCGCAGCGCAAAGCCCTCGACCACAGCCGTTTTACCCCCGCCCGCCTCACCGGTCAGGATCGGGTTGTTCTGGCGCCGCCGCATCAGGATATCGACGATCTGGCGGATTTCCTCATCCCGGCCCACGATCGGGTCGATCTCGCCATTGCGGGCCTGTTCGGTCAGGTCGGTGCAGAACTGCTCCAGCGCCTCGCCCTTGCCCATCGCGCCCGGCGCCATCGACCCCGAGGCCTCGCCCGGTTCCGCCCCGCCGCCGGTGACATTAGAGCCGTCCTGCGCCCCCAACCGTTCCTCGGGCGAGCCATCGGTGGCCTCGTGGAAGTTATCGGCCAGGTCATCAGCCCCAATCTTCGCCAGCTCCGGCGACATGCTGGACAGGATGTTGCGCAGCGCCGGCGTCTTCAGCATCCCCAGCAGCAAATGGCCGCTGCGCACCTGGCCCGCGGAATAGAGCAGCGAGCCCCAGACCCAGCCGCGTTCCATCGCGTCCATCAGATGGTCCGAAAGGTCCGAAATCGTCGAGGCTCCTCGCGGCAGCATGTCCAGCGCCCGGGTCAGCTCGCTGGCAATCTTGCCGGTGTCCAGATCGTAATGCTGGATGATCCGGTGCATGTCGCTGTCCTGCTGTGCCAGCAGCTGATGCATCCAGTGCACCAGTTCCACATAAGGGTTTCCGCGCATCTTGCAGAACACGGTTGCGCTCTCGACGGCCTGGTATCCCAGCTTGTTCAATTTGCCAAACAGCGCCACGCGGCTGATCTCGGTCATCTCAAATCCCTCCCTCTACAGGCATCTCAGCCCCGGCGCCTAATCCCGGGTACAGGTACAAATCATTCACATCCGGCTGATCCGCATCCGGATCCGGGCGCGAGCGCACCCAGCTGGTATGCCCCAGCCGCGTGGTGCCGCCCAAGGATGCCCGCGGCACCTCGTCGCCCGCCAAAACAAGGTTCACATCCCAGTCCAGCACATCGCCGGCATAGGACCGCACAATTGCCCGCAGCCGGTTCAGGGCCGCGCCGCCCGGCAGCAGCCGTTCGTAATCTTCCAGTTTCAGCGGCCCGATGCGGATGCGGAATTTCGCGGTGCGGCTCCACACCTTGTCGCCGATGCTGGTGGTCTGCCCCAGCCCGCCATAGCCCAGCTGCCAGCGGTCGTCCGGCTCCAGCTCCAGCCAGCTGCCGACATATTCCTCCAGGGAGACCGGCACCTCAAAAAACGCCGACAGGATCGACACCAGCCCCTCGGCGTTCTTGGCCCCCTTCGCCAGATGGCCTGCAAAATGCAGCTTGGCCAGATCCGGCATGTCGTCGCGGCTGGTGAACTTGAAGCCGTTGTAACCGATCAGCGACGCCACCTTGCGCGCCATCGGGTCATCCGCCCGGTCAAAGCTGACCGCGGGCGAGCCTTGCGTCCAGGCCCGGTACAAGAGGCTCATCAGCCGGTGCGTCAGCATATCGGCAAAGGCCACCATCGTCGGGTCGCGGTGGTTGCGTTTGCGGTCGCGGGCGTATTCGGTCAGGTGCAGCGGCAGCGGGCCTTGCGGGCCAAACAGCCCGAAGAACCGGTTGGTCAGCACCGCCGGCTTGTCCCCCTCCGCCGGTTTGAACGCGGCAATGGTCGAGGGCGGAAACGCCAGTTCCGCCTCTTGCCCCAGACGCAGCCGGTCCTGCCGCGGCCGACGGCTTTCGCCCAGGCGCGGGGCGTCATCGAAATGCGCCTCCAATACCCTCAGGGCCTGAAAAACGTGGTGCTTTTCAGGGTCCATGGCCAGCCGGCCATAGAGGCTCAGATCATCCGGCCGAGGCCCTTTTCCGGTCGCCATCTGGCAATTTCCCCGCGTTTTTCGGTTTTCAGGACGGTCTCCGTGAACGAGTTGATGCTGGCATAACCGCGGAAGAACCGCTCCAGCACGGCTCCCAGCGCATAGATATTGCTGCCCTCGAAAAAACTCTCGTCAAAGCCCAGGGTGATCTCGAGACCCCGCACCGCAGTGGACAGCACCTCGTCGGTCATGCGCCGCACGATGGGCCGGGCGCCGACGGACAGGATGCCCTCCAGCTGCTTTTCCGTCACCCGGTCGCCCAAGGGCGCATAAAGCCCGACCAGCTCGCGCAGCGCCTCCGCCGACTGGCCCTTGCCGGTTTCCGCGATTGAGACATAGTTAAGGCTCAGATGCGAAATCAGCCGCCAAGCGGTATCGCCCTGCGCCAGGGTGGGATGCGGCCGGGTCGGCGACACCGGCAGCGTCACCTTCTTGACCGGGCCGCCTTCGGGCAGGTGGAATACATCGTCATTGCCGGTCGCCAGCAGCATCGGCAGATCGCGGTTGGTGCACAGTGCGTTGACCGCCAGCTGCTCCAGCCCGGCGGAATAGGGCGCCTGCGCCCGGTCCACCAGCGTCAGGAACACTTCCGATCCCAGATAGGAACTGCGCACCCCGCGCAGGCGCTCCTTCTCCGACCGCTGCCGCATCCGCCGCTTGACGGTGTAATAGGCCGGGTGGCTCTCGCCTGCTGCGGTGAAATCATTGGCGGAATAGAACGGGCGGAAAATTACGTCATCCTCCCCCTCGCCGCTGATCCCGGTCACGCTCTGCAATCCGTAAATCTCGAAATCGAGGCCCGCAGTGCGGTTCGGAATCACATGATGCTCGGTATCAATCGGCGAAATCCGCACCCGGTCGCAACGCTTTTCGAACAGGTTCACGGCCGGCACCGCGTTCAGCTTGAACACCTCTGGCACCACGATCGGCGCAATCTCCGGCATCCCTTCGCGCAGCAGGATATAAAGATCCACCTCATCGCCCGCGGATTTCTCCAGGCCCGCCTGCAGCCCCTGCAGCTCGACAAAGCGGAACCGCTCCGGCATCGCAAAATATTCCTGCAGCAGCCGGTAGCCGTCATAGACCCGGCGCGGCAGCGGCAGCAGCGCCTCCTCGGGGCTGAATCCCTTGTGCGCCACCTTGGCACCGCGCAGCGGCAGCTGCCAGTCGGCCCGCCGGTCGGTGGAGCGGGCGACAATCCCCTGCACCTGGGTGCACAGCAGTTCCAGCAGCGGCCAGCTGTTGCCCGCCTCGCCGGTCAGGTACAGCGACAGCTTGTCCATCTCCAGCTTGCTGATCGGATCGCCGTCGATCCGCTTGATGCGCAGCCGGATGCCTGCCCGCGCGTCATACCCGGTGGCAACCCCTGCCGCCACCAGCTCGCCGCGCCCGTCAATATACTGCGCCTCGGTGATCTGGATCGGCCACATGGTCAGATCGGCAGAGGTGCGGAACTCGCAAGGCGTCTGCTCGCCCTCAGTCAGCCGCGAGCGCAGGGTCGATCCGCGCTTCAGCACATAGCCGCTTTTCACCGCCGAATTCGCCACATCCGGCTCAAACGCCGCGATCATCATCGAGGGCGTCGGCGCCAAGTAATGCGGGTAGATGATTTCCAGAAGGTTGGAGGTGAAGTTCGGATACTGCAGCTCCAGTTCCAGCTGCACCCGCGCGGTCAGAAACGCGGCGCCTTCCAGCAGCCGCTCCACGTAAGGATCAAGAACCTCGACCCCTTCCATGCCCAGCCGGGCCGCAATCTTGGGATAGGCGGCAGCAAACTCCGCGCCCATATCGCGCAGGTAGTTCAGCTCATTCTCGTAATGGGTCAGCAGCCGTGTATCCATCACATGGCCCTTTCCATCTGAACTTCGCCGGTGGTCAGATCAACCTTGCTGCGCAGATACAGTTCCAGCGGCATCGGCTGTGCCCACATGTCGGCGCGGATCTCCAGCCCCACGGTCATCTCGGTCGCATCCGTTCCATCCTGCAGGCGCACGTCGACAGAGCCTTCGATGATCCGCGGCTCATAGGTGGCAATCGCCCGTTTGATCGACCGGCGGATCGCCTCCGCCTTCTCGGTGGTCGAGGCCTCGCCCGCCACCTCGATCAGCCCGTAGTTCAGCACAGACTTGGACACCGACGGGTATTTCTCCGCATCAAAATGGCTTTCGACATTCTGGGTGTTCAAGAGCCAGGACAGATCGCGCTGAATGATTTCCCGCAGCCGCACAAGGTCGATCACCCGGCTCTCGCGGGTTTCCTTCTGATCGCCAGGCGCATTGTCGGTCAGCCGGTCCAGCAGCGAGGGCTGCAGGCGCTCGGCCAGTGTCTTGTCAGCCATTCTCTTCGCCGTGCCCATCCATCCGGAGTGTGCGCACGTCCATGATGGCAATGTCCTCATCGCCGATCGCCAGCAGCCGCTGGCCCAGACCGGTATAAGTTTCTTCGCCGGCATCCTCCCACACGGTGGCGCGTGCCAGCATCGACAGTCCGTCGGCCTTCTCGCTGCCGGGATAACGGGTCGGGATCATTGCCGCCACTTCACCGCCGCCCGCCAGGGTCAGCGTGCCGGCTGTCCAGACCGCATCGCGCAGGTCGCTCGGCTCTTCCGCCTCAAAGGCGACGATCTTGGAAAACGGCAGCCAGTAGTATTTGCCGTTGATCACCGCCTCCAGCACCGGACCCAGCCGCATGTCGGCGTCCGCAATCCATTCGAACCGCTTGCCGTTCACTTCGCCCGGGCTGGCCGGCGCGGCATCAAACGCCTTGGCGCGCAGCTCGGCGGCTTCTTTGGGATTGCCGGTTGCCAGCAGTTTCTGCGCCTCGATCAGATGTGCCAGCCATTCTTCCGGCTCGCCCAGGATCAGCGGCGACTTTTCACCCGCAAACACCTTCTCGCGGTAGACCTCGCAGATGATCGCCTCGCGGTAGGCCTGTGCCATCACCGTGGCGCCTTCATCCAGTCCCGCCGCCGCCTTCAGCTGGGCAATCGCACGGTTCCAGTCGCCCAGCACGCACAACAGCTGGAACAGGAACACCCGCAGCTTCGGATTGCTCGCATCCGCGCGGATCTTGGCTTGCAGCGCCTCCAGCGCCGCCTTGGGATCACCAGCTTTCAGATGCTCTTCGGGGGTCATGGGGCTCTACTCCGCAACGGGGATGGATGCTGCAAATACGTCAGAAAAAACGGACCCCGGGCATGTAATATACCCGGGGTCCGCCAATTGGTTTACTCGACCTTGCCGGTCTGCACGTTCCACTTGAAGGTGCCTTCAGTGGTGAGTTTACCAGTCTTCTGGTTGGTCGACTTGTACTCATGCTCAATCGCGGCATAGGCCAGCGACCAGGTTTCTTCCGGAATGCCGTCTTCGCTGGCAGAGATCGAGTAGCTGTCGACAACCACGTCTTTCATCTTCCAGACCGAATAGACCAGCAGGCCCTGGCTGGCGCTGTCACCCGAACGGCACCAGTGCATGATGATTTCCGGACGGACGGTACCGTTGGCAACCGACAGCGCCAGATCGTTCGATGCCTTGCCCATCTGCGAGGTCAGCTCGATCTTGCCGAAGTTCGAGTTCGCGTGCATCCGCTGGGTGGACCCCAGGTCGGTCATTTCAACCGCGCGCTCCACGTTCCAGCTCGCCGACTGGATCACGATCCACTTCTTGTGGTTCTCCTCGGTTGCATCGCCTTCGATGTCCGAGATCTGTACGAACATGTTTGCAGCCATTTTGCTATCCTTTCAAAAATATTGAACTCTACTGCACTATGCTTGGTTAAGGCTGGGGAGTGGAAAATCAGCCTCCTTTTTCCGAGGGCAGTTTCGATACCAGACGCAGCGAGACGGAAAGCCCCTCCAGCTGGTAATGCGGGCGCAGGAAGAATTTTGAGGTGTAATACCCCGGGTTGCCCTCGACCTCTTCCACAACCACTTCAGCTGCGGCCAGAGGTTTGCGCGCCTTCTCGGTCTCCGAAGAGATGTCTGCGTTGAAATCAACATAGTTGTTGATCCAGTCCTGCAGCCAGGACTCCATGTCCTGACGGCTTTTGAACGAGCCGACTTTGTCCCGCACCATGCACTTCAGATAGTGCGCGAACCGGCATGTGGCGAACAGATACGGCAGCCGCGCGCCCAGATTGGCGTTGGCGGTGGCGTCCGGATCGTCGTATTCGGCCGGCTTGTGCAGCGACTGCGCGCCCATGAAGGTCGCAACATCGGTGTTCTTGCGGTGGATCAGCGGCATCATGCCGTTCTTCGCCAGTTCCGCCTCGCGCCGGTCGTCGATGGCAATCTCGGTCGGGCACTTCTGATCGACGCCGCCATCGGTGGTCGGGAAGGTGTGGCTGGGCAGGTTCTCCAGCGTGCCGCCGCTCTCGACGCCGCGGATGCGCGAGCACCAGCCGTACATCTTGAACGAGCGGGTGATGTTCACCGCCATGCCATAGGCCGCGTTGACCCAGCCGTATTTCTCGCTGCCGGCACCTGCGGTGTCTTCCTCGAATGCGAACTCCTCAACCGGATCGGTCTTGGAGCCATAAGGCAGACGGCCCAGGAAGCGCGGCATCGCGAGCCCGACGTATTTCGCATCTTCGCTGTCGCGCAAGCTGCGCCATGCGGCATATTCCGGGGTCTGGAAGATCTTGGTCAGATCGCGCGGGTTCGACAGTTCCGCCCAGCTGTCCATCTGGAACAGCGTCGGCTTGGCGCCGGTGATCAGCGGCGCATGCGCGGCGGCTGCAATTTTGGACATTTCGCCCAGCAGCTCGATATCCGGCGGCGAATGGTCAAAGTGATAGTCGGCCACCAGGGAGCCATAGGGCTCGCCGCCCAGCTGGCTGAATTCCTCGGTATAGATCTTCTTGAAGATCGGCGACTGATCCCATGCCGTGCCCTTGAACTTCTTCAGGGTCTTCGACATTTCCTTCTTGGTGATCGGCATCACCCGGATCTTCAGCTGCTCATCGGTCTCGGTGTTGTTGACCAGATAATGCAAACCGCGCCAGGCGCTTTCCAGCTGCTGGAATTCCTCGTTGTGCAGGATCAGGTTCACCTGCTCGGTCAGCTTCTCGTCAATCGCCGCAACGATGCTCTCGATCGAGCGCAGCGCGTCATCGGAAATCAGCGCGGTGTTAGCCAGCGCCTGCTCGGCCAGGGTCTTGACCGCGCTTTCAACAGCGGTCTTGGCCTGGTCCGACTTGGGACGGAATTCCTTCTGCAGCAGGCTCGCGAATTCGGCAGAGCCAAAGGCGGCTTCACCAGCAGCGGCTTCCGCCTGGAGTTCTTCTTCAGCCATCTTCGTCCTCCGCTCTTATTCTTCGCTGTCGGCTTCGCCGCCGGGTTTCGGCTGCGCGGCCAGGGTTTTCAGCAGGCTCGGGTCCTGGATGATCTTGGAGATCAGATCCTCGGCACCGGTCTTGCCGTCCATATAGGTCATCAGGTTGCTGAGCTGGGTGCGCGCTTCCAGCAGCTCGCGCAGCGGCTCCACCTTGGCAGCAATCGCGGCGGGCTTGAAATCGTCCATGCTCTCGAAGGTGATGTCGACCGCCAGATTGCCCTCGCCGGTCAGCGTGTTTGGCACGGTGAAGGCCGCGCGCGGCGCCATCGACTTCATCCGGTCATCGAAGTTGTCCACGTCGATTTCCAGGAACTTGCGGTCCGCAACGGCGGGCTGCTCCACTTCGGATTTGCCCACCAGGTCGCTCATCACGCCCATCACGAAGGGCAGCTGCACCTTCTTCTCGGCGCCATACAGCTCCACGTCATATTCGATCTGGACCCTTGGTGCCCGGTTGCGGGCAATGAATTTCTGTGAACTTCCGGCCATCTAGGTCTCCTTACTCGTCTTGCTTTCACGGGGTCCGCAGCAGGTTCCGCCGCAGAAATTCCCCGTGTCCGTCAGTCGTCGTCTTCGTCAATCCCGCCGATAAGGTGGACGTTCTCCACCCCCTGCGGGGCCATGTCATTCATGATGGTGAGGAAGTCGGCCCCCACCAGCCGCTTGCACCGCTCCAGCAGGATCGGCAGCGGGCTGGAAGGTTCCGCCCGCCGGTAATAGCTGATGATGCGGTCCAGCGTGTTGGACACATCCGCGTGCGAGTTGATTGCCCCCGGCGCAGACGGCATCGCCCGCCCGCCAGCAGCCGGCGCTGCGCCGCCGCTGTCCTCCGCGCCGTCCTCTGCCGCCTCATCTTCCGCAGCATCATCCTCGGCGCTCAGATTGGCATAGGTGCCGATCCGCTTGCCGATCTGCTGCAGCAGCTTGATCAGCGCGCTCAGGTCCGGGCCCTGCCCCGGCGTCTGCTCGTCGAACACGGCAGAGATCGCGCGCACGTTCTCCTCCGCCGTCTTGACCGCAGCCAGCCGCGCCGCGACGATTTCCTCGTCGCTGTCCTGAAACGCCGCGCCGATGGTGGCGCTGTCCGGCACATGTTCCATGTCCTCCGGCGCCGCCATCACTCCTTCGGCAATTTCAATGTCGCGCAGGCAGAACCGGCCAAAGCCGCGGCTCTCGCTCAGCGGCGCCCGGCGCAGCGACCGGTAGAGCGGCGAAGCCCCCGCCATCCCGTCCGGCTGGCCGCACAGATCCTGGATCGCATTGATCCGCATCGTCGGATCGCCGTCGTCCTCGTCCAGCTCCGGATGGCAGGTCTCCCAGAACTCTTCCAGGCAGCCGCGGATATAGGTGGTCACATCGGCAAAACCGGGCAGCCCTTCGGAGTGCAGCAGCGCGTCGCCCAGGAAAACGGCAGCGCGCAAATCGTGGCTGCGCTCCAGCACCTCAAGCGCCTTCTTCTGAACTTCGCGGTAGTCGGGATCGGTGGCCTCGATGGTCTCGTTGCCCACCACCGATTCTTCGCCCGGCTGGGCCGCCAGCTCCATCTCGGTGAAAGCCGGGTCATATTCGAGGTTCTCACCGCTAGGGGCATCATCCCCTTTGGATTGCAGCAATACTGCAGGATCCATCTTCTTTCGCCCCCCTGGGTGCATTCTTTTTTGGTCACGTTCCTGTGTGGTAACGTAACGGAAAGCAGGTGCCACTCTTTTCGGGCCTGGTGGTTAAACCTGCGGAAACCTCAAACAATAACTTGACCCCAAGAGAGCCTTATCGCCATCCTAATGTCAAACCTTTTCCAAGCATTCAACAGCGGCTGAATGATGAGTATTGATCGTATTTCTGGCAAAGAAGTCAAAGAGATGGTTCGCGAGGGGGCGAAGAAGCGGATGAGTTTCGCCTTCTGCCTGGACGCCAGCAAGGACCCGCTTCTGATGATTCAGCCGGGTAAGAAACCGGAAACCCTGAAAACACCGATGAAGAATGCGGGCGGCGGCCCGCCCATGGCCTGGGGCACCTATGTGGTGCGTTCCGGCGACATGGAGATGATCTGCGAAAGCGCGCCGCAGCGCATGGTCAGCGAGCTCAAGAAATTCTTCAAGCGCAACCCGGCCAAGGTCAACGTGCTGTTCTACGATGACGGCGGCAACCTCCTGGACAGCCTCAAACCCGAGGCCTCCGGCGGCCAGGTGACAGAGGAAGACGCCTCCGACATTTCCGCCACCGGCATCGACGCCAAGGCCATCGCGCCGCTGAAGCGCCGCCTGAAACGCATCCAGCCGCGCATCGGCCTCGCCCCCGGCCCGCTGGAGCTGAAGCTGAAACGCGCCCTCGCCAAATCGGTCAGCCTGATCAACGACGGCCGCCTGCAGGAGGCCGAGACGATGATCGTGGTGATCGAACGCGCCGTGGCCCGCATCGGCGCCGACCGCGAGGATGAGGCCAAATCGATGAAGCGCGGCCAGCGCGAAATGGACCAGCGCTCCCTTGGCGCCCAGGTCAAACGCGCCCAGTCTCTGCAGGCCAATGTCGCCCGCGCCCCGGGCAAGGTCCGCGACCGGCTGGGCCGCGCGCTGCATGTGGCCGCCCGGCACCTGAAACGCCGCGACCTCGATTCTGCCCGCGACGCGATGGACAAGATTGAAAAGGCCCTGACCGCCCTGGTCTGACCCCGAACGCAGCCCGGCCCGCAGCGGTTGCGGGCCGGGCATCCACCGGACCCCGGAGACCGTGATGCCCATGACCCGTCTACTGACTGCCCTCGCCCTGATCTGCCTGCCGCTCACCGCCGCCGCGGAAACCGGCCCGCTGCACGTTGAGCTGAACAAGACCGAAGAAATCGAGGGCGGCGGCTGCCGCGCCTTCTTCCTGTTCCGCAACCAGACCGGCAAAAGCTTTGAGGGCTTCGAGATGTCGCTCGCCATCCTCGATGGCCAGGGCGTGATCGACCGCCTGCTGTCGATCGACGCCGCCCCCCTGCCCGTCCAGCGCACCACCCTCAAACTGTTCGAAATTCCGGAAACCGCCTGCGGCAACATCTCCGAAATCCTGCTGCACGACATCACCTCCTGCCAACCCCAGAACGAGGATCAGATGGACTGTTTCCCGATCCTCGAGCTCACTTCCCGCGCTGCCGCGCCGCTGGTGAAATAAGCCATGGCCGGCACCTGGGATATGCTCGGCACCGGCGGGCCAGTGATCGTGATCCTGGCCCTGATGTCGCTTCTGTCGCTGACGGTGATTGCCGTCAAACTGATCCAGCTCTGGCCGGTGCGCTCCGGTGCGGACGCCCGCGAACAGGCCTTGACCCGATGGAAAGACGGCGACCGCAAACAGGCGCAGGACAGCATTGCGGGCGGCAAATCCCCGGCAGACCGGGTGATGACCTACGCCATGCAGGCCCTGCAGGAAGGCCTGCGCGGCCCGCTCTTGCAGGACGAACTCACCCGCCGCGGCAATGAGGAAGTCAGCCGGATGAATTCCCTCATCCGCCTGCTGGAGCTCATCGCCATGGTCTCGCCGCTGCTTGGCCTTCTCGGCACCGTCCTCGGCATGATCCAGTCGTTTCAGGAACTGGAACTGGCGCAGGGCGCCGCCAATGCCTCGGTCCTGGCCGGCGGTATCTGGCAGGCGCTGCTGACCACCGCCGCGGGCCTGCTGGTCGCCATCCCCGCCGCCATCGCCGCAGGGCTTTTCGCCGCCCGCATCGACGCCGCCGCCCAGGCCATCGAAAGCGCCGCCGGCCGCCTGCTGCTGATCGACGGGTCGCGCTGACACGGGGGAACGCCGCCATGATGATCAACCGGCCCGCCCGACCCCGCGCCCTGATTTCGCTGGTGCCGATGATTGACGTCATGCTGATCCTCTTGGTGTTCTTCATGGTGACCTCCACCTATCTGAACCTTGACATGATCCCGGCGGTGAAACCGTCCGAGGCCACCGCCGCGGGCAGTCCCCAAACCCCGGTCGGCACCCTGATGATCCGCCTTGGCGCTGACGGCGTGCCGGTGCTGCGCGGCTCCGCTCTGGACAGCGAAACACTGCAGGCCACTCTCACTTCGGCAGTCGCAAACGAACCCCTCACCCAAGTGGTCATCCTCCCCTCCGGTGCCGCGCAAACCCAGGCGCTGATCACCGTGATGGACGCCGCCGCACTGGCCGGGGTCACCCGCCTGCGCGTCTTGCGGCTGGAGGCGGCACAGTGAAACTCAACCGCCCCGCCCGAAACCCGCATTCAGAGACCATCATCGCCCTGATCGACGTGGTGTTCTTCCTCTTGGTGTTCTTCATGCTGATCGGCCGCATGGACGCCACCGCGCCCTTCGACGTGCGCCCCGCCACTGCGGTCACAGGCCGCGACATGCCCGCAGGCGGCATCACCCTCGCGGTCTCCGCCAGCGGCGACCTGGCCCTCGACGGCGAAGCGATTGCCCGCGACGCCCTCTCCCCTGCCCTCTCAGCCCTCTTGGCAGACGACCCTGCCTTACGCCTGCGCATCAACGCCCACCGCACAGCCGAACTGCGCAACGTGCTGCCGCTGGTGGCCCAGGGCGAAGCACTGGGATTCACTGACGTGGTGCTGGTGGTCACCCCGGAAACCGGCGGATGAGCCGCGCCCCGGCGATATGGGCTCTGGGGCTTGCCGCCTCTGCCCTGGTCCACGCTGCGGGCGCCGGCGCGCTGCTGATCTCACTCACTCCAGACCCGCTGCCGCAGCAGCCCACACCCGAAAGCAGCCTCAACCTCCAGGCCCACCGCATCCCAAGGTCTGAGGCCGTGCCGCAAGCGGCAGAGAGCGAACAAGCCCCTGAAAGCAAAGCCCAATCCCAAGGCCTCGCCGCAGGCAGCATTCCCCAGTCCAAGGCGCAGCCCAAAGCCCCAGCCGCGGACACTCTCACCCCGGCGGCAGCCAAGGCTCCCCCTGCCGCGTCCGCCCAGGCACCGGCAGACCGTCTCGCCAGCGCCGCCCCCGCGGCTGCCGCCCTGCCCGCCGCCGCAATGGCCCCTGCCCTGCCGCTCACCGGTACCGCAGCTCCGCTGGCCACCATTCCTGCCGTACAACCGGACACAGCCGCCCTGCCGCAGACCGCGCCAGCCAGCCAGCCTAGCCCCCAGGCACAGCCGCAAGCCACCGCCCTGCCCGGCACTGCCCTCAATCCGCAGCAAACCCCGCCTGCAACCCCGGACGCCCCCCGCATTAAGGCCGCACTGGCGTTCCAGGGCGGCTCCGGCGACATCGACCCGGTCTCACTCGCCGCCTTCCAAAGCTTCATGCAGCCCGGCGATGCAGTGGCAGAGGGCGATCCACTGCGCGACGGCGTCTCCGGCATCCTTGCCGCCGTGCCCTGCGCCCGCCTGCAGGTTGCCTTTGTCCCCGAAACCGCCACGCTGGAGGTCCGCGGCCACCTGCCCGAGGATGGCCTCCGCTCCCCGGTCCTGGCCGCCCTTCAGGCACAGATGGGCACTGACATCACGGTATCGGACCAGATGCGCCTGCTGCCCCGCCCGCAATGCGGCGCTCTGGCGGGTATTTCGAACGTCGGCCTGCCGCAAAGCACCGACCAGATCACCAATCCGCTGCTGGTCGGCAGCGACGCCCACGCCCGCGTTCTCGACTATTCCGGCGGCGCGCGGCTGTTTTTCGACCTCACCGCGCCGGACTACCCGGCCTATGTCTACGTGGATTACTTCGACGCCGGCGGCGCGGTGCTGCATCTGTCGCCAAACGAGCTGGTGCCGCTGGCGCAAGCCGCCCCAAAAACCGCCCTGCGCGTCGGCGCCAAGGAGGCCGGAGACCCCGGACTGCAAATCACCGTCGCGCCGCCCTACGGCCAGGAAATCGCCGTCGCCTTCGCCGCCTCGCATCCGCTCTATGACAGCCTCCGCCCCCTCAGCGAACCCGCGGAACCTTATCTGGAATTCCTGCGCGCCCAAGTGGCCGCCGCCCGCGCCGAACACGCGGATTTCAAAGGCGAATGGGTCTATTTCCTGATCACCACCCACGCCCCGTGACGCCCAAGCACTCCCGCGCCGGCAGAACCGTCCTTTTCCGGGTCAAGGGCTGCGCCAGCAGCCGCGCGGCACGCGCGGTTTACCCTTGACGCGGAAAAGGACGGAACACCATGGACATAGCGCCTTAAGGGCAAACCTGCCCTTAAGCGCTTCTCAGCCGGGAAAACCCCGTTTCCACCAGGAAATACGCGGTTTGCTGAAGCGCCCCCGCGCTGTGCGCAGCACAGCGCCACGCCCAACTGCGAAGGCGCATTTGCCAAAATGCACCTGCACGGGCGGGAGCCCTCCCCTGCCCTGCTTGATCAACACCCGAAAACCTACTGGCAGCCGCCCGCGGCCCAGCTCTTCAACACTTGTTTCAGCGCCCCGCCAAACGGGTGCTGCTTGCCCAGGGAGCGCTGCATGTTGAGGCTCAGATAGGTGTTGCCCTGGGTGCACAGCCGCTCCCGCGTCCACTGGTGGCAATTGCCGCAGGACTGGCCCTTCCAGTAGCTGTCCGGCAGGCCTTCGACGGGTGGAAACGACGGCGAGCGGGTCACCACCTCCGCCAGCGTCAGCCCGGAAATCTCCGCAACACCCGTGTGCAGCGGGCTTGCATAGGTCACAGGCCCAGCCTCTGCCAATTGCACCGCCTCCTGCTCCACCTCCGGCACCACAGCCGGCGCGTCACCGCCCGCCGCAGGGTCCTGCCCGGTGCCTGCCGCCAGCGCCGCAACCTCAGCCGCGGCCATTTCAGCGAACTGCCCCTCAGGGTAAGCCATCAGGTAAGCCTCATAAGCCGCCTTGCTGCCATCCCCCTGCGCCGCCTGGTACATTGCCGTCTCCGCGTCCTGCACCGGGTCCGCGGGCGCCTCTGCAACCGCCGCCCCACCTGTTTGCAGCTCCTCCTGCACCAGCTCCGCCAGCAGCACCCGCGCCTCATCAGCATAGCGGCCATCGCCATAGCCGCGCAGGAACAGCATGATCTGCATCGCATCCCGCGACGCCTTGACCGAAGCCCAGACCTGCGCCTCTTCCATTTCCGCCGCGCTTATCACTGGCTCCGGCGCCGCCGCCGCAAAGGTGAAGTCACTCACCAATGAGGACGTGTCCCAAGGTGTCTGCCTGCCGCCGCTCTGCTCCAGCACCGCCCGGCGCACCTGCTTGAACACTTGCTCCACCGGCGCCCCCGGCACCGAGATTTCACGCGCCAGCGCCTCGGTGAAGGGGCTGTTTGCCCCCTCCCCGTCCAGCGCCACATCACCCGGCGCGGTGGCATAGGCCAGGAAGGTGCCGGTCGGCGCCTTCATCTCCGCAAGACCGCTTGCATTCAGATCCGCCACCGCCTCAAACGGATTGTTGCGGCAGGCGTCCAGGATCACGATATTGGTGCGGTTCCTGGCCGAGGCCATCTGCCGCAGAACCGACTGCGCCTCAATCGCCATAAGGTCCAGATCCGCCGCATCCGCCAGCGCCACATCAACCGGCAGCAGGTAGTTGCTGCCAAAGCTCTGCACCCCGTGGCCGGCGTAATAGAACAGCCCCGTCGCATCCTCGCCGGCGCTGCGCAGCTTGCGGCCGAACTGGGCAATCGCGCGCTTCATCTCGATCTGCTTGGCATCCGCCGCCAGGGTCACGTCAAAGCCCAGCCCCTCCAGCACCTCTGCCATCAGCCGCGCATCGCGCACCGGATTGTCCAGCGCTGAGACCGCGCCATAGCTGGAGTTGCCGATCACCAGCGCCAGCCGCTCCTCAGCCAGCGCCATCGCGCCCCAGCAGGCCGCCGCAACTGCCAGCAGCATCAGCCGGACCCGGATCATCAAAACTTGCACCTGTCTGCTCCACTTCCCGCCCCAGCATCCGTCCGCGCAGGGGCTGCTTCCCAATTCTTAAGGGTATTTGGTTACCAAACTATCGCGTCCCTTGCGCCCGGCAGCAACTCTGCGGTTAGTCTGGGCGCATCATTTCTGCCCTGGCCCGCAGGCCGGGACCTCACTTCCAGAAACCCGGATGGACCCGCATGTACCGCTTAACCCTTTCAATCATAACAATTTTCCTGCTACTCATCCGTCCGGCACTGGCCGCCGGCCCGTTCGAGGGCGGCTGGCAGCTGACCCCCGAATCCTCTGCCATCCGATTCATATCGATCAAAAAAGGCAGCATTGCGGAATCCAGCCGCTTCGCCGCCTTCTCCGGCAGCATCTCCGAGGCCGGGGAGGCCAAGATCCACATCGCTCTGGACTCTGTCGACACCTCCATCGACCTGCGCAACGTGCGGATGCGGTTCCTGTTCTTTGAAACCTTCACCTACCCGGAGGCCGTGATCACAGCGCAGATCGACCCGGCGCATGTCGCCGACCTTGCCGCAGTGCAGCGAACACAGATCGACCTGCCCGTCACCCTGTCGCTGCATGGCGTCACCGCCGATCTGATCATCCCGGTAGCGGTAACACTGCTGGGTGAAAACCGGGTTGCCGTCGCCACCGTGCAGCCGGTGATCCTCAAGCTGGAAGACTTCAACCTGATTGCAGGGAAGGAAAAACTGGAGGAAGCCGCAGGCGTCACCATCACCCCGGTGGGGCTTGTCAGCATGGACCTGATGTTTGACCGCACCGGTACAGCCACGGCCGCTGTCCCCGCGGGGACAGTCACCGCAGGCGCCTCTGCCGCGCTGGAAGCCAGCGGCGATTTCAGCCGCGAGGCCTGCACCGGCCGGTTTGAAATCCTGTCGCAGGGCCGCAGCGTCAACTTCGCGCCCTCCACTGCCCGGCTCGATGCCAATTCCCGCGACTTCCTGAACAGCCTGTCGGACATCATCCGCCGCTGCCCCGGCATGGTGGTTGAGGTCGGCGGCCACACCGATAGCCAGGGCAAGGCGGCCTGGAACATGACGCTGAGCGAGAAACGCGCCGCGGCGGTGAACCAGTACCTTCAGCAAATGGGCATCCCGGCAGAGCGCCTAGTCGCTGTCGGCTACGGCGAAACCACACCGCTGGTGCCCAACGACACGGTGCAGAACCGCGCCAGGAACCGGCGGATCGAGTTCAAGGTTCTGAACTGAACCACTGCTGTCCCCGCGGGGACAGTACTTGAAAACCTGCAGGACCCGGCCCTCAAGCCGGGTCTTTCTTTTGACCCGCGCTGCATCCCGCAGGTGTTTTGCGCATCTGTCCCCGCGGGGACAGACTGGGTTATCAACGAATACAGAGGGGGTAAAATGCCCCACTCTACGGCGGCTCTGCCACACAGAAAGGCAGGCGTTTCCACCCGCTGCCAACAACCTCTCCAAGAAAACCGCGAGCGGTTTCAGCAGCGGCCAGCCTCGCCTTTCTGACCCTGTCCGGCGTTGTCCCCGCGGGGACAAAACGCAAATCCCGGGCGGAGCAATCAGGTTTCACCCGCCTGTCCCCGCGGGGACAGGTTACCCGCCTGACACGCTGCGGCAGGCGGAGCGCCCATGAACCAGCTGCGGGTTGCTAGGCCCAAACGGTCAACCAGACGGGTATGGCGTCATCGCAGGGTGGGCGTTTCCGCCCACCGCAACCGGTATCCAGACACTTGTCCCCGCGGGGACACATCATGAAAACAGGCTCAAACAAGCGGATTAGGCACTGAATCTATCCCTTCGTCCCGCCCATCAGACCTGCCTGTCCCCGCGGGGACACCTGCTGAAAACCCGTTTCGCGCCGCCACCGGACAACAAAAAAGGCCCGGCATTTCTGCCGGGCCTCCGTCGTTTTCCGATGCTGTCCCCGCGGGGACAGAGGTGTCAGCTGTCTTCTTCGAGGGCCGCAAAGAACGCAGCAATCGCGCCTTCCAGCTTGTGCCGGTCGATCTCCGAGAAGTCGCGTTCCATCGCCATTTCGATCTTGCCGTCGCGGGCCTGGCACCGGACTGTCCCCGCGGGGACAGTGCAGCGCAGGGTGGTCTTGGCCACACCGGGGCGCGGTGCAGAAGCCGCGCGCGGCGCGTTCTTGCGCTTGCCTTCGGCAAAGCTGCGCAACACTTCCAGCTCCGCTTCCTCCGTTGCGGGCTGCACCCGCGCCAGCGTGTCACGCAACACCTGAGCGTTCATCGCGTCCGCTTCCAGCCGCTTTTTCAGCTCCAGACCCAGCGCCCGGGGAATCGATTCGGCGAACTTCAGATGATCGCCCACCGCCTTCAGCACCTGGGCGAAATGGCGGATATAGATCCGCTTCTGGCGGCCGGCAGAGGCGTAGAGGTCATTGACCGCATCCTCGATGGTCTCTGCGCCGGTCTGGGTGTCCTCGGCATAGCGCAGTGCCAGCTGAGCCATCTCGGCAAAGGAGATGTCGCGGCGCACCAGGTTCTCGTCCACCATCCGGCGGTAGAGGGTCTGCAGCGTGTCGCCATTGGCCACCAAACCCGCGGGGATATGCGCGTAGGAGTGATCGTCGGTTTCGTTCAGCAGCTCCCAATAGGCCTTCATCCGGCGGTAGCCCTGGATCAGCTCATACTGGCCGTTCTCCAATGGCTCGACCCGGATCGGGTTCGACAGGCCAACCGCCTTGATCGACGCTTTCAGCTCCTCCAGGTCCGGATCGCGCTCCTCCTTACGGTCGCGGATCAGTTTCTTGGTGCAAATCATGCCGATCGGGATCCGGTCGACCACCAGCCCCAGCTTCTTCAGCCGCACAAACTCATGCGCCAGCCGGTCGTTTTCATCGCGGATTTTCTGCTCCGCCTCTGCCCGGCTGCGCAACGCATCTGCGTTCTCGGAGATCGCGGTGGCCATCGGCCCGCGGCGCGGTTCAGACGGTTTGCGCATCCGCTGGTCCGGCTTCTGGACGGCGGTCTGCGCGGGGGCAGTTTTTGTTTCAGAGGGTTGGTTCGGTTCAGTCGGGAAGTCGATGTCGAAGACTCTGCGTTTGCTCATGCCTCATCCTCCAGTTTTTCCCAGGCTTCCAGCGCGTAGGCCTTGAATTCGTCATAGGCCTGATCAAACGACGCCCGCGCACGGCGCCAGGTTTCGCGTGTCATGTCCCGGTAATCGATTTCGTAGATGGAACTTAGGAAGCGGCCCGATTGTTCGACTGCGCGGGTCATCTCGATCGGGTGCTCCGTCATCCTACCCTCAAAAACCTTCATAAATGCCGAACGCATCGCACGGTGCAAATCGTTACCGCTTTCGTAACGGGTCAGAAGGAAGCGGACGTCCTGGAAAACCTTGGGCAAAGCAAATGTCCCCGCGGGGACAACGCCGTTAAATGCCGACAAATCCTCCAGCGCCTCGGACAGCTGGCCGATGAAGGAGGTGGTGGAGTCATATTCCCAGTAACCGGGGCCGGAGGGGATATAGAGCATGTCGGCGGCAAAGACCGCGTTCATCGACTGGTAGCCGATGGCGGGCGGGCAGTCGAAGATCATCAGGTCGTAATCCTCAGACGGCAGCTGGTCGAGGTAGCGGGACACGGCCGCGAAGAACGACCACTCCGGGTTCAGGTGCCGGTACTGGGCGGAGGCGAATTCCACAAACGCCGCATTGGCGCAAGAGGGGATGATGTCGATGGTCGGCCAGCTGGTGGGCTTGACGAAATCGCTGACCCGCAGGTCCTGCAGCCCCATGCCGGTGATCGCCTCGGGCAGCTGGCGCTGGGGCAGGGCGGTGCCGGACTCGGCGCCCTGCAGCGAGGCGTTCATCCGCGTGGTCTCGCGCACCAGGTCGCGGGCCATAATGCCCCAGACGGTGTAATCCTCGGTGACGTCGCTGAGACCCATGGAGTGGGACAGGGTGGCCTGCGGGTCGAAGTCGACGCAAAGCACCCGGTAGCCGTCCAGCGCCGCGGCATGGGCGAAATGCAGGGCCACGGTGGATTTGCCCGCCCCGCCCTTGAAGTTGGAGATCGCCACCCGCAGCGCCCGTTTCCCCGCGGGGCGCTTGGGCAGCAGGGACTGCCGGTTGATCTTGATGCGGCGGCGCAGCTCGTTGATCTCCTCCAGCGAATACCAGCGCTGGCGGCCGTCCTCCTCGACATGGCCCTGGGGCAGGGAGGGGTCGGTGGCGAGCCGTCCCCGCAGGGTCGACTGGTTGACGCGGAAGATCAGCTCCGCCACTTCCCAGGAGGAGAACCGGCGCAGGGTCTTTTCCATTTCGGGAGAGAAGGTCTGCTGGCGGATCCAGCTTTGCATCTTCAAGGATTGGGCCTGCATCTTGGACAGGTCTTCGTGCGTAAACATCGCTGCTCCTTAGCCTCACACGGTGTTGTTTTTTGAAAGCGTCCATTTCTGCAGGACGCTAATTCAGCCTCAATATCCATTTACGCCGAATTTGCAAAAAACGCAAAAGCAAATATGGTTGGGAAGAGCGTCCTGTCCCCGCGGGGACACATCTGCAAAAGGCCCAGTGAAATAAGGGCAGGGGCGATTCGTGAGGCAGGCGCCAAGCGATTCGTTTTACTGGATTTTTCTGGGGTTCAGACGCCAGATTTAGGGGGACACCCCGGACCGGGATACAGCAGATTGGGGGACATTTTGGCGCGAATAGGGGACATCCAAGCTGTCACCCAATACCATAGATACCAATTTTTCTTTCGAAAAAGGGATTGGGTCTGAATTCAATTCCCGCCAGCGCTTGACAGAATCGGAATTCCGGACGCAAATCAGGTACAACAAACAAATAGCGTTGAGTTCAGGGCAAACCGGCCAGCGCCATTCCTGGCAAAAACCCCGGGAGCACTTGAGGCAGCATATCCCGGCCCAGGAGGGCAGGGAGGGAGAAACGGGGGCAGCAATGCTTGCCAAACGGCCTGCGGGGCGCAACGCCTCTGCATTGAAGTATGACATCCTCACGGCGATGGGGGCTTATGCGCTTGGCCAGGGCAAGGGGGCGCAAAAGCTGGTTCTGCGTTTCATGACATTGATGACGGCACGCTACAACTGGCAGCGCGATGAGCTGGCCGTCGGGCAGCGGGAGATTGCCCGGCTGTGGGATGTCGACGAGCGCACGGTGAAGCGCGAGATGGCGAAGCTGCGCGGCATGGGCTGGCTGGTGGTGAAACGCCAGGGTGCGCGCGGGCGGGTCACCGAATACGGGATTGATCTGGAGCGGCTGCTGGCCGACACGCAGGAACGCTGGGATGCGGTGGGGCCGGATTTTGCGCACCGGATGCAGGGCGCGGATGAGCCTGCGCCGAACGTGGTGCCCTTGCGCCCCGGTGCGGTGCCGCCTGCGCCGGATGTGTCGGACGGCCATGAGTGGAGCCTTGCCAAGGCGGTGCTGCATGCGGAAGACCCGGCGAATTATGCCTCCTGGGTGCAGGGGCTGGAGCGCGCGGGCCGGGCAGGGGGGCGGCTGGTGCTGAAGGCGCCGAGCCGGTTCCATGCAAACTACGTGATGTCCCATCTGATGCTGCGGCTGCTGGCGGCCTGCCGGGATGTGGACGGCGGCGTCTCCGCGATTGTTGTGGAGGCGTGAGGCCGAAACCGCACGCCTGCGGTTGAACCCCTTGGGGCCAAGGCATTATGTGGGCGGGCAGGGGGCTTGGCGTAACCAGCCCCGCGGAACAAGGAGCAGCCGGACATGAGCGGCGCGCAAGACAAGATCTGTGTCATTGGCCTCGGCTATGTCGGGCTGCCGCTGGCGGCGGCCTTCGGGCAGCAGCGGGCGGTCACGGGGTTTGACATCGACCCCTCCCGCATTGCTGAGTTGCGCAAGGGTGAGGACCGTACCCGGGAGCTGGAGTCAGAGGAACTGGCGGCAGCGGAATTCCTGCGCTTTACCTCGGACCCGGCGGAGATTGCGGACTGCTCCATCTACATCGTCACCGTTCCGACGCCGGTGGATGCCAGCCACCGCCCGGACCTGGGGCCGCTGCTGGCGGCCTCGGCCATTGTGGGCAGCGTGCTGAAACCCGGTGATCTGGTGATCTATGAATCCACCGTCTATCCCGGCGCGACTGAGGAAGATTGCGTGCCGGTGCTGGAGGCGCGGTCGGGTCTGAAATTCAACGCGGATTTCTTTGCCGGCTATAGCCCGGAGCGGATCAACCCCGGCGACAAGAAGCGGCGGCTGAAGGATGTGGTGAAGGTGACCTCAGGCTCCACGTCTGAGGTGGCGGAACGGGTGGATGCGCTGTACCGCGAGGTGGTGACGGCAGGCACCCACAAGGCCGCAAGCATCCGGGTGGCGGAGGCCGCCAAGGTGATCGAAAACAGCCAGCGGGACATCAACATCGCGCTGGTGAATGAGCTGGCCAAGATCTTCAACAGGATGGGCATTGATACTCAGGCCGTGCTGGAAGCGGCTGGCACCAAGTGGAATTTCCTGCCGTTCCGCCCCGGTCTGGTGGGCGGGCACTGCATCGGTGTGGACCCCTATTACCTGACGCACAAGGCGGAGCAGCTGGGCTATCACCCGGAGATCCTGCTGGCGGGCCGCCGTCTGAACGACGGCATGGGCGCCTATGTGGCGGGTGAGATGGTCAAGGCGATGCTGAAGCGCGGCCTGCCGGTGGCGGGTGCGCGGGTGCTGGTGATGGGGCTGACGTTCAAGGAAAACTGCCCGGACCTGCGCAACACGCGGGTGATTGATGTCGTCCGCAGCCTGGAGGAGTACGGCGCGGTGGTGGATGTGTATGATCCCCACGCAGACCCGGATGAGGCGCAAGAAGAATACGGCATTCCGCTGGTATCCGAGCCGGGGCAGGGGGCCTATGCCGGGGTGGTTCTGGCGGTGGCGCATTCCGAGTTCCGCGCGATGGGCGCACAGGCAATCCGGGCCTTGGGGTCCGAAGGTGCGCTGCTCTATGACCTGAAATATGTTCTGGCGCCGGACGAGGCGGATTTGCGGCTCTAACTCGGGAAACTCCCGCCGACGCTTGATTTGCTGTATCCTGGCGGTGTCAGCAAGGAGTCCGGCTATGAGTGATGTTCTGGAAGGCCGCTGCCTGTGCGGTGCTGTGAAAATCCGTGTTGAAGGGGCGCATGATCCGCATCCCGGGGCCTGCCATTGCCGCATGTGCCAGCGCTGGAGCGGCGGGCTGTTCTTGTGTTTCGAGGCTGATACCGAGGCGGTGAACGTGGAGGGGCCGGTTGCACGCTACCAATCCTCTGCCTTTGCCGAGCGGGCGTTCTGCAGCACCTGCGGTTCGCATCTGTGGATGCGGGACGTGGACAAGGACGGCGGCCCCTATGACCTGATGCCGGGGCTGTTTGATGACGCGCTGGCCTGGCCGCTGAGGTCCGAGATCTATGCCGACCGGGCGATGGCCGCGGTACGGCTGCAGGGGGATCACAAACGGGCCACCCGGGACCAGTGGGAGGCGCAGAATCCGTTTATTGATGGCGATGTCTGAGGTCTTTAAACAGGAACCGCAAGCATAGGGAACAGGTTTTGCATAATTGGGACGTGAGCCGGACATATGAGAATGTAGACGGAACCTGCCGGGTTGAATTTCAGTTCAATGCTGGCAGCAGGCTCTATCGGTATTGGGTAGGTAATTGGTGGCCCGCTTGCGATGAGGACGAGGGTGTCCTGGGGGACGGGTATTGGGCTTGCTCCGGGATATCTGGCTATTTCGGCAGCTTGGAAGAATGCGAGCGTGAGGCAAAGGCCAGTTTGAGCTGGTTGCCGGACAGTGGACAGGTTCTTTGATCAGCGCCCAACCCGCGGCAGTTTCGGGCCGCTCCAATAGGCGCCGCTGTCCTGGCGCAGGGCGTCATAGGCTTCGATCCTTCGCCGGGCGTCCTCGCCGCCGGCCTCGATCAGATGGGTGAGCAGGCATTCCAGCACGGCCATGGCGCCGCCGACGGCGCCGAACGGGTGCAGCGCGTTGGCGGCCACCGCCAGAACATGGTTAGTGCGGATGCCGGGGGCGATCACCTCGCTGTCGGAGATCAGGATCACCGATGCGCCGCGCTCGCCCGCCAGCCGCAGCGCCTGGATGGTGCCGGCGGAGTAGGGGGCGAAGGTGAGGGCGATCAGGCAGTCCTCGGGGCCTATGTCCAGCAGATCGTCGAGCGCGGCGCCCATGTGGCGGGGGACGAGGTCCAGCGAGGGCAGGGCCATGCGGCCGACGTAGTGGAAGTAATAGGCCAGCGCGTAGGACGACCTGGTGGCGGTGACATAGCTGCGGCGGGCCGTCAGCAGCGTGTCCACGATGGCCTGTGTCCGTTCCGCTGTCATCAGCCGCAGGGAGCGGGAGGTGATGTTCAATTGGTTGTGCGCGGCGGCGGCCTGCAGCTTGGCTGCCGGGCCTTCGTCCTGCATCCGGTCCAGCCAGTCCTGGCCGAGGTCGGCCTCATGCGTGGTGGTGAGGGCAGCGCGGAAGGGAGCGCGGAAGGCCTCGAACGTGTCATAGCCCAGGTGCTGAGCAAGGCGGACAAAGCCGTTGGCGCTGATGCCGGTCCTTTCGGCGGAGGTGCGCACGGTGTCGAGGCCGAAGTCGCCGGGGTTGTCGATCACGTATTTTGCTGCCGCCTTGAGCTTGGGCGGCAGTTGCTCCATCTGGTCCTTCAGATGCTGGATCAGACGGGCGGTTTTCCGGGGGTCGAGATGCGGGTCCATGTGCCGTATCAGAGCAGATGTGCGGAAAATGGCAAGGCTGGAACGGGTGTTATTCTGAAAGGAACGCCATCAGGTCCTGGCGGGCGTGCAGGATGCGGATGATTTCCGGGCAGTTTTGTTCGATGCGGTAGATCACCAGATGCGCACCGGTGGGGTGGATGCGGACCGGAGGCGTGAATTCCGCCCGTTCGCGGGCCATTTCGGGAAAGTCCGCGAGCAAGTCGAACAGAGCAAACAGGCTGTCGGCATAGGCGTCGGCCTGCGTTTCGCCCCAAGTTTCCAAGCCATAGCGCCAGATCGCGGCAAGGTCGGCGCGGGCGGCGGGGCGGATCCGCCAGCGCAGCTCAGCCATTGCGGCGCATGGAGGCCTTGAAACCTTCGGCTGTCAGCTGTTCCGCCGGGCCGCTGGCAAGGCCCGCGTCAATGGCGGATTGCAGTTCGGCAATGGCGGCTGTGCGGGCCTGGTCGCGGCGGATCAGGTCACGGACATAGTCGCTGGAATTGGCATAGGTGCCGGCGCGGGCCTGTTCCTCGACCCAAGTTTTCATCTGCTCCGGCAGGGAGACGTTCATGGTGGCCATGGGCGGGCTCCTTTCGCTGAAACAGGATATGGCAATCTTTGCCAAAAGTGCAAGGGGGAAGGGATATGGCGGGCAGATTGACCGCCGGATGCAAAAAGCCCGCAGCCAAATGCTGCGGGCTTTTCTGTTCTTCCTGTCCAGCTGGATCAGGCGGAAACCACCTTGAGGCCCTTTTCCTCCAGCGGCTGGATGCTGCCGTCTTCGCTGACGGTCACCTGCTCGCCGTGGCTGAGGCTGTCGAGGCCCTTGCAGGCGACCAGCATCAGCACGTCTTTTTCACGCGCGACGATGGCCATGTGGCTGAGCCAGCCGCCGACCTCGCTGAGCACCGCGCCGGAGCGCTGGACCCAAGGCAGCCAGGCCGGGTTGACCATGCGGCAAACCAGGATGTCGCCGTCGCGGAAGTCTGCGAAGGCGGCCGGGTCGATGCAGCTGTCGTCCTCCATCCAGAACACCCGGGCGGTGGCGCTGCCGCTGCCGGCAACGCAGGTGCCGCCCATGGTGCCGTCGCCCGCCTGGGCCTGGGCGCCGAGCGACAGGAGTTCGCAGTCGCGCAGGGTCAGGGTGACGTCGGTGGGCGCGGATTTCTTGCGCAGCGCTTCTTTCTCTGCCCGTGCCTCTGCCAGATCGCGCAGGGGGGCCGGGTTGGACCAGTTGCTGTCCAGAACCTCCGCGAAGGTCAGGCTGAACACCAGATCCTCCAGCCCGCTGGTCCGGCCCAGTGCCAAGAGGGCACGGCGCAGTTCGGCGACGACGCGCAGGGCCTCGTGCTTGGCCTGTTCCTTGAGGTCCTGATAGGCGATGGCGATGCCGATGGTATCGTCCAGTTCATCCGGCAGGTTGGCCGGGACCGGCACGGCGCCGATCGGCTCCACCGTGCTGTCGAGCAGGGAGTTCAGCAGCGCCGGGGCCTCGGCATAGCGGGGCGAAGACAGTTCGTAATCGAAGATTGAGCGGTGGCCCATCAGCTGCATGGCGCGGGCCTGGGCATCCTTGCCGGTGCAGGAGGCGAGCAGGCTGGACGGCGCATTGGGCAGCTCTGCGTGCATCAGATGCGCGCGCAAGGCCGGGTCGCCGGCCGCCGCCGTGCCTGCCTCGCCCATGGTGAAGCCTGCCAGGATGTTGATCTTCTCCGCTTCCAGATAGACCTCTTGGATGAACATGTCCTTGAGGGTGGAGATCGCCTCCAGCAGCTTGTCCTGGGGCAGGACGGTGTAGTCCACGGCCTGCCAGATCGCCAGCTTGTTGCGCAGTTCCGGCATCACTTCGCTGCGGAAGCGGGTGATCATCGGATGCGCCTGCTTGCGCAGCTGCTTGGCCTTGGCGGCGGTGAGCTTGAGCGTCATGCCCTGTTTCAGCGCCACATCGACATAGGTCTTGCCGAACAGGTTGACGAGGTGGCCGTCGCGCCCCTCTGGCAGGCCGTAGGGCACGCCGAGGGCCCGGCAGGCCAGGTCAACGCTGCCGCCCGGCGCCCACAGCTCGCTCATCAGCGAGAAGGAGAGCGGGGTGGGGCGGGGCAGGACCTCTGACATCTCGTCCTGTTCCAGAATGGTCTGATCCGGGTCCGCGTCCGCGTAATGGTCCAGAAGGTCGCGCCATTCGGCCAGACGGGTCTGTTCCTGTTCGGTGCCAAGCGACAGCGTGGTGATGTCGCGGCTTTGCACGATCTGGAACTGGCCGTTGGCATAGGCCCATTCGACGTCCTGCGGGCAGCCGAAGGTGTCCTCGATCTGCTTGCCAAGGGCCAGCAGCGGCGCCATGTCCAGCGTCTGGTCCTGATCTTCGGATGCGGGCAGGCCGGTGTAGCGGCCAAAGCGCAAGGAGGTCGGGGTGACGCGGCCGGACACCAGATCCTCGCCGCAGCCCTCGACCCATTCGATCATTGCCATGCCGGGGGCCATCGGGTCCTGGGTGAAGAGGACGCCGGCGTATTCCGCCTGCACCATTTCCTGCACCACGATGTTGCCCTGATCGGTGCTGTCGCCCTCGCCGGAGTAGCTGGCGGCACGCTCCGAGGAGAAGCTGGTCACAACTTCGTCCAGGGCGGCGCGCATGGTGTCCGCGGTCACGTCGAGCACAGATTCAAAGACGCCGGCAAAGCTTTGGTCGTGGCCGTCCTCATTGCTGGCGGAGGAGCGCACGGCGACCGGTTTGCCGCCTGCAAGGGCAAAGACCTTGGCGGCAAAGGCGTCTTTCTTGGCGCCGGACATTTCGCGGTAGTCGTGGATTGCGTCGGAGCGCACGATCACGCCGCCCGGCACTGGCAGGCCGGCATTGCGCAGGATCGACAGGCGCAGGGCCTTGTTTCCGGCGTGCTCCAGCTCCTCGGTGTAGCCCATCGGGATCACGCCGCGCGGCAGTTTGGCAAGACGGCGCTTGTGGGCGCGCAGGGACAGTGCTTCGCCCAGTTTGCGGTGCATGCCGGTGACGTAGGCGCGCTGCATCAGCAGCAGCGTCAGGCTGAAGCAGAGATAGGCGTTTGCGGCGGCTGTCAGGGTGAACACCATCGCAAAGAGCGCCGGCATGCCGAGCACCATCCACAGAGTTTTCTGGCGCGGGGTCTTGGCCACGGCCCACAGCAGGTAGACGGCAGCGAGCGCGCAGAACAGCACCGGCATGATGAACAGCGGGTCGGGCAGGCCGAGGTCAGCCATCCACAGGAACGGGGTTTGCAGCGAGGCGCTGGCTTCTTGCGCCGCGGAGACGCCCAGCATCATCACCGGCAGGAACAACAGCGCGGTGAGGTTCTTCATCGGGGTCAGGCCCTTGTCGGCGTAGAACGCCTGCACCGCGCGTGCCTTGCGCACCGGGTCATGGGCCAGTTTCGCCTTCAGCGCCTTCATCTCATCCGCGGTTTCGTTGGTGATGATCTGGTCGCGTTCGGATTTCAGCGCCACCGGCAGCACCAGGATGCGGGTCACGATGGACAGCGCCAGCAGGCCCAGCAGGATGTGGCTGCGCTCATGCACCCACAGAAGGGCGGCTGCCAGCGCCGAGATCGCCTTGTCCCAGAGGGTGGATTGCTGACCTGCCAGCCATTCCTGCACATGCGGTTTCGGCTTCGGCGCGACGAAGTATTCCCACGGCAGGGTATAGCGGCCGCGGAAGTCGATGCCCTGCTGCGACAGCTCCAGCCCCAGCACCTGACTCATGAAGCAGCTGCGGCGGTCATAACAGGCGGCGATGGTGGGTTTGGCCGGGTCCAGCTGTGCAATGCGCTCCATCAGGTCCGCGGTGGTCATCTTGCGGATCGGGATGTTGATGGCACCGGGCAAGTGGCCGGTTTCAAAGTCGCCGGGATAGCGGGTGTCGACGATCTGCAGGTCCTCGGTGCTCAGCAGCGCCTCGAAATCGGCGGTGCTGAGCAGCACGTCTTTGCCCGGGTATTCCGGGATCGCGCGCAAGTCTGAGAGGGATTGCACGTCCTTGTCGGAGAACTCGCGCCCCTCGACGATCCACTTCTCGATGCCGCCTGCGATGAAGCTGCAGTCAATGCCCATCGCCGCCAGCTTGGCACAGGTTTCCGAGGAGCGGTTGCCGTTGTGGCAGAACAGAACGACCTTCTGGCCGGGTTGCACCGGCTGGCTCTCAACGAAGTCCGGGAAGCGGATATGGGTGGCGCCGGGCAGGGTGCCCATGGCGTTCTCACCGGTTTCGCGGATGTCATAGAACAGGGTGGCGCCATCCTCCAGCGCTGCCGCCGCGTCTGCGGTGCTCATCGCCAGCGGGTGGTCCTCCTGCTTGGAGAAGCTGGTCTCCTTGAGCGAGGCGTCCTTGATAGTGGTGCCGTCAAACTGCGCTGGCCGTGTCAAAGTGGCCTGCAGTCTTGCCAGCTCAGCCTGCTCATGCGAGGAATACTGCCAATAGTTGCCTGCAGCCAGAGCCATGGCTGCCAGAACGAGGACGGAGATCAGCTTGACCGGGTAGCGCCGCGGTGAGGCGCCCGGTTTGGGGGTAAAACCCAGTTTCGCCGCAATGACAGCGCCCAAACCGGAAATCATGGCAATTCCTACGGCCAGGACCTGGGACAGCGAAGAGACCGAGCCGATCACCAGTTCCGGCGAGGGAATGGCAAAGGCCGCAACCGGGAGCGCGGATAAAAGGGACGTGAGCACAATGGTTTGTGCTGAGCGGCGGAGGGACCGGGTGGTCCTGGAGAGCATAGGGGTCTGCGTCACGGTGGTTCCTGTCGGGCCAGCTGAGTGTGTCGTTCCGAAATTAAGGCGAATTTGCCTAAAAGATTACGAAAACCTTACTGAAGGGTTAATATAGAGGCCGAAGAATAAAAGAACCGCAAAATTTTTCCGAGAATTGCAGGTGCGTTAACATTGTATTCTTAACCATGTGCCATGTAACGAAGAAGCGCGGCCTTCCTGCCGTGCGAGCCGATGCGACTCAGGAGGCGAGAACCGTGATTCTGTTTGAGTGGACCTTTGGTATCATTGCGCTTTTCCGGAAACGGCTGAGGCATGCCGCCGCCGCCGCGGTTCTGGCTGCCTGTATGGCGGCCATATTGCCCACGGCCGGTCTGGCCGGAACAGATCTGGTTTTCGGCACTTATGCGGCGGATAAACCAACCGCAACGGTCAAAAAATACCAGCCCTTTCTCTCCTTCCTCTCCAAACGGATGAGCGAGGAGCTGGGAGAGCCGGTGACGATCCGGCTGAAGATCGCCAAGGAATACGAGGAAGGCATCCGCCAGCTGGCCAACGGCGAAGTGGATTTCTCCAGGTTCGGCCCGGCGTCCTATGTGCATGTGATGAAGGAAAACCCTGAGATCCGGATCATTGCGATGGAATCCCAGAACGGCCAGAAGCGGTTCAAGGGTGTGATCGTGGTGCATGCAGACAGCACGGTGCAGTCGGTTGCGGACCTGGCCGGGCTCAGCTTTGCCTTCGGCGACGAGCTGTCGACCATCGGCCGCTATCTGGCGCAGGAACATCTGCTGGAAGCCGGCATCAACAGCGGCGATCTGCTGGAATTTGCCTATCTTGGCCGCCATGACCTGGTGGGCGAGGCCGTGGGCGCGGGCCGCTACACTGCGGGCGCTTTGAAGGAAAGCACCTACAAAAAGCTGATTGCCAAGGGCGTTCCGATCCGGGTTCTGGCCTCCTTTGATAATGTGACCAAGCCCTGGCTGGCGTCGCCAGAGATGCCGGAGAACGTGCTGGAAGCGATGCGCAAAGTGATGCTGTCCTCGGAAAACGAGGAGATCGTGCGCCGGATTTCGAAGAACGGCTTCCTGCTGGGGGACGATCAGGATTATGACATTATCCGCCGGGCAATGGAGCGCAGCCTGGCCTTTTAGGGCGCCGCGTTGAGATTATGAAACGTACAAGCATCCTTTTCCAGATCGTGCTGTCGCTCTTGCTGGCGGCCTCGGCGGTCGGCTTTGTGGTCGGCGATCTGGCGCAGCGCCAGGAGGCGCAGCGGCTGGAAGAACAGCTGGCGGAGCAGGCGGACCTGACGGTGTCGCTGCTGAGCGGGCTGATGCTGGAATCGATCATTGTCGAGGATGTGCCGGTTCTGGAAACCGGCCTCATTGAGGCCGTCACCCGCAAGCCGCAGATCGTCTCCATCCAGATCCGCAGCCCGGCAGGCAAGATGCTGGCGTCGGCGGAAGCCGCCGGTGCTCCGCCCGAAGGCGGCCGGGTGATGTATGAACGCCCGATCGAGCTGGAAGGCGCGGTTTTTGGCACCATGGTGGTCGAATGGTCGACCCAGGAAGGCGAGGCGCTGGTGGCGGCTTCGGTGCGTCAGATCATTATCTGGACGGTGGTGCCGGTGCTGGTGTTGTCGCTGCTGGTTCTGCTGCTGGTGCACGGGCTGGCACTGCGTCCGCTGCAGATGATCCACAAGCGGATGTCGGACGCGATCTCCGGCTTGCGCAGCCCGGCGCAAAGGCTGCCGTGGTACGCTTCGCGCGAGTTCCGGGCGCTGGATTTCTCGGTCGGCGTACTGGAAGAAACCTTTGCCGAGCGCGACGAGCGTGAGTTTGCGATGGAGCAGGCGCGGGAATCGGCGGATATCGCCAACCGGGCGAAGTCAGAGTTTCTTGCTAATATGAGCCATGAGATCCGCACCCCGATGAACGGGGTGATCGGCATGGCGGAACTGCTGCAGGAAACCGAGCTGGATGATGATCAGCAGATGTATGCAGAGACCATTGCCAAGTCCGGCTCGGCGCTGCTGACGATCATCAATGACATTCTGAATTTCTCCAAGATCGAGGCCGGCAAGGTCGAGTTCGCCATCGAGCCCTTCAATCTGCAGACCGCGGTGGAGGATGTGGTGACCCTGCTGTCGCCAAAGGCGGCGGAAAAGGGCGTCGAGATCACCATGCGTTATGACCCGGCGCTGCCTGAGGTCTTTGAGGGCGACGCGGGCCGGATCCGGCAGGTGATTACCAATGTGGCGGGCAATGCGGTCAAGTTCACCCGCGAAGGCTATGTCTATATCGAGGTGACCGGGAAGGCGCAGGAGTCCGGCAGCCATCTGCTGCAGCTGCGGGTGCGTGACACCGGGGTCGGCATTGAGGCGGACCGCATCGGCAAGATTTTCCGGGCCTTCGAGCAGGCCGACAACGCCGCCACCCGCAACTTTGAGGGCACCGGACTGGGGCTGGCGATTTCGTCGCAGCTGCTTTCGCTGATGGGCGGATCGGTGCAGGTGGAGTCAGTTCCGGGCGAAGGATCGGTCTTTACCATCGAGCTCCCCTTGCGGCCCGGCAGCCAGGCGGCTGCGGTTCCGCAGGGCAGCCCGCAGAACTTTGCCGGGCTGCACGGGCTGCTGGTCGACGATCTGGAGCTGAACCGGGTGATCCTGTCCGAACGGCTGAGCGCCTGGGGTGTGTCCTGCACGCTGGCGGCCTCGGCGCATGAGGGGTTGGAGATCCTGGCCGATGCGCAGCTGGACGGCCGACGTTTTGATTTTGTGATTCTGGATTTCCAGATGCCGGCCATGGACGGGCGCGCGCTGGCGGCGCGGATCCGGGCGATGCCGGGATTTGAAACCGTGCCGCTGATTATCCTGTCGTCGGTTGAGCATGCGCTGAGCCGGTCGGATTGCGAGGCCATCGGCGCCTGTGAGTTTGCTTTGAAACCGGTGCGGTCTGTGCAGCTGCGGCAGGTGCTGGACCGGGTGCTGAGCCTGCCTCTCCAGACGGCGGAACCTGATGCAAGCCAGGAACGCGGCAGCGAGCCGCCGGAGCAGCGGCTGAAACTGCTGCTGGCAGAGGACAACCGCACCAATCAGCTGGTTGTGACCAAGATGCTGAAAAACGCGCCGCTGGACATCAGCATCGCCAGGAACGGTCTTGAGGCCGTTGCCCAGTTTGAGGCTGCGCGGCCCGACATCGTTCTGATGGACATGATGATGCCGGAGATGGACGGGCTTGAGGCTACTGCAGAGATGCGCCGGATCGAGGCCGAGAACGGCGGCAGCAAATGCCCGATTGTGGCGCTTACGGCCAATGCGCTGCAGTCGCACCGGGAAAAGTGCCTGCAGGCCGGGATGGATGATTTCCTGAGCAAGCCGATCAACAAGAAAGCGCTGACCGAGGCGATCAGCAAATGGACCGGCGCTCCGGACCTGCAGCGCACCGGCAGCTGAGGCTGCGGCTTGCAGGCAGGCGGATTGCCGTGGGCCGGTCCTGGCGCCCGGTCAAGCCGCGCCAGCAGCTAGAAACATCAGCCGCTGCTGCGCCGCAGCAGCAGACCAGCGAGGCTGGAAGCGGCAAACAGGGCGGCGGCCAGACAGACGATGCTGGGTCCAGCGGGAGTGTCCAGCGCAAAGGCCAGCTGCAAGCCGCCGGCAGCCGACAGCATGCCCAGCAGCGCCGCGATCAGTGCCATGCGTTCCGGCGTGGCGGCAAAGGGGCGCGCTGCAGCGGCCGGGATCAGCAGCATCGCTGCAATCAGCAGCACGCCGACGACCTTGATCGCAACCGCCACCACCAGCGCCAGCGCAATGGTCAGCACCATCTGCTCGCGCCGGGGGTCAATGCCGGCGGCATGGGCCAGGTCCGGGTTCAGGGTCGCCGTCAGCAGTGCAGACCACCGCCACCACAACAGTGCCAGAACCAGCACCGCGCCGCCCCAGATCACAGCCAGATCGGCCCGGCCTACCGCCAGAATATCGCCGAACAGATAAGCCATCAGGTCGATCCGCACCCCCTGCAGAAAGGAGACCGCGACCAGGCCGAAGGCGAGCGAGGAGTGCGCCAGCACACCCAGCAGGGTGTCCATGGCATAGCCGCGCCCCGCCAAAGCCGAAACCGTAGTAGCCATTGCCAGCGCGGTCGCCAGCACCCCGGCAAAGACCGAGACGTCAAAACTGAGCGCCAGCGCCACGCCGAGGATCGAGGCATGGGCGGTGGCGTCGCCGAAATAGGCCATCCGGCGCCAGACCACAAAACAGCCCAGAGGCGCTGCGGCCAGCGCCACGCCGATGCCCGCCAGCGCGGCTCGGATCAGGAAATCGTCCAGCAAGGTCATTCGGCAGCCTCGTGATGATGCCCGTGATCATGTTCGCAGCCTTGATCATGGCTGTGATTGTGCTCATGCCGGTACAGCGCCAGCGCGCCCTGGGTGCCGGTGCCGAACAGCGCCCGGTATTCCGGGGCGGAGGCGACATGCTCTGGCGCGCCCTCGCAGCAGACGTGGCCGTTGAGGCAGATCACCCGGTCGGAGGCCGCCATCACCACATGCAGCTCGTGGCTGACCATCAGCACCGCGCAGCCCAGCTCCTGCCGGACCTTTTCGATGCGCTGGTAAAAGGCGGCGGAGCCGGGCTGGTCCAGCCCTTGGGTGGCCTCGTCCAGGATCAGCAGCTGCGGATTGCACAGCAGCGCGCGGGCCAGCAGCACCCGCTGGAACTGGCCGCCGGACAGGCCGGACATCTGCCGCGCTGCCAGATTTCCGGCGCCGGCCTGCTCCAATGCCTCCGCGGCACGGGTGTCAGATACCCGATCCGGCAGGCTTAGGAAGCGGCGCACGGTCAGCGGCAGGGTGGGGTCGATATGCAGTTTCTGCGGCACATAGCCGATCCGCAGCCCCGGCGTCCGGGTGACGGTGCCGCGCGCAGGCTTCTGTGCGCCGATCACGCTGCGCAAGAGAGTGGACTTGCCGGAGCCGTTGGGGCCGACCACGGTGACGATCTCGCCAGCAGCAATCGACAGGCTGACACCGGACAGAACCGTGTTGCCGCCATGCGCGACCGTGAGGCCGTCGAGGGAAATCAGGCTGCTCATGCGGCGGGCTTCTCTTGGCATTTCGGGCACAGGCCCTCGGCCTCGATCACCGCGCGTTCGATCACGAAACCGGCGTCGCGGGCGGCCTGGCCGAGCTGGCCCTGGGTCGGCTCGCGCTGTGCCTCCGCCACCGCGTCGCAGGCGCGGCAGATCAGGAACACAGGCGCGTGGCTCTCGCCCGGATGGGTGCAGGCGATGAAGGCATTCAGCCGCTCGATCTTATGGGCAAAGCCGTTTTTCACCAGGAAATCCAGCGCGCGGTAGGCGACGGGCGGCTGCGAGCCAAGCCCCTCCTCGCGCAGCCGGTCGAGGATTTCATAAGCCCCCAGCGCGCGGTGCTCCTGCAGCAGGATTTCCAGTACCCGGCGCCGGACCGGGGTGAACTGCAGGCCTTCTGCCCGGCATTGGGCGTCCACAGCGGCAATCCCGTCCTGGATGCAGCTCGTGTGGTCGTGCGGGGCAAAGCCGATGGAATCCATATGCGGGGGTCCTTCTGCGCGGCGGCGGATTTGCCTCTTGATATGTTATGTTATGACGTTTATCAAGCGGCGTGATGTTATAAGATTACATGGGGCGCGACATGCGGAAATCTGGCGTTTTGAAATGCGGTGCAGCGGTGGTGGCTTTGCTGGCGGGGGCAGGGGCCGCGGTGGCAGAGGTGCCGCAAGTGGCGGCGGATATCGCGCCGGTGCACGGGCTGGTGGCGCGGGTGATGCAGGGTCTGGGCGAGCCGGCCCTTGTGGTGCCGCCGGGCGCTTCGCCGCATGGCTATGCGATGCGCCCCTCCGAGGCGCGGGCGTTGGACCAGGCGGATGTGGTGTTTTGGCTGGGGGAAGCTCTGACCCCTTGGCTGGAAGGCCCGCTGGAGGAACTGGCCGGTGATGCGCACCGGATCGAGCTGCTGGAAAGCGAAGGCACCACGGTGCTGCCGTTCCGTGAAGGAGCCCGGTTTGAGGCACATGCGCATGATGATCAGGAGGAGCATGGCGATCACGATGACCACAGCGGGCATGAGGATCATGCAGATCATGACGGCCACGGCGATCATGGTCATGCGGAGCATGCTGAAGCAGCTGCGCATGCGGGCCATGATGATCACGAAGACCACGGGCATGAAGACCACGCTGAAGGCCATGACGACCATGCGGGTCATGATGGCCACGAAGGGCATGATCACGAGGAACATGCCGGAGAGCACGGCCATGAAGATCACGCTGATGCCCACGGACATCACCATGAGGGTGCCGACCCGCATGCCTGGCTGCTGCCGGCCAATGCGCAGGCCTGGCTGGATGTGATCGCAGAGGAGCTGGCAGAGCACGACCCGGACAACGCTGCCGCCTACCGGGCGAATGCTGAGGCCGGCAAGCAGGAAATCGCGGAAACCGTGGCAAGCGTTTCGGCCACGCTGGAACCTTTCCGGGCCAAGCCGTTCATCGTGTTCCATGACGCCTATCAGTATTTCGAGCAAGGCTTTGGCCTGAGCGCGGCCGGGGCGATCTCGCTGAGCGACGCAGTGAAGCCCAGCCCGGCACGGGTTGCTGAAATCCGGGATGTGGTGACGGAGCTGAAAGTGGCTTGCGTGTTCTCGGAACCGCAGTTCAACCCGGGGCTGGTTGCCACCGTGCTGGACGGCACCGCGGTCGGCACCGCTGTGCTGGATCCGCTGGGGGCGGGGCTGGAACCGGGGCCGCAGTTCTATCCGGCGCTGTTGCAAGAGATTGGCGCGGCGATTGCCGGCTGCAAGTGAAGCAAGCCGCGTATTGACGGCGCGCGCGGGGGCGATCCCGGCGGTTGTGTCTGGCAGTTTATGCCGGCCAAATCCGTAGAACCTGCCGGCGAAACGCCTGGCTCAGCCAAATCGCCGCCGCGTGGGCGCGCGCCGGCGATGCGCGGCGGCCTTCGGCCTTGTTCCGCGCAAGGAGTTGCCCCTTATCTGTCGCTGACCAGATGGGTGAGCGTGGCGCCGGTCTCGTAATAGGCGCTGCGCAGACCTGCGAACGGCAGGCTGTGACCCTTGGCGGGCGGCACCGGCAGGCAGGCTGAGTCACCATTCAGCAGCGCCTCGGCCATGGCAGTCCCGAACAGGGTGCCGGGGCCAATGCCGCGGCCGGAGTAGCCGAAACAGGCATAGCCGCCCTGCAGGTCCAGGATCTTGGGCAGGTGTTCGGTGGTCATGGCGATACGGCCGTGCCAATGGCCGTGCAGTTTCACATCCTTCAGCTCAGGATAGAGCGCTGCCAGCTTGCGCGGCAGCCAGCTGCGGTGCAGGGCGCTGCCGAAATGGTTGAGCGCGCCCATGCCGCCGATCACCAGACGCCCGGCCTGATCCAGCCTCCAGGATGACATCACCAGCGCGGTGTCCCAGCAGCCCTCCTTGAATGGCAGGATCTTGTCCAGCAGCGGGCCGGGCAGCGGATCGGTGGCGGCCTGGAAGTAATGCACCGGGATAACCTGCGGCGCGGTGTAGCCGGAGATCTCGCGGGCATAGGCGTTTGTGGCCATGATCAGATGCTTGGCGCGGAGGCTGCCCTTGGGCGTTGCCACATGCCAGGCAGAGCCGTCGCGGCTGATGGCCGTGGCAGGGGAATGGGGGTGCAGCTGCGCGCCCGCCGTGGCGGCAGCGCGGGCAAGGCCTCGCACATAGGCCAGCGGCTGGATGGTGCCCGCGCGCGGGTCGAACAGCGCGCCGTGCACAGCGTCGGATCCGGTGCGCTGAATGGCGTCTTCGCGCGACAGCAGCTCCACCGGTGCGCCGATGGCGGTGAGCTGGGCGTGGCGGCGCTGCAAGTCCTTCAGGCCTGAAGGCGCATGGGCGCAGTGCAGGGTGCCGTTGTTTTCCGGCTCGCATTGAATGGCGTGTTTGGCGATCAGCGAAAACACCATTGCCGGTGCGCCGGCCAGAAGCTGGGAAAGGCGGCTGCCGGTCCCTGCGCCCAGTGCGGCGTTGATGTCCTCGGGCGGCAGCCAGAGGCCCGCATTGGCCAGCCCCACATTGCGGCCGGAGCCGCCGCAGCCGATCACGTCCGCCTCGATCAGGTGGACCGAGGCGCCCAGTTCCGCGGCTTTAAGCGCGGCGGAGCAGCCGGTATAGCCGCCTCCGATCACCACCAGATCCGCTTCAGCCTCCCCGGAAAGCTCCAGGAAGGCGGGGTTTTCCTGGCAGGTTTGGTGCCAGAGGCAGGACGCCAGATCAGATGTCAAATTTGATCCCCTGAGCAAGCGGCAGCTCGCGCGAATAGTTCACGGTGTTGGTCTGCCGGCGCATGTACCCTTTCCAGGCGTCGGAGCCGCTTTCGCGGCCGCCGCCCGTCTCCTTCTCGCCCCCGAACGCGCCGCCGATTTCCGCGCCGGAGGGGCCGATGTTCACATTGGCAATACCGCAGTCGGAGCCTGCTGCCGAGAGGAAATATTCGGTTTCGCGCACGTCGGTGGAGAAGATGCAGGAGCTGAGGCCCTGGGGCACTTCGTTCTGCATTTCAACGGCTTGGTCGAGATCTGAGTATTTCACCACATAAAGGATCGGGGCAAAGGTTTCGGTGTGCATGATGCCGGTCTGGGCTGGCATTTCGGCAATGGCCGGATGCACATAGGCCGCATCGCCGTGGGTTCCCGTCAGGGCCTGGCCGCCGCCGTGCACAGTTCCACCTTCCGCCTGCGCCCGTTCCAGCGCGCTGGCCATGGCGTCCATTGCGCCGCCGTCGATCAGCGGGCCGACCAGGGTGCCGTCGGCCAGCGGGTCGCCGATGGGCAGGCCCTCGTAGGCCTTGATCAGGCGCGGGATCAGCTGGTCATAGATGTCCTCGTGCACAATCAGGCGGCGGAGCGACGTGCAGCGCTGGCCGGCGGTGCCGACGGCAGAGAACACGATGGCGCGCAGGGCCATTTCCAGATCGGCGGAGGGCGCCACGATCATCGCGTTGTTGCCGCCCAGCTCCAGAATGGTGCGGCCTAGGCGTTTCGACATATCGGCGGACACCGCCTTGCCCATCGGGACAGAGCCGGTAGCGGAGATGATGGCGACGTCCTTGGAGGCGGTCAGCGCCTCGCCCAGGTCGCGTTCGCCGATCAGCACCTGGATCAGGCCCTCGGGCGCGTCCCCGCCAAAACCCGCCATGGCGCGGTCGCAGATTTTCTGCACGGCAAGGGCGGTGAGCGGGGTTTTCTCCGACGGTTTCCAGATCACCGGATCGCCGCAGACCAGCGCCAGCGCCGCGTTCCAGCACCAAGGCGCGACGGGGAAGTTGAAGGCGGTGATGATGCCGCAGGTGCCCATCGGGTGCCAGCTCTCGCGCATCGCGTGGCCGGGGCGCTCAGACGCGATGGTGAGGCCGTAGAGCTGGCGTGAAAGACCCACCGCGAAGTCGCAGATGTCGATCATCTCCTGCACTTCGCCCAGGCCCTCCTGGTAGATCTTGCCGCATTCCAGGGTGACGAGGCGGCCCAGGTTTTCTTTTTCCTTGCGCAGTTCGTCCCCCAGCAGGCGCACCAGCTCGCCACGGCGCGGGGCTGGAACCAGGCGCCAGGATTTGAAAGCAGCCTTGGCAGCAGCGATCTGCGCTTCGGCCTCTGCCGCGGTGTGGGTTTTCAGGCGGGCGATTTCGCTGCCGTCCACCGGCGTGGTGACAGTCAGGCTGCCGCCGGTCAGTTCGGCCTCGGTCAGGCCTGCAGCGGCGAGGATGTCGGAATGGGGCATGTCGGTGTCCTTATGATGCGAGGGCAGGGCATGAGCAAAACTTTAGCTTGCTTTGCGCGGATGTCCCGCCGGGCGTCGGTCTGATATAGAAATTGCACCCTCCGGCGCGGATTGCTATTGAAACTAAATCCTGAAGCCATGAGCAAAGATCATATGATTGCCCCGCGCCGCTTTCTGCCCTCGATCCCGTCGCTGCTGGCGCTGGAGGCCGTGGACCGGCTCGGCAGCGCCTCGGCCGCGGCAGAAGATCTGTCGCTGACGCAAAGCGCCATCAGCCGCCAGCTGAAGCAGCTGGAGGAGCAGATGGGGGTGGACCTGATTGCCCGCGACCAGATGCGGATGCAGCTGACGCCGGCGGGCACCGGTTTTGCCAAGGAGGCGAGGATGATCCTGACCCGGCTGGCGCAGGCTTCGGTCAAGCTCAGGGCCAATCCGGACGGCGGCAGCTTCACCCTGTCAATCCTGCCGTCCTTTGGCCTCCATTGGCTGGCGCCGCGGCTCAAGGAATTTGCCGCCTCGCATCCCGGCATCACGGTGAACCTGCACACCCACAATCTGCCGTTCAGCTTTGACGCGGGCACCGCGCAGGCGGCGATCCACTACGGCACGCGCGACTGGCCGGGGGTGGAGTATCTGCCCCTGATGCCGAAACACGTGCTGCCGGTCTGCGCGCCGGGTCTGTTGGCGGGGCCGGTGGCCAGCCCGGCGGAGCTGCTGAACTATCCGCTGCTGCATTTGGAAACCCACCCTGATTGCTGGGAGCAATGGTTTCACCTGCATGATGTGCCCGCGGCAAAGCTGCGGGGGATGCTGTTTGACCAGTCCTCCGCCATGACGCAGGGGGCGGTGCATGGGCTGGGGGTGGCGCTGCTTCCGGATTTCCTGGCGGAGAATGAGATAGCGCAGGGGCGGCTGGCGCTGGCGATGGAGGGGGCTGCGGTGAGCCTGGGCGAGTATTTCCTGGTCTGGCCTGCGGATCAGGCAGAGGACTATCCGCTGATCAAGTTCCGCGAGTGGCTGCTGATGCAGCTGGAGGAGATTTGAGATGCGCTTGCCAAGCCTGACCCATCTGCGCTGTTTTGAAAGTGCGGCGCGGCATCAAAGTTTCACTGCTGCCGGCGAGGAGCTGGGGCTGACCCAGAGCGCGGTCAGCAAGAAGGTGAAGGAGCTGGAAGGCGACTTGGGCTTCGACCTGTTCCAGCGGGCAGGCCGCGGTGTGGTGCTGACGCCGGCGGGGCAGGGGCTGGCCGCCGATCTGGAGCTGGATCTGGCCGGGCTGCGCGCCACCCTGCAAAAGGCCGCCGCCGCCGGGGCGGGGCGATCGGCCCTGCGAATTGCGGTGCTGCCGGCATTCGCCAACCTCTGGCTGATCCCGCGGCTGCCGGATTTCTTTGCCCGCCACCCGGAGGTGGAGCTGAGCTTCTCCACCCGGCTGGAGCCGTTTGATTTTGCCCGCGAGAACTTTGACCTGGCGGTGCATTACGGGCTGGATAACTGGCCCGGCACCCATATGGCGCCGCTGTTCGGCGAGGAAATGGTGCCGGTCTGCGCGCCGGGGTTTCATGCCGCCTATCAGCTGGACCGGTCGGAAAATCTGGCGCAGGCGCCGCTGCTGCATCTGGAAAGCCGCGCGGGCTCCTGGGCGGAGTGGTTCGAGCGCGCAGGGCTGGCGGGCGCGCCGCGTCAGGACGGGCGTTACTTCGACCAGCACTCGATGGTGATTGCAGCCGCCACAGCGGGGCTGGGCGCGGCGATTGTGCCTTATGACATGGTGGCGCGGGAGATTGCGGCAGGCGATCTGATGCGGATACCGGGGCCGGCGCTGGAGTCGCGCAAGCGCTATTTCCTGGTGCGCCCGCACGGGGTGGTGCCGGAGGCGGTGCAGAAACTGGAAGCCTGGCTGCGCAAGCAGTTGAAGGGCAGGCGGGATTAAGGTGTTCCGCTCCCCACCGGGGCGGGCGCTGCCCTTCGCGACAAATGCCAATCTGGAATGGTTTCTGTCCTAAAGGGTCGGTTTTTTTGAAGTGCGTTTTTCGCTTCAATCTAGCGGAAACAACTAGCAGGGAGTCTTTGCCATGGCCCAGTTCCGCCGCGCCGCCCGTCTTGATCCGCTTGAGGTCTCGGAAATCCTCACCATCGGCGCCAAGGCGGCAGAGATGAAACGGCAGGGCGCACCGGTGATCATCCTGGGCGCGGGCGAGCCGGATTTCGACACGCCGGACCACATCAAGGAGGCCGCTGCCGCCGCAATGCGGGCAGGGGAGACGAAATACACCCCGCTCGGCGGCACGCTGGCGCTGCGGCAGGCAATCCAGGCCAAGTTCAAGCGAGACAATGGGCTGGACTATGCGCTGGACGAGATCATCGCTGGCGCGGGCGCCAAGGAGATCCTGTTCGATGCCTTCATGGCCAGCCTCAACCCCGGCGATGAAGTGATCGTGCCGACACCTTACTGGACCTCCTATTCCGATATCATTCGCATTGCCGGCGGCGAGCCGGTGCTGGTGCCCTGCGGGGATGACACTGGCTTCCGGCTGACCGCGGAGAAGCTGGAGGAAGCGATTACTCCGCGCGCACGCTGGCTGCTGCTGAACTCGCCGTCGAACCCGGCGGGCGCGGGCTACAGCGCGGATGACTACAAACCGCTGTTGGAGGTGCTGCTGCGGCATCCGGACGTCTGGCTGATGGCTGATGACATGTATGAGCACATCACCTATGGCGGCTTTGAATTTGCAACGCCGGCGCAGGTGGAGCCGCTGCTGAAGGACCGGGTTCTGACCATCAACGGCGTCTCCAAGGCCTATGCGATGACCGGCTGGCGGCTGGGCTACGCAGGCGGGCCGAAGGATCTGATTGACGCGATGAAGGTGGTGCAGTCGCAATCGACCTCGCATCCCTCGTCCATTTCGCAGGCGGCGGCGGCGGCGGCGCTGAACGGCGCGCAGGAGGTGCTGGCAGAGCGGCGGGTCAGTTTCCAGGCGCGGCGTGATCTGGTGGTCGCAGCCTTGAACGGCATGGAGGGGATCACCTGTCCGGTGCCAGAGGGGGCGTTTTATACATTTGCCAATTGCGCCGGCGTGCTGGGCAAACGCACGCCGGAGGGCCAGGTGCTGGAAACGGACGCGGATTTCTGCGCCCACCTATTGGACCAGCACCATGTGGCGGTGGTGCCGGGCCGCGCCTTTGGCATCTCTCCTTATTTCCGGATTTCCTATGCCACATCCGAGACGGAGCTGCGCGAGGCGCTGAGCCGGATTGGCAAAGCCGTGGCGGCGCTGGCTTAAGCTTCGGCCAGTGCAGGCTGGCGGGCGCGGGCGTTGGCCCAAGCGCGCACCAGCTGCCGCTGCCCTGAGGCCACAACCAGCCCCAGGATGATGCCGCCGAGGATGCCGAGGGTGTTGACCAGCGCGCTGCGCCCCTCCAGCCCGATCATCGGCATCAGGACCTCCGGCACCAGCCGATGCAGCAGGTAGATCGGGAAGGCCGCCTGCGCCAGCCGCATGACGGCGCGGGAAACGGGGCGCGGCAGTGGCACCCGCTGGATAAAGATCAGCCCGGCAATCAGGGCCAAGAGCCACATGTATTTGATCCAGCCGCCGTACCAGTTGCCGCCGAGATAGGCCGCCGCGGGCATGATTACGCAGGCGGCGCCCAGCAGCACCAGCTGCTGGCGCAGCCCGCGGGCGGCGGTGATGCACCAGCCAATGGCAAACAGGTACAGGACCCAAGGCACGGTGAACTGCGCCCGTCCGCCGATGTGCCAGACCTCCGGCGCGACCAGGCGGATGGCCACGGCAAACCCCAGCAGGCACAGGCCCGCTCGGTAGGCGCCCTGGTGCGCCAGCCAACGCCGCACCGGCGGAAGGGAAAAGGGCAGCGCAATCAGCAGGGTGATCTGCCAGTAGGCCTCCACGAACCAATAAAGATAGGGCAGCATCAGATGGGTTTCCGGCGTGGTCAGGGCAAAATTCCCGGCCAGGAAGACAGAGACCCAGGGCACCTGCTCCCAGGCCACGGCATAGCCGGCCAGCACCAGGTAATAGGGGATCAGCACCGCGGCGACGGGCTTGAAGAAGCTGCGCATGTCGCCAGTACTCAGCGCCTCCCAGCGGTAGCCTGCGAGGCTCATCCCCATCAGGATCACCATCGCGGCGGCGCCGCCGTAGGTGGGCCAATGGGTCTGATGCGCTATGACCACTGCGAGGATCGCAATCACCCGCGCGACCAGCTCAAACGGCAGGCTGCTGCCGCGGGCGGGGGCGGTGGTCTCCAGCTCCTTGATCGGCATGGTTTCCCAGCCGGCCGGGGCGCCGCCCAGAGCCTCGTCCAGCGCCAGCGACAGCTCCACATGGCGCAGGGAATCGCCGCCAAGCGAGGCAAAACTGTCATTGCGGCCAACGGTCTGCGGCGCAAAGGCGGCCTGATAGGCGGCCAGCACGCCCTTGGACCGCGCAGGGTTGGCAGACTGCGCCTTGAGCGCCGGATAGTCGATCTTGCCATTGGCGCGGCGCGGCAGGGATTTGCGCGGTACTACCGTGAAATGCTGCTGGCCGACGCCGGTTAGCCCGGCGGCCAGCGCGGCGATGCCGTCCTCTGGCCCGCAGATGGCGATGGAGATGCGGGTGTCATCGCCCCAGACCGCGGCCTCATGCCCCTGGGCAGCCAGTGCGCGTTCGATGGCGTCATGGCCGATGCGCAGGCCCGCGATCTTGGACATCCGCGACAGCCGCCCGGTGATATGGTACAGCCCATCGGCATCGCGCCGGGCAAGGTCGCCGGTGGCAAGCTCAGACAGCTCCGCGCCTTTGGCCAGATCGGTATGGCCCTCGGCGTAGCCCATCATCACGTTCGGGCCTTTGTAGACCAGTTCGCCCTCGCCCTCCGGCGCGGTGATTTCATTGCCGCCCGCATCGCGCAGCAGCAAGTGGCCGCCGGGAATGGCGCGGCCTGCGGCGCCGGGGTGGACCAATGCCTGCTCCGGCGGCAAGTAGCTGATCCGCGCGGTCGCTTCGGTCTGGCCGTACATCACAATGAACCGGCCGGCGCGGGCCTGCATCCGGGCGGCCCAGGTTCGGACTTGATCCGCCTCCATCGCGCCGCCTGCAACGGTCAGGGTCTTGATGGTTTCCGGCAGCGCCTGGGACAGGCCCGCGCTGTCCAGCAGCCGGAAGTGATGCGGCACGCCTGCGAGGCTGGTGGCGCCGGAAGCCGTCAGCGCACCTGCAAAACCGGCATCCAAGACCGAACCGGGTGCGAGCCACAGGCTGGCCCCGGTGGCCAGATGCGAGTGCAGCACCGACAGGCCGTAGGAATAGTGCAGCGGCAGGATCAGCGCGGCGCGGTCCTGGGGCTGGATCTCCAGATATTGCGCAATGGCGCGGGCGTTGCTGTCCACGGCATTGGCGGACAGGCGCACACCGCGCCCGTGGCCGGTGCTGCCGGAGGTTTGCAGCAGCAGGGCAAGGTCCGGGTGGATCTCCGCCGCTTCGTGCGCATGGGTCAGCAGCTGCCAGGTGCCGCCGGTGCAGCGGAAGCTGGCGGCGGGGCGGAAGCGGTCTGTCAGGCTTTCGGCGGTGGCCTGATCCCCGGCGGGCAGCGGCATGACGGCATGGCCTGCGGCCAGCGCGCCGAGATAGGCGGTGATGGCTTGCGGAGCGCTGGTGGCCTCAATCGCAATCAGCCGCCGGTCCTGCGGCAGCTGGCGGGAAAACTGTTCCGCGGCATCTGCCAAAGCGGCATAGGTCAGCTGTGATCCATCCGCCGCAATCAGGCAGGGACGGGCGCCGAACGCGCGCAATTTGGCCAGGTCGTAAAACATCCGCAACTCCTTCGAGCGCGGCGGGTATTATAATTTACTAATTTTGTCAATTATTCCTGGGCGGCTTGTCGCCGCCTTTTTGCATGTGCGTCAGAGCGGTATGAAAAATGATTGTAATAGGGATTATGGTAAGAATTGAGGTAGAAGTGCCGCGGGCGTTGGCCCGCGGCTTCCGTGTCAGGCCTTCATCGGCTGACCGGCCACATAGGTTTGCGCGATCGAACGGTCGTCACCCAGGGTCTGCAGGATGAACAGCTCTTCGGACAAGGTCTCCGCCCGCTGCATCCGCAGGTCCATCGCGTGGGTGGCGCGGGAATCGAGCACCACGATGTCGGCCTCGGTGCCTGCTTCCAGCGTGCCGATCTTGTCCTCCAGCCCCAGCGCCACGGCGTTGCCGCGGGTGATCCAGTGGAAGGCGCGCAAGGGGTGCAGGCTCTGGTTCTGCAATTGCAGGACTTTGTAGCCCTCGTTCAGGGTCTGCAGCATCGAATAGCTGGTGCCGGCGCCGATGTCGGTGGCGATGGCATTGGTGATGCCGCGCCCGCGCAGGCCCGCGTCGTCAAACAATCCACTGCCCAGGAACAGGTTGGAGGTCGGGCAGAACACCGGCTTGGCCTGGGTCTCGGCCAGCGCATCGATCTCGCGCGGCTGCAGGTGGATCGAATGGCCCAGCAGCATCTTTTCGGTCAGCAGCCCGTAGGACTGGTAGACGTCCAGATAATCCCGCGCCTGCGGATAGAGTTCCGCGGTAAAGGCGATCTCGTCGTGGTTTTCCGACAGGTGGGTCTGGACGTAGCAATCCGGATGCTCCTGCACCAGGGCGCCGGCCATTTCCATCTGATCGGGGGTGGAGGTGATGGCGAACCGCGGGGTGATCGCGTACATGCCGCGGCCCTTGCCGTGGTATTTTTCAATCAGCGCCTTGGTGTCGTCATAGCTGCTTACGGGCGTGTCCAGCAGGCCCTCTGGAGCGTTGCGGTCCATCATGACCTTGCCGCCGATCATCCGCATGTTGCGGCGTGCGGCCTCGGTGAAATAGGCCTCGGCGGAGGTTTTGTGGACTGAGCAATAGGCAACGGCGGTGGTGGTGCCGTGGCTGGTAAGCAGGTCAAAGAAATGCCCGGCCATCTCAGCACTGTGGCCGGCATCGGCAAAACGGACCTCCTCAGGGAAGGTGTAGTTGTTCAGCCATTCCAGCAGCTGCGAGCCCCAGGAGGCGATCACCTGCACCTGCGGGAAATGCAGGTGGGTGTCGATGAAGCCGGCCATCAGGATGTTCGGGCGGTGGTCGATCACCTCCGCCTCTGCCGCCTGCCGGGCCAGCGCATCATAGCTGCCCTTGGCCAGGATCATGCCGTCCTCGACCAGCAGCGCGCCGTCCTCGATGAACTCATAGGCGCTGGTGTCCTGGGGGTCTTGCGGCTCGGCGGTGAAGGAAAGCACCCGGCCGCGCAGCAGCGTCTGTTTCGATGTCATATCTGTGTTGTCCTTGGTTCGCAGGCAGGGAGCGCGCAGCCCCCTGCCCATTGTCATTTGGGTGTCATGTTGGATTATTCGCCCGCCGGCAGATGCGGCACATGGGGCTTCACACCGTCCTCTTCGGTTTCCTCATGCTCATCCGCCTTGTGGAAGATCGGGTAGATGAACAGGAAGGCCGCAGCGATCAGGTAGCCCATGGCAACACCGCTGAACTCCGGCCAATGCAGGCTGGCAGAGTGGATCACGCCGACCAGCGACATCACTGCCGCTGCCAGGGCAAAACCGCCCGCGTTGCGGAAGTCGCCGTCGATCACGCTGGCCACGATGGCGCCCCAGATCAGGCCGGTTAGGATCGCACCCTGGCTGAGGGCCAGATGGCCTTCGTAATGGGCGCCCTGCTGCAGCAGCGCTGCTGTCAGCTCAGGATCGCCCATCTGGGCCATGCCGGTGGCACCCAGTGCGCCCAACGCGCCTGCCAGTGCACCCCATTTGATCACCAGGAAGGCCGAGACATGCGGCATCATTGCAATCGTCACCGCAGCGATGTGGTCGGTCTTGACCGAATGCGCAGTATTGGTCACCAGGCTCAGCGCCACGAATACCAGCACTGGCGCGGCCGCGGCCACTGGGATCAGGTTGTTGAGGAACGCCAGCAGGCCAAAGAAGGCGGCAAAGGGGATCACGATGCCGACGCCGATGATATAGCCAGAGCGCGCGCCCATCCGCTTGTAGGCCGGGTGGCCGATGTAGGCGGTGGTCGGGAACGGCGAGCCGAAGACCGCACCGATCATGGTGCCAACGCCGTCGGTCACCTGGCACAGGCCGACCGGATAGTGGTCGCCCGCCGCTTCGGCGCTTTCGACGTTGTTCATGGTTTCGATGAAGTTGTAGATCTGCACCGGCACCAGGACCAGGAACAGCTCCGGGTTGGCAAACAGATGCTGGATACCGGCAATCAGGTCGCCGATGTAAGGAACCGGCAAGTAAACGCCAACGCCATCGAGAGACACCGAAGCCTCGCCCATGCCAAGCGCCACAACGGTACCGACAATCAGCGCCAACAGGCCTGCCGGGATGTTGAACGGCAGCCGGTGGCGGCCGACCAGGCCCCACAGGATGATGATCATCGAGGCAAAGCCGATGAACGGGTTCTCGAAAATCGTCGCCAGCGGCACGGTGCCGATGAACACCAGCGCAATACCGCAGAGCGTGCCGAGCATGCCGGCACGCGGGGTCACCCGCTTGAGCCAGGGGCCGACAATGGCGCCAAGACCGGCAACGATACCGCCCATGAAGCCCGCGCCGATGCCCACCTGCCAGGCCAGCATGGCGTCATTGGTGGACCAGTAAATCGGCCCGATCACGCCGAACAGATAGACGAACATCACCGGGGTCGAGATGCCATAAGGCAGCGCGGTCACATCGCGGCCCTCTTTCTCGGCGGTGTGCTTGGCCAGCCAGGTGTAGACCGCGATACCGGCCAGGATCGCCACTGCGGCGCCGGGCACGATGCGGCCGAACACGATGTCGGCAGGCATGTTGAAGACAAACTGACAGATGCCCGAAAGCACGATCAGGTTGATCAGGTTGTCTGTGAACAGCGCCCAGAATGCACTGAAGTCATTCCGCGCGAACAGTTTGTACGTATAGCTCCGCCCTGTGGTCATGGCGGCCTCCTCCTATCAGAGGACGCAGTCCTTACCGGCTGATTGCTCCAGCCGTGTCTCCCTCTGCGTCCGGTTGCTTACCCGCTTGGGGCAGGTCAGTGCTCCGTGATGGAGCGGACGCGGCAGTTTCAGAGGTCAAATCAGCAATCACTTCCGCTGCCACGAAGGCCGCGATGACGCTGGGCCGCTTGTCGCGGCTACCGCTTGCCCCGATGGGGCAGATGAGACGGTCGGTTCCCAGACCGTCGCAATGGTCCCGGCACCAGCGGCGGAACTTCTCCCGCTTGGTGGCCGATCCGATCAGGCCGACATAGCCCGCATCGCCGCGCTGCAGGGCAGCGGAGGCAAGCAGGAAGTCGAGCGCGTGATCATGGGTGAGAACAACAAAGGCGCTGCCCGCGGGCGCGGTGGCGATGTCGATCTCAGGAATTGCGCTTTGGCGGATTTCCACGTCCGCGTTGCACAAGGCAAGTTCTTCGGCGCGCTGGTCGATCAGGATGCAGCGCAACGGCATGTGCTGGAACAGATCCGCCAGGGCCCGGCCAACATGTCCTGCCCCCATCACATAGACATGCGGCAGGGCCTGCTCCTCGGCCTGCTGGCGGGCAATGGCATCGTCGCGGTCGGCCTGGCGCATCTGCGCCAGTGACATTTCAACCCGGCCGCCGCAGCACTGGCCGATTTCCGGCCCCAGCGGCACATCCAGCGTGTCGCTGATCACATCCTGCTTCAGCATCCGCCGGGCGTGGTCGATGGCGATATATTCCAGCTGACCGCCGCCAATGGTCCCCCAAAGGCCGCCTGGCGCCACAAACATGCAGGTGCCGGTTTCGCGCGGGGAGGAACCGCGAACGCGGGTCAGCGCGACCTGCACCACATGTTTGTGGCTGGCCAGAAAGTCCTGGAGGGAAGGGCGGCGGGTCATGGCTCAGCCCTGCGCTTTGAGGGTTTCGATCGCCATCAGCACGCGCTCCGGCGTGGCTGGCGCATCCAGACGGGGGCAGACCTTGTAGTCCGCGGTGCTGGCAACCGCCATCGACAGCGCCTCGAACACCGAGATGCCCAGCATGAACGGCGGCTCGCCCACGGCCTTGGACCGCTTGATGGTGCGCTTCTTGTTCACCGACCACTGGGCCAGCTGCGTGTTGAAGATGCGCGGCCGGTCAGAGGCCAGAGGGATCTTGTAGGTCGAGGGCGCATGGGTGCGCAGGCGGCCTTCGCCGTCCCACCACAGCTCCTCGGTGGTGAGCCAGCCCATGCCCTGGATGAAGGCGCCCTCCACCTGACCTTTGTCCAGGATCGGGTTCAGCGAGCGGCCCACGTCATGCAGGATGTCGGTGCGCTCCACCCGGTATTCGCCGGTCAGCGTATCGACAGACACTTCGGAGCAAGACGCGCCATAGGCGTAGTAGAAGAACGGCTGCCCCTTGCCCGCCGCGCGGTCCCAGTGGATTTCCGGCGTCTTGTAGAAGCCCGCCGCCGACAGGTGGACGCGGGCCATATAGGCCTCTTTCACCAGCGTATCAAAGGGGATCTCCTCGCTGCCAACGCGTACACGGTTGGGCAGGAATTCGACCTCCGCCTCGGAGACTTCATACTTCTCAGCCGCGAACTTGGTCAGGCGGGCAATGATCTGCTCCGCCGCATCCAGCGCCGCCATGCCGTTGAGGTCTGACCCGGACGAGGCCGCGGTGGCGGAGGTGTTCGGCACCTTCTCGGTGGTGGTTTTGGTGATCTTGATGCGCTCGAAATCCACCTGGAAGGCGTCGGCCACAACCTGCGCCACCTTGGTGTTGAGGCCCTGCCCCATCTCGGTGCCGCCATGGTTCAGGTGGATCGAGCCGTCGTTATAGACGTGGATCAGCGAGCCCGCCTGATTGTACCAGGTCGCGGTGAAGGAAATGCCGAATTTCACTGGCGTCAGGGCGATGCCCTTCTTGATGATCTTCGACTCCTTGTTGAAGGCGATGATCTCTTCCCGGCGCTTGCGGTATTCGGCGTTTTCCTCCAGCTCCCCTATCAGCCGGTCGAGGATGTTGTCCTCCACCTTCTGATGGTAGGGCGTCAGATCCCGGCCTTCTTCGCCATAAAAGTTGACCTTGCGCACATCCAGCGGATCCTTGCCAAGGGCATAGGCGATTTCTTCTATCATCCGCTCCGCCGCAACCACACCTTGCGGGCCGCCAAAGCCGCGGAAAGCGGTGTTGGAGACGGTGTTGGTCTTCATCGGGCGGCTTTTCAGAAGCACGTTCGGATAGAAATAGGCGTTGTCCGCATGGAACAGTGCACGGTCGGTGACCGGCCCGGACAGGTCCGAGGAGTAGCCGCAGCGCGCGGCAAAGCCGCCCTCGACCGCCTGGATGCGGCCGTCGCCGTCAAAGGCCACGTCATAGTCGATCACGAAGTCATGGCGCTTGCCGGTGGCGGTCATGTCCTGATCGCGGTCCGGGCGGATCTTCACGGGGCGGTTATGCTTCTTCGCGGCGATTGCAGCCACCGCGCAGAACAGGTTCATCTGGCTTTCCTTGCCGCCAAAGCCGCCGCCCATGCGGCGCACGTTGACGGTGACCGCGTTGTTCGCGACGCCCAGAACATGCGCCACCATATGCTGCGCTTCGCTGGGGTGCTGGGTGGAGCAATGCACGGTCACATCCTCATCTTCGCCGGGGACGGCAAAAGCGATGTGCCCCTCCAGATACATGTGGTCCTGTCCGCCAACGGTCATCTGCGCCTGGATGCGGTGCGGAGCACCCTTGCGCCCGGCCTCAACGTCGCCGCGCTCCAGCTTCAGCGGATCGGTGATCATCGGATAGCCCGCCTCCTGCGCCTGAACCGGGTCCAGGGCGTGGGGCAGCACCTCGTAGTCCACCTCTGCCAGCTCCGCCGCACGGCGGGCGGCATCGCGGGTCTCGGCAATCACCGCAAACATCGGCTGGCCGTGGAATTCGACCTTCTCTGTCGGGAACACCGGCTCGTCATGTTTGCCGGTGGGGCTGATGTCGTTGACGCCGGGAATGTCATCGGCGGTCAGCACGTCCACCACGCCGGGCGCGGCGCGCACGGCAGACAGGTCGATGCTTTTGATATTGGCGTGCGCCACGGTGGAGACACCCAGGTAAGCGTGCAGCGTGCCATAGGGCTCGGCGATGTCGTCGGTGTATTCGGCGCGCCCTGTGACATGCTTGATGGCACTGTCGTGCTGGCGGTCATGGTGCACGGCGCCGCTGATGGTCTGATGGTCTTTCATCTCAAAATCTCCTCAGGCGACGGCCAGCCGGACAGCACCGGCGGTTCCCGCATCATGTTCCAGGTAGAAGCGGCGCAGCAGGTTGCTGGCCGTCAGCGCGCGGTACTCCGCGGAGGCGCGCCAGTCGCTCAAGGGGGTGAAGTCCTGCTTCACCGCTTCGGCCGCTGCGTCGAACGCGGCCTCGCCCCAGGGCTGGCCCACCAGCGCGGCCTCAGCGCCCGCAGCGCGCTTGGGCGTTGCTGCCATGCCGCCGAATGCGATCCGCGCAGCTGTGATCACACCGTCCTTCACGGTGACGCTGACCCCGGCGGCAACCGAGGAGATATCCTCGTCCCGGCGCTTGGAAATTTTGTAGGCGGCATCAATCTGCCCTGCCGCCGGGCGCGGAATACGGATCGAGGCGACGAAATCGCCCGGCTCGCGGTCCTGCTTGCCGTAGTCGATAAAGAACTCCTCCAGCGGCAGCGTGCGAGAACTGCCCTTCTTCTGCAGCGTCACCTCGGCACCCAGCGAGATCAGCACCGGCGGGGTGTCCCCGATGGGGGAGCCGTTGGCGATATTGCCGCCGATGGTGCCCATGTTGCGTACCTGCCAGCCGGCGATTCGGTCCCAATATGCGCTCAGGTGCGGGAAGGCATCGCGGATCGCCGCTTCGCTCTCGGTATAGGTGACGCCGGCACCGATGGTCAGCGCGTCGTCGGTCAGCTCAACCGCCTTCAGCTCCTCCAGGTGGGCAACAAACACCACCGGAGAGATTGGCTTCATAAACTTGGTGACCCACAGGCCGACATCGGTGGAGCCCGCGACGATAGTTGCCTTGGGGTTCTCGGCCAGCACCTCTGCCAGATCCGCCGCATTCAGCGGCAGGATGGCACGGTCATCCTCGGGGCCGGTCACGACGCGGGCCTCCGGCTGGATCGCCTTCAGCTTGGCGGTCAGACTGTCGCGTTCGGTGGTCAGGTAGTCATTGGCCGGGGTACCGTACTGGTTCACTGCAAGTGCGGCCTTCACGATCGGCTCATAGCCGGTGCAGCGGCACAGGTTGCCCTGCACGGCGGTTTCCACCTCAGCCTCGTTCGGCTGCGGGTTTTCCATCCACAGCGCATAAAGCGACATCACGAAGCCGGGGGTGCAGAAGCCGCACTGGCTGCCGTGGTATTCGACCATCGCCTGCTGCACCGGGTGCAGACGGCCGTTCGGGCCGGACAAATGCTCAACCGTCACAACGTGGCAACCATTGAGCGACGCCAGGAAACGGATGCAGGCGTTCACCGCCTCATAACGCAGGGCGCCATTATGCAGACGGCCCACCAGCACGGTGCAGGCGCCGCAGTCGCCCTCGGCGCAGCCTTCCTTGGTGCCGGTCAGGCGCTGCTCCAGCCTCAGGAAATCCAGCAGAGTGGTGGTCGCCTTCACGTCCTCCAGCACAATGTCCTTGCCGTTCAGAAGAAAGCGTATGCCGGTTTGATGTGCCATGGGGCCTCCCGAATGTCTCTTGGGCCGAGCTGGCCCGCTTATGTCATTTTTACCTTGTCTGACTGCCTCGGTTAACGGCTGCAATCGCGAAAGGCTTTCAACACCCTGTTGAAAATGGTTAGGCTAATAGGTGCCGGAACCGGTGCGTTTGCCGACCTCTGCTCATCAGGGCAAGCGGGAAACGCGCCCCGTAAAGGTCTGTGAACCATGTCTTATCTGGAATCCCTGCGGGTCTTTACCCGAGTCGTCGAACTGGGCAGCATCACCTCTGGCGGGCGGGATCTGCGGCTGACTCCCGCCGTGGCCAGCAAGCGGATCAAGGAGCTTGAAAAGCACCTTGGAGTGCGGCTGTTCAACCGTACCACGAGATCGCTGACCCCGACAGAGGCCGGGCAGTTGTTTTATACCGAAGCCAAGAAGGTGCTCGAATCGATTGAGGACGCCGAGGCGGTGGTCTCGCAGTTTTCCGCCGCGCCGCGCGGGGTGATCCGGGTGACCGCGCCGCTGGGCGTTGGCCGCCGCATCATCGCGCCGCTGGTGCCGGGGTTTGTCGAGGAGTATCCGGCCACCGAAATCCGCATGCGGATGTCGGACCGCAAGGTCGATATTCTGGCCGACGGGCTGGATGTGGCTTTCTTTATCGGCACCCCGCATGATTCCACCCTGAAGATGCGCAAGATCGCCGATTGCGCCCGGGTGCTATGTGCGGCGCCGGAGTATCTGGAGCGCCACGGCACCCCGCAGGTGCCGGAGGATCTGCTGAGCGGCCACAATTGCCTGCTGCTGCGTTATCCGCGCTCACCTGAATATTACTGGACGCTGACCACGCCTGAGGGGCCGCGCAAGCTGGAGGTTTCGGGAAAATACGACGCCGATGACAGCGACGTGCTGACCAATTGGGCGCTGGACGGGCGCGGCATCGTCAACAAGCCGCGCTTTGACGTCGCCGCGCATTTGAAGAGCGGCGCGCTGGTCGAGGTGCTGCCGGACACCCCGCCTGAGGCGACCATTTTCGGCTGTCTCTATCCGCACCGGAAACTGCAGGACCCCAAGATCCGCCTGTTTGTGGACTATGCGGTAAAACAGGGCCTCGCCGCTTTCCGGCGCAGCGAAGCGGGCGGCTAGAGGCAAAGGAAAAGGCGGGCACCGCTTGCCCGCCTTTTGAATGACCAGGGTTCTCGCCTTAGCAGCGGTGCGGATTTTCCTGGCAGTAGAGCAGGTTTGCCGCGGCCCCGACAGCCGCCCCTGTCACCGGATTGCCGTCCAGAACGGCGGCGCCGGCCGCGCCGGCACCGGCGCCGTAGACCAGCCGCTCGCCGGTGGTGTCGCCACAGGCGGCCAAAACGGTGCAGAGTGCAAATCCGATTGCGATGGGTTTCCTAAGCATCGTGTTTCCTCCTTCAACGTCCACTCCCCCCGGCAGTGTTGCCGCATTTCCGGGCGGCCACCCCCGGCTGGTGCCGCCCAAGCGAAGGGTGCCCGCAACGGAGTGGCGCTGTGGCTGAACAGGCCGGAAGCCCCGGAGATCCGGCGCAGTTGGGCAAACCCTATGCCGAGGTAACGCGCAGCTTGGGCAATTGGTTCCCGGGTTTTTGCTGCATTGGCGGTGCACAGGGGGTGTANNGTTCCCGGGTTTTTTGCTGCTTTGGGGGTGCAGGGGGGGTGTACGGGGGGTGCATGCGGGGTGCCGGAAAAAAAATGGCCCCGCCACAGGGGCGGAGCCATCCGGTTTGAAAGTGTCTGACAGCGTCAGTTCGCGGCCAGTGTCAGCGGCAGATCCTTGGAGGCGCTGCCGTACCAGCGGCGGATCAGGGCGCGCTCCTCGTCCTCCATGAAGGTGACGTTGGCGGGCGGCATCGCATGGGTAGCACCTGCCTGGAGGTAGATATCCTTGGCGTATTTCGCCACATCGGCCGGGGTCTCCAGCAGCACGTTCTTGGGCGCGCGGCGGATGCCGTCATAGTAGGGCTCCCGCGCGTGGCACATGGCGCAGCGGCCCGGCACCACATTCATCACGTCCTCGAAATGCTGATTGCTGGCAAACACTTGCTCGGATTTGGTCAGCTCCCGCGCCTCGGATTCCTCGTAGGTGTCCTGCTGCAGCGGCGCCTGGCTCAGGATCATGATGCCGATGAACAGGATGGCGGTCACCGGCCAGGTCCAGGTCGGGTTGCTGGTGCCCGCGTGGTTGCTGTTGAAGTAGTGGCGGATGGTCACGCCCATCAGGAACACCAGCGCCGCGATCAGCCAGTTGTACTCGGTGGCAAAGGCCAGCGGGTAGTGGTTCGACAGCATCAGGAACACCACCGGCAGCGTCAGATAGTTGTTATGGGTCGAACGCAGCTTGGCGATCTTGCCGTATTTGGCGTCCGGCGTGCGGCCTTCCTGCAGGTCCTTCACCACGATGCGCTGGTTCGGCATGATGATGAAAAAGACGTTTGCAGTCATGATGGTAGCCGTAAAGGCGCCCAGGTGCAGCATCACCGCGCGGCCGGTGAAGATCTGGTTGTAGCCCCAGCCCATGGCGACCAGCAGCACGAATAGCAGCACCATCAGGAAGGTCGGTTTTTCCCCCAGCGGCGATTTGCACAGGAAGTCATAGACGATCCAGCCGATGGTCAGCGATGCGCCGGAAATCAGGATGCCCTGCCACAGGGCCAGGTCGGCCTTGGCGGAGTCGATCAGGTACAGCTCCCCGCCCGCCCAGTAGACGATCATCAGCAGGCCCGCGCCTGACAGCCAGGTGGCGTAGCTTTCCCATTTGAACCAGATCAGGTGGTCCGGCATGTTCTCCGGTGCCACCAGATACTTCTGGATGTGATAAAAACCGCCGCCGTGGACCTGCCATTCCTCGCCGTGCGCGCCGACCGGCAGATGCGGAACCTTCCGCAGGCCAAGGTCCAGCGCGACGAAGTAGAAGGACGATCCGATCCAGGCAATGGCGGTGATGACATGAAGCCAGCGGACCGCAAAGCCCAGCCAGTCCCACATGATCACGAGCTCTTCCATTGTTCTCTCCTCATAAGCTTTGACCCGAGACTAGAGCATGGCGTTATTTTCATGTATTAGGTAAAAAATCCAAGCTGTTTCAAAATAACACAAAGAATACGTGAATGGCCTATCTCGACAATATCCGCACCTTTGTCCGCGTCTATGAACTTGGCAACATGTCTGCCGCCGCACGTGACATGCGGATCTCAGCGGCGGTGGCGTCGTCGCGGATTTCGCAGCTGGAGGATCACCTGAATGTGCGGCTGTTCCAGCGCACCACCCGGCTGCTCAATCCGACCGAACAGGGCAACTTGTTCTATCACGGCGCGGTCAAGATTCTGGAAGCGGTGGATGAGGCTGAGGCTGACATTAGCAGCGTCACCCAAACCCCGCGCGGTACCTTGTATGTGGCCGCACCGCTGGGGCTGGGGCAGCGGCTGATTGCGCCGGCGGTGCCGAAGTTCAAGGAAGCTTATCCGCTGATCTCGATCCGGCTGCGGCTGTCGGACCGCAAGCTGGACTTGGCGGCAGAGGGGCTGGATGCGGCGTTTTTCCTGGGCGTGCCGGAGGATTCAAACCTGCGCATCCGCAAGATCGCCGATTGCCCGCGGGTGCTGTGTGCGGCGCCAGAGTACATCAGGCAGCGCGGCCAGCCGAAGAACAGCGATGAGCTGAAGACGGAGGCGCATGACTGCCTGAACCTGCGCTATCCCGGTGCGCCGGAGTTCCAATGGCCGCTGCGCAGTCAGGACGGGGTCAAGCGGGTGACGGTCACCGGGCCGTTTGAATCGGACCATGGCGATGTGCTGACCAGCTGGGCGCTGGACGGGCACGGCATTATCCTGAAACCGGTATTCGAGATTTCGGAACACCTGGCCTCCGGCAGGCTGGTGCCGGTGCTGGCAGAGGAGCCGCCGATTCCGATCCAGATGGCGTGCCTCTATGTTCACCGCCGCCACCAGGACCCCAAGGTGCGGCTGTTCATGGATTTCATGGTGGACCACATTCAGGCGCCCCCCCCCTCAGAATGAAAAAGCCCGCCCCAGTTGCCTGGGACGGGAACCGCCGGCAGATGCCAAGCGGGAGGAGAGGTATCTTGGGGCGTGCGGCTCAGCTGCCGCGGTAGGTGGAGTAGCCGTAGGGCGACAGCAAGAGCGGCACGTGGTAGTGGCTGTCAGCCTCGCTCATGCCAAAGCGCAGCGGCACCTCGTCCAGGAACAGCGGGTCGGCGCCGGCCTGGCCGGTGGCGCGCAGATAGCCGCCGGCGTGGAACACCAGTTCATAGGTGCCGGTGGCAAATTCGCCTGCAGGCAGGATCTGCTCATCTGTGCGCCCGTCATCATTGGTGGTCAGGCTGCGCAGATGGATGCGCTCTTTGCCTTCGATCCGGTAGAGATCGATCTTCAGCCCTTCCGCCGGGCAGCCGCGGGCGGTGTCCAGCACATGGGTGGTCAGAAATCCGGCCATGCCAGCCTCCTTTCAATTCCGTTTCCCTAGGTATGCGCGCATCAGGCCAATGCATACAGAAGGAAGAGTCAAAAAGTTCTTTCAAAAATATACTGAAAGCCGAAGCGGATTATCTGTTCTATACATAATAAAAAGACAGGAGACCTGACGTGACGCGCTATCCCCGTGACTTGCGCGGATACGGTGCTGCCGCACCCGACCCGCAGTGGCCCAATGGGGCCAAAGCCGCCGTGCAATTTGTTCTGAACTACGAAGAAGGCGGCGAGAACTGCATCCTGCACGGGGATGCGGCCTCGGAAGCTTTCTTGTCCGACATTCCAGGTGCCGCGCAATGGCCCGGCCAGCGCCACTGGAACATGGAGTCGATCTATGAATACGGGTCGCGCGCCGGGTTCTGGCGGCTGCACCGGCTGTTCACCGGCGCGGGCATTCCGCTGACCATCTATGGCGTTGCCACCGCCCTGGCCCGCAGCCCGGAACAGGTGCAGGCGATGAAGGACGCGGACTGGGAGATCGCCAGCCACGGCCTGAAATGGGTCGAGCACAAGGACATGGCCGAGGAGGAGGAACGCGCGGCGATTGCCGAGGCGGTGCGCCTGCACACTGAGGTCACCGGCACCCGCCCGCGCGGCTGGTACACCGGGCGCTGCAGCGCCAATACGGTGCGGCTGGTGGCCGAGGAAGGCGGGTTTGACTACATCTCCGACACCTATGACGACGACCTGCCCTATTGGCTGGAGTCCGGCGGCCGTGATCAGCTGATCATTCCCTACACGCTGGAAGCCAACGATATGCGGTTTTCCAATTCGCCGGGCTGGATCACGGGCGAGCATTTCTTCCAGTATCTGAAGGATGCCTTTGACGTGATCTATGCCGAGGGCGAGGCGGGTGCTGCGAAGATGATGACCATCGGCCTGCACTGCCGTCTGGTGGGCCGTCCGGGCAAGATCGCCGGGCTCAAGCGGTTCATCGACTATATCCAGGGCTTCGAGGGTGTCTGGTGCCCGCGCCGCATCGACATTGCTGAGCATTGGGCAGAAACCCACCCGCCGGTGAAGCGCGAGCGCCCCAGCCAAATGGAGCGCGAGGCGTTTGTCGCCAAGTTCGGCTCGATCTTCGAGCATTCGCCCTGGATCGCCGACCGTGCCTTTGATCTGGAGCTGGGGCCCGCGCATGACTGCGCCGCCGGCGTCCACAACGCGCTGTGCCGGATTTTCCGCACCGCATCTGAGGACGAGCGCCTGGGCGTGCTGACCGCGCACCCTGATCTGGCGGGCAAGCTGGCTGCGGCAGGACGGCTGACCGCGGAGAGCACCTCGGAACAGTCCAGTGCTGGTCTCGACATGCTGACTGATGAGGAGCGCGAGACCTTCACCCGGCTCAACACCGAGTATGTGGAAAAGCACGGCTTCCCCTTCATCATTGCGGTGCGCGACCACAACAAGGCGTCGATCATGGAGGCCTTCCACCGGCGTATCCACAATGACCGGGCCACCGAGTTCGATGAGGCTTGCCGCCAGGTCGAGCGCATCGCCCAGTTCCGGCTGCAGGACCTGCTGCCGTGAGCGGGCGGCTGATAGCGAAGCCGCTGACCGCAGCGGCTTTTGCACCCTATGGCGATGTGATCGAGGTTGCGGGCGCGCCGGACAAGATCATCAATCAGGGCATGTGCGGGCGTCACCACGACCGCGCGGCGCTGGATTTCGGTCCGGACGGACGGGCCGGGATCAGCCTGTTTGACGCCAAGGCCCGCCATCTGCCGCACAAGGTGGACATGGTGGAACGCCACCCGGAGGGCAGCCAGGCCTTTGTGCCAGTGAGCGGCGTGCCGATGCTGGTTGTGGTGGCCGATGACAACTGCGGCGTGCCGGTCAACCTGCAGGCCTTCATCAGCCAGCCGGGCCAGTCCATCAACCTGCACCGGGGCACCTGGCACGGGGTGCTCGCGCCCCTTGGCGCGCCCGGCCAATACATTGTTGTCGACCGGATCGGCACCTCCCCCAACCTCGAAGAACACTGGTTCAAGGAGCCTTTTACCGTGGTCGCAGACTGACCGCTAACCCCAGAAAGCCGCCAACAAAAACAAGAAGCGGCGAGATCCCCATGACCGACAGGAGACATTCATGGCTGACACTTCCATCGGGACGCCAGCACAGCTGCGTGACCCCAACTATACGCCGCCCTTGCACAAGGCGGTGCCGCTGGGCATCCAGCATGTGCTGGCGATGTTCGTTTCAAACGTGACGCCTGCCATTATCGTGGCTGGTGCAGCCGGTTTCGGCTTCGGTTCCAATTCGCCCGATTTCCCCGAACTGCTCTATCTGATCCAGATGTCGATGCTGTTTGCTGGCATCGCCACTCTGCTGCAGACTATCACCCTTGGGCCCATCGGCTCGGCGCTGCCGATTGTACAGGGCACGTCTTTTGCCTTTCTGCCAATCATGATCCCGCTGGTTGCGGGCAAGGGCGTGGACGGGCTGGCGGCCCTGTTTACCGGTGTCATTGTCGGCGGTATCTTCCACGGGCTGCTTGGCACGGTGATCGGCAAGATCCGCTTTGCGCTGCCGCCGCTGGTTACCGGACTGGTGGTCACCATGATCGGTTTGGCGCTGGTGAAGGTCGGCATCCAGTACGCCGCGGGCGGTGTTCCGGCCATCGGCACGCCGGAGTACGGTTCCTTGCTGAACTGGTCGGCGGCGCTGGTAGTGATTTTCGTCACCCTTGGCCTCAAGTTCTTCACCAAGGGGATGCTGTCTGTCTCTGCCGTGCTGCTGGGCCTGATCGTCGGCTACATCTATGCGCTGATGACGGGCATGCTGACGTTTGAAGCCGTTTCCGGCTCTTGGGAGCGGGCCGCTGCCTTTGCCCTGCCGCAGCCGTTCAAATACGGGATTGAGTTCTCCGCCGCAGCAATCATCGGCTTCTGCCTGATGAGCTTTGTTTCCGCGGTTGAGACCGTCGGTGACGTTTCCGGCGTGACCAAGGGCGGCGCGGGCCGCGAGGCCACCGAGGAGGAGATCGCAGGTGCGACCTATGCCGATGGTGTGGGTACAGCTGTGGCGGGATTCTTCGGCGCCTTCCCCAACACGTCGTTTTCCCAGAACGTCGGCCTGATCGCGATGACCGGGGTGATGAGCCGCCACGTGGTGACCTGCGGTGCCATCTTCCTGATCGTGTGCGGGCTGATCCCCAAGGTGGGCGCGGTGATCCGCACGGTGCCGATCGAGGTGCTGGGCGGCGGTGTGATCGTGATGTTCGGCATGGTGGTTGCGGCAGGCGTTTCGATGCTGTCGGACGTGGACTGGAACCGCCGCAACATGGTGATCTTTGCGATCTCCCTGTCCATCGGCCTGGGCCTGCAGCTGGAACCGGGCGCGCTACAGCACATGCCGGACACCGCACGCATCCTGCTGACCAGCGGTCTGCTGCCTGCAGCGCTGATTGCCATCGTGTTGAATCTGGTGCTGCCGCAGGAACTGGCGGGGGAGGCCACCGAGGAAGTCTCCGGCGGGATGAGCGGCCACGGCCGCGGGTCATTGCCGCATGAGGACCACGCCTGACGCAGGCAGATGCAATGAAATGACAATACGAGCCGGCCCGCAATGGGCCGGTTCTTTTCGTTTCAGCCAGCCAGCCCGTGCAGCACTGCCAGACCCGGCAGCCAGCCGGTGAAGATGCCGCACAACAGCGTTGCAATGGCAGTTAGCCGGGGGCTGCCGCGTTTGAGGGCAAGGTTCAGGAAATAGAGGAACCACAGCCCGGACCATGCCGCCCAGCAACCTGCCAGCCAGACATCGAACAGACCGTCCGCCTGCGCCAGTACCCGCAGCACCATCGGCGCGGCGGTGAGGGCCACAAAGCCGCTGAACCATCCCAACCCCTCGCCGCTGGAGGCGAAAGTGCGGTTGTAGGCCACCCACAGATAGGTGGAGCCGAACAACAGCGTCATGCCCGCATCCAGCAGGTCCGCAGGTTGCCGCGCCGCCAGCGCGATCAGCAGCACCACGGCAAAGAACACCAGCGCGGCGACTGCGTTGATCAGGATAATCTCGCGGTCCTGTATCCGGCCCATCTGCCAGATGCCGTTCAGGCACAGCACCACGCCGACCACCAGCAGGCTCAATCCCAGAAACATTTTTTCAGTCCCCCAAAAGAAAACAGGAGAGAGGTACACCTCTCTCCTGCCGTTCCGCTATGCGGATATTTGCAGAATGTGTTTCTGGCCGGGGCTTAGAAATCGACCTCGATGGCGATGCCCTTTTCAACCGCCACTTCCACAACAGAGGCCGCGACGGCCAGATCCTGCAGGCCGACGCCGGTGCCATCGAACAGGGTGATCTGATCGTCCGAGGTGCGGCCCGGATTGGTGCCGTTGATGACCGCGCCGATCTGGGCAACATCAGACTCCTGGATCAGGCCCTGCGCCACCGCGTGCTGCGCCTCGCCGATGGAGATGGATTGCGCCACTTCGTCGGTAAACACGGATGCCTTGACCAGAAGTTCGGCCTCGACCTCCTGCTTGCCCTTGGTGTCGGTGCCCATGCATGCGATATGGGTGCCGGGGCTGACGTGATCTGCCATCAGGGACGGTGCAAAGGCCGAGGTGATGGAGATGATCACATCCGCCTCTGTCATGCCGGGGAGGTCCACTGCTTCAAACGGTAGGCCTGCTTCCGCGGCGACCTTTTCGATGTTGGGCAGCATTTCCGGGTGGTAGTTCCAGCCGATAACCTTCTCGAACTGGCGCTGCTCCAGGGCGGCGCGCAGTTGGAAGGTGGCCTGGTGGCCGGCGCCGATCATGCCGATCACCTTGGCGTCCTGGCGGGCCAGATGCTTGATCGACACCGAGGACGCCGCTGCGGTGCGCAGCGCAGTCAAGAGGTTGCCGCCCACCATCGCCTTCACCTTGCCGGTGTCCGGGTCGAACAGGAAGACGGTGGACTGGTGGTTGATCAGCCCGCGCTTTTCCAGGTTGTTCGGCCAGTAGCCGCCGGCCTTGAGGCCCAGCGTCAGGCCCGCGCGGTCAAAGCCGCCCTTGAAGCCGTAGAGCGCGTCCTCGTGGCCGATCGCCTCGCGCACCACGGGGAAGTTGTAGGCATCGCCTGCGGCCATCGCGGCAAAGACCTTCTCGACCGCATCGAACGAGGCTTCGCGGGTCACAAGATCCGCAATCGCCTTTTCCGGAACGATATACATGTCTGTTTCTCCTCAACAAAAAAGCCGGCGGAGGGCGGCATGCGCACCTCCGCCAGTTCGGGGATCGTTTGCTTAGTAGGCCTTGCCGCGGGCCGAGACGGGCCAGACGGTTTCGACCTTGCCGTTCCGGACACCGACGTACCAGTCATGCACGTTGGCGGTCGGGTCGCAGTGGCCGGGCACCAGCCGCAGCTTGTCGCCCACTTTCAGCGCGCCGGAGGGATCAGAGACCACACCGTGCTCGTCCGAGCATTTGATGTATTCCACGTCGTCGCGGCCAAAGATGAAGGGCAGGCCGCTGTCGACCGATTGCGCCTTGAGGCCGGCATCCACGATGGCCTTGTCGGCCTTGGCGTGGCTCATCACCTGGGTCAGCAGGAAGAAGGCGTTTTCCCACTCGCCCTGGTCGATCCGGTTGCCGTCCTTGTCCAGGATGCGGCCGTAATCGGCGTCCATGAAGGCGTAGGAGCCGCACTGCAGTTCGTTGTACACGCCGGAGTTCGATTCGAAGTAGTAGGAGCCGGTGCCGCCGCCGGAGACCAGCTCGCACTCGATGCCTTCCTTCTTTAAGCCTTCGACCGCATCGGCAACCTGCGCGATGGCGATGTCCAGCTTGGCTTTGCGGTCCTCGTAGCTGTCCATGTGCTGCATAGCGCCCTGATAGGCCTGGATGCCGGAGAACTTGAGGTTCTCTGCCGCGTTCACCGCTTTGGCAATCTCAACCACGGCTTCGGTGGTGGTCACGCCGCAGCGGCCTGCGCCGCAGTCGATCTCGACAAAGACTTCCAGCTCGGTGCCGTGCTTTTGTGCTGCTGCCGACAGGTCGGCCACGTTGTCCAGATCATCGACGCAGACGATGGTGCGGGCGCCCAGTTTGGGCAGGCGGGCCAGGCGGTCGATCTTTTGCGGGTCGCGCACCTGGTTGGAGACCAGCACGTCCTTGATGCCGCCGCGGGCAAAGACCTCAGCCTCCGACACCTTCTGGCAGCAGACGCCAACGGCGCCGCCAAGGCGTTCCTGCAGCTTGGCCACATCCACCGACTTGTGCATCTTGCCGTGCACCCGGTGGCGCATGCCGTGTGCCTTGGCATAGTCGCCCATCTTCTTGATGTTGCGCTCCAGCGCGTCCAGGTCGAGGACCAGCGCCGGGGTCTGGATGTCAGCTTCGTCCATGCCCGGGATCGCCGGGACGTCATAGCCGACTTCAAGCTCTTCAAATTTGGTCTGTGCGTTCATGGTTTAATTCCCCAGTTTAGCTGTTCATCCAGGGCAGCTTGTCGAGGTCGACATTGCCGCCGGTGACGATCAGGCCCACGCGTTTACCCGCGAAGGCGTCTTTGTTTTTCAGAATGGTGGCGAGCGGCACCGCGGAGGACGGCTCCATCACGATGCGCAGGTGCTTCCAGATCAGCTTCATCGCATCGATGATTTCCGCATCCGACGCGGTGTAGATCTCGCTGACGTGGTTGCTGACAAAGTGCCAGGTCAGATCCTTCAGCGGTACCAGCAACCCGTCGGCGATGGTTTTGGGCGCATCGTCGGCGATGATGTAGCCCGCCTTGAAGCTGCGGTAGGCGTCATCGGCCTGCTCCGGCTCTGCCGCGATCACCTGGGTTTCCGGTGCCAGCGTCGACAGCGTCAGGCAGGTGCCCGAAATCATGCCGCCGCCGCCGATCGGGGCCACCACCATGTCGAGACCGTCGGTCTGCTCCACAAACTCCTTGGCACAGGTGCCCTGCCCCGCAATCACGCGCGGGTCGTTGTAAGGATGCACGAAGTCGCCGCCGGTCTCGGCCTGCACCTTGGCAAAGGTCTCCTCGCGCGAGCTGGTCGAAGGCTCGCATTCGGTGATCTTGCCGCCATAGCGGCGCACGGTGTCCTTCTTGGCCTGCGGCGCGGTGCGCGGCATGACCACGTTGCACGGGATGCCGCGCAGCATTGCCGCATAAGACAGGCAGGAGGCATGGTTGCCCGAGGAGTGCGTGGCGACGCCCTTGGCGGCCTGCGCCTCATCCAGCCCGAACACCGCGTTGGTGGCGCCGCGCACCTTGAAGGCGCCCGGCTCCTGGAAGTTCTCGCACTTGAAGAACAGCTCGGCCCCGGTCAGTTCATTCAGATAAGCAGAGGTGCGCACCGGGGTGCGGCGGATATGGGGCTGGATGCGAACGTGCGCAGCCAGCATGTCCTCATAGGTCGGGATATACATCGCGGTATCCTTCATCAGGCGGCAGCCTTGGTGCTGGAGGCGGTGTTGCCGCGGTAGTAGTCCTGCGCCGCTGCCACGCCGGAGCCCAGCTGGATGTTGAGGCCGAGGTCGGCCATAACCATTTCGGCGGTGGCAATCCCCGACAGGGCCATCACATCGGTCAGGCTGCCCAGGTGGCCGATGCGGAACACCTTGCCCGCGACTTCGCCCAGGCCGGTGCCAAAGGCGACGCCGTATTTCTCGGCCGCCAGGCTGACGAACTTGTTGGCGTCAAAGCCGTCCGGCGTGCGGATGGCGCTGACGCTGTCGGAGTAGACGTCCGGCGACACGGCGCACAGTTCCAGCCCCCAGGCGCGGACCGCGGCGCGGACGCCCTCGGCAATCCGGTGGTGGCGGGCAAATACATTCTCCAGCCCTTCGTCCAGCAGCATACCACAGGCCATGTTCAGACCGTTCAGAAGGCCGACAGAAGGCGTGTAGGGATAGGCGCTGTTGGCATAGCCGTTGGCCATGTCCTTGATATCAAAGAAGGTGCGCGGCAGGGTCGCGGTCTCGGCAGCTTTCATGGCCTTGGGCGAGAAGCCAACGATGGCCAGGCCCGGCGGCAGCATGAAACCCTTTTGCGAGCCGGTGACGGCAATATCGACGCCCCATTCGTCCATCCGGAAGTCCATCGAGGCGATGGAGGACACACCGTCGACAAACAGCAGCGCCGGGTGGCCCGCGGCGTCCAGCGCGCGGCGGACGGCGGCGATGTCGGATTTGACGCCGGTTGCGGTCTCGTTGTGGGTTGCCAGGACGGCCTTGATCTGGTGGGAAGTGTCAGCGGTCAGGATTTCCTCATACCGGTCCGCGGGCAGGCCCTCGCCCCAGGGGGTTTCAACAACCTGGACGTCCAGACCGTGACGCTGGCACATGTCGATCCAGCGGTGGCTGAACATGCCGTTGCGCGCCGCCAGGATCTTGTCGCCCGAATTCAGCGTGTTGGTGATCGCGGTTTCCCAGCCTCCGGTGCCGGTCGACGGGAAGACGAAGATCTCGGCGGTTTCGCTTTTCAGAACCTTCTTCACACCGGCCAGTGCCGGGTGCAGGATCTGGCCGAACAGCGGCGAGCGGTGGTCCAGCGTCGGCATGTCCACTGCCTTGCGGAGTGCTTCGGGCATATTGGTCGGACCGGGAATGAAAACTGGGTTTTGAAAGCTCATGTCGTGCCCTCCTGTGGCGATTTCCTCCAATGTAAGGGGCAGCTGCCCGCAGGGATACTTTTTTGAAAAAAGATTTCAAAAATGGGAGAAACGAGTTATTTATCCATATTTTCAATGGGTTTAGTTTTTTCACTGTACAGAAGGTATTTTCAGTTTTATCGATAAGCAGCTGCTTGAATTGCCAAGAAAGACCTGAAAATGTCCCAGCCGCCGCGCCGCAAGGGCCGCCCCAAAAGCTTTGATTCCGCCAGTCAGCCGGCCACGATCCAATCGCTGGACCGGGCGCTGGATGTGCTGGACGCGCTAGCTGGCGCCAGTGGCATGACGCTGACGGAGCTTTCCTCCGCGCTCGATCAGTCGGCGGCCACTATGTACCGGGTGCTGGCAACGCTGGAGGCGCGCCGGATTGTCGAGATGGAGCCGCAGTCGCAGACCTGGCACATCGGCGCGATGGCGTTCCGTCTCGGCTCCGCCTTCCTGCGCCGCTCCAGTGTGATCGAACGGGCGCGGCCGGTGATGCGGGAGCTGATGGAGGCTACCGGCGAGACCTCTAACCTCGGCATCGAACGCGGCGGCGATGTGATGTTCGTGAGCCAGGTGGAAACCCATGAATCGATCCGGGCTTTCTTTCCGCCTGGAACCACTTCTCCCATGCATGCTTCCGGCATCGGCAAGGCGCTGCTCAGCTGTTTCGGTGAGGATCAGCTGGCCCGTTTCCTGCGCGGGCGCACGCTGGAGCGGTTTACGGAGAAAACCCTGACCTCGGCAGAGACTTTGCGCGCAGACCTGGCGCAAATCCGCAACCGCGGCTGGTCATTCGACGATGAGGAAAAGGCGCCGGGCATGCGTTGCGTCGCGGCGCCCGTTTTTGGCATGCAGGGCGAGGTCCTGGCTGGAATTTCGATCTCCGGCCCCACCGCACGGATGCCGGACGGCGGCATCTATGGCATCGGCACCCTGGTCAAGGACGCCGCGCAGAAACTGTCGCAAGGAATGGGGGCGCCGGCCGCCTGACGCCCCCCTGCGCCTAGTGCTGCAATTCCTCCGCGGTGCGGTGCGGCCTGCCCTGACCGGTGTCGAGATAGGCCTTCAGGCTGGAAGCGAAGAAATGGTCCCAGCCAGCCTCGCATACATCATAGCAGAGCAGGCTGGGCCTGAGGCCTTCATGCTCAAACCGGATGCGGCAGCCCTGCGGATCCGGAGAAATCCGCCAAATAGCGCGCGTGCCGAGCCATTCGGTTTCGATTTCGCTGGGCTGCCCTTCGTGCAGATGCAGCGCCTCGACGCATTCGAGCTCGACAAGTTCGCCGGGAACAAGGCGCTTGGCCTCAAAGATCCAGAAGGAGCGTCCCGGAGGGAAGGTGAATTTGGCGCGGTCGCCGGGCTGCAGAATGGGATTATCCGGCTCCGTCCACCAATCCCCGAACCCTTGGGTTAGAGCGTGAAATGCCTGGTCCGGTGTGGCTGCGGTAGAGATGCTGCGCTTGTAATTCCGTGCAGCTGGGCGTCTGGTATGCTCGTCCCAGTGCAGCGGAAGGGTTTCGGCCATGCCGGGCAGCACGCTCATCCGGTCCTTCCAGTCCGCCAGACGGGGGTAGAGATCCGGAGGAAAGCCGAACCCGAGCCTGTCCATCACCTCATGGCGCGTTTCGACCGCCCTTTGGATCAGGCGGATTTCCGGAAATGCCACTGCGTCAGACGCGCTGGGGGCATTCCCGGCCAGATAAGGTCTGCTGTCCAGCAGCCCCTCCAGCCAGCGGCATTCCTGGTGCAGGGTCTCCGCCGCGGTCTTCAGCGCGGCTTCTTCAGGGCTGCCGGAGGCCGGAGAGATACGCTGAACCAGCACAGGCGCCAGCACCGAATGGCAGGCATCCCTCAGATAGCTGCTGGCCTCCATCGTGATCTGCCAGATTTCTGCGGCTTCTTCCGGGGTTGCGCCAAACAGCGGACGCTTCGGAAAGGCCCTGTCGAGCCAGGCAAGAGCCGCGATGGAATCCCGTATGACGCAGCCGCCTGCTTCCAGCACCGGGACCGTGCCGCGCGGATTGAGCGAAAGGAAGGGTTCCTTCTTGTGCTCGCCGTCTGACGCTGACAGCACGTTCTGCTCCCAGCTCAGCCCCTTGAGTGCCAGGCCCGCGAGAACACGCCAGGCGCGAGGTGCGCCGCTGATTGTGTGAATAGTGAGTGTCATGCTGAACCTCCTTCAGGTGTCTCTGAGGAGGATAGAGGTTGGTAATTAATTGAAAAGTAGGCAGAATTTTCTTACTTAGTCAGGTAAATGATACTATTGCCCGGCTGCTTCCAATAACAAGTACCGGCTGAATAGCATCCTCAACTCTGATTTTCTGCGAAACTCCCCGAATTCATGTTAGTATGATTTTTGTACCATGGAGGATTTGCAATGAATGCCGAGCCGCCGAAAAATTTCCAGACGACGCAATCTGGCGGGGCATTTGGCAAGCGCTGTCCGATGCCGGACATCGCACAGCTCATTGGCGGCAAGTGGAAGCTGATCATCCTTCAAGTGCTGATTTTTCAGGGAACCAAACGGTTTGGCGAGCTGAGGCGTGACGTTGAAGGCATCACCCAGACCATGCTCACCAGCCAGCTGAGGGCGCTGGAGAAAGACGGCCTTGTCAGCCGGGAGATCTTTCCCGAGGTTCCGCCGAGGGTGGAGTATACGGCAACCGCCAAGGCGATAGCGCTAACGGATATGTTCCATGCAATGCATAAATGGTGGGTGCTTCATAACAGCGAACAGGCCAGCTGACCTGAGAGTCAGCCAGCCTGAGTATGAGCAGCCCGATGCCGGAAAACGGCTTGTGTTCCCCTGACCTGCCCGTCAGCGCAGCGGCGCCAGCGGCATGTGACGGTTCACGTCCTTGTAGAGCAGGTAGCGGAACTTGCCCGGGCCGCCTGCATAACAGGCTTGCGGGCAGAAGGCGCGCAGCCACATGTAATCGCCGGCCTCGACCTCGACCCAGTCCTGGTTCAGCCGGTAGACCGCCTTGCCCTCCAGTACATAGAGGCCATGCTCCATCACATGGGTCTCGGCAAAGGGGATCACCGCGCCGGGCTCGAAGGTGACGATGGTCACATGCATGTCGTGGCGCAGGTCGTTGGGGTCCACGAAACGGGTGGTCGCCCACTTGCCCTCGGTTTCCGGCATCGGGGTCGGGTCGACGTGTTTGTCGCTGGTGACAAAGGCCTCAGGCGCGTCCAGCCCTGCAACCGGCTGATAAGCCTTGCGGATCCAGTGGAAGCGGACCGGTGCGTCACCGTTATTGCGCAGGCTCCAGACCGCTTGCGGCGGCAGGAAGGCATAGCCGCCCTCCTCCATTTCATGCGCGGTTCCGTCGATGGTCAGGGTCATTGATCCTTGCACCACGAACAGCACCGCCTCGGTGCCTGCTTCCGTTTCCGGACGGTCGCTGCCGCCGCCGGGCTGCACCTCGGCGATATACTGCGAAAAGGTCTCGGCAAATCCGGACAGGGGCCGCGACAGCACCCAGAAGCGCGCCTTGTCCCAGAACGGCAGCAGGCTGGCCACGATATCGCTCATGGTGCCCTTGGGGATCACCGCATAAGCCTCGGTGAACATGGCGCGGTCGGTCAGCAGCTGGGTCTGCGGCGGCAGCCCGCCTTCCGGAGCGTAATAGGATCGTTTGGTCATCGGCTGCCTTTCCTGCTGAAGTGCTGCTCCATTGATACCCGCCTGTCCGGCGCAACCGAACTTATTTCCGTATCAAGAATACCTGAAGGATTGTCTTGGTATTTTTGAAGACGTGACTGGCGGCCCTATCCACCGCCGCCGCCGATATCTTCCGGCGCAATGGAGACGGTTTTGACCACTGCATGGCATTCTGCACCAGGCTCCAATCCCAGGGCCTGGGCGGAGCGTCGGGTGACACGGGCCAGAACCCGGCCCGCCGGCGTGGTCAGCGAGACCATAGCGCCGGGCCCGCCGCCGGTGCGGACATGTTCCACAGTGCCCGGCAGGATGTTAAGCGCCGACAGCCCTTCGGGGCGCTGGCGCGACAGGATCACCTCATGCGCCGAAACCCGCACCCGGACCATGCTGCCGGGCGCCCTGGCGATCTGCGGCAGGTACAGCGGCACGCCGCCTGCATCCAGCTCTGTCAGCCCGTCGCCGTGATGCCGCGCCACCCGTGCCTGCAGCAATGCGCCTGCCGCGCGGACGCCTGCGGGCATAACCGCGGGATCACCCAGAACCTCTGCCGCGGAGCCTTGCCGCTGAACCTGGCCGTCCTGCAGCACAACCACGGTGGTCGCCAGCCGGGCGACTTCAGCCGCCGAATGGCTGACGTAGAGCATCGGAATGCCGATCTCGTCCCTCAGCCGCTCGAAATAGGGCAGGATCTCTGCCTTGCGGGCCTCATCCAGAGCCGACAGCGGTTCATCCGCCAGGATCATCCGCGGCGCGGATAGCAGCGCCCGGCCAATGGCAACGCGCTGCTTTTCGCCGCCTGACAAATGTCCGGGCCGGCGCTGCAGAAGCGGGCCGATGCCCAAGAGCTCCACCACCCGGTCCAGGTTTTCTCGCTTTGCATTCCGGGGCGCGAACCATTGGCCGAAAGCCAGGTTCTGGCGCACCGTCAGATGCGGGAACAGCCGCCCCTCTTGAAAGACACAGCCCATCCGGCGCTTGTGCGGCGGCAGCCATTGCCCCCGGCTGGTGTCGCACAGCACCTCGCCCTGCAGCGCCACCCGGCCCTGATCCGGCCGCAGCAGCCCGGCCACCGCCTGGATCACCGTCGTTTTGCCGGTGCCGGAGCGGCCAAACAGCACGGTGACCCCTGGCGGCGCCTCAAACTGCACGTCCAACCCGAACCCTGGCAGCGCATGTTGCAGCGAAACGGTCAGCATCAGCGCCCCCCGGCCCGGTCAGCCGCCCGGCGCGCCAGCAGTTCCGACAGCAGCAGCGCGGTCAAGGCGATTGCAATCGACACCAGGGTCAGCCGCAGCGCCGCGGTCTCGCCGCCGGGCACCTGCAGGAAGGTGTAGATCGCCGAAGGCAGCGTCTGGGTCTGTCCGGGAATGCTGGAGACAAAGGTGATGGTGGCGCCGAATTCGCCCATGGCCTTGGCAAAGCCCAGCACCACGCCGGCAATCAGCCCGGGCAGGATCATCGGCAGGGTGATGGTAGCAAAACACATGATGCGCGATGCGCCCAGGGTGGCGGCGGCCTGTTCCAGCTTGGGGTCCACCGCCTCCACCGACAGGCGGATGGCCCGCACCATCAGCGGAAAGGCCATGATACCGGCGGCCAGCGCTGCCCCGGTCCAGCGGAAGGCAAAGACGATGCCGATCTGCTGCAATGCGCCGCCAACCGGTCCTTTTGTGCCGAACAGCATGAGCAGCAGGTAGCCGGTGACCACCGGAGGCAGGATCAGCGGCAGGTGCACCAGGCTGTTGACGATCTGCTTACCTGGAAACTGCCAGCGTGCCAGCGCGTAGGCGGTGAAGACCGCCGGCGGAAGTGCCGCCAGCGTTGCCCAGATCGAGACCTGAAGCGACAGCATCACCGCTTGCCATTCCTCGGGACCCAGCCATGCAGATTCAGCGCTCACTCTTCGGGTTCTCCAAAACCGTGATGCAGAAAAATGCTCCGGGCCGCGGGGCCGTTAAGAAAATCCAGAAACGCCTTTGCCTCAGCCATATTGCCGCCGGTGACGACAGCAGCCGGGTAGATGACCGGAGGATGGCTGTCTGCCGGAAAGGCTGCAATCACCGTGACTCCATCTTCCGCTTTGGCATCGGTGGCATAGACAACACCCATTGACGCCTCACCGGAGGCAACAAGCGCCAGCGCGGCGCGCACATTGGCGGTCTGAGCCACCTTGGGGGCAAGCTCATTCCATTGCCCCAGTGCCATCAGCGCTGCCTTGCCGTAGAGGCCTGCAGGCACCGCATCCACCAGCGCCATGGCCAGGCGGCTTTCGCCAAGCCGGCCTGCCAGATCCGCGGCCTCTAAGTCCAGCGGCAGAGCACCTGGTCCATGCGCGATCAAAACCAGACTGTTCGCAAGCAAGTCCAGACGTGAGGTTTCGTCGATCAGGCCTTCTTGCTGAAGCACGTCCATCCAACCGGGGTTGGCTGAGATGAACAGGTCTGCCGGTGCGCCCAGCTGGATCTGCCGGGCCAGGGCTGGAGAGCCTGCATATGAGAGTGTTACGTTTTGACCGGTGCTGTCCCGGTAGGATGCCGCTGCCTCATCCAGCGCGGTTTTGGCGCTGGCGGCCGCAAACACGGTGACTTCGGCCTGCAGCTGCCCGGCCAAGCCGGAGATCAGCGCCCCTGCTGCAGCAAGGCTCCGCCAGAAAACCGGCGAAGCCAATGAATTCAAGAATGAAGCCAGGTATGCGCTCATGACCCCTAAGGGACTACCTGTGCCGGCCGGTGCGGGCAAACGGTATTTCACGCACTGTGCTCAGCGGCCTTGCAGACTAGGCGGCGTGCCGAAGGTGGCGGCCGGTCAGAACAGATCCACCACGCCAGCGCCAGCGCCTGCCGCTGCCGGTGCAGGGACCGGAGCCGGACGTGCGGCGGCGCGCTGTTCCAGTTCGCCGAGTTTGCGGTCGTCCTTGACATGTGTCTGCTGGGCTGCGCCGGAACAGGCGTGGAACCGTACCCGGCGTGCCGAAGTGCCTCCGACGCTGGAAGAAATCACGGGAATGCCTTCGTCGCGCAGGAACCGCTGCACGAAATCGGCATTTGCAGCCCCGATATCCGACAGGTTTGCCGACATTTTGGCGCCGCCGAACACCTTGGCTTTCAGGTTGGAGCGGCTGGCACCTTTCTTGAGGATGCCGTTGATCAGCAGCTCCATTGCGTGGATGCCGTAGCGGGCGTTGGCCGCCCCGCCCTGGCGGGCGTTGGCGAGCAGGAAATGATTCATCCCGCCCACACCATTTTCCGGATCGTAAATGCAGGCCGCGATGCATGAGCCAAGGACCGTGGAGAACATGATCTTCTGATCCGTGCTCACCCGGTATTCCCCCTGCAGAACCGTAACGGATTTCGAATTGGCGAAAACAGTAGTCAAAGTCAGGTCCTTCCTGCGGTTCGATCAGACCTTGCTGGCCTGTAGTAGTGTATTGGCCATCCGGGCCAGAGGCACCTGCTGCTGGGCAGCCCCCATTTCCCAGGCCACCCGTGGCATGCCGTAGACCACTGAGGATTTCTCATCCTGGGCAAAGGTCTTGGCGCCGGCCTTGCGCAGTTCCAGGAGCCCCCTGGCCCCATCCTGGCCCATGCCGGTCAGGATGGTGGCTACAACGTCCTTTCCATATGGCACGGCAGAGGTGAACAGAGCGTCAACAGAGGGTGTGTGGCCGGAAATATCGGGGCCTTCCTTCATCCGCAGGCGCAGCGGCTTGCGGCTGGTGATCCCCATGTGGCGGCGCTGGCCTGCGGCGATGTAAACATGGCCCGGCTCCAGCGTGGTGCCGTCTTCTGCCGGGCGCACGCGGGCAGGGCAGATGCGGTCCAGCAGTGACACCAGCCCGGAGCCGAAATTCTTGCCGGTGTGCTGCACAATCAGGGTCGGAGGGCAGTCGAAGGGGAAGCCGACCAGCACGCTGCGCAGCGCCTCCACGCCACCCGTTGAGGATCCGATCAGGATAAGTTTCTTGCTGCCGCCAGCAGCAGCGGCCGGCCGGGCGGCCGAGGCACCTGCGGCAGCCCGGGGGCTGCGGCGCGGCGCGTTGAGCATCATATCGAAATACTGCGCAAACTGGCTTGGGTGGTCTGATTTGGTCAGCTCGAAGATACCGGCGCCGACATCAAGCAGCGGTGAGGACTTGCGGGCCGGCGTGGCGCCCTGAGTGTCCATCACGGAGACCCAGCGGGTGTCCATGGCGGAAAACAGCGCCATCATCATCTCAAACTCAGGCAGCTTGGTGAACCCGTCCTCAACGAAGGCAAACACCGGCTGTGCGGCCTCCGCCTGATTGTAAGCCATCATCAGGTTGTTGGCCAAAAGCACTTTCATGCCGGGATAGGCGGACTCCATATAGCCCTGCAACGTGCGGGCAAAGTTACGGTCCGTGGTAATGATCAATAAGTTACGCGAAGACAATGGGTTCCCCAGTCAAGTTGCAGTGCCCTAAGAATTGCAGGCACAGGTTGCCATAGTCTGAAGGCGCCGCA
>NZ_JWLH01000005.1:380393-663585 GCF_000813925.1 Leisingera sp. ANG-S5 | reverse complement strand
CCAGGAATCGAAGAAAACAACTGCGACTCGGAAGCAAAACCGCCGCCAGGGAGGGCCGCCTCCCGGACCCCGGGACCAGATTCTCCGGACTAGGTCCGGCTGGGCGTTCCGGATGATTCCGGATGTTTGGACCGCTTCAGCACTGGCAAGCGCAGGGCCAAGAGAAGCAGGGTCAGCCCGAGGTAGATCAGCGGCTCGATCTGAAACCCTTTCGACAGCATCACAAAGTGCAGGCCCCCTAGCAGCGCAGCCGCATAAGTCAGCCGGTGCAGCCGCGTCCAGGTCCGGCCCAGCGCCCGCACGGACAGGTTATTCGAACTGAGCGCCAGCGGCAGCATCAGGACAAACGCCGCCATGCCGATGGTGATATAGGGCCGTTTCGCAATATCCGCGATGATCTGCCCCAGGATCTGCACATCCAGCACCAGCCAGACCAGCAGGTGGCACAGCACATAGAAGAAGCACAAAAGCCCAATTGCGCGGCGGAACTTCATCAGGTTCAGCCCCGCCAGCCGCCGCAGCGGCGAGACCGCCAGCGTCAGGATCATCAGCTGCAGCGCCAGTTCCCCGTATTCATGTTCCAGCGCCTTGATCGGCTCTACCCCCAGCCCGCCAGTGAGCCCTTGGTAAAACAGCCAAGGCGCGGGTAGCGCCCCGAGCAGGTAAACTGCCCAGACAGGCAGGCGGCGCAGAAGCTGATTCAGTGATCCCATCCGTTGTCGCCCCCCCCATTAGAAGTATTCGGCCAGGTCCATGCCTTTGTACAGAGACGCGACCTCTTCCTCGTACCCGTTATACATCAGTGTCGGCTGGCGTTTGGCAAACAGCCCGCCGCCGATGCGGCGCTCGCTGGCCTGGCTCCAGCGCGGATGCGACACGTTGGGGTTCACATTACTGTAGAAACCGTATTCGCGCGGGTTGGCCATGTTCCAGCTGGTGGGGGGCTCCTGATCCGTCAGGGTGATCCGCACCACAGACTTGATCGACTTGAAGCCGTATTTCCACGGCACCACCAGCCGCAGCGGCGCGCCGTTCTGGTTGGGCAGCGGCTTACCGAAGATCCCGGTCGCCATGATCGACAGCGGGTGCATCGCCTCATCCAGGCGCAGGCCTTCGCGATAAGGCCATTCCAGCACCTTATAAGCCGTACCGGGCATCTCCGACGGGCGGTAGAGGGTTTCAAAGGCAACGTACTTGGCCCCCTCCTGCACGCCTGCCATATTCAAGAGATCGGCCAGCTCAAATCCCTGCCAAGGCACCACCATCGACCAGGCCTCGACGCAGCGAAAGCGGTAGATGCGCTCCTCCAGCGTCAATTCCCCCAGGATCTGCTCAAGGGAATAGTCGCCCGGGCGATCCACCAGCCCGTCGATCTTCACGCTCCAAGGCTGGGTGGTCATCCGGCCGGCATAGGCCGCGGGATCACTCTTGCCGGTGCCGAACTCATAGAAATTGCAGTAGCTGGTCACCTCTTCCCAGCTGTTTGGCTCAAGCGCCTCTTCCGCCTGCGCACGGCCACCCAGCGCTGCGGCCAGCCCGGCACCTGCCAGCCCGGCCATGATCCGGCGGCGGTTCCAGAAATCTGCCTCCGGGGTTGCATCGGCAAGGGTCAAGTCATTGGTCCAGCGGCGCGCCATCTGCGTCTCCTGATATTGCGGGTCTCTCCTGAGGTAACGGTCCCGGGCGCAAAACCCAAAACATATCCCGTCACGACTGCGCGAGAGATTTGTAACGTTGGGAGCCCTGCCAGTATCAAAGAAAATCCGGCCCAGGGCGCCCCTGCTGACGCAAATGTGAAGCGGCCCAGCGCCCAATGGCCGGAAAATGCGCTGTGGCCGGACATTTCCCCGCTGCACCCAGTGCACGGTTTCACTATGCTGGCTGGAAATCAAAACCGCTTCGGGCAGACCATGATGAAATCCCTAATTGCACCGCTGATGATGCTTGCCGCCGCCGTCCTGACAGGCTGCGCCAGCGCCCCCACGGCCACCAGGACCGATGTCGAGGCCCTGTCCCTCGCCATCCAGTCTCTGGATCCGCAGGTGGATGCAGATGAGGCCCGCCGCGCGGCGGAGATCGCTTACAGCCACTCTGCCCGGCTGGCAGAGCAGTACAATGTCACCACCTCGCCGATCATCCACAACACGCTGGTGAACAGCGGCGTCAAGGAGCGCGGCATCTGCGTGCATTACGCCGAGGACATGCAGGCGCGGCTCAATCAGGAGAACTTTCAGACCCTGACGATGCTGCGCGCCATTGCCGAACCGAAAAGCGATTTCCGCATCGACCACTCCACTGCGGTCATCGCCGCCAAGGGCGACGGCATCTATGAAGGCATCGTGATCGACCCCTGGCGCTATGGAGGCAAGCTTTACTGGTCAGAGACCCGCGAAGACCCCCGCTATGACTGGGAACCCCGCCTGAAAGTTCTGCGCCGGAAGTATGAGCGGAGGATGGCCAAGGAGGCGGCGGAGGGGTGAGAACCGAAGGGGAGTCGTTATAGCGTCTGGCAATCAACAGCCTGAAGCGCTCAACGCCTTAGGCCGAAATACCTGTACAGCGGGCTGCTAATTACGATCATCAAGGACTTCGACTTCGCGCACTCCCCATTCAGGAACACCCAGCGCTCTCAGCTTGTCCCAGCCCTCTTGAGAACACATCACGTCCCGTGTGAATGAGTCCCGCCAAATTACCCGCCCAGCGATCGAACTGGCGCGGACAACTCGCTTAGACCCGTTGCTGATGTACTTTCCCTTATACTTCTTCACGACATTGGATTGCTGAATGAGTTCAGAAAGCTCCAAGTCATAGCTCGGATGCACTTGCAGCAATGTTGCTATATAGAAAGGACCCTCCCAGGGCGGGCACTGTCTAACTCGATCCCAAACCTTGTCGTGTTCAAGAAACTCAAACAACGAGCGGTCAAAGCCTTGCAAGGTATCGACAAATGCTTGGCTAACGATTGTATCGACCGTTGGCCGCGGCTGCAGATCTCCAATCACGTGGCTATTTGTCAACGGCTCCCTGCTCCCAGCGGCGTAAGCCCACAACTTTGATAGTTGCGCCTTACTCTCATCTGTCAAAATCCCTTCTGCACTCCAAGTATTTCCACCCACGACATACGAAGTGTCTTCATACGGGTCCCAGTGATCATGCTGACTGGGCAGAATTTTCTCATCCCTCGCAAGTGACCAGGAACATCCGGAATGCGTGGGACAACTGAATTTTGGTTCAAGAATATAGCACTTCATAATTTTCCCCCTGGAAAATCACCTTTAACTCTATCTAACAAAATCGAAAAAGCCCGCCATCTCTGGCGGGCTATCTTCAATCCCTACCCCTCAATGCACCACAGCATCATCGGGCTTGGGCCGGTCCGACGTCCCCAGCCGGTCGCCGATGATCAACCCCTCGCTGCCGGCTGAGACCGGAACGGTATCGCCGTCCTTGATCTCTCCCGCCAACAGGGCCTCTGCCAGCGGGTTCTGCAGCGCGCGCTGGATCACCCGCTTCAGTGGCCGGGCGCCGAACACCGGGTCATAGCCCTCATCCGCCAGCCATGTCTTGGCCGCCTCATCCAGCTCCAGCGCGATCTTGCGGCCTGCAAGCCGCTTGAGCAGACGCGCCAGCTGGATTTCGACAATACCGTCCATGTCACCCCGCGCCAGACGGTCGAAGATGATCGTCTCATCCAAACGGTTCAGGAACTCGGGCCGGAAATGCGCCCGGACCGCATCCATCACGTCACGCCGCGCGTCAGAGGCATCGGCGCCCTCCGGCAGCTGGCTCAGGGCCTGCGCCCCAAGGTTGGAGGTCAGCACGATCAGCGTCTGCTTGAAGTCCACGGTGCGGCCCTGTCCATCGGTCAGAACGCCGTCATCCAGCACCTGCAGCAGCACGTTGAACACATCCGGATGCGCCTTTTCGACCTCATCGAACAGCACCACCTGATAGGGGCGGCGGCGCACGGCCTCGGTCAGCACCCCGCCCTCGTCATAGCCGACATAGCCCGGAGGCGCGCCGATCAGTCGGGCCACCGAATGCTTCTCCATGAACTCCGACATGTCGATCCGAACCATCGCGTGCTCATCGTCGAACAGGAAGCCCGCCACCGCCTTGGTCAGCTCCGTCTTGCCGACACCGGTGGGCCCAAGGAACAGGAAAGAGCCCAGCGGCCGGTTCTCGTCATTCAGACCTGCCCGCGCCCGGCGCACCGCATTGGCCACCGCGGTTACAGCCGCGTTCTGCCCAATCACCCGGCGGTGGAGCTCATCTTCCATGCGCAACAGTTTCTCGCGCTCACCCTCCAGCATCTTGGAGGTCGGGATACCGGTCCAGCGTTCGACAACAGCGGCGATCTGCTCGGGCCGCACGGCCTCCTCGACCATCAGCCCCTGCTCTTCCTTCCTCTCGGCATCCGCCAGCTGCTTCTCCAGCCCCGGAATGACGCCATAAGACAGCTCCCCCGCCTTGGCGAGGTTGCCTTCCCGCTTGGCAATGTCCAGTTCCGCGCGGGCCCGGTCCAGCTGCTCCTTCAGGTCACGGGCAGAAGCCAGCTTGTCCCGCTCAGACTGCCACTGGGCGGTCATCTCGGCGGACTGCTCCTGCAGCTCGGCCAGTTCCTTCTGCAGTTTTTCCAGCCGGTCTCTGGAGGCGGCATCGTCTTCCAGCTTCAGCGCCTCTTCCTCGATCTGCATCTGCAGGATCTGCCGGTCCAGCGCATCCAGCTCCTCCGGCTTCGAATCCACCTGCATCCGCAGGCGGCTGGCCGCCTCGTCCATCAGGTCGATTGCCTTGTCCGGCAGGAAGCGGTCGGTGATATAACGGTTCGACAGCGTTGCCGCCGCCACCAGCGCCGCATCGGCAATGCGCACACCGTGGTGCAGCTCATACTTTTCCTTGATGCCACGCAGGATCGAGACGGTGTCCTCCACCGTCGGCTCCGTCACCATCACCGGCTGGAACCGGCGGGCCAGCGCCGCGTCCTTCTCCACATACTTGCGGTATTCATTCAACGTGGTCGCACCAACGCAATGCAACTCCCCGCGCGCCAAAGCCGGCTTGATCAGGTTGGCCGCATCCATCGCACCGTCAGATTTACCGGCACCGACCAGCGTGTGCATCTCGTCGATGAACAGGATGATCTCGCCCGCAGCCTCAGTGACCTCGGTCAGCACCGCCTTCAGCCGCTCCTCGAATTCGCCGCGGTATTTCGCACCGGCAATCAGCGCCCCCATGTCCAGCGACAGCAGTTTCTTGTCGCGCAAGCTCTCCGGCACATCGCCGTTGATGATGCGCAGCGCCATGCCCTCGGCAATTGCGGTCTTACCCACGCCCGGCTCACCGATCAGGACGGGATTGTTCTTGGTCCGGCGAGACAGCACCTGCATCGAGCGGCGGATTTCCTCGTCGCGTCCGATGATCGGGTCGATCTTGCCCTCGCGCGCCGCCTCAGTCAGGTCGCGGGCGTATTTCTTCAGCGCGTCATAGCCTTCCTCAGCTGTTGCCGAGTCAGCCGTGCGCCCCTTGCGGATATCGTTGATGGCTTCATTCAGCTTTTGCGCGGAGACCGCACCAGCCTCCAGCGCGTCCTTCGCCTTGGACTTCACCATGCACAGCGCCATCAGAAGACGCTCGACCGGCACAAAACTGTCGCCCGCCTTCTCGGCAATCTTTGCGGCCTCATCCAGCACCTTGGCGGTCTGCCCGTCCAGATAGATCTGGGCCGCGTCACCGCTCACCTTGGGCAGCTTGGCAACGGCGGCCTCCACCGCCTCCACGACACGGGCAGGCGCACCGCCCGCGCGGGAAATCAGGTTGCTCGCCAACCCCTGGTCATCATCCATCAAAGCTTTCAGAATATGCTCCGGCACCAGCCGCTGGTGCCCCTCGCGCATTGCAATGGTCTGCGCTGCCTGCACGAATCCCCGTGCACGCTCCGTGAACTTGTTCAAGTCCATCTTGCTCTCCTTTTTCAAGCGCCCTGTCTTTGGCAGCGCCCGCTAGGCGGCACGCCCCGGTCCGGGCCTCAAGGTTCAATTTGGGAAGCGATCCTGCCGCTTCAACCCATACTCGCCGGAAAAGGTGAGCAAATCCCTGACCTGCGTCAACTTTATACCCGGACGCCCCCCCAGGCGCAGCCGCGCCGCGCACCAGCGCGGCGCCATGCCCAAAACTGTAATCTGTCCCGCCGGGACAGCTTCAGTTGCGGGAGCACCCCGCTGCGCCTTGCCGAACCGCCGCCCCTTGCGTATGAAACGCCAGTTTCACGCCGAACCGCCACCAAAGGACCCCGCCATGACCCAAGCCCCGCGCGCCGACGACCGCCTGATTGTTGCCATGGATGTCCCCAATGCGCTGGACGGTCTGAAACTCGCCGAACAGCTCGGCGATGCGGTCTCCTTCTACAAAATCGGCCTTGGCATGCTCACCGGCGGCGGCCTGGCGCTGGCCAATGAGCTCAAGCAGGAGCACGGCAAGCGCATCTTCCTCGACATGAAACTGTTCGACATCGGCGCCACCGTGGAAAGCGCAGTGCGGGGCTTGGCGCAGTTCGACCTCGACTTCCTCACCGTGCATGGCGACCCCTATGTGGTGCGCGCGGCCAAGGAAGGCGCGGCCGGCAAGGACCTCAAGATCCTCGCCGTCACCATCCTGACCTCGCTCGACCGTCAGGACCTGGACGGGGCGCTGATCAAGGACGGCGCAGTGCAGGACCTGGTGCTGGAACGCGCAGGCAATGCCTTTGCCGCGGGCGCCGACGGCGTCATCGCCAGCCCGCAGGAGGCCGCCCTGATCCGCGCCCTGCCCGAGGCTGAAGGCAAGCTGATCGTCACCCCAGGCGTGCGCCCGGCCGGTGCGGACCTGGGCGACCAGAAGCGCGTCGCCACCCCGGCCAGCGCCATTGCAGACGGCGCTGACCATATCGTGGTGGGCCGTCCGATCTGGAAAGCGGACAGCCCGCGCGCCGCAGCCGAAGCCATCCTGGCGGAGCTGGCACGCGTAAAAGCGTAACAAGCCATACCGCTTCCGGCACAGACAGCAACGGGTGTATCGCCTTGCTGCAAGCTCTCCTCCCATCAGATTGCCTAAAAATTAGGCAGAAAGAAAAATGTGCGGCAGGTGCACCATTTCCCGGCCAGGCGCCTTACCGCCCGCCGGTGACGTAACGTCAAGTTGCTCTTTTCGCTGACGAAACCCGCAGTCAGGTCTATTTCTGCGCCAAATCGTCCTGTGCCTCAAAAAGCACACCCGCCAAACCCGCAGCCAATGCTCAGGCCCGCAAACTTTGCGAAACAGCGCCATGTAGGAGATTCTCATATTGAGACACTCCCCAGACGGGCTTTTCTTCCTGAGACCCGTCACCTTTCCCCCCGCACACCAGCGGGGGATCTTTCTTTTCAGCCGCAGTCACACTGGCCGCACCGCAAGATATTCCCGCAGCCGGTCCGCAAAATGCGGTACTGCCATCGGGTGTGCGCAATAGGTCTCTGGCGCCATCAGCGCCCAGCCCTGCCCCTCATCCCCGAACCGAACCGCGCTGACTGTCTCAGCAGGCAGATGCGCAGCAAAGAACCAGACCCGCCCGTGCGGCCGCTGGTACGCTCTGGACCAGATCAGCAGATCAGGCTTCAGCACCAACCCCACCTCTTCATAGGTCTCGCGCAGCGCGCAGGCTGCCGGGCTTTCACCCGACTCACGCCCCCCGCCCGGCAGATCCCAATGCCCGGGATAGGGAATATCCGGCTTGTCATCGCGCTGGATGACCAGCAGATCCTGCCCCAGAAACACCGCCAGCTTTGCGCCGGCAAAATCTTCGCCTGCTGTTGTCATGATCTGTCACTTGGCAACCGGCCGCGCTAAAGACAAGCCTTCCGCCGCAAGTTAAACTTGCCCATCCAAGACCACAGCCCGCCATACCCATGCACGCCCTTTGCCGAGACTGCCTCAGCCAGATCGCCCCTGCCCGGCGCTGCCCCCATTGCGGCAGCCCGCGGATCAAGGCGCATGCGGAGCTGTTTGCCCTCACCATCGCCCACATGGATTGCGACGCCTTCTATGCCAGCGTCGAAAAACGCGACAATCCGGAGCTCGCCACCAAGCCGGTGATCATCGGCGGCGGCAAGCGCGGCGTGGTTTCCACCGCCTGCTATGTCGCCCGTATCCGAGGCGTGCGCTCTGCCATGCCGATGTTCCAGGCGCTGAAGCTCTGCCCTGACGCCGTGGTGATCAAGCCGCGGATGAGCGTCTACGTCGAGGTCAGCCGCGAGATTCGCAAGATGATGAACGAACTGACCCCGGACGTGGAGCCGCTGTCGCTGGACGAGGCCTTCATGGACCTCACCGGCACCGAAAAGCTGCACGGCGCGCCGCCCGCAGTGATGCTGGCCCGGCTGGTCAAGCGCATGAAGGATGAGCTGGGTGTCACCGGCTCCATCGGCCTTTCCCACAACAAGTTCCTGGCCAAGGTTGCCTCCGACCTCGACAAGCCGCGCGGCTTTTCGGTGATCGGCAAGGCCGAGACGGGTGATTTCCTGCGTGAAAAACCGGTGCGGCTGATCTGGGGCATCGGCCCTGCCGCCCAGGAAAGCCTGGACAAGGCCGGCATCCGCACCTTCTCCGACCTCTTGCGCTGGGACCGCGAGGCCCTGCACGTCCGCTTCGGTTCCATGGGCGACCGGCTCTGGCATCTGGCCCGCGGCCAGGACCGGCGCCGGGTCTCGGCGCATGAGCCGATCAAGTCGATCTCCAATGAGACCACCTTCTTTGAGGATACCGCCAGTCTGGAGGTGCTCGACGGCCACCTGTGGCGGCTGGCTGAGAAAGTGTCGGACCGGGCCAAGGCGCGGGAGCTGGCGGGCCGGGTGGTGACGCTCAAGCTGAAACGCGCCAACCATTCGGCACTGACCCGGCGCGTGACCCTGCGCAGCCCGACCCAGATTGCAGACCGCATCTACCGCACCGCCCGCGGCCTGCTGGATCAGGTCGGCGACGAAGGCCCCTACCGGCTACTGGGCTGCGGGATATCAGACCTGGTTCCCGAATCGCACGCTGATGAAACCGGCGACCTCTTGGACCCGAATGCGGGCAAACGGGCAGAGGCCGAACGCGCCACGGATGCCATCCGCAAGAGATTCGGCGACAGCGCCATCCTGAAAGGCCGTGCCCTGCGCTGAAGGCGGCGACGCTATTCCGCCGCCAGCGGCAGCTCCTCCCGCCCGATTGCCGCAATTTCGGCCACCACCTGTCGCAGCAGTTGCTGCAGCGCATCGAAATTTGCATTGGGCCGGATATTGGCCTCATCCATATAAAGCGCCCGGTCGATCTCGATCTGCACCGCGTGCTGGCGCCGCGAAGGGCGGCCATAGGTCTGGGCAATATAAGCCCCGGCAAAGGGCGTGTTGCGCGCCACCTTCAGCCCGGCTGCGGCAAAAGCCGCCTCAATCCGGTCAACAACTCTGCTGTCCGCGGCTGCCCCGAACCGGTCGCCCAGCACGATCTCCGGCCTGCCCGTTCCTTGCGGCGCCATCGCCTCCACCGCTTCATGCGGCATCGAATGGCAATCCACCAGAATCGCCTGCCCGAACTGCCGGTGCGACTGATCCAGCAGCCCCTTCAGCGCCTTGTGGTATGGATGCCAGCAGTCCTTGATCCGCCGCTCCGCCTCCGCCCGCGGCAGCTTGCCGCTGTAGATCGCCCGGCCATTGGCCACCACCCGCGGAATCACCCCAAGTCCAGAGGCCACCCGCGGATTCTGGCCGCGCCGCTGCACCCCTTCGATCACCGCCGGGTCCAGCTCATCCGGCGCGCGGTTCAGATCCAGATAGGCCCTTGGCTTCAGGGCCCGCAGCAGCGGCGCCCCAAACTCCGGCGCTGCCCGGAACAGCTGGTCCACAAAGGCATCTTCTGAGCTGCGGATCTCTTTCCGCCCCAGAATCGACTGTGACAGAAAGGAATCGGAATAGTCCGCGCCGCTGTGTGGAGAGGCAAAAACCACTGCCGAGGCCAGTTTCTGCGGGGAAATCACGGAAAACGCTGTATCAGGCATCCTTGCTCCGGTGCTTCTTGTGCAAGAAACAGCATATCGCGGAAATTTCTGCGGTCAAAAGCTCTTGCGCACGCCGGCGACTCTATTTATAGACCCCCTCACCGGCGCGGCACCCCGCGCCCCTTTCACTTCTAAGGGGCAGGAACGCAGCGCAGGCCAGAGTGGGCGATTAGCTCAGCGGTAGAGCACTTCGTTGACATCGAAGGGGTCACAAGTTCGATCCTTGTATCGCCCACCATTCAATTCACTGCTTCGGCTCCGGCCCAAGCACCCGCTAACCCAGGCGCTGGTTCGCGCCGCAGACAAGGAGAGAGACCATGAAGGTCAAGAACTCGCTCCGTTCGCTGAAGAACCGGCACCGCGATTGCCGGGTTGTGCGCCGTAAAGGCCGCGTGTATGTGATCAACAAGACCCAGCGCAAGTTCAAAGCGCGCCAGGGCTAAGATCCACCACAGCGACATGCAGAAAACCGCATCATCCGATGCGGTTTTTTTGCGTTTGGGGGTCAGTCTGGACAAGTGCTGTAAAGACAGAGCGCGTTCCAGGCCGGGCAAGGCAACAGCTGATTGCGACTTTCTGACTGTTTCAGTCGGAAATTCATTGCATCTGCCGTCAGATGCTTTAATCGACTGTTTCAGTCGGAAAACTGATCTAACCAAGAACGGGACATCCAATGCTGAAAGCCACAACCGTACTGGCCGGGGCGCTGAGCGCCGCCATTGCCACCGCCGCTGCTGCCGAGGGCGAGCTGAACATCTACTCCTCGCGCCACTATGACACCGACGAGCAGCTCTATTCGGATTTCGAACAGGCCACCGGCATCACCATCAACCGCATCGAAGGCAACGCCGATGAGCTGATTGCCCGGATGAATGCCGAAGGCGAAAACTCCCCTGCTGACATCCTGATAACCGTCGACACCTCGCGCCTGACCCGCGCCAAGGAGGCGGGTGTCCTGCAAAGCATCGACAGCGACGTGCTGGAAGCCCGCGTCCCCGCCTACCTGCAGGATCAGGACAACCAATGGTTCGGCTTCAGCCAGCGCGCGCGCATCATTTTCTACGACAAGAATGAGGTGGCAAACCCGCCGCAGACCTATTTGGATCTGGCCGACCCTGCCTACAAAGGCAAGGTTTGCATCCGGTCGTCCAAGAACACCTACAACCAGACCCTGCTGGCCTCGATCGTGACCCACCACGGCGCTGAAAAAGCCCGCGGCTGGGCCGAGGGCGTGGTCGCCAACATGGCCCGCGATCCGCAGGGCGGCGACACAGACCAGATGCGCGGCATCATCTCCGGCGAATGCGATATTGCCGTTGCAAACAGCTATTACTTTGCCCGCTCGATCCGCAAAGACGTCAAGGGCATCTCCGAAAACCGCGATCAGATCGGCTGGCTGTTCCCCTCCCAGAACGCGGAAGGCGCACATATGAACCTGTCGGGCGGTGGCGTGGCCGTACATGCTCCGAACAAGGAGAACGCCATCAAGTTCCTGGAATACCTTTCCAGCGATTCCGCCCAGGCGTATTTCTCGGCCGGCAATGACGAATACCCGGCGGTGTCCGGTGTCGGCCTGGCCCCGTCGATCGCGGCCCTTGGCCATTTCAAACCGGATGACGTGAACCTATCCGAGGTCGCCAAGAACCTGCCCGAGGCACAGAAGATCTTCAACGACGTCGGCTGGAAGTAACGCCAGCCTTCAAAGAAACTGGAAAAGCGCGGCTCTGGCCGCGCTTTTTTTGCCTGTACGTTTCCCAAATGGCACAGCAGCCGCCAGTTTGGCGAAAGTTCGAAGCAATCCCAGCTTTTCCTAGACCCGCCACCACCACATGCCTATAGGTTCGCGCATCTTGAAATTAGGGGGGAAACATGCAGTCGGGAGCACGCCGCGCTCTGGAGGAACAGAGCCTATGAACCGGTTGCCAGTAACGATTATCAGCGGCTATCTGGGCGCGGGCAAGACAACGCTGATCAACCGCCTCCTGGCAGAGGATCACGGGTTGAAACTGGCCGTGATCGTCAATGACTTCGGCGCGGTCAACATTGATGACGCCCTGATCCAGGACACTGAAGGCGGCAAGATCGCCCTGACCGACGGCTGCGTCTGCTGCACCATGGGGGATGACCTGTCTCTGGCGCTGCGCACCGTACTAAACCGCCCGGAACAGCCCGACCACCTGGTGATCGAGGCCAGCGGTATCTCCGATCCCGTTGCCATCGCCAATTCCGTCCTGAATGAATCCGGCCTCAGCTACGGCGGCATCGTCTCCCTGGTGGATGCGGAAAACGCCGCGACCCTGCTGAACGATCCGCTGGTAGCCCCGCAGGCAGAACAGCAGATCCGCACGGCCGATCTGGTGATCGCTACCAAATGCGATGACCTGAATGCAGAGCTTTCAGCACTTCTGGCCAAGGCCGGCGCCCGCACCCCCACCGTGCTCAACACCTCTCCGGTGGCAGAACTTCTGTTTGACGTGGTGCCGCTGCCCAAGGGCCGCGCGGTCGCGGCGCACCCCTCCTATACCACCTGGCAGCACCGCAGCAGCACCGTTCTGGACCGCCGCACGCTGGGGGACAAACTGGCAGAGCGGCCAGCCGGGCTTTACCGGATGAAAGGTTTCGTGCTGACCACCGGCGGCGCCTATGAGCTGCACGTCGTGGGCCGCCATGTGGAGGCCAAACGCTGCGAGGCGGAGGAGACGCTGCTGGTCGGCCTCGGCCCGGCAGACCGGATTACCCGCGACGAAATCGAGGCCTGGTGGGCGGCATAAGCCGTCCCCTTTGCAGAGACGCGCCAGGAAAATTCGAATTTTCCTGGCAAGAATTTTCCAAAATTCTTGCGCCTACCGCCGCCGTCCAACCTGGCGGCAGATCAGGATCACCGGCAGCAGCCCCACCGCCATGATCACCAGCGACGGCACTGCCGCACCTTCCAGCCGCTCATCCGCGGCCAGCCGGTGCGCCTGCACCGCCAGCGTGTCGAAATTGAACGGCCGCATGATCAGCGTTGCCGGCAGCTCCTTCATCACATCGACAAAGACAATCAGCAGCGCCGTTAGCAGGCTGGGTGTCAGGATCGGCAGATGCACCCGCCGCAGCATCCCCATCGGCCCCTGCCCCAGCGACCGCGCCGCGGCATCCATGTTCGAATGCATCGTCGCCTGGCCGCCCTCATAGGCGCCAAGCGCCGCCGCCATGAACCGTACCCCATAAGCCGCCACCAGCAGCCAGATTGAACCTGTCACCAAAAGCCCGGTACGGATCCCGAAGGCTTCGCGCATCCAGGCGTCCAGCGCGTTGTCAAAGGCGGCGAAAGGCACGATCAGCCCCACCGCAATCACCCCGCCCGGCACCGCATATCCCAGCCGAGCGAAATAGGCCGCGGTCGCGGACAGCCGCCCGGGCCGCAGCCGCTGGTAAAAGCCCAGGCACACCGCCGCCGCCACGGTCAGCACCGCCGCCGCCGTGGCCAGGGTGATCGAATTGGTTGTGAAATCGATGTAACGGCGGCTGAACAGGTTTTGTTCGGAGTCAAAACTCATCGCGAACAGCACCGCCACCGGCAGCAGGAAGCCCAGCACCACCGGCACGGCGCAAAAGAACACGGCAATCGCCGCCTTGATGCCGCCCAGCTCGGCTGGCGCCATCTGGCTGTGATGCTTGCCCGCGTGATGGTATTTCGCCCGCCCGCGCGTCGCCCGCTCCACCACCGCCAGCGTCAGCGCAAACCCCAGCAGGCACAGTGCCAGCTGCGCCGCGCCGCCGCGGTCGCCCAGCGAGAACCAGCTGGTGTAGATGCCGGTGGCAAAGGTCTGCACCCCGAAATAACTGACCGTGCCAAAGTCCGCGATGGTCTCCATCACCGCCAGCAAAACGCCCGAGGCAATGGCCGGCCGCGCCATCGGCAGGCTGACCAGCCAGAACGCTTGCCAGGAATTCTTGCCAAGCGCCCGCGCCGCCAGAAAGGCGCCTGCGCTCTGCTGCATGAAGGCCGCCCGCGCCAGCAAGTAGACATAGGGGTAAAGCACCAGCACCAGCATCGCCGCCGCCCCGCCGGTGGAACGGATCTCCGGGAACCAGTAGTCCCGCGGCCCCCAGCCGGTCACCTCGCGCAACGTGGACTGCACAATGCCGGGATGATCCAGGATATGGGTATAGGCATAGGCCAGAACATAGGCCGGAAAGGCCAGCGGCAGCACCAGCGCGACTTCCAGCAGCCGGGCACCGGGGAACCGGGTCATCGTCACCAGCCAGGCGGCGCCTGTGCCGATTGCAAAGGTGCCAAGCGCCACCAGCGCCACCAGCGCCAGCGTCGTCAGCGAATAGCCCGGCAGCACAGTCCCGGCCAGGTGGCTGATCGTCTCCGTGCCGCCAAAGGCCGCCGCCAGCGCCACTGCCACCATCGGCAGCAGGCAGGACAGCGCCACCGCCCAGGCCAGCACAGCAAAGACACTGCCCCCGGTTCTGCCGCCGCGGCGGCGCCCGTGCGGCGCGTATTCTATGGGATCATTGGCAGCGGTCATGTGCGGCAGTCTGGGTCCAGCTGATAGGTCTCACCGCCCTATTTCGACTATTCCAGTCAGAAATTCCAGCCGAAAGCGCGGCACGGACCGGCCCTTCCAAAACAGCAAACGGGCGCCGGATAACGGCGCCCGCATCAACTGCTTCCATGACGGTCTCAGTCGTAGGTCCGCTGATCCTCAATCACCAGACCGTCCTTGGGCAGAGCATCCGGCGCCACCACTTCGACCTTGCCCTTGAGCTTCAGAACCTCGATCACCGACCGGGCAAAGACCGCCTCGTCGCCGCCCTTGGCTTCGATCTGCACAGTCATCGCATCCATCTCGCCGTCGCGGCTGGCAATCACCCGCGCCTTGACGATCTCGTCATGCTTCTCAACCAGCGCAGCCACCTGCTCCGGGCGCACGAACATGCCCTTGATCTTGGTGGTCTGATCTGCCCGGCCCATCCAGCCCTTGATCCGCATGTTGGTGCGGCCGCAGGGCGAGACACCCGGCATCACCGCCGACAGATCACCAGTGGCAAAGCGGATCAGCGGGTAATCGGGATTAAGCGTTGTCACCACAACCTCGCCGACCTCACCCGCCGCCACCGGGTTGCCGGTGCCGGGGGTGACGATCTCGACGATCACATGCTCGTCGACAATCATCCCCTCCATTGCCGGGCTTTCATAGGCGATATTGCCCAGATCGGCAGTGGCATAGCACTGCAGGCAGGAAATCCCGCGGTCGAGGTACTCCTGGCGCAAGCTGGGGAACAGCGCACCGCCCCCCACTGCGGCCTTGGAGAACATCAGCTCCACGCCCATGGCATCGGCCTTGTCCAGGATCACCTTCAGGTAATCCGGCGTCCCTGCATAGGCGGTGGCACCTACATCATGCGCCGCCGTCACCTGCAGCTCGGTCTGGCCGGTTCCGGCCGGCAGCACCGCGGCGCCAACCGCCCGCGCACCGTTTTCAAAGATCATGCCGGCAGGCGTCAGATGATAGCCGAAACAGTTCTGCACCACATCGCCCTGGCCGATGCCAGCTGCATGCAGGAACCGTCCCATGCGCCACCAGTCGCCATCCACGCCGCCCGGCTCATAGATCGGGCCCGGACTCTGGAAGATATGGGCAAAGCCGGTTGCGGGCTTGACGGTGAAGCCGCCAAAGGGCGGATGCGCCGCCTGTGCGCGGCTCAGTTCGGATTTGCGCAGCACCGGCAGCGCGGCCAGCGCCTCCACCGAGGTCACGGCTGCGGGGTCCACCCCGTCCAGCAGGCTGGCGTAGCCGGGGGCGGATTTGGCGCGGGCGATCTGCTCCGGCAGCGCCTGGGCCAGGCCGGCGGCGCGTTCATCTGCGCTGCGGGTTTCAAGCGTGTCAAAAAAGCTCATCACATCATCTCCCCGCATCAGCTCAGCCACCTCTTGCGGCGGCGGTAGGACCGCACGTCGCGGAAGCTCTTGCGCCCTTCGTCCGACATGCCGAGGTAGAATTCCTTCACGTCCGGGTTCTCCCGCAGCTCTGCTGCAGGCCCGTCCATCACCACCCGGCCGGATTCCAGGATGTATCCGTAATGGGCATAACGCAGAGCGACGTTGGTGTTCTGCTCCGCCAGCAGGAAGGTCACGCCTTCCTGTTCGTTGATCGACTTCACGATCTCAAAAATCTGCTCCACCAGCTGCGGCGCCAGCCCCATCGAGGGTTCGTCCAGCAGGATTGTCTCCGGCCGCGACATCAGCGCGCGGCCCATCGCCACCATCTGCTGCTCGCCGCCCGAGGTATACCCAGCTTGCGACTTGCGGCGCTCCTTCAGGCGCGGGAAATAGTGATAGACCATCTCCAGGTCTTTCTGAATGTCGGCACCGCTGTCACGGCGGGTATAGGCGCCGGTCAGCAGGTTTTCCTCCACCGTCAGGTGCTCAAAGCAGTGGCGGCCTTCCATTACCTGAATGACGCCCTTTTTCACCAGTTCCGCCGGGTCCTGCTCATGCACATGCGCACCGCGGTACTTGATCGACCCCTTGGTCACTTCCCCGCGTTCCGAATGCAGCAGGTTTGAGATTGCCTTCAGCGTCGTGGTCTTGCCGGCCCCGTTGCCGCCCAGCAGCGCCGTGATGCCGCCCTTGGGCACATTCAGGCTCACGCCCTTCAGGACGAGGATCACGTGATTGTAGATCACCTCGATATTGTTGACCTCCAGCAGGGTCTCGGCCTGCACATCGGAAGTATCGGCGGCGGTGTTCGCTGCATCCAGCATCAAAGCGTGTCCTCATACCTGTCCCGGTTCTTCTCCGGGACCCTGTTTGCGTGGCGCGGCGGCTCCCCGCCGCACCGTTTCTTCCCGGCCCCGCCAAGGCAGGGCCGGACAGAGCCCTTAGCTGCAGCCGGGCTCGATGTTGTTCTCAGACGCGTAGGCGGCGGAGTCTTCTTCGATCAGCTTGCCGATCACTTCGGTGTCGGACGGTTTGAAGTCCGAGATCAGCGACCAGGTCTTGCTCTCCGCATCCCACTGGGTCACGCCCACCAGGCCCGGGCCGCCGTGGTTCTCGCAGGAGACGTTGAAGGTCGGGCCGAAGTTCGGCATCCCCAGCGCTTCCATCTTGGCCTCATCGATCACGAGCGCTTCCATGCCGTCGCGCATCATCGCCGCGGTGATGTCCGCAGTGCCGTGAATCTCCTGCGCGGTCTTGGCGGCCTCTGCTGCCAGCATCGCCGCGTACATGCCGCGGTTATAGAGCACGTTGCCCACCTGATCGCCGGCGCCCGCGGCCTTGCCCGCATCAACAACGTACTTCTGGATGTCGTCAAACACCGGGAAGTCACGGCCCACGTTGTGGAAGGTCACCGCCTTGTAGCCGTCGGCCTTGGCGCCTGCCGGCATCACGTCATGCTCGGCACCGGACCACCACACGCCGATGAAGTTCTCCATCGGAAAGCGGATGTTGGCGGCTTCCTGGATCGCCACCTGGTTCATCACGCCCCAGCCCCACATCACGACGTTGTCGGGACGGTCACGGCGGATCTGCAGCCACTGCGATTTCTGCTCCTGGCCGGGATGGTCGACCGGCAGAGCAATCAGCTCAAAGCCGTGCTTCTTGGACAGCTCTTCCAGGGTGCGGATCGGCTCCTTGCCATAGGCGGAATTGTGGTAGATCAGCGCAATCTTCTTGCCGCTGATGTCGCCGCCATTGGATTCCAGCAGGTAGTTCACCACGCCCGAGGCGCCGTTCCAGTAGTTGGCCGGGTAGTTGAACACGTGGCTGAACACTTCACCGTTGGCAGCCGAGGTCCGGCCATAGCCCATGGTGTGCAGCGGGATGTTGTCCGCGGTCACTTTGGGGATCAGCTGATAGGTGATGCCGGTGGACAGCGGCTGATAGATCAGCGCGCCCTGGCCCTTGGTGGACTCGTAGCATTCCACACCCTTTTCGGTGTTATAGCCGGTCTCGCATTCGATCACCTTGGCCTTGACGCCGCCGATGCCGCCATCGCGCTCATTCAGCAGGGTGAAATAGTCGTTGTAGCCGTCCGAGAACGGGATGCCGCCCGCCGCATAAGGCCCGGTCCGGTAGCTGAGGTCCGGGAACACCAGGTCCGCCATTGCCGGACCGGCTGCCATCGCGGCGCCCAGCGCCAGTGTGGTCAGTGTCTTTTTCATCGGCTTAAATCCTCCCTTTGGTCTTATCCGATGGTTTCCAAAAACGGGGGTGGTCTTGCTTTTCTCCCCGCCAGCTCTCGAGGCCGCCCGCATCAGTGCGGGAAAGGCCACAGTCTCAGTTTCTCCTTGGCAACGCGCCACAGCTGCGCCATGCCGTGCGGTTCCGCGATCAGGAAGACGATGATCAGCGCCCCCACAATCACCAGCTGGAAATGCGCCACGATATCGGTGGGCCAATTCAGAAGATCGACGCCAACCACCTTGAGGATCACCGGCAGCAGCACCAGGAAGGCCGCACCTGCAAAGGATCCGAAGATCGACCCCAGCCCGCCCAGGATGACCATGAACAGCACCAGGAACGATTTCTGGATGCCGAAGGCTTCGCCAACCTCGACCGCGCCCAGGTACACCGCAAAGAACAGCGCGCCGGAGATGCCGATGAAGAAGCCGGAGACCGCAAAGGCCGTCAGTTTCGCTTTCAGCGGGTTCACCCCGATGATTTCGGCAGCGATATCCATGTCGCGGATCGCCATCCAGGTCCGGCCCACGGTGCCGCGGGTCAGGTTGCGGGCAATCAGCGCGCAAACGGCCAGGAAGATCAGGCAGAACAGATAGGTGGCCCAGGCCGGCGCGTTGGGGCCGGTGATGATGATGCCGAAGGTATCACGCTCCGGCGCGTTGATCTGGCCCGAGGCGGAATAGTTGTAGAACCACGGCACCCGGTTGAACAGCCACACCAGGAAGAACTGCGCCGCCAGCGTTGCCACCGCCAGGTAGAACCCCTTGATGCGCAGGGACGGCAGGCCGAACAGCACACAGACCAATGCGGTGATGCCGCCCGCCAGGATCACATGGATGAACATGCTGACTTCCGGGAAGGCGGTCATCAGCTTGTAGCAGGCATAGGCGCCCACCGCCATGAACCCGCCAGTGCCAAGGCTGACCTGCCCGCAGTAGCCGACCAGGATGTTCAGCCCGATGGCCGCGATCGAATAGATCAGGAAGGGCAGCAGGATCGCATTGGCCCAGTAGTCATTGATCAGGAAGGGGATAAGGCCAAAGGCCACCGCCAGCACCACATAGTACCGGTAACGGTCGAACTTGATCGGAAACGTCTGGCTGTCATCGGCATAGGAGACTTTGAAATCCCCGGCTTCACGGTAGAACATGTCTCAGATGCTCCCTTTCTGTTGCGCGTTGGCACTCTTGCCTGCGCGGATACTGTTGCTGGTTGCTGCGGCGCTCATTCGATTTGCCCCCACTGGGCCTGCGCCGCGTCGCGCTGATCGCGCGTCATCCGGTTCGAAGGTTTGGCATAGCCGCTGCGCTCGCTTCCGCGCACCAGCCGCAAATAGGCGATGATGCCGGTAATCAGCCCGGCCGAGGCCAAGAGCGCCGCAGTCACCATCTGGGTTTCGCTGTAGCTTTCCGCCGTCAGCGCCAGGTAGCCGAAGGCCCAGAAACCGGCCCAGGCAATCACGTTGATGACGGCGATCAGCTTGGTCATACCGCACCCCCGGCGTTAACCACTTTGTCAGATTTCCCGGCTTGGACACATTTTGCCCACTTCTTTGTGGAACCCTGTTCGCGGGTAGAGTGAGTGGAACAAATGACCGTGATTTTCGAGGAAATCCGGCGGCTGGAGGCCGCGCGGAAGAAGGGTGACATATCCGAGGCCGAATTTGCCAAGGCCAAGGGCCGGCTGCTGGAAACGGTGGAGGATGCAACCGTGCTGCCGCCCTTTGAGTTCGAACCGCCGCGGCGGCAGGCTGCCAATACCGGGCCTGGCCCCTGGGGGACGGTGCTGATCGGGCTCTTGATGGCCGCCCTGCTGACCTTTGTGGCCGGGCAGCTGATCGGCAACATCACCATCGCCTTCACTCTGGTCGCCACGGTCTGCGCCGCCATCGTTGTCGCCGCCTTCCGCCGGCTCGAGGGCTGAGTGTTCCCGGAGCAGATCATATGAGCCTCAGACCCGTTCAATGATCTTCTCCCCGAACAGACCCTGCGGACGGAACACCAGGAACAAGAGCGCCAGCACATAGGCAAACCAGTTCTCAGTCGCGCCGCCCACCAGCGGGCCAACCGCGAATTCGAACAGTTTCTCGCCCACACCGATGATCAGGCCGCCAACGATGGCGCCGGGGATCGAGGTGAAGCCGCCCAGCATCAGAACCGGCAGCGCCTTCAGCGCGATCAGCGACAGCGAGAACTGCACGCCGGACTTGGTGCCCCAGACGATGCCCGCAACCAGCGCCACGAACCCTGCAACCGACCACACCAGAACCCAGATGAAGTTCAGCGAGATACCGACCGACAGCGCCGCCTGGTGGTCATCCGCAACCGCGCGCATCGCCCGGCCCTGCTTGGTGTACTGGCTGAAGGCCACCAGCCCCGCCACCAAGAGCGCCGCAATCACCGTCGCAACGATATCCAGATTGTCGATAAAGAAGCCGTAGCCGAAGATGTTGAAGGTGGTCTCGTCGATCCACAGGTTGATGCCCTGCGGCAGACCGACGTCCAGCGTCTTGATCTCGGAGCCCCACATCAGGTCGGCAACGCCTTCCAGGAAGTAGGCCAGCCCGATGGTAGCCATGAACAGTATGATCGGCTCCTGCCCGACCAGATGCTTCATCACCAGCACTTGCACCAGCCAGGCCAGCAGCACCATCACCGCGACCGTCAGGGCAATCGCAACGACGCCGGGAACATTCCATCCGAAGTGGGTGACATGGCCGCCAAAGACCGCATTGATCAGATGCGAAAACGGCACCTGCCCCTGCATGATGCCCACCAGCGTCATCGCCGCAAACAGCGCCAGAACGCCTTGGGCATAGTTGAAGATGCCGGAAGCCTTGTAGATCAGGACAAACCCCAGCGCGACCAGCGCATAGAGAACGCCCGCCATCAGGCCATTGAGCGTCACTTCCATCGCAAAGACGAGTTGTTCGGGCATTAGAGGCTCTCCTCGGAATTCTGCGCTGCGGCGGTGCACAGGAGGTGCACAGGGGGTGTACGGGTGTCACCCTGCCGGAGCCGGGTGTTGCTGCGGTGCAACTCAGTCATGGCTGACCCCCAGATAGGCGTCGATCACATCCTGATTGTTGCGCACCTCATCCGGGGTGCCGTCGCCGATTTTCTTGCCGTAATCCATCACCACGACCCGGTCGCTGAGGTCCATCACAACGCCCATGTCGTGCTCGATCAGCGCGATGGTGGTGCCGAACTCATCGTTCACATCCAGGATGAAGCGGGACATGTCCTCCTTCTCCTCGACGTTCATGCCGGCCATCGGTTCGTCCAGCAGCAAAAGCTTCGGTTCCGCCGCCAGCGCCCGCGCCAGTTCGACCCGTTTCTTCAGGCCATAGGGCAGCCGCGCAACAGGGGTCTTGCGGATGTGCTGGATCTCCAGAAAGTCGATGATCCGCTCCACCACTTCGCGGTTCTCGGTCTCTTCGGCCTCGGCCTTCCCCTTCCACAGGGCCTGCGAAAACAGGCCTGTTTTCATATAGTTAAGGCGGCCCGTCATAACGTTGTCCAGAACGCTCATACCTTCGAACAACGCGATGTTCTGGAAGGTGCGGGCGATGCCCTGGCGCGCCACCTCATAGGGGCGCATCGGCGGGCGTTTCTTGCCGTGGAACAGCACTTCGCCTTCCTGCGGCACATAGAAGCCGGAGATCACATTAAGCATCGACGACTTGCCAGCGCCGTTGGGCCCGATGATTGCGCGGATCTCGCCCTCGCGGATGTCAAAGGAGATGTCCTGGATCGCCACCACACCGCCAAAGCGCAGGGTGATGTTCTTCATCTCCATCACCACACCGCCGATGGTGCGGCCGTCGTCAGTCACATAGCTTAAGGAATTGTCAAGCATAACAACGGCCTCCATATTTCTGCCGCATAGAAATTTTAAGATTTCCATGCGATACTTGTTCAAAACGAGCAGCAAGGAGATCGACGTTATGTTCGGCGAACTTGAGCATTCCTGCCTTCTGAAGATGGCACTTGAATGCAAGCAGATGGGCCTCAGCCAATCCGAAAGCCTGGCCTCCATCATGGAGCAGACTCACGGGTTCAGCTCCCCCTTCAAGATCCAGCAGGTGGTCAACACGGCCTACAATCCCGGCCTCAACCCCGACCTGATCTGAGGGTGACCCGGCCTGCCCGGCACGGGGCGGGAAATTATCCGGTGAAACGTGCATCATTCCGCGGCCACCTTGTGAACCGCCCCAGGCTTCACGTCCGCATCGACAATTGTCAGCGTCGCCTTGATGGAGCCCTTGCGGCCGTCCTCATAGGTCACTTCCGTCACTGTCGAGACCTTTTCCGAGCCGTCGTACAGCGCGGTAATGATGTCGTCGAACTTCTCTTCCACGATGCGGCGGCGCACCTTGCGGGTACGGGTCATTTCACCGTCATCGGCATCCAGTTCCTTGTGCAGCACCACAAAGCGGTGCACTTGGCAGCCCGACAGCATCGGGTCCTCCGCCACTGACTTATTCACCGCCGTGACATGCGACCGGATGGTCTCCAGCACCTTCGGATGACCTGCCAGCTCCTGATAGGAGGCATAGGCGATATTGTTGCGTTCCGCCCAGTTACCCACGGCCGTCAGGTCGATGTTGATGAAAGCCACACAGCGGTCGCGGCCATTGCCAAACAGCACCGCTTCCAGAATGTCCGGATAGAACTTCAGCTTGTTTTCCACATACTTGGGCGCAAACATGCTGCCGTCGGCCATCTTGCCCACGTCCTTGGCGCGGTCGATGATCCGCAGATGGCCGGAGCCTTCCTCGAAGAAGCCCGCATCGCCGGTGGCAACCCAGCCCTCAGCATCCTTGGTTGAGGCGGTGGAGTCCGGGTTGTTGAAGTATTCAACAAAGGTGCCGGGCGAGCGGTAGTGGATCTCGCCGCTGTCGTCGATCTTGATCTCGACCTCCGGCGCCGGCACGCCAACGGTGTCGGCCCGCACCTCGCCATCCGGCTGGACGGTGATGAACACGGTGGCCTCGGTCTGGCCGTAAAGCTGTTTCAGGTTGATGCCCAGCGAGCGGTAGAAATCAAAGATCTCCGGCCCGATCGCCTCGCCGGCGGTGTAGCCCACACGGATGCGGCCATAGCCCAGCGTGTCCTTCAGCGGGCCATAGACCAGCACATTGCCCAGCGCGTATTTCAGCCGGTCCATCAGGCCCACAGGGCGGCCATCCAGAATGTCGCCGCCGACTTTCTTGGCGTGCGCCAGGAAGTGGTGGAACATCTTGCGCTTCAGGGCGCCTGCGTCCTCCATCCGGATCATCACATTGGTCAGCTGGCCTTCGAACACCCGCGGCGGCGCAAAGAAATAGGTCGGCCCGATCTCGCGCAGGTCGGTCATCATAGTGTCCTGGCTTTCCGGGCAGTTCACGCAGAAGCCGCACCAGTAGGCCTGGCCGATCGAGAAGATGAAGTCGCCCACCCAGGCCATCGGAAGGTAGGAGAGAATGTTTTCGCCTTGGGTCAGATGATCGAACTCTGAAGAGTTCTTGGCGCTTTGGATCACGTTGCGGTTCGACAGCACCACGCCCTTGGGCTTGCCGGTGGTGCCGGAGGTATAGAGCATCACGCAAGTGCTGTCATAATCCAGCTTGGCCTGGCGCGACTGCAGCTCACCGATCAGCTCATCATGGGCGGCGCGGCCCTGATCCTGAATGTGGCTGAACTGGTGCAGCTGGGTGTGGTCGTATTTCCGCATGCCGCGCGGATCGAGATAGATCATATGCTCGAACTGGTGCAGCTGATCCTGGATCTCGATCACCTTGTCGGCCTGCTCCTGATCGCCAACGATCACGAAGCGCGCGCCGCAGTGACCCAGCACATAGGCCATCTCCTCGGCTACCGCGTCCTGATAGAGCGGCACCGGCACGGCACCCACCGCCTGCGCAGCAACCATCGACCAGTAGAGATAGGGACGGTTGCGGCCGATGATGGCGACGAAATCGCCCTCCCTCACGCCAAGGTTGATAAGGCCCAGCGCCAGCGCCTCGATTTCCTTTGCCGTTTCGGACCAGGTCCAGCATTGCCAAATGCCGAATTCCTTTTCCCGGTAGGCCGGCGCATCCCCGAATTGCGCCGCATTGCGTTGAAGCAGCGCCGGCAGGGATTGCATACCCTGGGCGCCCGTCTGCATCTGAGCCAACTTTCTCTCCTCCCTTTCCGGCGTTACTGCCGGACTGGCCGCTGCCCGCGGCTCTGGCCCCGATTAGGGACAGCGGTAGAGTAGCCCGTCAACTTTTTCCTGATGTTTTCCCAAATCTTACGAATTGTAACAGCCCGTTTCGCCTTATTTTAAAGGCTGTTACGCTAGCCTTCGTAAGGTTGCATGAGCGAAACCTTGCAGCGCAAGGTAACAGTCCGCCCGCATTCGCGCGGGATACGAACGAATGGACAGTGTTTCGAATCAAGCTTTACTGGTGGATTTATGAAACTTTTGATCAGCCTGCCTACCGCTGAGAAACGGCACCCACAGACTTTCAACAACCATAAGGGGATCATTGTCTTAACGCCGCGGCACCGGGACACCCCGCGGCCGAATGGCAATTTGCCCTGAACCTGCCCCGGTGCTAGCCATGATCCGGGGAGAGCCATGAACCGGACAAGCAAACAACACGCCGCAATGACCACCGCCGGGCTGAACCTGATCGCCCAGGCGCTGTCGATCTATGATAACGACCTGCGGCTGTCGGTCAGCAACCGGCGCTTTCAGGAAATGTTCAACCTGCCGGACCACCTGGTGCAGCCCGGTGCCTCCTTTGCCGAGACAATCCGTTTTCTCGCTGAAGCCGGGGAATATGCGCCGGAAAGTGACATTGAGGAGATCGTTCAAAGCCGGGTTGAGCAGGCGCTGGATTTCGTGCCGCATTACCTGGAACGCGAGCGGCCCAACGGGCAGATGATCTCGATCGAAGGCTCGCCGCTGCCGCAGGGCGGCTGGGTTACGGTCTATACGGATATCACCCGCGCCAAGCGCGCCGAGCAGCTGCTGCGCTCCCGCTCCGAAGAACTGTCGGAGAAACTGATTACCCATACTGAGGAACTGTCCGCCGCCAACCGGCAGCTTGAGGCCGCCAACACCGCACTGGAAGAGACCAAGCGCCAGCTGACGGAAATTGAGGGCCGCACCCGCCTGACAACGGAAATGATGCCTGCCCATATCGCCCATGTGGATGCGGACGGTTATTACACCTATACCAACCGCCGCCTCAGTGCAGTGTTTCCGGGGCGCCCGTCGGATATCCTGGGCATGCATATTTCGGATGCATTGGGGGAGGCCGCATTCGAGCGGATCGAGCCGCATCTGCTGGCTGCCTACAAGGGCGGCAGCCCGGTTTTCGAGTTCACCGAAAGCCACGGCAGCCGCCGCATCAGGGTCGCTTTCACCCCTGACCAGCAGGGCGGCGTCTATATCCTGTCGATGGATGTGACCGAGGAAACCCAGGCCCGCGTGGCGCTGCAGCAGGCACGGCGCCGCGAGATGGCGGCGCAGATGACCAGCGGTCTGGCACATGATTTCTCCAACCTTCTAACCATCATTCTGGGCATGCAGGGCAAGCTGGAGAAGATGGGGCTGGGCGGTGAAGCCAGCGATCTGGTGCAAGGCACCCTATCTGCAGCGCGGCGTGGCGGGCGGCTTTTGAACCGGATTGCCGAGATGACCAGCCAGCGCACCCTGCGCCCGCAAGCGACGGATATGCACGCACTGCTGGACGAACTGAAAGTGCTGGCATCACCTTCGCTGCCGCAAGGACTGGGGCTCAGCATTCTCGACAACCTGCCGGATCAGGCGCTGCTGTTGGACGCGGGCAAGCTGCAGGACGCGCTGTTGAACCTTATCCTGAACGCCCGGGACGCTTGCGGCACTTCCGGCCAAATCACGGTCAGCGCCCACTCGGTCGGCCAGACGTGGGTTGAAATCACCGTCACCGATACTGGCCCTGGTTTTTCGCCGGAAGCACTGGAAAAAGCTCTGAACCCGTTCTTCACCACCAAGGGCAGCGAGGGCTCCGGCCTAGGCCTGCCGATGGTCTATGACATGGCAAAACTCGCGGGCGGCGACATGCGGATTGGCAACGGCATCAGCGGTGCCGCGATCACCTTGCGCCTGCCCTACCGCCCGGCCCCGGATGCCGGCGGCGGCATGGCGCTGCTGGTTGAGGACAGCGAGGAACTGCGGGCCGCCTTCCGCGATATGCTGATCGACCTCGGCTATTCGGTGATTGAGGCTGCCAGCGTGGACGAGGCCTGCGCACTGACCGCCGACCTGCCGGACATCGCGCTGGTGCTATCGGATATCATGCTGGAGGGCAGCGCAACCGGCGTTGATTTGGCCGTCCGGCTCGACGGCTCCGGCCTGCCCTGCATCCTGATGACGTCCTTGCCCGTCAGCGATCCGCTGTTCCGCAAGGCATTGAAATGCGGTCCGGTTTTGCGCAAACCTTTCACCATCCACCAGCTCTCTGAGCTGATCCAACCGGAGCCCGCCGTATGACATCGCCCCTGGTCACCATATTGGATGATGAGCCGGAAATCCGGCAGATCCTGACCGACACGCTGGAGGATGCAGGCTTCCGCACCCAAAGCTTTGCACGCGCGCGGGAATTCGAGGCCGCGCTGAACCGGGTGACGCCGGACGTCTGCCTGGTGGACCTGTCGCTGCCTGATACCGACGGGTTGGCGCTGGTGCACCGGCTGGCGCTGGAACAGGGAGCGGCAGTCATCATCATTTCCGGCCGGGCGCAGGTGCAGGACCGGGTGACCGGCCTGGAACTGGGCGCTGACGATTATATCACCAAGCCCTTCGATCCGGCAGAGGTGGTGGCCCGCGTCCGGGCCCGCCTGCGTGCTGGCCCGCGAACCGCAGCGCCCGCCAGCAACACCGCAAGGTTTGCCGGCTGGACCGCCCATTTCGACCGCTACGTGCTGGAGGATTCCGAGGGCACCGAGACCCCGTTCTCCCATGCCGAAGGTGAGGTGCTGCGGCTGTTCCTGGACAGCCCCAAACGGCTGATCTCCCGCGCACAGATGCAGGAGATGCTGGGCGGCGCGGCCGGTGACAGCTTTGACCGGGCGATGGACGTGCGCATTTCGCGCCTGCGCACCAAGCTGCGCGAAGATCCTAAGAACCCGCGGCTGATCAAGACGATTTACGGCGCAGGCTATATCTTTTTGGGCGATGTCGACTGGGCCTGACCCCGCTCAGGTAGAAAAGCACCCAGACCGCACTACGCTCCTGTTGATAGACAAAAGGAGCGAAAGATGACGCAGTTGCAGTATTTTACCGCCCTTTCGGGGCTTTGGGTGGCGCTGGCCTGGCTGCCCTATATCCTTGACCGGGTCATGGTCCGCGGGCTGATGGGAGCAATGGCCAATCCCGGCCCCAGCGACCTGCCGCAATCGCTGTGGGCGCAGCGCGCGCACCGGGCGCATATCGTTGGAGTAGAACTATTTGCCGCCTTTGCGCCGCTTTCCGTTCTGGCGATGCTGGTGCTGCCGCCAGAGGATCAGCCCGGCACCTTGGGCCTCAGCTTCTTCCTCGGCATGGCAGCGCATAATGTCGTCTACGCCATCGGCATTCCGGTGCTGCGCACGCTGGCCTTTGCGGTGGCGGCGCTGTCTTCCGCGCTGCTGGGGCTTACGCTGCTGGGCACTGCATAGAGATTCTTGCCCGGGCGAATCACTTGGCATAGAATCACCCCATGGCCACCTGTCTGCTCTACCGCCAAGCCCCCTCGCGCCCGTCGCGGTTCTACCGCATTGAGCTGGCGATGAATCTGTTCTCCGAAGTCTCCGTGCTGCGGGAATGGGGCGTGGCCGGCGGCAACGGGCAAAGCGTGATCAATATCTACGCCAACCTGCGCGAGGCTTCGCTGGCCGCTGACAGGCACCGCAACCGGATGATCAAGCGCGGCTACGGCCGGGCCTGACCCGCGCCGCTCCAGCGGCGCCCGGCCAAACTGTGACGGGCCTCTGACAGGAGGCCGGGAACAGGCGGGAGATCACCCGGCCAGGGCGCGGGCAGCGCGGTCCAGAACTTGCAGCCCCAGCACCAGGTCCTCCTCGTCCGTATCCTCGTCAAAGGCATGACTGATACCGCCAATCGACGGCACAAACAGCATCCCAGCAGGCATAACCGTTGCCAGATTGGCCGCATCATGCAGCGCGCCGGAGGGCATCTTCTGCCACTTGCCGGGTGCCAGAGCCTGCGCTGCCTCGGCCAGTTCCGCCTGAAACCGTGCATCCATCGCCGCCGGTTCTATACCCATCACCGGGCCAAGCTCAGCCTTTACACCTTGATCCGCAGCAATCTCCCGCGCGGTCTCCTTGATGATGCCCTCCATACTTGCCAGCCGACCGGCATCTGCATCCCGCCACTGCATGGAGAACTCCACCCGCCCCGGAACCACGGAGGACGCATTGGGGTGCAGCGCCACATGGCCGATGGTCCAGACCGTGGCGGGTGTCACCACATTCGAAAAACGGCTGTTTAGAGCCGCATTGAAGGAAGACAGCGCCTGGAACGCGTCCCGGCGCAGGTGCATCGGCGTAGTGCCTGCATGGTTCTGCCGACCCTCAAACGTGATCCGCATATCCCGGATGCCGACAATGTCCGTCACCACCCCGATCCCCAGGCCGGTTTCCTCCAGATAAGGGCCCTGCTCGATATGCATTTCAAGGAACCCGGTGAACCTGTCATGCGGCAGGAAATCCCCGGCCAGATCCGCCATTCTGCCGCGCATGTCCGCAAGTGTATTGCCCTGAGTGTCGGCAAACCCGTCCGCCACTTCCAGCGATAGCTTGCCGGTCCAGACATCAGAGCCGGTCAGCACCCCAAACCGTCCCTCCTCATCCTGGAAGCTGACGCAGGAAATGGATGGCCCGCCATCCTCCTTGGCTGCGCGGGCAGCCTCAAGCCCGGCAATTACGCCCAGCGCGCCGTCCAGCCAGCCGCCTTCGGGCTGGGTGTCACTATGCGACCCCAGCAGCAGGCTCTTCCCGGCCGCCAATCCGAAAAGGTTGCCGAGCGGGTCAAAATGCGGCTCTAAACCGGCGTCTTTCATACGTTCCGCCAACCATTTGCGCGCGGCGATGTCAGCGTCCGAGTAGGCCTGCCGCACCACGCCCTTGCCCGCACCTGACGCGCCAAAGCTGCGCAGCTTATGCAGGTCATCAAGAAATCTCTGAGGATCAAGGGGCATGGCAAATCTCCAATCTGGCAGATGCACACTGCGCCATGTCTTTCGCGCCTACAATGAATTTGGCAGACGCAGTTTCAAGCCGCCCTTCCCTCTGCCTGCAAGCTCCCCTAAGACTCCCCCGGTAACAACGGAGCCGCTGCCCCATGTCCCACATCACGCTGATCCGCCACGGCCAGGCCAACACCCAGGCCCGCGACGAGGCCAGCTATGACCGGCTCAGCGATCTGGGCCACCAGCAGGCGGCCTGGCTGGGCGACCACCTGCGGGCCAGCGGCAGCCATCATCCGCGTGTCTATTGCGGTACTCTGACCCGCCATATCGAGACCGCAGCCTCAATGGGCTTTGCAGAACCGGTACAGGACGCGCGGCTGAACGAAATGGAGTACTTCACCCTCGCCGAGGCAATGCGCGATCAGCACGGGTTGCCCATTCCGGAAGAGCGTGAGGGGTTTGTCGACCATCTGCCAAAGGTCTTCGCCGCCTGGGCAGCCGGCGACATTGCAGAGCCTTACGAGAGCTGGTCGCAATTCGAAACCCGCACCCGCCAAGCGCTGGAAGAGATCGCCGTAGGCGACGGCCCGGCCTTGGTGGTGACGTCTGGCGGGCTGATCTCCATGGCAATGCGGCAGGCGTTGGGGCTGGACACCGCAGGCATGGCCCGGATTGCCCTGGCGGTGATGAACACCTCCATGCACCGGCTGTTCCCCATCGGCGGCCACTGGAGCCCGGTTTTGTTCAATGCGGTGCCGCATCTGGAAGCGCCGGACCGGCATTTTGCCCAGACACATCTCTGAGACATAAACGGGAGGGACGACATGCAGCTCTACTATGCCCCCAATACCATCTCGGTGGCCGTCGCCATCGCGCTTGAAGAAGCCGGAATAGACTATGAGGCGGTCAAGATCGACTTTGCCGCCAAGGAGCAGACCGGTGCGGCCTATGCCCAGATCAACCCCAAGGGCCGGGTGCCTGCGCTGGCGGTCGAGGGCGGCATCCTGACAGAAACCGGCGCGCTGCTGGAGTACATCGCTGACATGGCTCCGGAGGCGGTCTTGCGGCCGCAGGACCCGGTTCTGCTGGCACGGATGCGCGAGGTGATGTTTTACCTCGCCTCCACCATGCATGTGAACCACGCGCACCGCTTGCGCGGCGCCCGCTGGGCCAAGGAACGGACCAGCTGGAAGGACATGCAGAAGATGGTGCCGCAGACCATGACGGCCTCCTGCGAATACCTCAGCCAGTTTGGCCTGCGCGGGCCATTTGTGCTGGGGGACGAGGTCAGCCTCGCCGATTGCTACCTTTACGTGGTTTGCACATGGCTGGAAGGTGACGGGGTGAGCGTGGCAGACTTCCCGAAAATCCAGAACTTCATGACGGCAATGGAACAGCGCGAGTCTGTACGCGCGGTCTATGCCAAGGGAATGCTTTGAAGGACATGACAATGACGCATCTGTGGGTACGGGCCGAGCAGCGCCCCAACGAAGACCGGGTGGGCCTGACGCCCGAAGGCGCCAAGGCTCTGCAGGCCGCGGGAATCAAGGTCACGGTCGAAGAAAGTTCTGTCCGGGCAATCCCGCTGCAGGGCTATGTCGATGCTGGCTGCGAAATCGTGCCAGAAAACTCCTGGCCCGGCGCGCCTGCAGACGCGATCATCTTTGGCCTGAAGGAATTGCCCGAGGACGGCACCCGGCTGCCGCACCGCCACATCATGTTCGGCCATGCCTTCAAGGGCCAGCACTCCGGCAAGGCTTTGCTGGAGCGGTTCAAGTCCGGCGGCGGCACGCTTTATGATCTGGAATACCTGGTCGACGAGACCGGCCGCCGGGTTGCCGCCTTTGGCTACTGGGCGGGCTATGCCGGCGCCGCGGTGACGCTGAAAGCCTGGGCCGCGCAGCAGCGCGGAGAACTCTGCGGCCCGGTTGGTGTCTACGGCGGCAAGGATGCCTTGCTGGCAGACTTGGGCGCGGAGCTTGACGCCCTGAACATGGACCGCCCCACCGCGATCGTGATCGGCGCGCTTGGCCGGGTCGGCACCGGTGCGGCCGACCTCTGCGAGGCGATGGGAGTCGCTGTCACCAAATGGGACATGGCGGAAACCGCCAGCGGCGGCCCGTTCCCGGAGATCCTGGCCCATGACCTGTTCCTGAACTGTATCTTCGCACGTCCGGGCACCCCGGTCTTTGTCCCGCGAGAGGCCCTGACGGCGGACCGCAAGCTGACCGCCATCGGCGATGTCGCCTGTGACCCGGACAGCGATTACAACCCGGTGCCGGTCTATGACCGCGCAACCACCTGGGAAGCCCCCGCCTTACGTGTCGCCGAAAACCCGGTTCTGGACGTGATGGCAATCGACAATCTGCCGTCGATGCTGCCGGTGGAGAGCTCCGAGGATTACGCAGCTCAGCTGCTGCCCTCGCTACTGACGCTAACCGATCTGGATAGCGGCGTGTGGGGCCGGGCCAAGGCCACATTCCTGGAGCACTTGCCCCAATGAACGCGACATACATCGGATTTCTGGCGGCCCTCCTCGGAACCATCTGCTGGCTGCCGCAGGCCTGGAAAGCCTGGGCAACCCGGGACACCGCCGGTCTATCGCTGCCCGCAAACATGATGTTTCTCGGAACCGTCAGCCTGTGGTTGATCTATGGGCTTTTGGTGGGCGATGCGCCCATCATTCTTGCCAATGCCTGCACCATCGTCATTGTTCTGGCGATCATCGCAGCGATCCTGAAATACAAGAAAGGGACTGACACATGACTATTCACTGGTGCGGCACCGGCCTGTCGGCAATCCCCGGCTTGCGCCGTCTGCTGGAAGCGGGCCATGACGTGGCGGTCTGGAACCGGACCACCGACAAGGCGCGCGAGGCCGTGGGCGACCTGACCACCAACATTCACGCCTTCAGCATCGCCAACCTGGGCCAGATGCTGAGCCCCAAGGACGTCATCGTCTCGATGCTGCCCGGCGACTGGCATGTGCCGCTGGCGGAGCTGGCCATCGAGCACGGCGCGCATTTCGTCTCCTCCTCCTACATCGCGCCGAAAATGCGGGCGCTGGACCAGAAGGCCAAGGATGCGGGCGTCTGCCTGATCAACGAGGTTGGCCTGGATCCGGGTATCGACCATCTGATGGCCCATGCGCTGGTCGCGGATTACAAGGCCTCCGATGCCTTCGACCCGGCTAACGAGATCAGCTTCATCTCCTACTGCGGCGGCATCCCCAAGACCCCGAACCCATTCCGTTACAAATTCAGCTGGTCGCCGCTTGGCGTGCTGAAGGCGCTGCGCTCGCCGTCGAAGTCGATCCGCGATTTCAAGGAACTGGATGTCGCCCGCCCGTGGGATGCGATCTCCTCCTATGAGGCACCGCTGCCCGCCCCCGAAAGCTTCGAGGTCTACCCGAACCGCGACTCGATCCCCTTCATGGGCCAGTACGAATTCGGCGAAGACTGGAAGGTGAAGGAATTTGTCCGCGGCACCCTGCGCCTCAACGGCTGGGCAGATGCCTGGGCGGATGTATTCAAGGAAGTCGAGACCCTCTCCGGTACCGAAGGCGACGCCCGGCTCAAGGAAATGTCGGACCAGTTCTGGGCCGAGAACGCCTATGACGAGGGCGAACCGGACAGGGTGGTGCTGTGTGTCGGCCTGAAGGCCGAGAAAGACGGTGCTGAGGTCTGGCACAAGACCTATGTCATGGACGCCTGGGGTGACGCGCGCGGCACCGCCATGGCGCGTCTGGTGTCCTACCCGGTGTCCTTCGCCATTGAGGCCGCTATGAACGGCAAGATCGCCGCCGGCGTCCACGCCGCGCCCAGCGACCCTGCCCTGGTTGAAAAGTGGATGGCCGCGATCGGCAAGCTGGCCCAACACCTCGAAATCGTTGACAGCAAAGCCTGATAGCAGGTTGAAAGAACCAAGGGCGCCCGGTTGCGGCGCCCTTTTTCATTGCGAACCGGTGCAGCGGCTTCAGCGGCCGATCACGTCATCCTCGACATCGTTCACATCGATCCCCAGCGCCTCCAGACCGGCCTCGAGATTGTCAGCGAGATGCGGCGTGCCAAGCAGATAGTCCACGGTCGGAGTGGTCGCTTCTTGCCGGGCGGTATAGATCGCCTCTGCCAGCTCCTCCGGTTCGAAACTGCCGCGGCCGACCCACATGATGCCGACCAGTTCCGATTGCTGGTCCTCGCTCATCCGGTCGATGAAGGCACGCAGCTCGCCTTCAGCCCGGTCCAGCTCCCGGGCCATCATCGCCACCTGTGCCACCTTGCGGACTGAGATCTCCAGCATTGCTCCATTCCTTCTGTTCGCTGCCTCAGCATATCAAACCGCAGGCAAAACGCCTAAGTCTTTGATCTGAGGCAAATGGAGCGGTGGCTAACCTTGAGCCTTGCCGAAGAGCGCGAGTCCCTTGCTGCGTCCGCGCAAGACCTCCTCCGGCAGAGAAGCCCAGCCCTCTTGCGCTGGCTCTGTGCCAGCAGCTTGGAGCAAGTCCGCTGACGCAATCACGGCCATGCCCTGCGCCTTGGTCAGCTGCTCCAGCCGCGCGGCGGTGTTCACCGTGTCGCCAAATACCGAGTACTCCAACCGCTCTGGCGTTCCGGTCACCCCCGAAAACACCTCTCCCCAGTGCAGCCCGATCCCAACACCCAGGCCGGCATCCCCTGCCTGGTCCCGAGTGTGACGCCAGTCCTTCATTTGCGCCAATAGCCCCTCGGAGCACTCCAGCGCCCGGGCCGCAGCGCGCTCGCCTTCGAACAGGATCATCGCCGCATCGCCGATGTATTTGTCGATCAAACCTCCAGTCAGGGCCGACACCTCTTCCACCCGGGTCCTGAACTCCGTAATCAGGCGGCTTACCTCCTGCGGCTCTCGCCCCTCGCACCAGGTGGTGAACCCGCGGATGTCAATGAACAGTATCGCCATTTTTTGCTGCCGGCCTGCCTGCATCTCCGCCAGCCCGCCGCCCGCAAGGCGGTCTGCCAGCTGCGCCGGCAGGTAGCGGGTCAGGTTTGCTTTCTGACGGGCTTCGTCGAGTGAGCGATGCAAAAGCCCGCGCATCCGCAGCGCAGCCACCACCAGAACACCGCCTGCCAGGCACAGCATGACCAGGCGCATGAAGTTGGGCGGCGAGTCCAAGGTGAGCCTGATCCTTTCTATCAGGTCCGGTGCAGCTTCCGGCGGCTGCCACAGGATCATCCAGCCAAACCCGGCCGCAATCAGCAGCAGCATCACGGCCAGCCGCAATGGGTTCAGCCTGAGGACGCCAAAGGCCAGCACGACAGGGGCCATCCAGACGGCAGGCATGGCAAAGAGGGCACCGCCGGGCACTCCGGTATTCACCAGCGACAGAAATGTGTTCAGCAGCAGAAAGGCGCAATCGGCAAATACCGCCAACCAGATCATCCAGGGCTTGAACAACTGTTTGCTGATCGCCCAATAGATCAGCACGCCCACCGCCAGGTAAGATAACATGGTGGCTGTTGCCAGCCCGACCTGACGCCGCAAATGCGGTTCCTCAATCACCCGAACGGCCTCAATGGCCAGCACCATCGCCAGCATAAGGCCCAGCGCCACAGCAATCCGCAAAAGCGCAACGATGCGTTCCGCTTCAACTTCCGCTGCGCGCAACAGGGCTGTTTCCTGCGGCTTCAGAGCCTTCAGCGCCGGCAGCAGCTGCATCTACTCTTCCGCCAGAAGCGCCACCTGGCGCGGCTCGACCTCCACCTGGCCGGGATCCTCCAGTTCAGCCCCGTTGGCGACGACGCCCATCGCCTCGAACCGGCGGGCCGAGGGCAGCACCCGGGCTTCCAGCGAGCCAACCGCCTTGTTGTAGTTGTTGACCGAGGACGACAGCGAGCGCCCGACCGAGGCCAGGTTCTTGGAGAAAGTCGCCAGCCGGTCGTAAAGCTCCTTGGCGGTCTTCTGCACTTCAACAGCGTTCTCCGCCATCTTCTCCTGCTGCCAGCCGTAAGCAATCGATTTGACCAAAGCCATCAGCGTGGTCGGAGTGGCGATCAGAACTTTGTTTTCGAAAGCATATTCGATCAGCCCTGGGTCCGCTTCCGCCGCAGCCGAGACAAAGGTTTCGCCGGGGATGAACATCACCACGAAATCCGGCGTCTCGCCCAGTGCGCTTTGATAGGACTTGGAGGCCAGCTGCCGCACATGGGTCTTCACATGGTTTGCGTGGCGGGCAAGTGCCGCCTGCTGAGCGTCGGGCGTCTCCGCCTCCAGCGCATCCAGATAGGCCTCCAGTGGGGTCTTCGCGTCCACCACGATGCTCTTGCCGCCGGGAATGCGCACCACCGCATCAGGCCGGCGCAGGCCCTCGTCGGTGCCGACGCTTTTTTCCAGCTCGTAATCCACATGCTCAGCCATACCGGCCATCTCGAACACCTGCCGCAGCTGCATCTCGCCCCAGCGGCCGCGGGTCTTGGGCGCGCGCAAGGCCTGCACCAGCTTGCGGGTCTCGCCACCCAGCGCAGCCTGGCCTTCGGCCAGATGCTTCACCTGAGTCTGGATCGCGCCATAGGCCTCATTGCGGGCCTGTTCGATCTCCTTGATCCGTTCACCGAACTGGCCCAGCTTCTGGTCCAGCGGCTTCACCAGATTTTCGATCGCGGTGTGGCGCTTGGCCAGATCCTCATCCGCTGTCTTGCTGTGGGCCTGAAACCGTTCGCTGACCAGGCTCAGGAAGCTTTCGGAGTTCTGCTTCAAAACGCCCGAAGCCAGCGAGGCAAACTTGTGCTCCATCTGCTGGTTCATGTGCTTCAGCTCTTCCAGCCGCGCCGCGTGCTCTGCTTTCAGCGCTTGAACCTGTGCCTCCGCCTGATAGCGGCCGGCACGCTCGTTCTCATGCACGCGACGCAGGGTGGCCAGCTCGTCCGTCAGTTCCGGCAGCCGGGCCGCTTCCGCCTTCAGCCCGGCAATATGGCTGCGCTGATCTGCGTTCGCCTGCTCCAGCTGCCGCGCCGTGCTGCGCAGCCGCAGCCCCGCCAGCGCCAGAAGCGCGGCCAATCCGGCCAGCGCGTAGATCGCCCATTGGGCCTGTTCCAGTGTCACTGCTCGTCCTCCCTTAAACGGGGGTTCTTGTTCATGTGCGCCCGAACAGGCGCTCGATATCTGCCAGTTTCAATTCCACATAGGTCGGGCGGCCATGGTTGCACTGGCCGGAATGGGGCGTTGCCTCCATTTCCCGCAGCAGCGCATTCATCTCCTCCCCCCGCATCCGGCGGCCGGAGCGGATCGAGCCATGGCAGGCCACCCGGCTCAGGATCGCCTCGACGCGCGCCTGCACCAGCTGGCTTTCGCCCTGGTCCGACAGCTCATCCAGGATGTCCTTGATCATCGCCTCGGCATTCACTTCGCCGAGGATCGCCGGGGTTTCCCGCACCGCTATGGCATTGCCACCGAAGGCCTCAATGCCAAGGCCAAATTTCGCCAGCTCATCCGCCACACCCAAAAGGCAGGCGCAATCATTGTCGCTCAGCTCAACGATCTCCGGGATCAGCAGCGCCTGTGCGGCGACGCCATTCTCCGCCATTTGCCGTTTCAGCTTCTCATAGACCAGCCGCTCGTGCGCGGCATGCTGGTCGACAATCACCATGCCGTCGGCGGTCTGGGCGATGATGTAGTTCTCGTGCACCTGGCCGCGCGCCGCACCCAGCGGCAGGGCCTCGGCCCCGGGCGCGGTGGCCTCGGGCGCATCCGCAGGCTGAACCGGGGCCATCGGGACCTCCGGGGTTTCAGTCACTTGGCCGCTGTAGGCGCCAGCCAGCTCTGCAAAGCCCGGAGACGCCAGCGGCTGGTAGGCGGGTGCGGGCGCAAAGCTCTCCGGCTGCTGCGCCGCATAGGATGCCGTCCGCGCACCGTAAGAGGGCCGGTCCATCTGATAGATCCTTGGCGCACCGTTCGCCGTGGGCTGCTCCGCCTTCATCGCGCCCAGCGTGGCGCCTGCCACAGTGGTTGAAGCCCGGTGACCGGCTTCTGCCAGTGCATGGCGCAGGGAGGAGACGATCAGCCCACGCGCAAGGCCGGGGTCGCGGAACCGGACTTCGGATTTCGCAGGATGCACGTTCACGTCCACCAGCTGCGGGTCGCAATCAATGAACAGCGCCGCCGCCGGATGCCGGTCACGGCTGAGGAAATCGAAATAGGCTGCCCTGAGCGCCCCGGTTAGCATCTTGTCCTTCACCGGCCGAGTGTTCACAAACAGGAACTGCGCCACCGCCGCGCCGCGGGAATAGGTCGGCAGCGCCGCATAGCCATAAAGCCGGATACCCTCGCGGGTGGCGTCGATCTTCAGCGCGTTTTCCGCAAACTCCCGTCCCAGCACCGAGGCCAGCCGCCCGTGCAGCGCATCGAAAAGGTCGCCTGACAACGGATCGGCGCGGAAGGTGACCCGCCCCTCGCCGCCGCCGGATACATCGCGCAGGGTGAAGCCCACCGAGGGCTCCGCCATCGCAAGCCGCTTCACCGTGTCCCCGATCGCCTGCGCCTCGGCCCGGTCGGTGCGCATGAATTTGAGCCTTGCCGGCGTCGCAAAGAACAGGTCGCGCAGCTCAACAATGGTGCCCGCCCGCAAGGCTGCCGGCTTCACCGGCTCCTGCTTGCCGCCCGACACCCGGATCTGCGCCGCCTCATGGCCCTCGGCCCGGCTGGTGATGGTCAGCCGCCCAACCGCGCCCAAGCTTGGCAGAGCTTCACCCCGGAAGCCGAAGGTGTGGATGTTCAGCAGGTCAGAGCCGTCGATCTTGGATGTCGCATGGCGGCTCAGCGCCAGCGGCAGGTCCTCCGGTGTCATGCCGCAGCCGTCATCCGTTACCCGGATCAGCGTCTTGCCGCCATCTGCAATCTCCACCGTGATGCGGGTGGCACCCGCGTCAATGGCGTTTTCTACCAGTTCTTTCACGGCGGAGGCGGGGCGTTCCACCACCTCGCCCGCGGCAATCCGGTTGATGGCGCTATCGTCCAGCTGACGGATGATTGGCCGGACGTTTGAGGCGGTATTTTCGCCGATATGGGGTTTTGCACTGCTCATACCCCTAAATTTAGCATGTATGACCGATTCTGCCACCGGAATGCACTGCAGCCCCGCAGCAGTAGCGCAAAAGAGGATTACTGCCGCCACCCGGCACTGGCCAAGCAGCATTCCGCGCGGCCACTGGCCCTGCCCCTTGCATTTTTTGTCCATTTAGTCAAAAAACATGCCCGTCTGCGAGGCCGCTCGCTTGCCAATATGCCGCACCCGTGCGATTTTCGCACGGAACTCTTCCGAGGAATTCCAATGGATAGCCAAACCGCTGAACGAAGCGCGCAGCTGCCGCAGCTGGCAGAGCCGCGCAATCCGGGCATGGAGCTGGACCTGGACTGGGTCGCAGCCGTGCAGGCCAACACGTCGGCCATCGAACGCCGCTGCGTCACCCTGCCGGGCCGCCGCAGTGTCAAGAAGGACCACCAGGCCGCCTGGCTCTTGAAGGCGATCAGCCTGATCGACCTCACCACCCTGTCCGGTGATGACACCGAGGGCCGGGTGCGCCGTCTGTGCGCCAAGGCGCGCCAACCGGTCAGCGCGGGACTTTTGCGCACGCTGGGAATGGAGGGCCTCACCACTGGCGCAGTCTGCGTCTACCACGACATGATCCCGACCGCGGTCAAGGCGCTGGAAGGCACCGGCATCCCGGTTGCCGCGGTTTCCACCGGCTTCCCGGCCGGCCTGTCGCCGTTCCATCTGCGGGTCGCGGAGATCGAGGAAAGCGTCAAGGACGGCGCCGAGGAGATCGACATCGTGATCACCCGCCGTCATGTGCTGCAGGGCAACTGGCAGGCGCTGTACGACGAGATGAAAGCCTTCCGCCAGGCCTGCGGCGACGCCCATGTGAAAGCGATCCTGGCTACCGGCGAGCTGGGCAGCTTGCGCAACGTGGCGCGTGCCTCGCTGGTCTGCATGATGGCGGGCGCCGATTTCATCAAGACCTCCACCGGCAAGGAAAGCGTAAACGCCACCCTGCCCGTGTCGCTGGTGATGATACGCGCCATCCGCGACTATTACGACCGCACCGGCTACCGCGTCGGCTACAAGCCGGCAGGCGGTATTTCCAAGGCCAAGGATTCCCTGGTCTATCTGGCGCTGATGAAAGATGAGCTGGGCGACCGCTGGCTGCAGCCCGACCTTTTCCGCTTTGGCGCCTCCTCGCTGCTGGGCGATATCGAGCGCCAGCTGGAACACCATGTCACCGGGGCATACTCCGCCGGCTACCGCCACTCCATGGGCTGAAGGCTGAACAGATGACCATCAAAGAGATTTTCGACACCATGGAATACGGTCCCGCCCCCGAAAGCGCTGCCGAGGCACTGGCCTGGCTGGTTGATCAGGGCAGCCGGTTCGGCCATTTCATCAACGGTGAGTTCACCGCCCCCGGCGACGGCTTTGACAGTAAGAATCCAGCCACCGGCGAAGTGCTGGCGACACTGACGCAAGCAACGCAAGCGGATGTGGATGCGGCGGTTGCGGCCGCACGCAAGGCGCAGGGCGGCTGGGCCGGTCTGGGTGGCGCAGGCCGCGCCAAGTATCTTTATGCCATCGCGCGCCTGCTGCAAAAGCACGCCCGCCTGTTTGCGGTCCTGGAAACCCTGGACAACGGCAAGCCGATCCGTGAGAGCCGCGACATCGACATCCCGCTGGCGCAGCGGCATTTCTACTACCACGCCGGCATGGCCCAGCTGATGGACAGCGAACTGCCGGACGCCGAGGCCCTGGGTGTCTGCGGCCAGATCATCCCCTGGAACTTCCCTCTGCTGATGCTGGCCTGGAAGATTGCCCCGGCCATTGCCATGGGCAACACCGTGGTGCTGAAACCCGCGGAATACACCTCGCTCACCGCACTACTGTTCGCCGACATCTGCCGCCAGGCAGGCCTGCCCAGGGGGGTGGTGAATATCGTGACCGGCGACGGAGCTGTGGGCGAGATGATCACCGCAGCCGAAGTGGACAAAATCGCCTTTACCGGTTCCACCTCCGTTGGCCGCAGGATCCGCGAAGCCACTGCAGGCAGCGGCAAGGCGCTGACGCTGGAGCTGGGCGGCAAGTCGCCCTACATCGTGTTTGACGACGCGGATATCGACTCCGCGATCGAAGGTCTGGTGGATGCAATCTGGTTCAACCAGGGCCAGGTCTGCTGCGCAGGCTCGCGCCTGCTGGTCCAGGAAGGCATCGCCGAGCGTTTCCACACCAAGCTGAAGGCCCGCATGGACGGGCTGCGTGTCGGCAATCCGCTGGATAAATGCATCGACGTGGGCGCCGTGGTGGACCCGGTGCAGCTCGACACCATCAGCAGCATGGTTGCGGCCAATACAGCCGGCAGCATGCACCAGGCGCAGGTCGAGATGCCCGCAGGCGGCTGCTTCTACCCGCCGACCCTGATCGAAGGGCTGTCCCCCGCCGATCCGCTGATGCAGGAGGAGATCTTTGGCCCCGTACTCGTCTCCTGCACCTTCCGCACCCCGGCGGAAGCGGTGGAGCTGGCCAACAACACCCGTTACGGCCTCGCAGCAACCGTCTGGACCGAGAACGTGAACCTGGCGCTCGACATGGCGCCGAAGCTGACGGCCGGCGTGGTCTGGATCAACGGTACCAACATGTTCGACGCCGCTGCCGGTTTCGGTGGCGTGCGCGAAAGCGGCTTCGGACGCGAAGGCGGCTGGGAGGGGCTTGCCGCCTACACTCGCCCGAGAACCAAGGCCAAGCAATTGACCAAAGTCGAGGCGTTTGCTGGCAATGGCGCCCCCGTGGACCCGCTGGACCGCACTGCCAAGCTGTATGTTGGCGGCAAGCAGGCGCGCCCGGATGGCGGCTACAGCCAGGCCGTCCACGGCAAGTCCGGCGCACTGCTGGGCCACGTTGGCCTTGCCAACCGCAAGGACGTGCGCAACGCGGTTGAGGCTGCGGCGGGCGCCGGCAAGTGGTCCAAGACCACCGGTCACTTGCGGGCGCAGATCCTCTATTACATCGGCGAAAACCTCTCGGCCCGCGCAGAAGAGTTCGCGGCCCGCATCGACGCGATGACCGGCAAGAAGGGCGGCACGGCAGAGGTCGAAGCCTCGATCCAGCGCCTGTTCTCCGCTGCGGCCTGGGCCGACAAATACGACGGCCAGGTGCATGGCGTGCCGATCCGCGGCGTGGCGCTGGCAATGAAAGAGCCGGTGGGCGTGATCGGCGCGCTCTGCGCGGATGAGGCGCCGCTGCTGGGTCTGGTCTCGGTGATGGCGCCAGCCATTGCCATGGGCAACCGGGTGGTGCTGGCGGCCTCCGAGCCGTTCCCGCTGGCGGCAACCGATTTCTACCAGGTTCTGGACACCTCGGACGTGCCCGGGGGTGTGGTCAACATCCTGACCGGCAGCCATGCGGAGCTGGCGAAACCGATGGCGTCGCATCTGAATGTCGACGCGGTCTGGAGTTTCTCGTCTTCCGACCTGTCTGCTGGGATCGAGGCCGCGTCTGCGGGCAACCTCAAACGCACCTGGGTCAACAACGGCACTGCAACCGACTGGACACAGGACCAGACGAAGCGGTTCCTGCAGGAAGCCACTGAGGTGAAGAACATCTGGGTTCCTTACGGCGAGTAAGCCCCTTCGGCATCCTGCAAAACAATACGCCGCTCCAACCGGGGCGGCGTTTCTTTTCATGCCCTCCCTGGTCTGCAAGTATCTGCCTTGCGGCGGACCGCACCCGCCCGTGCGCAGCACGGGCCACGCCCATGGCCAAAGGCTGCCCGGCGCCGCCGGGGAGCCAGCGGACGCGGGAGCACCTCGCGGCTTGACGCCTCTAGAAGAAAAGAAAACGCCCGCTCCTTTCGGAACGGGCGCAGAAAATCCGGATAAGCGCGGATTAGCGGCGGATGCCCAGACGCTTGATCAGGTCCTGGTAACGGGCCTCATCCTTGCCTTTGGTGTAGTCCAGCAGCTTGCGGCGCTGAGCAACCATTTTCAGGAGGCCACGGCGGCCGTGGTTGTCCTTCTTGTGGGTTTTGAAGTGCTCAGTCAGGGTGTTGATGCGCGAGGTCAGGATTGCAACCTGGACTTCCGGGGAACCGGTGTCGCCTTCTTTGGTTGCGAATTCTTTCATCAGGCGCGCTTTTTCTTCCGCAGTGATCGACATCGGGGTCTCCTTCATAAGGTTAGAGTGGATGGCTCAGGCCGGGATGTCGTCCAGCACAGGCCCGTGGAGAAATCCGCCGCAGAATCGCGGCAGATGCGGGCGTATATGATGTTTCCGCTGCAAAGGCAAAGATTATGTGCCTGGTGCAGGGATGCAGGCATCTGGCTATTGCGGCAGCATCCCCACAGCCGCCGCTGAATCCGTGTCAATCAGCACCAGATCCGCCGCGGTCAGCGCCCCGGCGCCAGACACCCGCAGGGCCGGTTCCCCATCCACCAGTATCAGCTGCTCATCTTCCGCGCCCGGATTTTGCTGCACCTCGACCGAGGGTTCCGCGCCGCTCTCAATATCCCAGACCAGAACCAGCTGATCCTCTGCAGCATCATAATCCATCAGTTGAACGGCCTCTGCCGTGCCGGTCCAGCTGCCTGCAGTAAACTGGTCCGCGCCTGCGCCGCCGGTCAGCACGTCGCCAGCCCCGGCAATCAGCGTGTCGTCGCCGCCGCCGCCGTTTACAAAGTCCTGCTCAGTGCCATCCCTGGCGCCGGATACCACGTCATCGCCAGCACCGCCAAACAGCACGTCTTCGCCGCCACCGCCCGTCAGGCTATCATCACCATCATTGCCATGCAGCGAATCCGCCCCTTCGCCGCCCTCCAGCCAGTCGCTGTCCTGACCGCCGTGCAGCACATCATTGCCGCTGCCGCCAAACAGGCTGTCTGCTCCAAAATGCCCGTTCAGGCTGTCAGCCCCCTCGCCGCCGTCCAGAGCATCGGCGCCGTCCTCGCCATGCAGCAGGTCGTTCCCGGAGCCGCCATACAGGCTGTCGTCTCCGGCGTCGCCATGCAGCACATCATTACCCGTGCCGCCATCCAGCCAGTCGTCGCCGCCATAGCCTGCGATCTGATCTTCTCCGCTGCCGCCGCTGATGCTGTCAGGCAAGCCGCTGCCCGCCAGCACGTCTCCGCCATCCGTGCCGGTCACAGTTTCGCTGCTACTGGCGCCGGACACTGTATCCCCGCCGCCGCTGTCTGCCGCCGCTTCGCCGCTGGGCTCGATGTAGCCGCCGTCCAAACCGTCATCTTCGGCTTCCGGACCAGAGGAAGCACCGCTGCCCTCTTCCTCCTCTGCGGAGGTGTCCGCCAGAACCGCTCCGCCCACTGCCATCAGCCCCAACATGCTCGCCAGCCACAACATCACCACTCAACCCCAACACGCAAACCAAATTGCGCCCACACTCTCACATTGCCGCGGCGCATTCAAAACAAAAGGAGAACACCGGTTAACGGAGTTCAGCTGATTGCGCCTATCAGCCAGGGCTGCGGTTGCTGGCTGTAGGCAATGTAGAGCGGGTGCTTGGGGTGGCCGGCCTTACTGAGACCAAGATGATGAAGCGGCTTGCCGGATGCCCGCAATGCAGCCTCCACCCGCACACCCTGGCCGCGATGTGCGCCGTGGGTGCCCCAGGCGCAGATCACCATATCCGCCCATGCCAAGCCCTCCAGAATGGCGGCCATGTTATCCGGCCCCTCCGGCGCCTCCAGCCTGCGCATCTCCCGCGGGTCGGTCACCCGGCAGGCAAAGATGTTGGTGGCCCGGAACCCGCCGAATCCCAGCGCCCGGGCGCGGCGCTCGCAGCGCTCGATGGTGGGATCGTTCTGCACCTCGGTTGCGGTCGACGGGTTCAGCATCACAAACATCACCCGCTGCCCTGCCGGGTCCCAGACCCGGGTTAGGCTGTAGCGGTAGTTTTCGCAATCGGAATAGACGGCGGTGGAGGGCGCGTCGCCCTTGGTGTGGCTGCGGGTGATCATGGCGGCGGTTTTAGAACGGCACAGGTTGCATTCCAAGGGCGTTTCCTGCAGCCTCTGGCAGAACCGCGGACGTACTTTTTCCCGCGATGGCTTTATTCGATTTTAATGATCCGGGCGACATGGAACTTCTGATTTTTCTTGCACTTGCAGGCTCTGCCATTGCTATTGGCTTCGACGGGGCCGAAAACTCCGGTGAAGAAACGGCTGAACCGGAAACACCAACTGAACCGGAAAGACCTGTTGAGCCGGAAACACCTGTTGAACCTGACCCGCAGCCCCAGGCCGCCAATTTGTCCGGCTCCGCTGGAACGGATGACACGCTTAACGGCGGAGATGGAAACGACACGCTGACGGGCAATGCCGGTGATCAGGATCTGCTGACGGGCGGCAGCGGTGATGATGAACTGCATCTAGGTGCAGGCAATACTGCCACCGGCGGCGAAGGCGCGGACCGCTTCATCCTGGACGATGAGGGCAGCCGTGAAACAGTGATCGAGGATTTTGAACTGGGTACCGACCAACTGGCACTGACACCGTATCATTCGGGTAACGTAAGGCTGATCGAGACCGAAGACGGCAACGGCCTGCGCTTTATCGACACTCTCAACAACCAAACGATCCTGACCCTGCCAGGCGTTTCGCTCGCAGAGGGGGAGGTTCTTGAAGTGGATTTTCTGCGTGGAAATGGAGACATTGAACGGACTGAACAGTTTGAAAATCCCGGCTTCAGCGCCCCCTTTGCCCTGGATGCGATCCGCGGCACTTCGGACAGTGACACACTGGACGGCACCGCAGGCGATGATGTGATCTTTGGCGAAGGCGGTGCCGACACGCTTACCGGCGGCGAAGGCGACGATACGCTCTACAGCGGCAGCGGCTCGGTCCACTATGAAGGGTTCTACAATCACTACCCCGGCGATCTGACCCGTGCGGGTGACGACGGTGATGTGCTTGACGGCGGAACTGGAGATGACCGCTTGTGGGTCGGTCCCGGGACAACGGCCACCGGCGGCGCAGGGGCGGACACCTTCCACGCCTTTGCAAATGTGTATGAGGCCGGAACTCCGGCGGCGGAAATCACCGATTTCGATCCGGCGGAAGATCAATTGCGGATCGATTTCCCGGTTATTGCCGGCTTCGGGTCCATTCCCAGCTACAGCTTCGAAGATGCCATCGACGGGCTGAGCGTCAGTTACGACGCGGATCAGGACAGCACTCAGATCGCCATGGACGGTATTGCCATCGCATCATTGCCCGGGGATCAGTCAGGGGTCAGCATTGCTTTCCATGACGACTACTCCACCAGCGAGGACCGTTGGCGTGATGCGTCGGGTAACCAGATCAGCGCCGAAGAGGGCGGTCAGGCCAGTATCATCCTGACCGCACAAGAGTATTACTCCGTATTCGGAGACAACGGAACAGCCAGGCCAGCCTAGGCAAGACCGCAGAATACCCCAAGGATATTAGGTCAGCCTTGCTGCCCAAATGTTTCGCGCGCGAAACATCCGGTCAACGCTGCTGACCCAAAAAGATACGCTTTGTTAACCGGCGCTGCCGTCCTGGTTGAAGACCCGGGAGGGATGCAGGCTGCCGGATTTGTAGACGCCGACCGCAACCGCCTGGCCATTGAGTGAAGCCCAGGCCTCATCGCCATATTCAACCTCATCATTGGGCATCACCATGCCCGGGTTGCCGTTGCGCAGCTTCACCGCGCCCTCTGGTGTGCATTTGACCTCCGGCAGATCGGCCAGGCCTTCTTCCAGCGGGCGCAGATACGTGTCCAGCTCCGGAGTGCGGGCCAAGCGGTCGATCTCTTCCAGCGAAATCCCGTCCTCTGCCGCATCAAAGGGGCCGGACCAGATCCGGCGCAGTTCCTTGACGTGGCCGTGGCAACCCAGCGCCGCGCCCAGGTCCCGGGCGATGGAACGCACATAACCGCCCTTGCCGCAGGTCATTTCCAGCACCACGTGGTCCGCATCGGGGCGATCCAGCATGATCAGCTCCTCGACCCACAGCGGGCGGGCCTCGATCTCCACATCCTCACCATCGCGGGCGAGCTTGTAGGCGCGCTGGCCGTCGATCTTGACCGCGGAGAACTTGGGTGGCACCTGCATGATCTCGCCCAGGAAGGGCAACAGCGCCTCCTTGATCTGCGCGTCGCTGGGACGTTCGGCGCTTTCGGCAATCACCTCGCCCTCGGCATCATCCGTGTTGGTCGCCTGACCCAGCCGCACGGTGAAGGTATAGGCCTTCAAGGCATCGGTGATATAGGGAACGGTCTTGGTCGCCTCGCCCAGCGCAACGGCCAGAACACCGGTTGCTTCCGGGTCCAATGTGCCCGCATGGCCGGCCTTCTTGGCCTCCAGCGCCCAGCGCACCTTGTTCACAACCGCCGTCGAGGTCAGCCCCGCGGGCTTGTCCACCACCAGCCAGCCGGAAATATCGCGCCCTTTGCGTTTGCGTGCCATGCATCGTCCCCATGTGTCAGTGAGGCGCGCCGGTTACCGGATCGCCGGGACAGTGTCAATTTAACAAAGGTGCTGCAGGCGGGAAAGCGGCGCGGCGCCGCTTGCCCTTGGCCGGCTTCCGCAGTAGGCAAACGCCCATGGCCGTATCAAGCGAATACACACCGCCGCAGGACCCGCTGGAGATCCTGCACCATGACGCCGAAATTCTGGCGGTGAACAAGCCTGCAGGCCTGTTGTCTGTGCCGGGGCGCGGCGAGCATCTGTCCGACTGCCTGATCACCCGGATCCAGGCAGCCTTCCCTGAGGCCCTGCTGGTGCACCGGCTGGACAGGGATACCTCCGGCGTGATGGTCTTCGGCCTGACCCCCCATGCGCAGCGGCACCTGTCGATGCAGTTTGAAAAGCGCACCGCGAAGAAGGCCTATGTAGCACGGATTGCGGGCAAGCTGGAGCCGCGCAGCGGCACCGTGGACCTGCCGCTGATCGTCGACTGGCCGAACCGGCCCAAACAAATGGTCTGCCACGAGACCGGCAAGCCTGCCGTCACCGACTGGCGGGTGATGAAATATGAGGACGCTGCCACGCGGGTGCGGCTGACCCCCAAAACCGGGCGTTCGCATCAGCTGCGGGTGCATATGCTGTCACTTGGGCACCCGATCCTAGGCGATCCGCTCTATGCCACTGGCGCCGCGTTGGAGCATCCGCGCCTGATGCTGCATTCAGAGGAGCTGCGGATCAAGCATCCTGACAGCGGCGAGTCGCTGAAATTCCGGGTAAAACCCCTGTTTTAGAGCCTGATCACGGCGCTTCCATCACCATCAGGAACACGGTGTCCGCTTGCTGCGCCTCGTAGGTATGGTGGTGATCCCCCGGATAGGTAAAGTAATCGCCCGGCCACAGCTGCTCCTCCTGCCCTTCCGGCCCAGCCCGCATCTGCCCGGAACAAATCAGCATATGCTCCACCGTGCCGCGCGGATGCGGCTGGGCGCGGCGGATCTCTCCCGGCTGCATCACCACGCGGTAGACATCCCGGCGCACATTCGGCGGGCTGCGCGACAGCAGGACCGCGGCAAAGTCCGACTGTTCTGACTCCAGCACCTCTCCTTCGCTTGCGCGGATCAGCTTTGTGGCCGGCGCCTCGGTTTCAAACAGCAGGCTTAGCGGGATATCCAGCGCTGCCGCCAACGCCCAAAGCGTCTCTACACTGGGGTTTCCATTGCCTGCCTCCAGCTGAGACAGGGTCGATTTTGCAATTCCCGCCTCGGCCGCGAGTGCCGACAGCGACTTTCCCGCGCGGCTGCGTTCGCGCTGGATGGCCGCGGCTATCATCTTGTGGGGCGCTGATGTGTTCATTATTTCATCCCATCGTTCACCTTGACGAACAATTCGTTCGTTCGGTAAAGAAGCCTCACGTTCGACTTAAATGAACATCCCGCCTTTTTCCAGAGGAGCCTTGCAATGACCGTTCAGGACATAACTGCTCAGCCCCCTGCCCGCGGCCAGCTGCTGGCCGGGTTGCGGGACATCCTGCCGCTGGCAGTCGGCGTCGCTGTCTATGGCGTGGCCTTTGGCCTTTTGGCCGCTCAGGCGCAGATGAGCGGGCTGCAGACAGGTGTGATGGGCACCATCGTCTTTGCCGGGTCCTCGCAGATCATCGCGGTAGAGCGGCTGGTGGCAGGCGCCGGTGCGGGTGCTGCCCTGCTGGCGGGGCTTGCGCTGAACCTTCGGCTATTGCTGATCACGGCCTCATTGCGGGATGAACTGGCCGGGCGCCCCTGGTGGCAGGTGCTGCTTGGTGTGCATCTGGCCACGGATGAGAACTGGGCGCTGATGCACGCGACGCGCGCCCGCGGCAGCATAGCGGGCTACTGGTATCTGGTGGGCGGCGGATTGGCGCTGGTCGCGGTCTGGGTTCTGGCCACGGTTGCAGGTGCGGGGTTCGCGGCGGCCGTACCGGAACCTCGCGCCTTGGGCATGGACTTTGCCTTCACTGCCGCCTTTATCGCCATCTTGCGCTCCTTATGGAGCGGCAACGCCATGCTGCTGCCATGGGCCGGATCCGTTGCCATCGTGTTGCTTGCAGGTTTGCTGTCTCCGCTGGATCCCACCTGGACACTGATCCTGGGCGGCGTCAGCGGTGCGGCCATCGCAGGAGCATTTGGCCATGACTGAGACGTGGACCCTGATCCTTGGCTTGGCAACGGCAACCTTTGCGGTGCGTCTGTCGGGCTATCTGCTGGGCCGGAGGCTGCCGGATCACGGCCCCTGGGCACGCGGGCTGCAAGCACTGCCGGGTTGCCTGATCCTTTCGCTGGTCACCTATCTGCTGATGCAGGGCGGACCGGATGAATGGATCGCTGGCACAGCCGCCTTTATGGTGGCGCTGATCACCCGCAGCCTGCCGCTGACAATGGGCACCGGAATTGCAGTAATCTGCCTGCTTAGAGCCTTTTTCTGACCAGAACTCTCAGCACCCATTGAGGGTTAAGCACCGCTCAGCAGCCCCCTGCCCATGCGCAGCACGAGCCACGCCCGAGCCTGAATGCGGTCCGGCGCAGCCGGGCGGCCTGAAGGCGCGGGAGCACCGCCCCGTCGCGCACAATGGCGCAAAAAGAAAGCCGCCTCGGAAGGCGGCTCTCCATTGCTTCGAACGTATTAAGCTTACTCGGCAGCCCAGCCGCCGACGGCTTTCACTTCCAGGAAGTCCTCAATGCCCCATTTGCCGCCTTCGCGGCCCTTGCCGGACTGTTTCATGCCGCCAAAGGGCGAGCCTGCCGAGCGGGACTTGCCGTTCATCTCCACCATGCCGGACCGCAGCGCACGGGCCATGCGGTTGGCGCGGGCGCCATCCTGGGTCTGCACGTAGTTTGTCAGGCCATAAGGCGTGTCGTTGGAGATCTCGATCGCTTCCTCTTCGGTCTCGAAAGGAATGATCGACAGCACCGGGCCGAAGATCTCCTCCCGCGCGATGGTCATCTGGTTGTTCACATCGGCAAAAACCGTCGGCTTCACGTAGAAGCCCTTGTTCAGCCCGTCCGGACGGCCGGTGCCGCCGGCCACCAGTTTGGCGCCTTCGTCGATACCCGCCTGGATCAGGTCCTGGATCTTGTTCCACTGCAGTTCATTGACCACCGGGCCAATGTGGCGGCCTTCCTGATCGGCCGGGCCGACCTCCACCTTGGCTGCCACTTCCGCAGCCTCGGCAACCACGCGGTCATAAATGCTGTTCTGAACCAGCATCCGGCTGGGCGCGTTGCAGCTCTGGCCGGTGTTCTGCATCATGTGCAGCACGCCGCGCTTCACGGCCTTTTCATCGGCATCTTCAAAGATCACGTTGGCGCCTTTGCCGCCCAGCTCCAGATCCACCTTCTTGAGGGTCGGTGCGGCGGCCTGGGTAATGGCGACGCCTGCGCGTGTAGAGCCGGTGAAGGAAATCATGTCCACATCCGGATGGGTGGTCAGCTGCGAACCGACACCCGGGCCGTCGCCATTCACCAGGTTGAAGACGCCCGCAGGGAAACCGGCTTCATCCATCAGCTCTGCAAAGATCATCGCGTTGAGCGGGCTTTGCTCCGACGGTTTCAGCACCATGGTGCAGCCAGCGACTGCGGCGGCGCCGACCTTGAGGGTCACCTGATTCATCGGCCAGTTCCAAGGCGTGATCAGGGCGCAGACGCCCACAGCCTCGTGAATGATGCGGTCGTTGGGGCTCCGGTCATTAAGCGGTGCGTCAAAGGAAAACTCCTTGGCCGCGGCGATGAAGTTGCGCAGATGCCAGCTGCCCGCGCCCACTTGCGAGGTGCGCGACATATCGATCGGCGCGCCCATTTCCAGCGACATTGCCTGGGCAAGGTCCTCGGCACGGGCCTCATAGACGTCGATCAGCTTCTCGACCAGCGCGATGCGCTCTTCCACCGGCGTCGCCATCCAGCCTGGCAGCGCCGCCTTGGCAGCGGCCACCGCGGCGTTGGTGTCGGCTTCAGAACCCAGCGAAATCACTGCACAGGGTTCTTCGGTCGAGGGGTTGATCACCTCGAAATCATTTGCGGCGGCGGGGGCGACCCACTGGCCGTTGATGTAAAAGTCACGTTTTTCGATCATCTGGGAACTCCCAATTCAGACGTATTCCTGGCACCGGCTTGCCGGTTTTGCGGCCACTCTGTCACTGCACCCAGAAGGGAGCAAGGGTCTTTGCTGCATAATTTGATCAAATTACTGCAAGCCCTGTCAAGACCCGTGCCAGGCAGCTGCCGGCCCGGGGAGCCGAGATATTTTGCGGTTTCCTTGCACGGCTACTTTATCGTTGCGTTAGAGTACTTAGGTAGCAGTCAAGACGACTCAATATTTAACTGACAAGGAGATACCGCCATGGGTTTGCGCATTAACGACACGGTCCCGGATTTTACCGCGGAAACGGATCAGGGCAGCATTACATTCCATGACTGGATCGGCGACAGCTGGGCGATTCTGTTCTCCCACCCCAAGGACTTCACCCCTGTCTGCACCACCGAATTCTCAGCGGTTGCGCAATTGGGCGACGAATGGGCCAAGCGTAACACCAAGGTGATCGGCGTTTCGGTTGATGGTGTCGAGGACCACAAGAAGTGGAAAAAGGACATCGAGGAATACGGCAAGGCTGCGCCGGGCTTCCCGATCATTGCCGACGACGGACTAGCGGTGTCCAAGGCGTTCGACATGCTGCCTGCCGAAGCCTATCTGCCCGATGGCCGCACCCCTGCCGACAGCGCCACCGTGCGCTCGGTTTTCATTATCGGCCCGGACAAGCAGCTGAAGCTTTCGATGACTTACCCAATGACCGTGGGCCGCAACTTTGCCGAGATCCTGCGGGCACTGGACGGGCTGCAGATGACGGCCAAGGGCGTCGCCACCCCGGCGAACTGGGTGCCCGGCGAGGACGTGATTATCCCGCCTGCGGTTTCGAATGAGGATGCCAAGGCGAAGTTCGGCGACTTCGAGACCATCTTCCCCTACCTGCGCAAGGTGAAAGCGCCGGAATAAAGCTACCAGGATGCGGCCTTGTCAGCACGCTGGCGCGGCCGCATCAATCAGGCTCAAAAGCCCTTGTGCCGCCTGATATCTTCGATTTCCTTCAAGATCACCCTGCCTTCAGGTCCATCAAGCGTCTTGGCAAAATCGTAAACCCTGTCGGAGTTTTCCTGGTCTGCTGATACCAAAGATTTCTTGAGGAACGCAAAGCCATGCTTCTTGTGAAGCAGGCTTGGCAGAACATAACTGACCCCGATACGCGCCGCGATTGTCAGCATGAGCTTTATAAGTTTTTCCCGCTCCTCTTTCGATCTTTCCGCGTCCAATCCAGGAACAGAACGCGTAAGAAACTCCTGGCTGACCGCGTCATCGAGATAGGTCAACGAGCGGGCCAGCTTGTTGATTTCGGCATTTGAGCAGCTCTGCAAAACCTCTGGCAAACTGCGAATGTCATAGGTTGCCCCGTGCGAGAATCCGTTTTTCAAAGCAAAGCGGGTCATACCAATTTCTCCCCGGCGAACCACCTTGTTCTTTTTCTTGGTCAGGGGATACTTTTGCCAATATTGCTTGTAGCGCTTGCTTCGCAGCAGTTTGGGACCAACGGACAACGCATAAGATCCGTAGTGAAAGTGACGCAATCCAGGATCAAATTCCCACTGTATCTGTTCATATTGATCCGGCGTCACCCGAGATATTCCAAAACTGGTCGCAGCTGCTGCGTAGTCCACACCCAGATCCTCGGCATCCTGCAACCAATTGCGGGACCCCGGCAACGGAAACCAGCTGGAATCGTTAAGAAGCACCAAGCGATCCAGAGTTTCCAGGCTGCCTTGAAGCGACAGAACACCGTCCCGGTAGCCGCCAAAGTCATAACCGACATTCGGTCGCTCCAGCAGGCGCCAGCAGTTTGCCTTCAGGTACTCCGCATCCTCGCCCGTAACAGGCAGATTTGAAACAACCAGAGGCGCATAGTTGTTTTCGCGGAGGTACCGGAGTGCCAGCTTATGGCTTTCGAGCAGCCCGCCTTGCGGGAAGATCAGGTAAATCGCAACACGCGATCCCGCTGGAACACCACCATCTGTCTGCCTGATCCGGCCAGCGAGAAACATGTCATAAAATCTGGCCCCGAACAAAAAGGAGCCGACATGACCAGGCAGACTGGGCAGCTGTTGAAACGGGCGCTTCAATTCCCGGGTAATTTTCCAAAGCGGGGGCAGTTTCATCGTCTCTGGCCTCTTTAATTATTAAAGACCCTGGTACTCGCGCACTGGCTGTTAGGCCCAAGGCGGAAGCTGGTCAGCCTTTTCCCGTCCGGGGCTGCTGAGTATAGCGCGGAAGTAATACCAGGCCTTGGCCCGTTTGCGGGCCGACAGGAGGTTAACCGGCGAGATCAGCTGCAGTACAGCCTCTCCCAGAGCACGCAGAAAGCCGAAAGGCTGGCCATGCTTGCGGGCGGCATAAACCCGCGACTGCCCCATGTACCAGGCCTTGAGCGCTGCAGTTTTAGCGGAACGCTCGGTGGAATGGCCCAGCAGGTGACGGACTTGCGCGCCGTAGACATACCGAAGCGGGCCGCATTCTGCCTTCAGCCGCAGGCTAAGATCATCGTCCTCGTGAAACAGAAAAATCTTGGGGTCAAAGCCGCCGACCTTGTTAAATGCCGCCTTGCGCACCAGCAAAGCACCGCCGGACAGAACGGGCACCTCTCCATCCTGTTTCGCGGCATCGCGGCTTAGCCAAAGCGATTTCGCAATCAGCTTGCTGCGGCGTTTGAAGAACAGCGAACCGTCGCCTTTGACGATCCGGGTGTTAAAGGCTGAAGCTTCAGGATGGGCATCAGCAGAAGCCAGCAGGTGCTCCAGCGTGTCCGGGAAAAGCTCAGCATCCGGGTTCACAAAGAACAGAAATTCGGTATCTGCCAGCTCCGCACCCTGGTTGCAGGCGCGGCCAAATCCGGCGTTTTCAGAGTTGGCAATGAAGCGGGCGCCATGGTCTGTGGCCAGGATCCGGGTTGCCTCCGCGTCGCGTGAAGCGTTGTCGACGAGAACCACGGGAATCCCGGACGGGATGGAGCGCAGCAGATTCTCGACAATCACCGAGGAGTTATAGGTGACCGTGATGATGGAAATTCGGGAATTCAAAGGCTGGTCCATGAGCGTCCCGGCAGAAATTGAATAGCCCGGGGCACGGCTTATGCGCGCCCCGGGCTGTTTATGTGTGGTCAGAGAGGGATTAGTCCTGCTCTGCCTTTTCTTTCTTCTCCGGCGCGATTTCTTCGCCGGTTTCCTGATCCACGATCTTCATCGACAGGCGGACCTTGCCGCGGTCGTCGAAGCCCAGCAGCTTAACCTTCACTTCCTGGCCTTCCTTCAGAACGTCTGACGGATGGTTCAGGCGGCGGTTTTCGATCTGGGAGACATGCACCAGGCCGTCGCGCTTGCCGAAGAAGTTCACGAAGGCGCCGAAGTCGACGATCTTCACGACCTTGCCGGTGTAGATCTGTCCTTCTTCCGGCTCTGCCACGATCGAGTAGATCATGTCGTAAGCCTTCTTGATGGCCTCGCCGTTCGGGCTGGCGATCTTGATCACGCCATCGTCGTTGATGTCGACCTTGGCGCCGGACACTTCGACGATCTCGCGGATCACCTTGCCGCCGGAACCGATCACTTCGCGGATCTTGTCGGTCGGGATCTGCATGGTTTCGATGCGCGGTGCGTGGACCGAGAACTCGGACGCTTCGGTCAGAGCTTTCGCCATCTCGCCCAGGATGTGGATACGGCCGTCTTTGGCTTGTGCCAGGGCTTTCTCCATGATCTCGGGCGTGATGCCGGCAACCTTGATATCCATCTGCAGCGAGGTGATGCCGTTTTCGGTGCCTGCCACTTTGAAGTCCATGTCGCCCAGGTGGTCTTCGTCACCCAGAATGTCGGACAGGATCGCGTAGGAACCGTCGTCTTCCAGGATCAGGCCCATCGCAACGCCGGCAACCGGTGCTTTCAACGGCACGCCTGCGTCCATCATCGACAGCGAACCGCCGCAGACCGATGCCATCGAGGACGAACCGTTCGATTCGGTGATCTCGGACACAACGCGGATGGTGTAGGGGAAGTCGGTTGCCGCCGGCAGAACCGCCTGCAGCGCACGCCAAGCCAGCTTGCCGTGGCCGATTTCGCGGCGGCCCGGGGAACCGACACGGCCCACTTCGCCAACCGAGTACGGCGGGAAGTTGTAGTGCAGCAGGAAGTTGGATTTGAAGTTGCCGTGCAGCGCGTCGATGAACTGCTCGTCGTCGCCGGTGCCCAGAGTGGTCACGACCAGACCCTGGGTTTCACCGCGGGTGAACAGGGCAGAACCATGGGTCCGCGGCAGCAGGCCGGTTTCGGACACGATGTCCCGGATCTCGTCGGTCTTGCGGCCGTCGATCCGTTTGCCGGTTTTGACAACGTCGCCGCGCAGGATGCCGGCTTCCAGCTTTTTCAGCGCGGAACCCAGATTGGCATCTTCCAGCTGCTCTTCGGTCAGAGCACCCTTGATGGTCTCGCGGGCAGCGGCGACAGCGGCGGTGCGCTCCTGTTTGTCGCTGATCGCAAATGCGGCGCGCATCTCGGTTTCACCGGCGGCCTTAACGGCTTCATACAGCTCGGAGTAATCCGGCGGGGTGAAGTCGAACGGCTCGTTTGCGGCTTCTTCGGCCAGCGAGATGATCAGGTCGATGACCGGCTGGATCTGCTCGTGGGCAAATTTCACTGCACCCAGCATTTCTGCTTCGGACAGTTCGTAAGCTTCCGATTCCACCATCATCACGGCGTCTTTGGTGCCGGCAACAACCAGGTCCAGACGCTGTTCCGGGTTCAGGCGCAGATCCTGCATGTCGTCGACGGTCGGGTTCAGGACGTATTCGCCATCCTCGAAGCCAACGCGGCAGCCTGCGATCGGGCCCATGAACGGCGCGCCCGACAGGGTCAGTGCCGCCGAAGCCGCGATCATTGCAACCATGTCGGGGTCGTTGACCAGGTCGTGCGACAGCACGGTGCACATCACCAGCACTTCGTTCTTGAAGCCGGGGACGAACAGCGGGCGGATCGGACGGTCGATCAGGCGCGCGGTCAGGGTTTCTTTTTCGGTCGGGCGCGCTTCGCGCTTGAAGAAGCCGCCGGGCACCTTGCCCGCAGCATAGTATTTTTCCTGGTAGTGCACGGTCAGCGGGAAGAAGTCCTGGCCGGGCTTCTGCTGACGGGCAAAGGTCACGTTGGCCATGACCGAGGTTTCGCCCAGGGTGGCAATCACGGAGCCATCAGCCTGGCGGGCAACCTTGCCGGTTTCCAGTGTGAGCGTCTCTTCGCCCCACTGCATCGATTTTTTGGTGACGTTAAACATCTAGCGTATCCTAATTGGGAGCACTCCCGGCCCTCCGGGTCTCCCGTTTGCGTGGCGGCCCCATTGCCGCCGGCCCCATCTATCTTTCTTTCGCGTGCCGGGGCCCTGGCACATCGTCTCAGACAGGCCCGCCCATACAGGAGTTTCAGGCAAAATGAAAGAGAAAGCGGCAGCACCCCGCCGCCATGGGCGGCAGCGCGCTGTGTCAGGCTACAGGCGCTGCAGTTGCTTGCGCCAGGTCCGGGTCAGTTGGTGGTTTCCAGTCCTTCCGGGCGGCCCGCGATGGTGAAGTGCAGCCCGTCCGGATCCAGAAATTCCGCCGCAAAGCGCTTCACATCTTCAAGAGTGACAGCATTGATGCGGTCATTTCGGGTTTCCACATAGCTGATGGGCAGATCATCCATCTGCATTCCCGCTAGAATGGAGGCGATGCGGCTGTTGCCGTCGAACCGCAGCGGGTAGGCGCCAGTCAGGTAAGTCTGAGCGTCCTTCAGCTCCTTCTCCGTAACGCCTTCCTCTGCCATACGGCGCCATTCATTGCGGATCACCTCCACCGCCTCGGCCATCTTGCCGTTGGCAGAGGCCACCGAGCCCATGTAGACGGCCGCAAGATCGCGCGGCACCAGATAGGAATAAACCCCGTAGGTCAGCCCGCGTTTTTCCCGGACTTCGGTCATCAGCCGGGTTTCAAAAGAGCCGCCGCCCAGGATCTGGTTCATCACATAGGCGGTGAAAAAGTCCGGATGTTCGCGCTCGATACCCTTTTGACCGAACAACGCCACCGATTGCGGGGTATCGAAATCAACTACAGTCACCCCGCCCTCAATCGTCACGTCGGCAGGGCCGGGAATCGGCGCACCCTTATCCGGCAGCGTCCCCAAGAGGTCGTCCAGCAATGTCCCAAGCTCTTCGGCAGTGATATCACCGACTGCACTGACATAGAGCCTGTCGCGGGCAAAAACAGCTTCATAGGCATCGAAAATGTCCTGCCGGCTGAGCGCGGCAACCGAGTCCAGCGTTCCCTTGCCGTCGCTGCCATACGGGTGATCGCCATAAGCCATTTTGGCGAAGGCCAGGCCAGCAATATTGTTGGGGTTCTTGGCATCAGAGCGCAACCCGGCCAGCACCTGCGCCCGCACCCTGTCCAGCGCGTCCTGGTCAAACCGCGGCTCAAACAGCGTTTGGCGCAACAGCTCCATCGCATCATCCCGGTTTTCAGTCAGGAAGCGGGCAGAGATGGAGACGGAATCCTTGTCCGCGTCATAGCTGAATTCGGCGGCCAGGGATTCCAGCGCCCGCGCATAGTCTTGCGCGCGCAAATCGCCTGAACCCTCTTCCAGCAATCCAGTCATCAGGTAGACCCCGCCGCGCTTGCCCGGCGCATCCAGGGAGGTACCGCCGCGGAACCGCAGTTCGAGCGCTGAGAAGGGAATCGTATGATCCTCTACCAGCCACGCGGTGATGCCACCGGGCGACGTCACATCCTGGATCTTGATTTCAGCCCAGGCGGGCAGCGCCAGGAACCAGGCGAACAGCGCAGCGGCGGCAAGCTTCAGCAGGTTCATTGGGTCACCTCCTGGCTGCGTGTCATCCAGCCTGTCACCGATGTTTCCGGCCGCAGAACTTCGATTGCAGCAGCGATGATCTCATCTGCGGTGACCGATTGCAGAATCTTCGGCCAGTCCTGCACGTCCTGCACCGTCAGACCGATGCTCAGCGCCTGACCATAGCGGTTGGCAATGCCGTTCACATTGTCCCGGTCATAAATTTCAGCGGCGCGCAGCTGCAGCTTGATCCGCTCCAGTTGGGCTTCGTCCACGCCTTCCTCCAGGAACCGCGCAATGGTGGCGTCCAGAGCCGCCTCAGCTGCCTCCATGCCCGTGCCCTCTGCAGGCACGATCAGCAGGGTGAAAGACGTATCATCCAGCGTGCTGCCGGAATAGAAAGCACCGGTGTAGACCGCGACCTGCTGGTCGAATTGCAGCGCATTTGCCAGGTAGGATGTGTTACCGCCGCCCAGAAGTTCCGCCAGCAAGTAAAGCGCCGCAGCCTTCTGCTGATCGCCGCTATCACGTTCGGGGGCCAGGTACGAACGCTGCACATATGGCTGCGCCACGCGCGGGTCCTCGAAGGTCAGACGACGGGCAGCGGTTTGCGGCGGTTCCTGGCTGCGGAAGCGTTCAGGCAAATCCGGATTGGCCGGAATCACGCCATAATATTTCTCTGCCAGCGCCTTCACCGCGTCCGGCTGCACATCCCCGGACACTACAAGGATGGCGTTATTGGGCGCATAGTAGGTCCGGTAGAAGGACAGCGCGTCCTCCATGTCGAGACTTTCCATCTCGTGCCGCCAGCCGATCACCGGCTGGCCGTAGCGGTGATTGAGATACTGGACCGCCTGCAGCTGTTCGCGGAACAGCGCAACCGGGTCGTTGTCGGTGCGCTGGTTGCGCTCCTCCAGAATGACCTCTCGTTCGGTGACGATATCCTCCTCGTTGAGGCGGAGGTTGGTCATCCGGTCGCTCTCCATCTGCATCATCAGCTCCAGCCGGTCGGCGGCGACACGCTGGAAATAGGCGGTGTAGTCATAACTGGTGAAGGCATTGTCCTGGCCGCCGTTGGCGCGCACCGTTGAAGACAGCTCGCCCGGTGCCAGCTTGTCAGTGCCTTTAAACAGTAGGTGTTCCAGGAAATGGGCGACACCGGACTGGCCTGGCGGTTCATCCGCGGAACCGGCCCGGTACCAGACCATCTGCTGCACCACTGGGGCGCGGTGATCCTCGATCACCACCACATCCATGCCATTGTCCAAGGTAAACGCGGTTACCGCCTCATCCTCAGCCTGTGCCGGGGCGGATAAGGCAGCACTCAGCGCTGCGGCGGCCAATGTGATCCTCGGGATCATCTGGCATCCTCCAATTTTTGCACGTTTGCCCTTGCCCGGCAGGGTGCGGTTACTGCTCTTTTGCTCATTTTGGTCAATGCAGCCACAAATCGGCGCCCATTGCCAGCAGAAAGACTGCTGTCAACCTACGCCGCCGCTGGCGTCATGCAAGATTGGCTGGCGGAAAAGTGAGCGTTCAGGACTCTTCTTCAGGCGGAGAAGAGGGCGTAGCCGCACCTGCCTTGCGGAATTGTTCGCTGACTGCGAAGGGATCAATGCTCTGCTTGCGGTACAGCTGCTCGTAGCGGTCCACCGGGACAATCTTGATCCGGCCCAGGTTACGGTTGCGGTGGCGGAATTTTGCATCTTCCGAGGCCAATGTCTCCCGCACGCCTGCCTCTACTCCGTACCGGCTGGAAGCGGTGACCAATGCGGCATCACCGGATGGCACACCGGCCGCAGGCACCAGCGCGCCAGGCTTGCCGCCCAGCGCGGCAACTGCGTCAGCGCTCGGATTTGGGTCGGTCAGATTACTGCCACCGGGGGTCGGTGCGGGAAGGGCCGCATAACTGTCCGGTGCGGTCAGAGGCTTGGATGGCAGGATCAAAAACTCATCGGGGCCGGATCCGGGTTTCTGCAGGACACGCAGCCCTTTTTGCGCGCAGCCGGACACTGCCAGCGCGCCTGCAAGAACGATCACTCCGAACGGGATCCGCATTGCCCCAAACTCCTGCCTGTTTCCCAGCGCTTTTAACGCAATTGCCTGGCGAGGTCTACGCAGGCTTTTTACGGCGCCCGTCAAAGAAGATTAGCCCCGCTGCGCCCGCAAAAATGAAGATGTCCGCAACATTGAACACAAACGGGTTCTGAATGCCGCAGCAGGATGTGTTGAGGAAATCCAGGACATAGCCGTAAAGCAGCCGGTCCGCGACGTTGCCCAAGGCACCGCCGATCACAAGGCCGGCTGACAGCTGCATGCCTCTGGACTTGCTCTGCCCCCGCAATAACCACACGGCCAGAGCAATGCAGATCACCACAGAGAGCCCGATCAGGATCCAGCGGGCGGCCTCGTCGCCGCCGCCGAACAGGCCGAAGTTGATACCGGTATTCTCGCCGTAGCGGAAATTGAGAAACGGCGGCAGCACGTCGATCCGGTGGCGCTGATCCAGCCCCATCCAGTGGATCACCAGGTATTTGCTGGCCTGATCCGCCAGGAAGGAGAGGACTGCGCCCCAAATCATCCAACGTGCTGCCATGACTTAGTCGCTCTGCTTAGTGGCGGAAGTGGCGCATGCCAGTGAAGACCATGGCGAGGCCTTTTTCGTTGGCCGCCTTGATCACCTCGTCATCGCGCATCGAGCCGCCCGGCTGGATCACGCAGGCACCGCCCGCAGCCGCCGCTTCCAGCAAACCGTCCGCAAAGGGGAAGAACGCGTCCGATGCCACCGCACAGCCCTTGGCGAGGCTTTCCTCGAGGCCCAGTTCAGCAGCCATGCGGCCTGCCTTGGCGGCAGCCACATTGGCGCTGTCCAGACGGCTCATTTGGCCCGCGCCGACGCCGACGGTTGCGTTGTCTTTGACATAAACGATGGCGTTGGATTTGACGTGCTTGGCAACCTTCCAGGCAAACAGCAGGTCCTGCATCTGGGCGTCAGACGGTGCCTTTTCGGTCACCACCTTCAGATCGTCCATGCCGACATAGCCAACATCCTTGTCCTGCACCAGCATGCCGCCGGCCACCTGCTTGTAGGCTACGATGGGCTTGCGCGGATCCGGCAGGCCGTCAGTCAGCAGCAGGCGCAGGTTCTTCTTGGCGGCAAAGATTTCCTTGGCTTCGTCCGACGCGCCCGGAGCAATTACCACCTCGGTGAAGATCTCGGTGATCTTGGCGGCGGTCTCCGCGTCCAGCGGCTGGTTCAGCGCCACGATGCCGCCGAAAGCGGAAGTGCGGTCGCAGTCGAAAGCCTTCTGATAGGCTTCTGCCAGGGTTGCGCCCTTGGCAACGCCGCAGGGGTTGGCGTGTTTGATGATCGCAACGGCCGGGCTTTCGGACGGGTCGAATTCCGCCACCAGCTCATACGCTGCGTCCGTATCGTTGATATTGTTGTAGCTCAGCTCCTTGCCCTGCAGCTGCACGGCGGTGGCAACGCCCGGGCGGTTCGAGCCATCAGTATAGAAGGCAGCTTCCTGATGGCTGTTTTCGCCATAGCGCAGGGTCTGCTTAAGCTCGCCGGCAAAGGCGCGGCGCTTGGGCGCTTGCAATTCCAGTTCACCCGCCAGCCAGTTGGACACAGCCGCGTCATAGGCTGCAGTACGGGCATAAGCCTTTTGCGCCAGCTTGCGGCGGAAACGCGGGCAGGTCGCGCCGTCGTGCTGATCCATGTCGCCCAGCAGCTTTTCATAGTCCTCGACATCCACAACCACATTCACAAAGGCATGGTTCTTGGCTGCCGCGCGGATCATCGCCGGGCCGCCGATGTCGATGTTCTCGATGCAGGTGTCATAGTCTGCGCCTTTAGCCACAGTGGCCTCGAACGGATAGAGGTTAACGACCAGCAGGTCGATGGCGCCGATGCCATGCTCATTCATCGCGGCAACATGGGTGTCGTTGTCGCGCAGCGCCAGCAGGCCGCCATGCACCATCGGGTGCAGGGTCTTGACCCGGCCGTCCATCATTTCCGGGAAGCCGGTCACTTCGGAGACATCCTTCACGGCGAGCCCTGCGTCACGCAGCGCCTTGGCGGAACCGCCGGTCGAAAGCAGCTCGACACCGCGCGCGGCCAGCGCCTGGCCCAGCTCAATCAGGCCGGTCTTGTCGGATACGGAAAGCAACGCACGGCGTACGGGGTGAAGGTCGGTCATGGCAGGGCAGGTCCTTTTAAAGGCTCAGTCAAACGTCTCGGGTTCGTCCCGGTTCAGGTCTCGCACGGCAATGGCAGTCTCCTGCGCTTTGCTGAGCGTCCACCGGACGCGGGTGGCATATCCCATCGCCCGCCCGGATAAAACGATCTGCTTTGCCGCACGCGGCTTCAAGCGGGTCTTTTCCAGGAAAACGCTTGGCTCCAGCCGCAGATGGCAGGCGCCGTCATGCCGGAACACCCAGATTTCCCCGCTCTTGAGCGCCATGGATACTGCTGCGCCGCCCAAGTCAAGGGTTGCATCGACTTCAGGGTGCAGATGCAGGCGGATATCAAAGCTGACACCACCATCCGGGTTGCTGCTGCTGGCCTTGTCAAAGCGGGCCTTGGCCGAGTCTTCCAGCGCCAGCAGCATGTCCTCCCCGGCCAGGGCGCGGCCGTCAAAGGATAGATCCAGGGTGCGGGCATGGGTCAGGCCGAAATGCGCGGCATAGCCGTTGTGGCCGCCCTGGAAACGCAAGCCATCGGTCAGTTCAGCAAGGTCCAGCGGAACATCATCAGGCGCCTCGATCAGTTCCTCATGGCCGGTGGTTTTATGCGGCGCGGCCAGCCTGGCGCTGGAGTGGCCTTCGATGCACAACGTGCTGTGCGAGGGCGTCGCCCGGCCGGCGCGGCGCCACTCCACCCCAAAGGACTCGCCCGACCCGCAGTTAACAACGAGCGGCCTCCGGCCAGAGGTCAGTTCAAACGCAAGAGTCGAGGCATGGCCATTATAGGAGGCCTTGCCCGTGGGCGGCGCCGAGGCATCCACGATTACAGAGGTCCGCCGCGCCGACAGCCGGGCAAAGCCCATCGCCAGCCCGTCCGCATGACGCTCGGCCACATGGCTGGCTGCCAGCGCATGGTCCAGTCGCCCCTCCAGCCCGCGGCCGCCACCATGGAATCGCGCCAGCCCGCCGTCACTGTGGCGCAACGTGCGCAGGGTCGGCGCGATCCGTTCGATGGCGGCGATATGGGCAGGCGGCACCATCCGGCCGGCCTCATGCAGCGCCGCCGCCGCCCAGGTCAGGAGGGTGAACACCTCCAGCAGTTCTTCCGGGTTGCGGGTCGGCAAGCCGCCCTGCTCGTCGATCTGGGCCTCGCATTCCGCCGCCAGCGCCTTGACCGCCGGATCGGCCAACTCCTCGCGGCCTTGCAATGAAAGACCTGCATAGATCAGCCCGCACAGCGCCTCAAACCGCGGCAGCCCGGGCGCAGCCCCTTGCCAGCGTTGCGCCAGATACCATGTCTGCTGCGCCAGGGAGCCATAGAAGGCTTCGGTCTCGTCCTTATCCTTGCCGCTTAGCAGGAACAGCGCGTGGTTGATCCAGCGGATCACCCGCCGCCCGGTCAGGTCCGGCAGCCAGGCCAGCCCTCCGCCGCGACCGTGCTGTTCGATCCAGCCCCAGACCCATTTCTGCGCCTTGAGCCGGGCCTTGAAATCGCCAACAGCCGCCAGATCGTCGAGCCAGGCAAACCCGTGCCGTTCCGCGTCAAAGGCCGTGTCCGGCGCGGCAACCTCCCACAGGCCAGTGTCTGGCGATTCGACCAGGTAGCCGGCAAACAGCAGATTGCCCGCAACTAGCTGCCGCCCGCGGGCAAAGCTGCCAATGGTACGTGGCTCCGGCTGCGAGACAAAACCGGTTGCCGCTGGCTGGCTGCGCGCGCGCCAAGCGAAATACCGGTTCAGCAGGCGGGTACCGCGGCCTGCCATTCTGTCATAAGTGGACATGCTCTGTTGCCTCACGCCGGATTGTGCCAGGGCGTTTTGGCGGGAGCATAGCGCGGGCTTCGGGCCAAGTCACCGGCGAATGCCGGAGACGCCCCGGGGTCACGCGGATTTGCGCAAAAGGGCCATGTAGAAACCGTCCATGCCGCCACGCTCCGGCCAGTAATCCGGGCGCAGGCGCAGGCCGCCTTCCTCGGTGATCCAGTCCGCATTGACGCCAGGCACTGTCAGCGCCTCACGGTCTGCGGCCATTTCCGGGTACATGTCCAGCGCCTCCTCCACCTGGCATTCGCCTTCATCCGGCAGCAGCGAGCAGGTGCAGAACATCAGCCGCCCGCCGGGTTTCACCAAAGTCCAGGCATAGGCCAGCATTTGCGCCTGCAGCTCAATCAGCTCTCCGAATTCGCTGCCGTCTTTGGCCTGCGGCAGATCCGGGTGGCGGCGGATAGTGCCAGTCGCAGAGCAAGGCGCGTCCAGCAGCACGGCGTCATACTTGCCGGTCTGCGCCAGTGCGTCCCCCACGATCAGTTCCGCCTGCAGCCCGGTGCGTTCCAGGTTTTCCCTGAGCCGGGCAACCCGGCTCTCCGAAACATCAACAGCCGTCACCTGTGCTCCGGCAGCTGCCATTTGCATGGTCTTACCACCTGGCGCCGCGCATAGTTCCAGCACGCGTTCACCAGGCTGGACGTTCAGAATGCGGGCAGGCAGCGACGCGGCGGCGTCCTGGACCCACCAATCGCCAGCCTCATAACCCGGCAGGGCGGAAACCTGGCCTGCATTGGCGAGTCTGACAGAACCGGTTGGCAGCACCTCTCCGCCAAGCTCGACCAGATCAGCACCGGGTTTGCCGGTGATATCCAGCGGCGCGCCGGCAAAATGCGCGGCCTCGATGGCCAGCATTACCTCAGCGCCCCAGGCCTGCACCAGGGGTTTCCGGATCCAGTTCGGCAGGCGCGGCGTGCGCAGTTTGGCCCATTCCGCCGGACCTTCGTCAGCCACCTTGCGCAAAACAGCATTGACCAGCCCCTTGAGCTGCCCATGGCGGCGGTGCTTGGAGACAATCGCCACCATGGCATTGACCACCCCATGCGCGGCGGCGCCCGAGCACAGCTCCACCGTCCCCAGCCGCAAGGCATTCATGACAGTGAGCGGAGTTGATTTCTTCAGGTGTTTCTTGAGCACCCGGTCGGCACGTTCCAGGCTGCGCAGGGTTTCCGCTGCCAGCCGCTGTGCACGGGCTCGGTCTTCCGGTGCCAGCTTTTCCAGCGCCCCGGCGGCATAACACTCCGCCAGCAGCCGCCCCTCTCCCAGCACCTGATCCAGCAGGTAGACCGCAGTGCGGCGGGCGTGGTTGGCATCGGACATGGGGCAACTCCTTAGGGCGCGCCTTGTGCACGCGGGACAGGGGCGTATATCATGCGCAAAGAATAAAGGAACCCGCGATGAGCGACGACACTGCGCCTGTGAAGAAAGACCTGCCGCCCGCCGCACAACGCGCGCTGGCGGAGGCAGAGGAGCGCCGGAAAGCCGCCGAGGCTGAGGAACCGCGCCCCAAGGAACTAGGCGGGCGCGATGGCCCTGATCCGGCACGTTACGGCGACTGGGAGAAAAAGGGAATCGCTGTCGATTTCTGATAAATCGCGGGTGCCAGCTCTAACGCTCCCTAAGGGCAGCGGCCTATCAGGGCCGCCGTTCAGACTTTAAAGCCCCAGCACATCCACCATGTCGTACTGGCCAGGGCCCTTGTCCTGGCCCCACAGCGCGGCTTTCAGCGCGCCGCGGGCAAAGATCGCACGGTCGGTGGCCAGGTGGCGCAGCACGATCCGCTCACCCGCTGCGGCAAACAGCACGTCATGCTCACCCACGATGTCGCCGCCGCGGATGGCGGTGAAGCCGATGTCGCCCCGTTTGCGGGCACCAGTGATCCCGTCGCGGCCGGAGTCGCGTACATCCGCCAGTTTCACACCGCGGCCCTCGGCAGCGGCCTCGCCCAGCATCAGCGCGGTGCCGGAAGGCGCATCCACCTTGTGGTGGTGATGGGCCTCGATCACCTCAATGTCGAAATCTTCGTCCAGCGCGGCGGCGACCTTTTTGGTCAACTGCACCAGCAGGTTCACCCCCAGGCTCATGTTGCCCGCGCGCACGATCACCGCGTGGCGCGATGCCGGTTCCAGCTGGGCGATCTGCTCATCCGTCATGCCGGTTGTGCCGATCACATGCACCGCGCGGGCCTGCGCCGCGAGCTTGGAAAACGCCAGCGTTGCCTCAGGCGCTGTGAAGTCGATCACCGCCTGCGCCTTGGAAAACGCCTCCAGCGCATCCGAGGTCACGGTAACTCCAACCGGCGCCCCGCCCATGGCTTCGCCCACATCACGGCCAACCCAATCGTGACCCTCACGCTCCACGGCTCCGGCCAGCGTGGCCTTGTCGCTTTCCAGCACCGTCTTGATCAGCATCTGCCCCATGCGGCCCGATGCGCCGGTAATCACGATCCCTGGTTTGTGAGTCATTGGCCCATTTCCTTGTTCAAGCTGGTTTTGTCCTACATCGCCGGGCAGCGCTTGGCAAAGCCTGCGATCCGGCATAGATCGGAACTATGGCAAAGAACAAATTCCACGATGGGCCCGGCCCCTCCCAGCGCCAGCTTCGCGTCGGCGAACTGATCCGCCGCTCGCTCTCTGAAGTGCTGGCGCGCGGCGATGTGCATGACCCGGACCTGAACCGCATGTCGATCACCGTGGGCGAGGTACGCACCTCACCCGATCTGAAAATCGCCACTGCCTTTGTGCTGCCCTTGGGCGGCAAAGGGCAGGAGGATGTATTGAAACTTCTGGCCCGCAACAAGAGCGAACTGCGCCGCATGGTCGGCAAGAAGCTGGGCTTGAAATTCACCCCGGATCTGCGGTTCCGGCTGGATGAGACCTTCGACCAGATGGACGAAACCCGCCGGATGCTGAGTCAGGACGCGGTGCGCCGCGACGTGGAAGAGTGATCCGCAAGGCCGCATTTCTGCTGACGGCGCTATGGACCGCACCCGCGGCCGGCGCGGTCGAGTGCAGCGATGTGGCCTATGAGGGCAACCGGTACTCGATCTGCGAAGTCGACGCCGCACAGGAACAGCTTCAGCTGTTCCTGAAGGATGGCGAAAACCAGGTCTACGGACACTTCTCCTCGCTGGAGGATGCGCTGGCAAAGGACGGCAAGACGCTGGCCTTTGCGACGAACGCCGGCATGTATCACACGGACCGCTCCCCCGTCGGCCTGTATGTAGATGAAAACGGTGAGGCGATGCGGCTGGTGACCAATGCCGGTCCAGGCAACTTTGGCCTGCTGCCAAACGGGGTACTATGCATCGGTGAACGCCGTGCCGATGTGTTCGAAACCCTGGATTTCGAACACAGAGCGCCCGCCTGCACCTATGCTACCCAGTCCGGACCGATGCTGGTGATCGACGGGGAGCTGCATCCGCGCTTCCTGGCGGATTCAGACAGCTATTACATCCGCAACGGTGTAGGCACCTCGGCAGATGGCAGCCGCGCAGTCTTTGCGATCTCGCGCAATGCAGTGACGTTTCACCAGTTCGGCAGCCTGTTCCGCGACTATCTGAAGCTGCCCAATGCGCTTTACTTCGATGGAAATATCTCGCGCCTGCACGCGCCGGAACTTGGCCGCAGCGATGCCGGTTTCATGATGGGCCCGATTGTGGGTGTGATCGAGGACGCGCAGCCGTCCGATTGAACCCCTCAGCCTGTTCGCTTGCGCATCTGACGAATCATCGGCACTGAGTAGATCACCAGCGCCGCCCAGATCATCGGAAAGGCGATCATCCGGGCGCTGCCGAATTCCTCGCCGAACAGCAGCACCGCCGCCAGCATGATCATCGTCGGCGCAATGTACTGCAGGATTCCCATGGTTGAGAGCCTGACCAGCTTGGCGCCATTGGCATAGACGATCAGCGGCACGGCGGTCACCAAACCGCAGCCCAGGAGCAGCCAAGTGTCCGTCAAAGAGGCACCAAAGCTGCCGCTGCCCGTGGCAGCCAGATATGCGAAATACCCAAGTGCCGGCGCCAGCAGGATCAGCACCTCAAGCAGGAAGCCCTGGTTGGGGCCGATCGGCAGAGACTTCTTGAAGAAGGCATAAAACCCCCAGGACAAGGTCAGGCCAACTGCCACCCAGGGCACCCTGCCCGCCTCCAATGTCAGCACCAGCACCGCCGCCGCGGCCAACGCCACGGCGGCCATTTGCGCCTTGCCAAGAGGCTCCCGCAGCAGCAGAGCGCCCAGCGCAATGCTGAACAACGGGTTGATATAATAGCCAAGCGCGGCATCCAGCGCCCGCCCTGCTGCGATGGACCAGACATAGATCCCCCAGTTGACGGAAATCAGCGCCGCGGTGATGCAAGCCATGCCGAGCATGCGGGTATTTTTCAACGCAGCGCGCAGATCTTTGGTGCGGCGCAGGACTATCAGCAGTGCGCCGGCCACCGGCACCGACCAAATCACCCGGTGGGTAACAACCTCAGCCGCCGGAATATGCGACAGTGCCTTCATGTAGAGCGGCAGAAATCCCCACAGCAAGTAGGCGGTGACGGCGAAGGCCAGCCCGCGGGGCGTGTCCAAGTTCTGTGGCGTCTGATCAGTCATGCCGCGCTCCTCATCCAGGGCGCTGTTATGACCGGTTTTCCGCGTCATGAAACTTCGTTTTCTGTGATACCGGGCATTCACCGCTGTTATGGGTCTTGGCGGCCGCCGTTGAGCCAACAAAAAACGGCCCCGGAAACCGGGGCCGCAGTGCAATTTGGGGTTTGCAGTTCTAGCTTTTTTGCGCGTCAGGCTTCCAGCGAACGCCGCAGCATTTCGACGTCCTCGGCGATCTGGCCGTCGGTCAGCTTCAGCTCCTCGATGCGCTTCACGCCGTGCATCACGGTGGTGTGGTCGCGCCCGCCAAAGCGGCGGCCGATCTCTGGCAGGGAGCGGCTGGTCAGCTGTTTGCACAGATACATCGCCACCTGACGCGGGCGCGCATAAGAGCGCAGGCGCTTGGGGCCGATGATATCGGACATGCGGATGTTGTAATACTCGGAGACCTTGCGCTGGATTTCCTCGACGGTGATCTTGCGCTCGGAGGCGCGCAGCACGTCTGCCAAACAGTCCTGGGTCAGGTCCATGTCGATCTCACGGCCGACCAGAGACGCAAATGCGAACAGACGGGTCAGGGCGCCTTCAAGCACGCGCACATTGGTCGAGATCCGGTGTGCCAGGAATTCCAGCACACCATCCGCGATACGCAGGTCGGGGTAGGTCTCACGCTGCTGCTGCACCTTGGTCTGCAGGATGCCCAGACGCAGTTCATAATCGGTCGGGTGCAGGTCCACGACAAGACCGCACTGCAGGCGTGACTTCACCCGGTCTTCCAGATCCTTGATCTCACCCGGGGCGCGGTCGGCCGAGATGATGATCTGCTTGTTCTGATCCACCAGCGCGTTGAAGGTGTGGAAGAATTCTTCCTGGGTCGAATCCTTGCCGGCGATGAACTGAACATCATCCACCATCAGCACATCGACCGAGCGGAACAGGTGCTTGAAGTCCATCATCTTACGCTCACGCAGAGCTTGCACAAAGCGGTACATGAACTGTTCCGCCGACAGGTACAGCACGTTCAGCGAAGGGTTCTTTTCCTTCAGCTCCCAAGCGATGGCGTGCATCAGGTGGGTCTTACCCAGACCCACTCCGCCATACAGAACCAGCGGGTTGAAAGTGACCGGACCGCCCTCTCCGACGCGGCGTGCGGCAGCGTGGGCCAGTTCGTTCGGCTTGCCGACAACAAAGCTGTCGAAGGTAAAGCGCGGATCAAGCGGTGCAGCTTGCAGCGCTTCCAAGGTGTCCTTGCCAGCGGAAGAAGCCGCGGGCGCAGTCATGACGGCCACATCACCATCGGCGCTGCTATAAGCCTCTGCGCCAGCTGCGGGCTCTGCCGGGCGGACCGGGCTGTTAGCAGCAACCCGGAAAGCCAGCCGCTGGACCTGTTCCCCGGACATCGTCAGCTCATGCAGAATCAGATCTGCAAAGTTTTGGCTGACATAGTTGCCCATGAAATTCGTCGGCACCTTGAAGACGGCAACCCCACCGTCCACGGCGTCAAATTCAAGCGGCTCGATCCAGGTCGTGAAATTGTTCTGGCCGACCGTTTTCAACAGCCGGTTTCTGAGCTGTCCCCATTTTTCTTCTGTCATGCTGCGCCTCACGCATCCCCAAAAAGCAGCGGCCCATTTGCCGGGCCAGTTCTATTCTTACCCCCAACCACCCGGGGGGCATCCACGCACAGGGTTATCGTGTGCGGGCCAGCAGTGGCCGCATTACCCGAAGGCTTGACGTTCGCCTTGAACAGCAAAAACGGCCGCAAAAAGCGGCGGATTTGCCGTCACGAACAGTATCGCACACAATTGAGACAAGGCTGCTGACCCTTAACGATACAGCAGTGGATCCCGGCAACTAGCGCGCATCAGATGCGCGTCGTGCCGAGCAACCTGGCAATCTTGATGCCCGTCAAGATCGCCTCGAGCAGCCTGTCCCCCCAGCGAGTGAATCGCTGAAACAGTGGTAGCAATTTGAGGGGGGCAGCGGCAACGAAACTATGATGTTGACTCAGTCTTTGGCAGCAAAGAATCTCCTGCGCCCAGCGAGTCCCGGCAAGGGTTTTCCCAAAAAACAAGGCGCTGCAATCTGCAGCGCCCTGACAACTTTTTGACGGCCCGTGAGCCTGCTCAGCGGAGCGAATCTCAGGCCAGTGTCTTCACGCGTGCGGACAGGCGCGAGATTTTCCGGGAAGCGGTGTTTTTGTGATACACACCCTTGGTGACGCCGCGCATCAGCTCGGGCTGAGCCGCGCGCAGAGCTGCGGTTGCAGCTTCTTTGTCGCCGGAAGCGATGGCTTCTTCAACTTTACGCAGGAAGGTGCGGATGCGCGAACGACGGGCTTTGTTGACGGCAAAGCGCTTCTCGTTCTGACGTGCGCGCTTCTTGGCCTGGGGCGAATTTGCCATGGTGTCTGACCTTATCTTCGGGTTCTGTTTCTATCGGACGCAATGCCAGCCAGCCCCGGATCATTCACCGGTGTGATTCTAGCCAAAGCGGGCTGCACGCGCATGTATGAGGGCGGCGTTTATCCAACTCTGCATGGAATTGCAAGGGCACCGGCCCGGAATGTAAAACGGCGAGCCGAGCGGCCCGCCGTTCCGTTTTCGGATGTACCGCTTACTTGTCGCGGAACTGTGCTTCGCGTTTTTCCAGGAAGGCGGCCATGCCCTCTTTCTGGTCTTCGGTCGCAAACATCGAATGGAACACGCGGCGTTCGAACAGAATGCCTTCGCTCAGCGGCAGCTCATAGGAGCGGTTCACCGCTTCCTTCACTGCCATTGCAGTCAGCTGCGATTTCTCGGCGATCTTCTGTGCTGCCGCTGTGGCTTCCTCGATCAGCTTCTTCGCTGGCACCACGCGCGACACCAAGCCTGCGCGCTCAGCCTCTTCGGCGTTCATGAACCGGCCGGTCAGGTTCATGTCCATCGACTTGGACTTGCCCACGAACCGGGTCAGGCGCTGGGTGCCGCCGATGCCAGCTACGACACCCAAGTTGATTTCCGGCTGGCCGAACTTGGCGGTCTCGGCAGCGATGATGAAATCGCACAGCATCGCCAGCTCGCAGCCGCCGCCCAGTGCGTAGCCGGCCACCGCGGCGATCACCGGCTTGCGGATCGCCGAAATGCGGTCATTGGCGTCGGCAAACAGATTGGTGGAAAACACCTCGGTGAAACTCAACTCCGACATCTCTTTAATGTCGGCACCGGCGGCAAAGGCCTTCTCCGAGCCGGTCAGGACAATGCAGCGCACCTTGTCGCTGGCATCGGCCTCTTCCAGAGCATCGCAAAGCTCGCCAATGAGCTCCTTGTTGAGAGCGTTCATCGCCTCAGGGCGGTTCAGCTTGATAAGGCAAACGTGGTCCTGCACATCGACGTTGATCGTCTCGTAGGCCATGATTTCTCTTTCGGTTGTTCCGTTCAGTCCTGAGTCCTTACCAAAAGGGTCCCTCTGATCAAGCTATCTTTGGCACTTTACACAGTAGAAGGTGGAACGCCCCGACTGGGTGATTCTGGCAATTGACCCGGCGCAGCCCTCTCGGCGGCAGGCCTCGCCCTCGCGGCCGTAGGCATCAAAACTATGCTGAAAATATCCAAGTTCACCAGAGGCTTGCCTGAAATCCTTGAGCGATGAACCGCCCGCTTGGATGGCATCCTGCAGCACCTTCCGGATGATCGGCACCAACGCCGCTACCCGATGCGCGGCAATCTGCCCGGCCCTGCGGCGTGGCGAAATTCCCGCACGGAACAGCGCTTCGCAGACGTAGATGTTACCGAGACCAGCAATGATTCCCTGATCCAGTAATGCGGATTTCACCGGCGTGTTACGCCCCTTGAAGGCAGCCACCAGGTGGTCCTCGTGAAAATCATTGCCCAGCGGCTCCGGCCCCAGAACGGCCAGCAGCTTGTGGCTTTCAGCCGTTGCGGTCTCCAGCAGATCCATCGCCCCGAACCGCCGTGGGTCGTTGAAGGTGATGCGGGCGCCATTGTCCATGTCCAAGACCACATGGTCATGCTTCTCCGCCTTTGGATGCTCATGCACGAACTGCCCCAAGGGGTCGCCTGACACCGTCATACGGCCCGACATGCCGAGGTGAATGAGCAGCGTCTCGCCTGTGTCGAGATCAGCCAGAATGTATTTCGACCGCCGCCTGAGGGCATTGACCCGCGCGCCTGTCAGCCGCTCGGCCATCCGCTCCGGAAACGGCCAGCGCAGATCCGGGCGGTTCACCTGCGCCTTCACGATCACTGCGCCCTCCATCGCAGGCGCCAAACCGCGTTTCACCGTCTCGACCTCGGGCAATTCTGGCATTACACCCCTCCTGAACCAACGGGCCGCATTGTGCCTGCCCCACAGCGCCTTATAACAAGGGCGAAACTCAGCAAACGGCAAGCCTGATGAGCAACACGAGCGACAACACCACCCATTTCGGGTTCGAAACCGTCCGCGAGGAGGAGAAGGCAGGCCGCGTGCAGGGGGTCTTCAACTCGGTCGCCTCGAAATACGACATCATGAACGATGTGATGAGCGTGGGCATCCACCGGGTCTGGAAGGACGCGATGATGGACTGGCTGGCGCCGCGGCCCGGTCAGCGGCTGCTGGATGTGGCAGGCGGCACCGGCGACATTTCCTTCCGTTTCCTGAAACGCGCAGGCTCCGGCCACTCCACCGTGCTCGACCTCACCCGCCCGATGCTGGAGGAAGGCCGCAAGCGCGCCGAAGCAGAGCAGATGGCCGACAGCCTCGACTGGGTCACCGGCGACGCGATGAAGCTGCCGTTCAAGGACAACACTTTCGACGTCTATACCATCTCCTTTGGAATCCGGAATGTAACGCGGCCGCAGGAGGCACTGAACGAGGCTTACCGGGTGCTGCGCCCCGGCGGGCGGCTTATGGTGCTGGAATTCTCGCAGCTGCCGAACGACGGGCTGCAAAAGCTTTACGACCTCTATTCCTTCAACGTGATCCCGCGGATGGGTCAGCTGATCGCCAATGATTACGACAGCTACCAGTATCTGGTGGAATCGATCCGCAACTTCCCGGATCAGGAAACCTTCCTGGGCATGGTGAAACAGGCGGGGTTCGAGAACGCCAAATACCGCAACCTGTCGCTGGGCATCGCCTGCCTGCATTCCGGCTGGAAGATCTGACCCATGCGCGGCCCCCATAATATCCTGCGCCTGATCCGAACAGGCGCCACATTCGAACGCACCGGCGCCATGCATTCCGTGCTGGAGGCGTTTGAGGCGCCAAAACCCCTGCGCATACTCGCCCGCACCTTGGGCTGGCCGTTCAAATGGCTGGGCTACAAGGGCGATCCGGCAATGCCGCCCGAAACCCGCGCACTGAACGCGCTGGGGCCTGCCTATATCAAGTTCGGACAGGTGCTTTCGACCCGGCCGGACGTGGTGGGCAAGGATCTGGCCAACCAGCTGCGCGTGCTGCAGGACAAGCTGCCGCCGTTTTCCCGCGCCCAGGCGCTGGCTGAGGTGGAAAAGGAGCTGGGCCGTCCGGTCTCCGAGATATTCTCGGACTTCAGCGACCCGATCGCCGCCGCCTCCATCGCCCAGGTGCACCGGGCGACGCTTGCGGAAACCGGCGAGGAAGTGGCGGTCAAGGTGCTGCGCCCCGGCATTGAGCGCGCCTTCAACAAGGATGTGGATGCGTTCTATTTCGCGGCCCGCATCGTGGACCTCTTCGCCCCCGGCGCCCGCCGCCTGAAGCCGATGGATGTGATTGAGCACTTCGACGGTGTGGTGCAGGGCGAACTGGACCTGCGGCTGGAAAGCGCCGCCGCCTCGGAGTTCGCCGCCAATACCGCCAAAGACGAAGGTTTCCAGCTGCCGGAAATTCGCTGGGGCTATTCGGCGCGCCGGGTGATGACCATGGGCTGGGCCGATGGCATTCCACTGGGCGACAATGAGGCGCTGGATGCAGCCGGCCACGACCGCAAGCTGCTGGCCAACCGGGTGCTGTCGCTGTTCCTGCGCCATGCGCTGCGCGACGGTTTCTTCCACGCCGACATGCACCAGGGCAACCTCAAGGTGGCTAGCAACGGCGATATAATCGCCTATGATTTCGGGATCATGGGCCACATCGACGAATATACCCGCCGGGTCTATGCCGAAATTCTCTACGGCTTCATCAAGCGCGACTACAAACGCGTGGCCGAGGTGCATTTCGAGGCCGGCTACGTGCCTGCCAACCGTGACGTCGATGAATTCGCCCGCGCCCTGCGCGCGGTGGGTGAGCCGATCTTCGGCATGGACGCCTCGCAGATTTCAATGGGCCGGCTGCTGAACTACCTGTTCGAGGTGACTGAACGCTTCGGCATGGAAACCCGCACTGAGCTGATCCTCTTGCAGCGCACCATGGTGGTGGTTGAGGGCGTTGCCCGCTCACTGGATCCGCGTATCAACATCTGGGAAGCCGCCCGGCCGGTGGTCGAGGATTACATCAAGAAATCCATCGGGCCCCGCGCAGTCGTTACCGACCTGCTGGACACCGCCAAGGTGATGGCCCGCTTTGGCCCCCGTCTGCCTGCACTGGTGGAACAGGCGCTGATCGCGCAGGCCGCACAGAACGGTGCACGGCCACGCAGCAGCAGAAGCTGGGCGGTCCCCGCCGTTCTGGGTGCTGCCGGCGCCACCAGCCTCTTCGCTGTCATTGCCTTGCTGACTTGATAAAGGCCGCGGATTGAAGGTGTTACCACGTCAGCACCGCAAGACGTGTGTCTCAAACTAAAAAACTCGCAAAAGAAGATTATCAGCCAGCTCGGACACGTTGACCGGAGGTTGAAAGAGTCCCATGATGCCAAAGGGACCCAAATCCGGCCACCCCGCTGAAATACCTGACTTTGCGGAACCGATTAGGAGCCGGCTTGGTCACCCTCGAGACAATGCCGTGACCGGATCCCTGTTTCTGATCGCAGCCGCAGCACAGACGGAATCAGCTGATGAACAACCCGCGGAAAGTCCTGCTCGTCGAAAATGACGAATTCACGCGATACATGATGCGAGAGATCATTGTGGCGCTTGGGGTTGACGTTGAGATTGCCGAAGACGGTCAGGCCAGCATCGACATGCTCAGCAGCGCGCCGAACGAGTATGGCCTGGTGCTGATGGATCTGCACATGCCGCGGCTGTCGGGGATTGAGGCGACACAGCAAATCCGGGAAGCTCCGATGGATCCTCCCAGCAGCGTGCCTATCATCGCCGTGACTGCTGATGCTGCCTATCACGATGATACGATCGTCAAGGACTTGGGCATGAACGGGTTTGCACCAAAGCCAGTGACACCCGGCCAGATTCTGAACCTAATCGACAAATTTTGCGCTGCCGCATAGGCCGCAAGCGCCGCCTTTCAGGCACAACGAGTGCAGGAAGATTTTTTGCACCGCTACTTTGCATTACGGTTGAATATTCATGGAAGACTTAGAAAAGCGCATGTCCACCGAAACGTCAGCAGCCTCACCGGAAAATGATAGCGCGGATGCCTCAGCTGAAGACAGCGGCCTTCACGTGGTCGGTGTGGCCGCTTCGGCGGGCGGGCTGGAAGCGCTTTCGCAACTGGTGCAACACCTTCCGCAATCCGCCAACGCAATCTACGTGATTGCGCAGCATATGTCGCCAACCCATAAAAGCGTGCTGACATCTTTGCTGGCCCGCGAAACCTCCCTGCCAGTAGAAGAGCTGGGCCGGGAAACCGACCCTGTACCGGGAACCATTTACATTACCCCTCCGGATACTGATGTTATGCTTGAGGGCGGCAAGCTGCGCTTGCGCAACCCCGCAGGGCACCCGGCATCCCCGAAGCCGTCCGCTGACCGGCTGTTCAAGAGCATTGCTCAAGAGTGCGGAGAAAACTGTGTAGGTATCGTGCTGTCGGGCACTGGAAGCGACGGCAGCTATGGCGTGCAAGCGATCCGTGAATGCGGCGGAATCACCATCGCCCAGGATCCCAGCTCCGCGAAATATGATGGCATGCCAGCCTCGGCGATTGAAACCGGTTGTATCGATCTGACCCTGACACCGGGGCAAATCGGCGACCATTTCGAGAAAATTCTGACCCGGCCGCGCGATCTGGCATTGCTGCGCCCCGAAACGGATGAACCCAGCAAGCTCAGCGAACTGTTCGGCATCCTTCTAGCCCGCACCCAGGTCGACTTTGCCAACTATAAGGAAAACACACTGAACCGCCGCATTGCCCGGCGGATGACGGCACTGGGTATCGAAGACTACGACGGCTATGTCGATTATTGCAGGTCAAACGTGGACGAAGTCGACGCGCTGCACCGCGATTTGCTAATTTCGGTGACCCGGTTCTTCCGCGATCCTGAACAGTTCCGGAAATTGAATGAACAGCTGGCAAACAGCGGCCCGGGCCCCGTTCGGGTGTGGGTCGCGGGATGTGCGACCGGCGAAGAGGCTTATTCCATCGCGATCCTTATCGCGGAACTGCTCGGCGGGCTCCACGCGCTGACCAAGACCAATGTTCAAATCTTCGCCACGGATATCGACCAGAATGCCATCGAAGTTGCGCGAAAGGGGATTTACCCCATTTCAGCAGCGCAGGACATTCCGCCCCAATATCTGAAGGAATACTTCACCGTCGGCGAAAACGACATCTCGGTCCGCCAGGAGCTTCGAAATGTGACACTGTTTTCGCAGCACAATGTGTTCCAGGACCCGCCCTTTATCAATCTCAACCTGGTCACCATCCGAAACGTCCTGATCTATTTTAACCTGGCACTGCAGGAACGTGTGCTGACCCGCCTGCACTATTCCCTGGCCTCGGGCGGGCTGCTGTTTCTGGGCACTTCGGAAACAGTGGGCGAAATGGGCATCTACTTCGAAGCCCGCCAGGGGGCCGATAAGATTTTTGGCAAACGCCGCGGCATTTCCAGGGAACTGACCGTATTGCCCAGCACGCCGGGCAGCTCCTATCTGCGGTCGCAGAGCATGCGGCGGTCAGCGGCGCAAACGGCGGCCGATCAGGCTGCGCAGGCCGACCTTTCGCTTGCCCGGGCAGTTGCGCCGAATGGCGTTATTTGCACCCGTAACGGCGACATTATCGAAATCCTCGGGGATATCAGCGTCTACAGCGAAATCCGGGCCGGCATGTCGACGTCGCTGAACGTTAGGATGCTGATCGACCCGCTGCGCACCGAGGCCGCCAGCCTGATTGCGGTGGCCACCCGCACCGAAGAACGGCGGGACGGGCGCTGGCATAAAGCCTCCTTGCCCAATGGCAACCGCGTTCAGCTGCAGGCCTTCCCCTTCTTCAACCACAAGGGTGGCGAACTGCATTGCCTGCTGGCGATCAATTCCAAGTTCGAGGAGGAAAAGGAGCTGAACTTCAGCGAAATTTCCGACCGGGAACAGCGGGACTATGTCGAGCGGATGGAGCTGGAAATCCGCTCCACCCAGGAGGCGCTGCAGCAGACGATCGAGGAACTTCAGACCGCCAACGAGGAGCTGCAGTCCACCAACGAGGAGTTCCAGGCCACAAATGAAGAACTGGAAACCTCCAACGAAGAACTGCAATCCACCAATGAAGAGCTGCTGACCGTCAACGAGGAATTGCAGATCAGCTCGGCAGAGCGCCAGGCGCTGGCCTCCGAGCTGGAAGCGATGCTGGTCTCTTCGCCTTATGCCATTGCGCTGGCGGATCAGGCGCTGATCATCCGGCGGCTGTCGCGCGTCGCGCAGGAGGTATTTGGCATTGGCGAGCTTCCTCCGACCGGCCTGCACCTCAGCCATTGCAACCTGCCCAATGGCTTCCCGGCACTTGCGCCAATTGCCAACACAGTGCTGCGGCTGCAGGAAACGCGCCGCATTCCCGTCCTGTCAGGCAGCGACTACTACACCCTGATCCTGTCACCCGTTCTGGACATGCACCAAAGGCTCATCGGCATCTCTATCACTGTGTCCCGGTTCGACAACGAACCTTTCAATGATGTCCTCCGGCAGATCAGCAAAGTAACCAGGGTCGGGTTCTGGACGCAGAACCTGCAATCCAACGATACCTACGTCTCGCCAGAGGTGCATGCCATTCTGGGGATGGATGACACCGCAGCCGGCCTGAGCCTTGACACGATTCTGGCGCGCGCCCACCCCGAAGACCGTGCAAGCTTGCAGTTGCAGCTTGACCCTCTGTTCAAGGACGGCGGCTCCTTCGAATTTGATGCACGCTTCTTCGATGACAGCGGAAACACCCTGAACATCGGGGGCAGCCTGATGGTTTTCCAGGATTCCCATGGCGAAAACATCCAGTTGATCGGCGTGTGCTGGGACAAGGCAAAGTTTGACGAGCGCGACCTCATGCTGGGCTGCAGCGCAGCGGTGCAGAATCATTTCGCCGTTGGCATTTTCTCCTTTGATGTGGTCAACAACGTGCCGTCCTGGAACCCGCCGATGTACGATCTTCTGGGGTATGCTCAGGGAAAGCACGTCCCGTCGGTGGAAATGATGCTGGAGCGCATCCACCCTGAGGACCGGGATTTTGCCAAGGACGGGCTGCAGGATGTCCTGACGATGGGACAGCCGTTCCACTACCCGCTGCGCCTGCAGACCAGCGATGGCAGCTACGCCGCAGCAGAACTGTTTGCACAAGCCCGGAGCGGCGATGCAGACCGCATAACCCATGTCTTTGGCGGCCTGCAGCTTTACCGGCGTGAACCGGAGTAAAACGCGCGTGTTGTGTTGCACTAAACCTTTCAAGGTCATGCAGGCGGACCAGGCTCATCCCGCGTCCGCCCGCATTTTGCAGCCTGCACCCGCGGACAAACCGGCCCCTAGGCGGTGACTGCATTGATGCCGGATGGGAACAACCTGGACGCTGAGGTCTTGGGAAACGCCTTTTTCTGGTCTCCCTATGCGTCCTTTGTCCTCGATTGGAATGGCCGCATTCTTGCGTGCAACCGCAGGGCCGAACGCAGTTTCGCACCGGGTTGCGAACCCGGCAGCGGTGCGCTTCAAGGCACATGCATCAGCAGCCTGACCCTGCTGGATCCGGACCGGGTGATTGCAAGGCTCAGGCAAGGCACAGCGCATGGCGCAACGACTTTGCCCATGAATGCGAACATCCGCCCGTCCACGGCGCCAGAAACGGATTTCCGCGTTTCGCTGTTAAAGTCTGACGCCAAGGGTGAGCGGCTGATCATGTTGACCCATGACCAGCTGCGAGTCACCGCTGAGTCGTTCCGGCAAATGAATGACCTGCGCAGCAAGCTCAACGATGAGCTGCGCAGCGCCAAGGAAGCCAACCTGAAACTGCAGGAAACCTTGCTGTCGATGGAGGCCTTTGCCCACGCCGCCTCTCATGATCTGCGAACACCGATCAGCACCCTGAATGGCGCCTTGCACTACTTCTCGCAGCACTATGCCGCCGGTCTGCCGGAGACAGCCCAGGAATTCCTGAAGCACATGAGCCGGGCCACCAGCCAGATGGACCGGCTGACAACGGAGCTTTTGGAACATTCGGTTTCAACGTCCGCCCGGATCAACATTCAGGAAATTTCAATTCAGGACGCAGTATCAGAGGCCTGCGCAGGCCTTGCCCAGGAGCTGCAAGCCTGCGGCGGCCAAATCAGCGTGTCAGGCAACGGTTTCCGGCTGCATGCCGACCCTACCCTGCTGCACCTCGTCCTCACCAACCTGTTGACCAACGCAATCAAGTACCGGCACCCTGGGCGCCCTCTGGAAATCAAAATCAGACAATCTTCCGCAGGGCCGAACAAATGGCAACTGTCAGTTTCGGATAATGGAACCGGTTTTGACCCCAAAGACAAGTTCTTGATCCTCCAGCCGTTTCATCGCGCACACCGTGAAATCGAAGGCAGCGGCATCGGACTGTCGACTTGTGCGGAGATTTGCCGCCGCCACAACTGGCAGTTCACAGCCGATGCAGACCAAGGCAAAGGCGCCATCTTTACAATTGCCTGCAGCTAGGTCCCGGAACCTGCTCAGCTTGCTTCTGCGGTAACACTCTGGCCGGTTACATAGTCGACCATGCTTACAAGGTCCGGCAGGTTAACCGGCTTGTGCAGCACCCACCGGATATTGCGGCTCAGCCCAAACAGTTCTCCGCCGGTGAACAGCCGGCTGCCGGTGATGTAGACCACCGGAATATCGGGGCGCATGAGCGCGGCATAATCCGCCACTGGCAAGGACATTTCCTCCCCGATCTTCAGATCAAGGATCAAAATACCGGTTTCGATGCCGGAAAGAGCTGAGATGGCTTCGGAACAACTGGCAACGGCGGTGACATCATATCCGGCGTCCCGCAAAGCCATCTCGAACGTGAACCGGACACCCTTGTCGTCTTCCAGAAGCAGGACCTTGGCTGTCATTTTACCCCCTTACCATCCAGCAGGCTGCCCTGGCAGCGCGCGAGCCTTGTGCCGGATCGCTGGTCAACTATCCCGTAGAAGTTATTCCAGCGAAGCTTCGGTAAGAAGTTGTTAATATTCTTTGATTCCTACCGTTTCTTTATTTCTACTTTGAATTGCATCTCCTGTATATGAAAGAAGCGTAATATGCCCGTTAAACAAAGAGCTCCCAATGGTGAAGGCCAGACATGGGACCCCGTCATTCGCAATCCCATGCCGTTTGCAATCAAATGCGCTCAACCGCCAGTGCGATACCCTGACCGCCGCCAATGCACATGGTGATCAGCCCTTTGGAACCGCCGGTTCGCTCCAGTTCATAAAGTGTTTTCAAGGTGATAATGGCACCTGTGGCCCCCACCGGGTGGCCCAGCGCAATGGCGCCGCCGTTGGGGTTCACCTTGGCCGGATCCAGCCCCAGCTCCTTGTTCACCGCCAACGCCTGCGAGGCAAAGGCCTCGTTCGACTCGATCACGTCGAAATCGCCGGCAGACAGCCCGGTCTTCGCCAGCAGGTTGCGCACCGCGGGCACCGGGCCGATGCCCATCACCTCGGGGCGCACACCTGCATGGGCATAGCCCAGAATCCGCGCCTTGGGTTTCAGCCCGGCCCGCTCTGCAGCGGCGGCAGTGGCCAGTACCATGGCCGCGGCGCCGTCGTTGATTCCACTGGCATTTCCGGCAGTTACCCGGCCGTCCTTCTGGAACACAGCGCGCAGGCCCGCCAGCGCCTCTGGCGTGGTGGGCTTGGGGTGCTCGTCCACTTCGAAGGGCACCATGTCGCGCTTCACCTTGACCTCCACGGGCGTGATCTGGGACTTGAAATGGCCCGCCTCGATCGCCGCCGCGGCGCGGGTCTGGCTGGTGAGGGCAAACTCGTCCATCTGCGCGCGGGTGATGCCGTGCTCATCGGCGACGTTCTCAGCCGTCACCCCCATATGGCCGGTGCCGAAGGGGCAGTTCAGCGCGCCCAGCATCATGTCGAGCGATTTCACATCACCCATCTTGGCGCCCCAGCGGCTTTGCTGGAGGATATAGGGGCTGCGCGACATATTCTCGGCGCCGCCGGCCAGGGCAAACTCCGCATCCCCTAGGGCAAGCGATTGAAAGGCTGAGACAATTGCCTGCACGCCGGAGCCGCAGAGGCGGTTCACATTCATTGCAGGTACCACGTCCGGGACGCCTGCCTGCATCGCCGCAACCCGGCTCAGGTACATGTCGCGGGGTTCGGTGTTGATGATATGGCCGAACACCACATGGCCGATCTGGCCGCCCTCCACCCCGGAGCGTTCAAGTGCTGCCTTGGAAACGGTGGCAGCCAGGTCGATCGGCGCGGTGTTTGCCAGCGCGCCGCCGAAGGTACCGATGGCGGTGCGGGCGCCGTCCAGGATCACGATCTCTGTCATTGGTCTTACTCCTCAACTCCTGCGTTGGCGCCAGTATGCGCCCGCAGCATCGACCTGTCTGCCGGGACGTGCCGTCATGGGAACGCGGCGTCACCCCCCGTGCACCCCCTGTACACCCCCTGTGCACCGCCGCGGCGCAGCATCTGCAGTTTGCCGGATCAATTGACAAATGCAGCCCATCGGCGCAGAGAATCCGTCATGACGGAAAACACAGACGATATCCTGACCCTGCTGCCCGCCCGCCTGAAGGAGGCGCGCCGCGCCCAGGGCCTGAGCCTGGAGGCGGTGGCGAACCTGTCGGGCGTCAGCCGCTCGATGGTGAGCCAGATCGAGCGCGGCGAAAGCTCCCCCACCATTGCAACGCTGTGGAACCTGACCCGCGCGCTGCAGGTGGATTTTGCGGGCCTTCTGGAAGCGGGCGACATGCAGGACCGGATCGAGGTGCTGCGCGCGTCGGATGTGCCCAAGATCGAGAACATGGGCCAGGGCTGCCGCATCCGCATCCTGTCACCGCCGGAAGAGGCTGGCGGGCATGAGGTCTATGACATCCGGTTCGATCAGGGCGGCGCGCTGGTCAGCCAACCGCACACCCGCGGCGCGGTGGAGCAGCTGACGGTACTGGAAGGCGAGATTGCAGTCAGCTCCGGCAACGCAAGGGACCAGCTGCAGGCCGGCGACACCGCGCGCTATGCCGCCGACGTCGCCCATTCGATCACCGCACCGGAGGGGCCGGCACGGGTGTTTCTGATTGTGAAGAATGCGTAGTCCAACCCCGTTCCAGCCGTACTGGTAAGTTTTGCCTGCACTTTTCGGCAGGAAATCCCCACCTTGTGCCTTTTATGCACATTCCCCTTGAACGACTCGGGGGTCCGGCCCATATGTGGTCCGCTAACGTTATTCTTGTCGATCCACTGTCTCCCGTTTACCGGCGCTTTCAGTCTCTCGATCCAGACCGACTACGCCAGGCTGCCGCACTTCCGCGGGCAGCATCAAAAAGGAGACTACGGATATGGCCACCGGCACCGTAAAATGGTTCAACACCACCAAAGGCTACGGCTTCATCGCGCCCGAGGGCGGCAGCAAAGATGTGTTCGTGCACATTTCCGCTGTTGAGCGTTCCGGCCTGACCGGCCTGGCGGACAACCAGAAAGTTACCTTCGACATCGAGCCCGGCCGTGACGGCCGCGAGTCGGCGGTGAACCTGCAGCTGGCATAAGCCTCGCAGCAGTACTGATCGGAAGCGCGGTCCCTGAAAAGGGGCCGCGTTTTCTTTTGTGCGGGTGTCAGCCTTTGTTCTTCTCATCCCAGAGCTTGGGTTCCCACAGTTCAACCTTGTTGCCTTCAGGATCCATGATCCAGGCGAAGCGGCCGTTTTCATGGGCATCCGGCCCTTTCAGCACCGGGATGCCTGCGTCCGTGAGCTGTGCGATCATCCCGTCCATATCGTCGATCCGGTAGTTGATCATGAAACCGGCGGTGCTGGGGTCAAACCAGGTGCCGTCCGCATCTGCGGTGCCCCAGACGGTCAGACCGCCATCCTCTGCGGTGTCGTCCTGCCAGTTCAGGACCGCACCGCCGAATTCCTGCAGGTCCAGTCCCAGATGGTCGCTGTACCACTTGGCCAGTGCTCTGGCGTCGCCGCGTGCCTTGATGAATACCCCGCCGATTCCTGTGACCTTTGCCATGGACGCACGCCTCCCTGTTTCAGTGGCAGATAGTCCGGTTTGGCGGATTTCCACTCACACATTCCAGTTTCACGGATTTTTTTCCGCAATCCTGAAATCCTGTATTCCGGAAACGCATCCGCTATGATAGACACGCGACTCGAGACACCAAGGGAGTTTGCGCATGTCCACTGCTTTTCTGACCGACATCTCCAACACGCTGGCCCAGATCGAGGGCGAGGGGCTGTACAAGCGCGAGCGAATGATCACCTCCCCGCAGGGGGGCGAGATCACGGTTGGCGGGCGCGAAGTGATCAACCTGTGCGCCAACAACTATCTGGGTCTGGCCGACCACCCCGCCCTGATCAATGCTGCAAAGGACGCGATGGAGCCGAAAGGGTTCGGCATGGCGTCGGTGCGGTTCATCTGCGGCACCCAGGACATTCACCGGGAGCTGGAGCAGCGGCTGGCGAAGTTCCTCGGCAAAGATGATGCGATCCTGTTTGCCGCCTGTTTCGACGCTAATGGCGGGCTGTTCGAGCCGCTGTTGGGGCCGGAGGATGCGATCATCTCCGACAGCCTGAACCATGCGTCGATCATCGACGGGATCCGGCTGTGCAAGGCCAAGCGCTACCGCTACCTGAATAGCGACATGAACGACCTGGAGGCCTGGCTGAAGCAGGCCCGCGAGGACGGTGCACGGCATATCATGATTGCAACCGACGGCGTGTTCTCGATGGACGGTTATCTGGCCAAGCTGCCGGAGATCCGGGCGCTGGCGGACAAATACGATGCGGTGGTGATGGTGGATGACTGCCACGCCACCGGTTTCATGGGTGCGACAGGCGCCGGCACGCCGGAGCATTTCGGGGTGGACGTGGACATCCTGACGGGAACTTTGGGCAAAGCACTTGGGGGGGCCATCGGCGGTTATATCGCCGGGCCGCAGCCAGTGATCGACCTGCTGCGGCAGCGGGCGCGGCCCTATCTGTTCTCCAATTCGCTGCCGCCATCGATTGTTGCTGCCGGGCTGGAGGCGATCCGGCTGGTGGAGGAAGGGGACGGGCTGCGGGCGCAGCTGTTCGAGAATGCCAAGTACTGGCGCGCGGGGCTGGAAAAGCTAGGTTTTGACCTGCTGCCGGGTGAGCATCCGATCATCCCGGTGATGCTGGGCGAGGCGCAGCTGGCGCAGGACATGGCGGCCAAGCTGTTTGATGAGGGCGTCTATGTCTCCGGCTTCTTCTTCCCGGTGGTGCCGCGCGGCCAGGCGCGCATCCGCACCCAGATGAATGCGGCTCTAACCAAGGAAGAGCTGGACCGGGCATTGGCCGCCTTTGGCAAGGTGGGCAAGGAATTGGGAATTGTATCATGAGCCGTCCGAACACGATGAAGGCGCTGGAGAAGAGCCATCCGCAGGAGGGTCTGTGGATGGTGCAGGCGCCGGTGCCGGAGATCGGCCCCGACGAGGTGCTGATCAAGGTGAAGAAGACCGGCATCTGCGGCACCGATATCCACATCTGGAACTGGGATGAATGGGCATCGCATACCGTGCCGGTGCCGATGATCACCGGCCATGAGTTTGCCGGCGAAATTGTCGAGATCGGGCGCAATGTCACCGATCTGGAGGTGGGGCAGCGCTGCTCCGGCGAGGGGCATCTGATCAAGACCGACTCGCGCCAGAGCCGGGCCGGCAAGTTCCACCTGGACCCCGGAACCCGCGGTATCGGGGTGAATGAGCAGGGCGCCTTTGCCCAGTATCTGAAACTGCCGGCCTTCAACGTGGTGCCGCTGCCGGAGGATATTCCGGATGAGATCGGCGCTATCCTCGACCCGCTGGGCAATGCGGTGCATACGGCGCTGAGCTTTGATCTTTTGGGCGAGGACGTGCTGATCACCGGCGCAGGTCCCATTGGCATCATGGCGGCAGCGGTGGCGAAACATGCCGGCGCGCGGCATGTGGTGATCACCGACATCAACCCGGACCGGCTGAGCCTTGCGGAACATGTGGTGCCGGCGGTGCGCGCGGTGAACGTGGCGCAGGAGGACCTGCAGGATGTGGTGCGCGAGTTGGGTCTGAAACAGGGCTTCGACGTCGGGCTGGAGATGTCCGGGTCGCAGGCGGCCCTCGACCAGATGGTGGAGGCACTGGTGATGGGCGGCAAGATTGCCCTGTTGGGCATTCCACCGGGCAAATCGCCGGTCGACTGGTCGCGCATTGTGTTCAAAGCGATCACCATCAAGGGCGTCTACGGGCGCGAGATGTTCGAGACCTGGTACAAGATGATCGCGATGCTGCAGAACGGGCTGGATGTGAGCCGGGTGATCACCCACCGGTTCGGCGTCGATGATTTCGCCGAAGGCTTTGCGGCGATGAAATCAGGCTCCAGCGGCAAGGTGGTGCTGGACTGGACGTGATGTCCGGTTGAGGGGGCTTTGCCCCCTCGCGCCTTTGGCGCTCACCCCCAGAGTTCTTGTGGAAAGATGAAAAGCGGATCAGGGTTCCAGCAGCACCCTGCCTGCGTCTGTCAGCAGCCAGCAATCGCGGCCTTCGAACACTGCAGCGGTGAGCGGGCGGCCGTAGCCGGCGCCGCTGTCGAGGTTGACCCGGTTCACGTGATGCTCCGCCCGTTTCCCCGGAGTGTGCCCATGCACCACCAGCCAGGGGTGGGCGCGTTCGTCGTTCAGGAACTCCTGCCGGATCCAGATCAGGTCGTCTTCGCTTTGGCTCTCCAGCGGAAGGCTGGGGCGGATGCCTGCGTGGACGAACAGCAGTTCACCCTCCTGATGATAAGGTTTCAGGCCCGCAAGAAAATTTAGATGCGCCTGCGGAACCGCGGCGCGGGCGCGGGCGTGGGTCTGGTAGATGCGGTCGCCGTCTGCGACCTCCACGCCGTAGGATTGCAGAGTCTCAATGCCGCCAATGCGCTCGTGCAGCCAATGATAGCCGACCAGCAGCCGGGCATCGTTGCGCGGGTAATCCTCGAGGAACATTGAGAACATGCGGTCGTGGTTGCCCTTGAGGAAGACCCAGTTTCGGCCCGCGGCCTGGCCCTGGACCAGCCGTTCGATCACGCCGCAGCTGTCCGGACCCCGGTCGGTGTAATCGCCAAGGAAGACGATGCGGGCATCTGCGCCGCCGTCCGCCTCAATCAGCGCCAGCGCCTGTTCCAGCATGGCAAGCTGGCCGTGGATATCGCCAATGGCGTAGATCGGGGAAGTCATCACATGTCCTTTGCTGCTGATGTTTTGATGCCGGATCAAGCCTTGCACCTCAACCCCGCAGAAATGTCCCACCCCGCCGGTTTTCCCAAAAGATCAGTGAAGTATGCTAGGCTGGCGTTTCGAAATCCGCGGCGTTCCGGTGATGGGAGAAACGGAACCGCGACATGGGAGGGACAAGTGATGAATGGAATTGCACGGCCGTTCATGCTGATTGCAGTGGTGTGTGCCCTGGGCGGCATGGTTTGGGGGGTCCAGATGTCGGCGAGCCAGGATCACCTGCTGTCGCCGGCGCACGGGCATCTGAACCTGCTGGGCTGGGTCAGCTGCGCGATCTATGCGTTTTATTATCATCTGGTGCCAAGCGCCGGTGAAGGTAGGCTGCCGCGGCTGCATCTGGCTGCAACCGTGCTGTCTCTGGGGCTGCTGGTTCCGGGTATCCCGCTGGCGATCCAGGAGCGCACAGAGGTGCTGGCCCAGGCCGGATCACTGGCGGCGCTGGTGTCGATGCTGGTTTTCGGCGTTATTGTTCTGCGCAGCCGGCCGGAGAAGGCAACGATCGCGCACCAGAGGTGACAACGGAAAAGCCCCCGCAGCAATGGCGGGGGCTTTTGCAAGATTATGCCAGACGGGTCAGACGACGTCGAACTGCAGCGGCTTGATCTGGTTGAACAGACCGGTTTCCGCCAGTTTGGCGCGCACCTCTGCCGGGACTTCATTATCCACATAGAGAAGCGCAATGGCTTCGCCGCCGGCCTCGGAGCGGCCCAGGGTGAAGTTGGCGATGTTGACGCCGTGGTCGCCCAGGGTGTGGCCCAAGGTGCCGATGATGCCGGGCACGTCCTCGTTTGTGGTGTAGAGCATATGCGCGCCGACGTCGGCGTCGATGTTGATGCCCTTGATCTGGATGAACCGCGGCTTGCCGTCGGAGAACACAGTGCCGGCCACCGAGCGTTCGCGCTTGGAGGTCACCGCGGTCACTTTGACATAGCCGTCGAAGGAGCCGGATTTGTCCTGGCTGGTGGTGGAAATCTGCACGCCGCGCTCCTTGGCAACAACGGGCGCGGAGACCAGGTTCACCTCCGGGTTGGCGCGTTTCATGATGCCGGCAACCACCGCGCAGTTCAGCGCATCCAGGTTCATGCCGGCGGCGACACCGTCATAGAGGATGTTGATCGCCTTGATCGGCTCATCTGTCATCTGGCCGACGAAGCTGCCCAGATGATCGGCCAGCTTGATCCAGGGGCCCATGACCTTGGCTTCCTCAGCGGTGACGCTGGGCATGTTGAGCGCGTTTTCAACCGCGCCGGTCAGCAGGTAGTTGGACATCTGCTCTGCCACCTGCAGGGCGACGTTTTCCTGCGCCTCGGTGGTGGCGGCGCCCAGGTGCGGGGTGCAGACCACGTTGGGCAGGCCGAACAGGGCGTTTTCCTTGGCCGGCTCCTCCGAGAAAACGTCGAAGGCGGCGCCGGCCACATGGCCGGAGGTCAGCAGTTCCGCCAGCGCGCCCTCGTCCACCAGGCCGCCGCGGGCGCAGTTGATGATGCGCACGCCCTTCTTGGTCTTCTCAAGGTTCTCCTTGGACAGGATGTTGCGGGTCTGGTCGGTCAGCGGCACGTGCAGGGTGATGAAATCGGCACGGGTCAGCAGCTCATCCAGCTCCACCTTCTCGACGCCCATCTTGTCGGCTTTCTCGGTGCTCAGGTAGGGGTCATAGGCCACCACCTTCATCTTGAGGCCGCGGGCGCGGTCGCAGACGATGCCGCCGATGTTACCGGCGCCGATAACGCCCAGGGTCTTGGCGGTCAGTTCGGTGCCCATGAACTTGGACTTTTCCCATTTGCCGGCATGGGTGGAGGCCGAGGCCTCCGGCAGCTGGCGGGCAACCGCGAACATCATCGCAATCGCATGTTCGGCGGTGGTGATCATGTTGCCGAACGGGGTGTTCATCACAATGACGCCGCGCTTGGAGGCGGCCTCCTTGTCGATGTTGTCGGTGCCGATGCCGGCGCGGCCGATCACCTTGAGGTTCTCGGCGTTCTCAAGGATCTTGTCGGTCACCTTGGTGGCGGAGCGGATCGCGAGGCCGTCGTACTGGCCGATGATTTCCGCCAGTTTATCTTTGTCCTTGCCCACGTCGGGCAGGAAGTCGACGTCAATGCCGCGGTCGCGGAAGATCTGAACGGCGGCCTCGGACAGCTTGTCGGAGATGAGTACTTTGGGAGCCATGTCTGTGGTCCTTAGAATGTCTGTGCTGGGACGGCGGGCGTAGCCGCCCGCCTTTGAGGTTGCTCAGGCCGCTTCGGTCTGCGCGGCGATCTCGGCCTCGAAGGCCCATTTGATCCAGGGCATCAGGGTTGCCACGTCAGAGGCTTCCACCGTGCCGCCGCACCAGATGCGCAGGCCCGGAGGCGCGTCGCGGTAGGCGCCGATGTCGTAGGCGACGCCTTCAGCTTCCAGCCGTTTGGCGACGGCCTTGGCAAAGGCAGCGCCGTCCTGGATGCGCTCGTCGGTGAACTTGAGGCAAACAGACGTGTTGGATCGGTATTCCGGCTGTTCCGCTAGGAAGGCGATCCAGGGGTTGTCCTGCACGAAGCTTTGCACTGCGGCGAGGTTCGCGTAGGCGCGCTCGCGCAGGCCTTCCATGCCGCCTACCGAGCGGGCCCAGTCGAGCGCCAGCAGGTAGTCCTCCACCGCCAGCATCGAGGGGGTGTTGATGGTCGCGCCCTGGAAGATGCCGTCGATCAGCTTGCCGCCCTTGGTCAGGCGGAAGATCTTGGGCAGCGGCCATGCAGGTGTGTAGCTCTCCAGACGCTCCACTGCGCGGGGGCTGAGGATGATCATGCCGTGCGCAGCTTCGCCGCCCAGCACCTTCTGCCAGGAGAAGGTGGTCACATCCAGCTTGTCCCACGGCAGATACTGCGCAAAGGCGGCGGAGGTGGCGTCGCAGATCGTCAGGCCTTCGCGGTCCGCCGGGATCCAGTCGCCGTTGGGGACGCGCACGCCGGAAGTGGTGCCGTTCCAGGTGAAGACGACGTCGTTGGTGAAATCGACGGTGCCGAGGTCCACGATCTGGCCATAGTCGGCGGTTTTGACGGTGGCGTCGAGCTTCAGCTGTTTAACCGCGTCGGTGACCCAGCCGGAGCCGAAACTTTCCCAGGCCAGCATCTCGACGCCGCGGGCGCCGAGCAGGTTCCACATCGCCATTTCCACCGCGCCGGTGTCGGAGGCGGGAACGATACCGATCTTGTAATCAGCGGGGATGTTCAGGATCTCGCGGGTGCCTTCGATCGCTGCTTTCAGCTTCTCCTTGCCCACCGCGGCGCGGTGTGAGCGGCCCAGCGGCGCGCCTGCAAGTTTGCTCAGATCAAAGACGGGGGGTTTGGCGCAAGGGCCGGACGAAAAACGCGGATTGGCCGGCCGCGCGGCAGGTTGTTCAATAGCCATAAATGCTACCCTTCCAGATAAGCGCCCCTCGTTGGGGAGGGGTGTCCCGTGATCAGAGCTAGTGTGCTGCAGCGCGGCACGCAACAGAAATTTCAGAAAAATGCGGCTGTTCATCTGTTTTTTGCGACATGAATTTCCACCATCGGAAACAGCCGCGCTGAAATGGCGCAAAGGGCCGCTCCTTATGATGCCTCCGGATTTCCGCAGTTTTTTGCTGTCTGGCTGTTCCCGCGGCAGGGCGCTATGACATAGGCAAACAGCGCTGGAACGGAGCCTGCCGATGTACACCGCCACCCTGCTTTGCAACCCTGCCCGACCGGTGCTGGAGCCCGCGCTGATCGAATCGCTGCGCAATGCCTGGGGCGGTGATGAAGCGGTGTGGCTGGCGCTGGGAGTCGCGGCAGAGTTTCCGTTGAAGCAGATGCCGGATAACCGCTGGGACGTCTGGGCGGACCTGCAGGGCATGGGCGTGGATCTGGTCATTCAGCCCAGCGCCGGGCGCAGGAAAAAGATGCTGCTGGCCGACATGGATTCGACCATGATCCAGCAGGAATGCATTGATGAGCTGGCCGAGGAGGCAGGCGTCGGCGCGCGGGTGAAGGACATCACCGCGCGGGCGATGAACGGCGAACTGGATTTCGAAGGCGCGCTAACAGAGCGGGTCGGGCTGCTGAAGGGGCTGCCGGAGACGGTAATCGCCAAGGTTCTGGAAGAGCGCATTACCCTGATGCCCGGCGGCAAGCAGCTGCTGGCGACGATGAAGGCGGAGGGCGCCTATGCGGCGCTTGTTTCTGGCGGCTTCACGGCGTTCACGGCGCGGGTCGCAGAAGTACTGGGATTTGACGAGAACCGCGCAAACACGCTGCTGACCGAAGACGGCAAGCTGACCGGCGAAGCGGGCCGGCCGATCCTGGGGCGGGAGGCCAAGGTGGAGGCGCTGGAGCAGATCTCCACCCGGCTTGGTATCGCGGAGGCGGATGTGATTGCGGTGGGCGACGGCGCCAATGACCTGGGGATGCTGAAGCGCGCGGGCGCAGGTGTGGCGCTGCATGCCAAGCCCTCGGTCGCGGCGGAATGCGATATCCGCATCAATCACGGCGACCTGACAGCGCTCTTGTACATCCAGGGCTACGCCCAGGACGAATTCAAAGGCTGATCAATTAGATGCTGGAAGTGGGTTTCGAGACCCTGCTGCTGTTGCTGGCGGCGGGGTTTGCTGCCGGGTTCATTGACGCAATTGCAGGCGGCGGCGGGCTGGTCACGGTCCCGGTTCTGATGCTCGCCGGCGCCAATCCGGTCACCGCGCTTGCAACAAACAAGGTTCAGGCATTATTCGGCGCCGGCACCGCGGCGGCCGCCTATGCGCGCGCCGGGCATGTTGACCTGAAGACGCAGACTGGGCCTGCGCTAATTGCCTTTGCGGCGGCAGTTGCGGGCGCGTTTCTGGTGGCCTACCTGCCAACCGAATGGATCCGGGTGATCCTGCCGGTGCTGCTGATCGGGATCGCCATTTTCTTTGCGCAGAAGAAGGGGCTGGATGATCTCGACCGGCACCGCCGCTTGTCCCCCGCCCTGTTCACCGCCCTCATCGTTCCGCTGTGCGGGGCCTATGACGGGCTGCTGGGGCCTGGCGCGGGCAGCTTCTACATGCTCGCCTTTGTGTCGCTGGCGGGCTACGGCATCCTGCGTGCAACCGCCCATACCAAGCTGCTGAATTTCGCCTCCAATGCAGGCGGTCTGCTGGCGTTTTCCTTCTTTGCGACGCCCTGGTGGATCACCGGCCTGCTGATGGGCTGCGCCCAGATTGCCGGTGCGCGGGCGGGAGCGGGGCTGGCCAAGAAGCAGGGGGCAAAGGTGATCAAGCCGCTGCTGGTGGTGACCTCTGTCTCGCTCGCGGCCAAGCTGCTGTGGGATATGATGTAAGGTCGGCTCTGGCTTTGCCCCATATTTAACATTTCCATTAATTAACAAACATGCTAATAAATAGCATGGTACCGATTCTGAAATCCTTTGCCGCGCTGTCAGACGAAACCCGGCTGATGATCGTGGATCAGTTAATTACTGAGGGCGAACTGCCCGCCGGGGATCTGGCCCCCGGAGCAGGCATTTCGGCTCCGGCGATCTCGCGCCATCTGAAAGTCCTGCGCGAGGCCGGGCTGATAACCCAACGGGCTGAGGGCACTAAGCGGCTCTATTCTGCCCGGCCTGAAGGGCTGCGGATGATCGCCGAATGGACGCAATCGCGGCGCGCCTTCTGGGAAGGGAGCCTGGACAGGCTGGAAGCGGCCCTGATGGAGGACGAGGCATGAGCGACCTGCAGCTGAAGCGGACATTTCCGGTCAGCCCGGAGAAACTGTTTGCCTGGGTGACAACGCCGGACAAGCTGCTTCAATGGTGGGGGCCGGAAGGGGTTACCATTCCGGAACATGACCTGAACCTGAGCCGCACCGGCCCCTGGTACTCGGTCATGCAGAACAGCGACGGCCAGCGGTTCCATGTTTCCGGCCAGGTGACCCATGTGGATGCGCCGAAATCGGTTGGCTTCACCTGGGCCTGGCACGGCGACGACGGCAGCCGCGGCGATGAGAGCCATGTCACTCTGACCGTTGCAGCCACTGGGGATGGCGCCATGCTGGTGGTCGACCACCGGGATCTGGGCGATGACGGCATTGCCGCGCGCCACGAAGACGGCTGGACCTCAACCCTGCGAAAGCTGGAGGCGCTGCTGTCCGCAGAAGACTGAACCATCAACAAAACCAAGGGAGTAGACCAATGCCACAGTTCGTTTTTGCCTATCACGGCGGCAAGACCCCGGAGAGCGAGGAGGAAGGCGCCAGGGTCATGCAGGCCTGGAAGGACTGGATGGGAGGTATGGGTGATGCCCTGAAAGTGCCGGGTGCACCGGTTGGGATGTCCAAAACCGTCAGCGCTGGCGGGGTGGTCGATAATGGCGGCGCCAATCCACTGTCAGGCTATTCCGTGGTGGAAGCCGCCGATCAGGACGCGGCCTGCGAGATGGCCAAGGGCTGCCCGATGGTGGCAGACGGCAGCGGCTCAGTTGAAGTCGCTGAAATCATCGACATGGAAATGTAAGAAAATGCCCCGGTCCTGAACCGGGGCATTTGTTTTCAGAACAGCAGCTCGGCGGCGGGTCGGATGGATCCGCATTCCAGCCCGCGGCGGCTGTAGAGCATTTTGTTCATGTACTTTGCGGTCTCGGGGTTATCCGCATCCAGCACGCCGAGGCTGACCATCAGCGCCGCAATCGCGCATTCGCTGGCGCGGGTGCTGCCATCGGAGATCTTCAGCGCCACGCCCAATTTTTGTTCCGGCAGGATGGCGATGAACACCGCCTCAGCCCCGGTTTTGATCGCCACCTTGCCGCCCATTGCCCGCATCAGGTTGGTGCAGCAGCGGGTTTCGCCGGCCACCAGATCGGGATGCGCGGTCATGGCGGCGACCAGCTGCTGCGCTGCCTCGGACGCGCGATCGGAGCGGTCCGCGGCGCTGGCAAACCAGGCCATTGAGCGCGCCAGCCCGGTGACGGTAGTGGCAAAGTTCGGCGCCGAGCAGCCGTCGATGCCATAGCCGGGGCTGTCCTGGCCGGTGGTTTCCTCAAACGCAGCCAGACAGGCCTGCTGCACCGGGTGGTCCACCTCGATGTATTCAGTACCGCCGCCCAGGTACTGGTTCAGAGTCAGGAAGCCCGCGTGCTTGCCGGAGCAGTTGTTGTGCACTTGGCAGGGGCTGTTGTCGGTTTTGATCAGCTCATTGCGGGCGGGGATGTCGTCCGGCAGCTGCGGGCCGCAGCGGAAGTCGTCATCAGTCATACCCAGCTGACTAAGCCAGGCGTTAACCCGGTCCGTGTGAATATGCGCGCCGTTGTGCGAGGCGCAGGCCAGCGCCAGCTGTTCCGGGTTCAAACCATACCGCGCGGCAGCACCAGAGGTGATCAGTGGCAGCGCCTGGATCATCTTGGCGGAGCTGCGCGGATAGATCACTGCGTCCGGATCGCCCCAGCTGCGCACCACCTGGCCGCTGTCGTCACAAATGACGGCATGGCCCAGATGCAGGCTTTCCAGCAGCGGGCCGCGCCAGACTTCGGCCATGGGCACTGGATTCGGCATGATGTCTCCCCTCATGTTTTCTGGGCGAATTCCTGCCAAAACGCACTTTCGCCCGTGGTGCTAGTTACGTTAGTGTGCTTGTGTAGCGCAAGCGAAGGGATCGGGACCAGACAGCGGAAGAACGCTGCGGGCCCTTTGCTTGGTTTTGAGGTATGAGAGAACAGTCTTGGAGTCGGGACAAATGGCATTGAAACTCGCCCGCGTGGCTGCGGGCCTGTGTCTGGCAGCATTGGCAACCGCAGCAACTGCACAGGAAACGTCGAACAACCGGGTTGCGGCCAAGGTCGATTGGAGCGTTTTCGAGGGCAATGACCCCAACGAGTGCTGGGGGGTTTCCGCACCGAAGGAGACCGTGAACACCCGTGACGGCCGTGTCGTGGCGGTGCGCCGCAGCGAGATCCAGCTGTTTGTCACCTTCCGCAGCAGCGATGCGCCCAAGGGCGAGGTGAGCTTTACCGGCGGCTATCCGTTTGCGCCGGGGTCCACCGTGAACATGGCAATCGGCGAGTCCGAGTTTGAGCTGTTCACCGAAGGCGAATGGGCCTGGCCGGCAACGCCAGCGGACGATTCCAAGATCGTCACCGCCATGAAACGCGGCGCCAGTGCGGTGCTGACTGCGCGGTCGGCGCGGGGCACCCAGACCAAGGATACTTTCTCGCTGCTGGGCTTCACCGCGGCGATTGAAGATGCGGAAAAGCGCTGCAGCAAGTAACCCTCTGCATGTGCGGAAACACACGAAACCCCGGCCTGCGCCGGGGTTTTCTTGTTTGAAAGGCGCAGGGGGCGTAGCATAGGGGCAGGAGGTGTCTGCCATGCTGAACTCTGCCTTTCTTCCGGTCCCTATCCTTGCGGTTGCGCTGTTAACCCTGCCCGCCAATGCCAATCCGGCACTGGAATGCGGCACCGGCAGCCAGGAGGAGGTTGGCTCTTGCGTGGCTGATGACGAGGAAGGTGTGGAAGCGGCGCTGTTCAACGCACTGGAGGCGGCCATGATTGCCGCAGCGGAGCGGGACAACGATGCCGGCGGGACAAACACAGAGGCCGCGCTCATGGCGAGCCAAACAGCCTGGGAAGCGTTTCGCGCCGCCCATTGCAGTTTTATCGGGACGGCGCATCCGGTGCCGGAAGACGCCGGGATTGCCACCCGGGCCTGTTGGACAACCTTGGGGCGGGCGCGGGTCGACGAGCTGGTGCGGCTGGGCCAGTGACCGCCCGGAACCCGATGTGAAAGCAGATTTTCGCGGATTCCTTTTGATCTCTGTTCGAAATCCTATATAGAGCCGCATCCGCTCACCATGACCCGAGGCTTTTGCCATGACCGCCAGCGCGCCGATCACTCAGGATGTAATGACCCTGCCCCGCAAGGAGCCCGAGGGCGGCAAGATCAATCTTGTGGGCCTGACCCGCGAGCGCATGCGCGAAGTGCTGATTGAGCACGGCACACCGGAGAAGCAGGCCAAGATGCGGGTCGGCCAGATCTGGCAGTGGATCTACCAATGGGGCAAGCGTGACTTTGGTGACATGACCAACCTGGCCAAGGCCTACCGCGCGCAGCTGGCGGAGACCTTTGAGATCCGCATCCCCGAGGTGGTGAGCAAGCAGGTGTCGACCGACGGCACCCGCAAGTATCTGGTGCGGATCAACGGCGGCCACGAGGTCGAGGTGGTCTATATCCCCGAGGATGACCGCGGCACCCTATGCATCTCCAGCCAGGTGGGCTGCACCCTGACCTGCTCCTTCTGCCATACCGGCACCCAGAAGCTGGTGCGCAACCTGACCCCGGCGGAAATCGTCGGCCAGGTGATGATGGCGCGCGACGACCTGGAGGAATGGCCGGTGCCGGGCGCGCCAAAGGAAGAAACCCGGCTGCTCTCTAACATCGTGCTGATGGGCATGGGTGAGCCGCTTTATAACTTCGACAACGTGCGCGACGCGATGAAGATTGCGATGGACCCGGAAGGCATCTCACTGTCCCGCCGCCGTATCACCCTGTCGACCTCCGGCGTGGTGCCGGAGATTGCACGGACAGCCGAGGAAATCGGCTGCCTTCTGGCGATTTCCTTCCATGCCACCACCAACGAAACCCGTGATGTGCTGGTGCCGATCAACAAGCGCTGGAATATCGACGAGCTGCTGCAGGCACTGGCGGATTATCCCAAGGCGTCGAACTCGGAACGGATCACCTTTGAATATGTGATGCTGGACGGGGTGAATGACAGCGATGAGGACGCGCACCGGCTGATCGACCACATCAAGCGCTACAACATCCCGGCGAAGATCAACCTGATCCCGTTCAACGAATGGCCGGGCGCACCCTATAAGCGCAGCTCCAACAACCGGATCCGGGCGTTTGCCAATATCATCTATCAGGCCGGCTATGCGTCGCCGATCCGCAAGACCCGCGGCGAGGACATCATGGCGGCCTGCGGCCAGCTGAAATCAGCCACCGAACGCGCCCGCAAGAGCCGCAAACAGATTGAGGCCGAAGCCGGGATGAAATAACCCGGCTCCGGCCCCGCTGCGGCAGGTCCCCGGCTGCCTTAACTGAAAAGGAAATCGTCTGCGGACAGCCCGCCGGTGTAGCCGGTGAGCTCGACGTTGTGATTGCCGTAGTAGCTAATATGCGTATCGCCGCCTTGCTGGGTGATGGTCAGGTCACTGAAACTGTCAGGGCTGGTTCCGGAGAACCGGATCCTGTCATTGCCATTGCCGAAGTCGGTGATTGTGTTCGAATCCCAATAGTCAGCGGAAACAAAAACAAAGACATCGTCGCCTGTTCCGCCCGTCAGAACATCGGAACCGTCACCGCCGGAGAGGCGGTCCCGGCCGCTGCCGCCATGCAGTGTGTCGTTGCCGCGGCCGCCATACAGCTTGTCATTTCCGGAATTGCCGCGCAGGTCATCGTGTTCACCGCTGGCGCCTGAATATTTCGACGTGTTGATCCCGCCAATCAGGATATCGGCACCGCCGCCGCCCTTCAGCGTATCATTGCCATAGCCGCCAAAAAGCTTGTCTGCTCCTTTGCATCCGGCAAGCATGTCATCAGCCTCGCGGCCTTTGACCGTGTCATTGCCGCCATGCGCGAAAATCCTGGTGTCCTCTCCGGTTGCCAGAATGACTTCGGACCGGCCGCTGGTCTTGATCACTACGATATCGTCAGAGTTTTTGTACGCGTTCCAGCCTTCGGTCTTTGACGAGTTTCCATAGATATGCTGCAGCGCCTGAACATCCAAAGTGCCAAGTTCCGTGGCATTGTAGCCGGCATAATTGTAGGTCATCACGGTGTGCGCCTGATCGTCCAGATGATCGGCCAGCGTATGATCGCCATCATGCGGATGTTCCAAACCTACTGCGTGGCCGATCTCATGCAGGATCGTTTCATAGCCATAGGTGCCCGGCGCCATGCTGCTGCCCTGGATTGCCAGATCCCCCTTGCCGGTAGAAGTGGCGCTGGCCCAGGAGTAATTTGCCCAGCCGGCCGCTGAGCCGCCGTTGTAGCCGAATACATCAATCATCGCCGGACCGTCGGTTTCGACGAAGAGCAGCCCGGAGACTTCCTCGAACTCTTCCAGTGCCTGCCTGAAGTAGCTGCGCTGGGTGCTGTTGAATGACCAGTAGCTGGTTGCGCCGTAAGGGTCATCGGACGCGTTTCCCAATTCACCACTGCCGAGAAAACTGTATGTCACAACAGATTGGGTGCCGAGCTTGACCTGGCTGTTCCAGCGGTAGTTGCTGTTCGAGGTATAGGCCAAAAGCGCCGTGTAGTCTGTTACTTCGGACATCGGAAATCTCCACTGCTCCACCGCCGATAAGTTTTTGTTTGCAAATGTGGCCAAGTTTGGCCGGTTTCCTGGCGCAGAAGGTGCAAACACCGAAGAGTTTTCTGCAAAAGGCAAATACCAGCGTGTTCACGCTCTGGCGGACCGCGGCTTCCCGCCTAATTTCCAGGGCGACAGCCTTCAGACCGCTTATAAGCCCGACTGTTGCCTGACGGGCACAGCGGCAACCGCAGCACGTGCTGCCGCATTCTTTCCCCAATCCAGCTTCAATTCCGCCGCTTGGCACAAACAGTTTCCAGATTACGGACAATCCAATTTTCAGAAGGAATCACCGATGGCTCCGATGGAACGAAAGACCGCCCCGATTGACCCCAGCGTGCTGGACCTGATCCGCAGCGAACGCCAAAAGGCGCTGAGCCCGCGGGAATGGCAATTCCGCCTGCGCGGATACGGTTATGCCGTGAAAACCGTGGGAGGCGCCCAGATCCTCACCCGGCTCACGACCGGCGATGAAGTCGGCAAGCTGCCGCCGGAATTCGCCTGATCCCGGCAGCAGCGGTTCTTGCGGCGTTCAGCGCTCGCGGCCTGGCAGGCTGTCGCGCGGCGGCGCGGGCTCCCAGTTGTCGATGATCTGAACCGCTTCCTGCGCGGTATCGACCACACGGAACAGGTCCAGGTCCTGATCGGAGATGGTGCCGGCATCGGCCAGCGCCTCCCAGTTGACGATCTTATTCCAGAATTCCTTTCCGAACAGCAGGAACGGCACCCGTTCCATGCGCCCGGTCTGGATCAGGGTCAGGCTCTCAAACAGCTCATCCAGGGTGCCGAAGCCGCCCGGGAACACCGTGATCGCCCTAGCCCGCATCAGGAAATGCATCTTGCGGATCGCGAAATAGTGGAAGTTGAAGCTGAGATCCGGCGTCACATAGCCGTTGGGCGCCTGCTCATGCGGCAGCACGATCGACAGGCCGATGGAATGGCCGCCCGCATCCAGCGCGCCGCGGTTGCCTGCCTCCATCACACCGGGCCCGCCGCCGGTGACCACGACGTTATGGCGGCCGCCGCTCTCCTTTGACTTTTCTGTCATCAGCCGGGCGAACTCGCGCGCCTCATCGTAGAAATGCGACAGATCGGCCAGCGTCTGGGTGCGTGCCTTGTCCTTATGCGCAGGATCCGGAATGCGGGCGCCGCCGAACATCACGATGGTGCTTTCTATGCCATGCTCGTTCAGCATCAGCTCCGGCTTCAACAGCTCCAGCTGCAAGCGCACCGGGCGCAGTTCCTCGCGGCACAGGAATTCCTCATCGGCAAATGCCAGCCGGTAGGCCGGCGCCTGGGTCTGCGGCGTGGCGGGCACATGTTCGGCCCGGTCCCGGTCTGAGTGTGCGTCGCGGAAACGGCTGTGGCGGTCTTCGGTCATAAGCAATCCAAATAAAAATAACAGGATCTCCTTTGTAACCGTCCTTGGCCGTTAGCGCCAATCAAGAATGCATCAGAACGCGCCGTTCCGCTTGCACGGCGGCCCGGTGCGGATAAGGTTCCGGCCAAGCAGGCAAGGAGGACCGCGCATGAACTGGCAGGATGAAGTCAAGGCAGCGGCAGAACGCATCCGCCCCCATGTGCAGCAAACGCCCGTAATGCAGACCCGCGGGTTCGGCCTGGACTACCCGGTGGAACTGAAGCTGGAGCACATGCAGCACACCGGCAGTTTCAAGGCGCGCGGCGCCTTCAACACGCTGCTGAGCCAGGAAGTGCCTGCCGGCGGCCTGGTCGCGGCCTCTGGCGGCAATCACGGGGCGGCGGTTGCCCATGCTGCGCATCAACTGGGCCACAGGGCGCGTATCTACGTTCCGGAAATGGCAGGCCCCGCCAAAATCTCGCTGATCGAACGCACCGGTGCCGATCTGCAGGTGGTGCCCGGCGCCTATGCCAATGCGTTGGAGCAAGCGCAGGCCTATGAGGCTGAAACCGGCGCCATGCAGGTCCATGCCTATGACGCGCCTGCCACCGTCGCAGGGCAAGGCACCTGCTTCGCCGAATGGCAGGCACAGGGGCTGCAAGCCGACACCCTGCTGATTGCAGTAGGCGGCGGCGGGCTGATTGCCGGCGCGCTGGCTTGGTTTCAGGGCGCCCGTAAGATCATCGCCGTGGAGCCGGAAACCTCCTGCGCTTTGAACGCGGCGCTGGCAGCCGGGCAGCCGGTAGATGTAGAGGTTTCAGGCGTTGCCGCCAACGCGCTGGGTGCCAAGCAGATTGGCAATATCTGCTTTGAGCTGGCCGCTGCGCAGGGTGTCACATCCCTCACCGTGCCGGACAGTGCGATCACCCAGGCCCAGACGGCGCTCTGGCGCGAACGCCGGATCCTGGTAGAGCCTGCGGGCGCTACCGCGCTGGCGTCGCTGATGTGCGGTGCCTACCGGCCGGAGCCAGGCGAACGCGTGGCGGTACTGGTCTGCGGCGGCAACATTGCCCCGGATCCGCTGGGATAACCCTTGCAGCAATCCCCAGGCAGCCCTATCGGAATAGCATGTCCGCAACCATCGCCGATACAATCTATCTGAGCCTGAGCGAACGCATCATTACCGGTGCGCTTCCGGCTGGCGAAAAGTTGCGCCAGGACCATATCGCGCGGGAGTTTGCGGCCAGCCATGTGCCGGTGCGCGAGGCGCTGCTGCGGCTGGAGGCGCACGGGCTGGCGGTGTCCGAACCGCGGCGCGGCACACGGGTCAGCGCCCTGAACCCTGCTGAGATCCGCGAAGTGATCGAAATGCGGGTGGCGCTGGAAGTGCTGGCTTTGACGCACGCCTTTGGCCGGCTAACCGCCGAGGACATCGAAGACGCCAACGCTGCCCGTTTAGCCTGCGATGCAGCTGAGGACATGGCCAGCTGGGAACGGCTGAACCGCGCCTTTCACCGGGTGATCCTGGCACCCTGCGCAATGCCGCGGCTGCTGGCCTCGATCGACGATCTGCATATTGCCGCTGCCCGGCATCTGTTCGCCAATTGGCAGCATCAATGGAGCCGCCGGGTGGACGCCGATCACGCCGCCATTGTCCAGGCGATGACCCGGCGCGATGCTGCAGGAGCCTGTGAGATCCTGCGCCGCCACTTGCGCCGGGTGCGCTGACCGGCTGGAACCCGGCAAAACGCCGTCAGGGGCGGCAATTTGGACGCAATCCGGACATGACCTGCGGGCAGTTTGCCGGTATGAAGCTCCGAATCTAACCGATGCCGGAGGAACATCCATGTCCAACGCCCAGCTGGAAGCAGCAATCGAAGCCGCCTGGGAGGCGCGCGACACCATCACCCCCGCCACCACCGGCGAACAGCGAGAAGCGATCGAAGACACCCTGAACGCGCTTGACTCAGGCAGGCTGCGGGTGGCCGAGAAACTGGACAGCGGCGACTGGCATGTGAACCAGTGGGCCAAGAAGGCCGTGCTGCTGGGCTTCCGCATCAAGGACATGGAAATCCACGAAGGCGGCCCGCAGGCCGGCGGCTGGTGGGACAAGGTCGACAGCAAGTTCAACGGCTGGGGCGAGGCCGACTGGAAATCCGCAGGCTTCCGCGCGGTGCCGAACTGCGTGGTCCGCAAATCCGCCTATATCGCGCCGGGCGCGGTGCTGATGCCCTCCTTCGTGAACCTTGGCGCCTATGTCGACGAAGGCACCATGGTCGACACCTGGGCCACCGTCGGCTCCTGCGCCCAGATCGGCAAGAACGTGCACCTGTCGGGCGGCGTCGGCATCGGCGGTGTGCTGGAGCCGATGCAGGCCGGCCCCACTATCATTGAAGACAACTGCTTCATCGGCGCCCGTTCCGAGGTGGTCGAAGGCTGCATCGTGCGCGAAGGCTCTGTCCTGGGCATGGGTGTCTTCATCGGCAAGTCGACCAAGATCGTCGACCGCGAAACCGGCGAAGTGATGTACGGCGAAGTGCCGCCCTACTCGGTGGTTGTCGCAGGCTCGATGCCGTCCAAGAACAACATCAGCCTTTACTGCGCGGTGATCGTGAAGCGCGTGGATGAGAAGACCCGTTCCAAGACCGGCATCAACGAGCTGCTGCGCGACTGATCCACGCCGCGCAGTCTATGACCAGAAACGCGCCCCGGCCGGGCGCGTTTTTTTCGTTTATGCAGAAGCGCCTGCTTCTTTATGGTCCCAAATACTCCGGGGTGAGGCCGCCAGGCCGAGGGGCAGCGCCCCTTCTGCTCAAAACTCTTGCAGTGCAATAAACGTGGCGCTAATGGTATTATATCTACACATAAGAGAGTCAGATGCAGACCATTTTCGCCCAGCGCGCCCGCCTGCCCCAGGGATGGGCTGAGAACCTCCGGCTGACAGTTGATAACGGCCGGATTGCCTCAGTGGAAACCGGTGCCGGGCCGCAACCCGGGGACGCGCGGGCGGATGTGCTGCTGCCATCTCTGGGCAACCTGCACTCGCACAGCTTCCAGCGCGCGATGGCGGGCATGACGGAGTACCGCGCGGCCGGCAAGGACAGCTTCTGGACTTGGCGCGAGCTGATGTACCGCTTCATGGACTGCATCACGCCTGAGCAGTACGAGGCTATTGCAGCGCTGGTGTTCATGGAAATGCTGGAGGCCGGCTACGCATCTGTCGGCGAGTTCCATTACGTTCACCACCAGCCGGGCGGCGCGCATTTTGCCTCGATGACAGAGCTGAGCGAGCGGGTGTTTGCGGCGGCCAGCCAGACAGGCATCGGCCTGACGCACCTGCCGGTGCTTTACACCTATGGCGGTGCCGGCAAGCAGGAGCTGAGCGGCGGTCAGCAGAGGTTTGGCAACTCCGTGGCGGACTTTTCTGATCTCGTCAGCCGCGCCCGCGGGATTGCAGCGCGCGATCTGCCCGCGGATACCTGTGTCGGCATTGCGCCGCATTCGCTGCGTGCCACCTGCCCCGAGGATCTGGCGGATGTGCTGCGGATCCAGGACCGGCTGCCGGTGCATATCCATATCGCAGAGCAGCCCAAGGAAGTGGCGGATATCAGCGATTGGCTGGGTGCGCGTCCCGTTGAATGGCTGCTGGAAAACGCGCCCGTGGATGGCAAATGGTGCCTGATCCACGCCACCCACATGACCAGCACCGAAACTATCGCCATGGCGCGTTCCGGCGCCGTTGCAGGCCTTTGCCCGATCACAGAGGCCAATCTGGGCGACGGGCCGTTCAACGGCGTGGAATACCTGGCGCATTACGGCGCATTTGGGGTTGGTTCAGACTCTAACGTGCGGATTTCACTGCCGGAGGAATTGCGCACACTGGAGTATTCCCAGCGCCTGCGGGACTTGGCCCGCAATGTGCTGGTGCCGGGCGAAGGCTCGGTGGGCGAGACGTTGTACTTGGGTGCAGCCAAGGGCGGCGCGCTGGCTTTGGGGCGCGATGCCGGGCGGATCGAGGAAGGCGCGCTGGCGGATCTGGTGGCGATTGACAGCACAATGCCCGCCCTCTGCGCGCTGAAGCCGGAGCAGTTGCTGGACGGTCTGTGTTTTGCCGCGGGCGATGACACCGTAACGGACGTCTGGAGCGCAGGCCGCCACGTAGTGCAGCAGGGTCGCCACATTGCCCGAGACACTGTGGTTGCGGGATATCAGACAGCCATCAAAGAGCTGCTGAACAGTCTCTAAACAGGCGAAAACTGCACATGGATAACCGCGCCGCCGTCGGAAACCTTTCCGGTGGCGGCACCTTGTGCGATAACACCCTCGCCTGGAAAAAAGCGTCCCTTGCCAGGAATCTCCAGACTGCCGGAAACCACAAAGAAGGCTTGGATGCCCTCACAGTCACGCAACGCACCTCCATTCAGAATTTCCGCCTTTGCCGTGACACGGTTCGGATCATAAATCACATTGAACGCCTTGCAGACGCCATCGCGCAGCCGGCAATCCAAAGCCAGGCCGCCATCAAAGGACACCGGTTTCAGCGGCCGGGCCTCCAGCCGGATGTGTCCATCCGACAGGGTGTGGCCGGCGCCTTGGACGATGCAATGAATGCGGGCGTATCCTGAAAAGGCTGAAAACGGGCCGCTTCGCTCAATTTCTGCCAGGCTGAGACGCCAGGCAATTTGGCCGTCTTCTTCTTGCACGGCCAGTTCGCGGGTAATGCCGCCGCCGTTTTTCCAGGGCACCGGCCGGGCAGTCAGGGCGGAAAAACGCATCGGGTATCCTCGGGGGCCATTATTAATAAGCTTAGACATAGAGCCCGGCTGCAAACCGCCGCAAGCCTTCAGTTGATTGCGCATCACCCCGGTACAGGTGTGTCAAATGGATTGACCATCCCCCTGCCCCGGCGCTATGGCGGCGGCATGGAAAAGAAGAAACCCTCCCGCCAGCAAGTCTATACCCTGCTTGTCCAGATCGGACGCAAGGAGGGAGACGGCCTGCCCGACGGCGCCACCGGCGCTGCGCTGATGATCTATGCATCCGGTATTGATGAAGCCGAGGCGGTGCGGGAAACAGTGGCGATCCTAAAGCAAGCCGATACTGCACCGCTGGACGTGACCGGATACGGCACCCTGGAAGAGCGCGAGGCCGAAGGCCATGAAATCGGCGATGAGGAACGCGATCTGATGCAGCGGGCCCTGGAGGAAAACGCGGTGATTGTCGCTCAGATGACCCCGTTCTTTGACGGCGAAGAGCCTGTTTTTCACTAACTTCAGTTCTGGCTGCCGAACCATTTGCGGTAGAGGGCGTCATAGCTGCCGTCCTCCTGCATCGTCAAAAGCGCCTGGTTGACCTCTTCCACCAGCGGCGAGCCGGCCGGGAACACCAGCCCGTAGTTTTCCCGCAGGAACGGCTGGCCGATGGTGTGGCCGTATTGATGGCCGCCTTGCTGCACGTAGAAATTCAGTACCGGCGCATCAAAGACCACGGCCTTGATCTCCCCCGCTTCAAAGGCAGCCAGCATCTCCTCCAAACCAGAGAAGGCAGCATAGTCGATCTCGCGCCGGTCCAGGAAACCGGCGGCTGTGGAGCCGCCGATGGTGCCGACGGATCTGCCATAGAGGTCATTCACCGAGTTCACTGAGCCGGTGATTGCCTCCACTGTCATAACCGCTGTGATCTTGGCGACAAAGATTGAGACGATGAACAGCGAAGATACCACCAGCACCACGCCGAACATCCGGCCAATGGGTGTGCGCGGCACCCGTTCCTCGAAGCCTCCATTCACCACCAGATTCAGCGCCCACCAGAAAGAGGGGAACCATGCCTCTTTCAGAGGGCGGTCGAAATAGGGCTGTGCGCGGCGTTCGAACGTCCACATCATCATGCCGCCGCCAAACAGCAGCAGAAAGGCGATCCCGATCGCCGCTGCCAGGTCCCAGGACATGATCGCCCGCAGCAGCGATGGCTCGCGGACGTCATCAGCCTGCACCATGATCTGCAAACCGCTTTCAAAAATCGGGTGGCTGAAATCCATTTCGATCTCCCGCGAGGCGGTGATCGAGATATTGGCGGCTGCCAGATCGGCCTCTCCGCTCCGCACGCCTTCCAGCATGTCCGAAAAGCTGTCAGCGCGGCTGACGCGGTAGTCCAAATCCAGCCGCTCTGCCAAGATTTTGAACAATTCCAGTGAGAAGCCGGTGTCGCGCCCCTCTTCCACCATTGAAAAGGGCGGCCGGGTGACGGTATTGACCGTCAGCACCTGCGCGGAAAGCAATTGCCCCCATAGCATAAACAGGACGGCTGGGATCAGGCGGAGATACGGCACGGAAACGCTCGGATTGGCCTCTGAAAGGGTTTTAACGTCCTTAGGCGGATCACGGTTTTCACGCAAGCATCAAGGATGCAGAGGCAGAAATTGCGTCAAAGACTGTGTCAGGCCGTCCGCCTGTCAGCCAGCACCGCAGCGTCAAAGGCACGCAGAACCGGGAATTTCGGCTGCCGGTGTTCCGGCAGAGCAGCGGCACCGTGCGGCGCCACAAGACTGGCCGCCAGGCGCTGCGGGTCGCGGCGCAAGCGGCCCAGGTACAGGCTCTCGGTCATCGACCCGGCGGCAATCAGCGGCTCATGGTCCGGCAGGACCGCCTGGCAATAGGTTATCAGAGGCGCGCCAGCCTGGCCCGGCTGCGCGGTGCCGGTACCCAGCAGATTGCCGGCTGGCACCAGAACCGCGGGCTTGCCAAACAGGTATTCGACCTCTGAGCCGGTCAATACCAGCCGTTGAAACGGCGCGACCTGAATGTCTTGCAGCAATCCGAAGTACGGTGCTCTGAGACGCACTGGAGCGAAGGAGCCCAGCGCAGGCACCTGGCGCTCCACCACCTGCAGCACGGGTACTGCCGCACCGCCGCTGGTCAGCACCAGGTCCCCCCGTTTCAGGCAGCCCAGTGCGCGGTAGCCTTGCGGTACGGCAATTGGCGTGGCTGGCAGCAGCCCGGGGGCTGGACCAGCTGGCTCAACCTTGGCGGACAGGGCCAGATATTCCACTGAAGCTCCCCTGTAGCCCAGCGGCCCCGCCAGCGCCTGCAGATCACGCAGCCGCCAAGGTTTTGGATCCGCCAGCGCGGCAATCTGCATCTGCCCGCCATCCGGCTGTTCCAATGTCAGCTGCCCTGTTCTTGCAGGGGCATCCCAGGCGTAGCTCAGCCGCAACCGTCCGGCGCGTCCAGAACTGGTCGGATTCAGTGTCTTATGCAGAACGGCCCCGCACTGCTCCAGAACGAAACTCAGACCGCCGCCCGGAACCGCCTGAATTGCCAGCCGCAGAGGCCAGTCTCCGCCCTGGGAATAAAGGAGCAATGGCTCAGGACGGGTGATTTCCGGCAAGTGGCATTCAAGCATGATTGTGCCGCACACAAGCAAACTGTCTCCGTCGGCTGTCCCGCCAGAGCGCAGCGCCTGCGTATTGCACCAATCGAGCCCGCTGCCAGAGGCCGAAAACCAGGACACCTTCCTCAGGCCGCCTGCGCTGCGGCCAGAAGCTGGCCCTCATAAGACTTAAGCGCAGGCCGGGCAGCAGCGCTGTAGCCCGCGCCGGTTTCCGGGTCCAATTCGGGAAACAGCGCGCAAATCTCCTCAGCCACCGCCTGTTCGAAAAGATTAACGATCTGCGGTCCCGGCAGGAAACTTTCCGTCTCCAATCCTTCCGAGTAGATCACTTGGTGGCTATCGAACATAAGGTGCACATAGGTGACCTCACCGCCCGGACAGCAGGTAACGCTGCGGCCGTTCACCAGATCCTTGGCCGCTACCAGAACCTCTTCTTCACCGAAGAACAGCTCAGCATGGGCCCCGCGCACAAGCACCCGGTGCTGCGGCGAGACCAGCAGCGCGCCATGCCGCCCAAAGGTATCCGCAGCAATACGAATTGGTGCAAAATCCCCTTCAGCTGCAACCGAGCGGCCACCGGTCCAGCTTAGCGGCTGGGCCCCCTCGTCGCGGGTTTCAACCAGGTCACCTGGCATCAGATCCTCAACCGGCACTTCTCCGAGCGGAGTGCGGATAAGAGTTCCGGCCACAAAACAGGGGATTGAGCTTGCGTTGACAAAGCCGGTGTCGCTGATGGTGCCGTTGCTGACTGTATAAGTGAAATTGAAATGCTCGGTATCACCGTCACCCGCCAGGGTGATTGTGCCATCTTCGTTCAGCGTCACCTGCTGGCCTGAGGGCAGCGTGACTACGGACCCTGCGGTGACTGCAACCCCGTTGATGTGTGTCACGGTCAGAGTGCTGCCGTCAGCTCCATCCGTGCCGCCGTCCCATATGTTGATATCGTTTTCCAGAATATCGATGGTCTTGCTGCCATCCGGCGTTACAAACACTTTGTCTGTAATGGCAATCAGATTGGTCTGTCCCGACTTGCCTGCAATCAGGAGATTGCTGTCATAGCTGCTGTCGCCAACGTCGGCTATGCCGATCCGGATGTTGTTCACCTGATCCGGGTTCACCCGCATCGTCAGGGTCATGGTGACCGTCAGGCCGTCCATCTCCGTGTTGAAATCATCGCTGGTGTTGTCGAGATATAGGTTCTCATTAATTGAGGCACTTACATTTGCCGGGTTCGCGGCACCGCCTGCAATTTCCAATTGGGCCGGTTCGCCATTCACCCAAACCGCAACCATGTCCTGGTAAACGGAGTTCTGAAATTCGGGAAACTCCTCAGAAGAGAATACAAACTGCAGCGTCATCACCTGCGAATCCGGAATAAAGCTCACATCCAGATAGGAGGCGTCATAGGTTCTGGTGCCGGCGATTTCATTGAAATCGGCTTGGTTGCTTGGCCCCCAGGTGTTGGTGGATTGGTTGGTGTCCTGATTGGCTTGGCCGCGCGAATTGGTGAACTGATCGGCGCGCCCCGTCGACAGTATTACGCCTGTGTCACTGGGTGTCGCACCGGGTGCCAGCGCATCGCCGTTGGAATAAATCGCTGAAGAACGGCTGTCACCGGTATAGCTGGCATCTAGAACGGTAATCCCGTCACCAAAGATGGTGTCTGCCATCTCCAATGCGGATGCATTGGTATCGTAATTAAGCTCTCGTGCCCTGACCATTGCGCCGCCTGCTCCCGCCATCCGGACAAGCGTCCCGCGCAGACAGCTGCCACTGCCGCGTCGCCAGCGGACCCGCCGCCAGTCAGTTCTGCGCGCCCCGCTGTTACGGTGGTGCTGCTCTCGGGATACCCTGCCTCGGGTTAATTATGATTAACAAATCATTAACATGATTCCCGGATACTGGGCAGGCTCTCCTTTGCAGGGCCGTGAAACCGCTGCTTTTGCGCCACATTTACGGGCCTCCCTGCGAATTGCACAGCGCTCCGTTCCGCGCTAGGCCTGTGGCAACCGGAACCTGAGGAGCCCGCCAATGCCGCAAACCGATCCCGCCCGCCTGACTGCCGACCTGATCCGCTGCCCGTCGGTCACGCCTAAGGAAGGCGGCGCATTGGTGCTGCTGGAAAAACTGCTGAGCGAGGCCGGATTCACCTGCACCCGCACCGACCGTGGCGAGGTCAGCAACCTGTTTGCCCGCTGGGGCGCCAAGGGCCACGCCAAGACTTTTGGCTTCAACGGCCACACCGATGTGGTGCCGCTGGGGGACGAGGCCGCCTGGACCATGCCGCCGTTCGGGGCAGAGGAAAAGGACGGGTTCATGTACGGGCGCGGCGCGACCGACATGAAATCCGGGGTTGCGGCCTTTGCGGCGGCGGCCGTGGACTTTGTGCGGGACACACCGCCAGACGGGTCCATCATCCTGACCATCACCGGCGACGAGGAAGGCCCTGCCGTGGACGGCACCACTGCGCTGCTGGATTACATGGACCGCGAAGGTGAACAGATGTCGGTCTGCCTTGTGGGCGAACCGACCTGCCCCAATGAGATGGGCGAGATGATCAAGATCGGCCGCCGCGGGTCGATGACGGCCTGGTTCACGGTGACCGGTGTGCAGGGCCATTCGGCCTACCCACACCGGGCCAACAATCCGCTGAACGCAATGGCGCGGCTGATGGACCGGCTGGCGAGCCATGAGCTTGATCAAGGCACTGAACACTTTGACGCCTCCACCTTGGCTGTTGTCACTATCGACACCGGAAATACCGCGACCAACGTGATCCCGGCTCAGGCCACTTCAGCCGTGAATATCCGTTTCAACGACGCCCACACAGGTGCCGGCCTAACGGACTGGCTCCAAAGCGAGGCGGACAAGGCAGCAGCGGAGTTCGGCGTTGATATCGGGATGAAGGTGAAGATCTCAGGTGAGAGCTTCATAACCCCGCCGGGCGCGCTCTCGGATCTGGTTTCAAAAGCGGTCGAGGCGGAGACCGGCCGCAAGCCGGAACTGTCGACCACTGGCGGCACCTCGGATGCGCGGTTCGTCAAGAGCCACTGCCCGGTGGTGGAGTTCGGGCTGGTTGGCAGAACCATGCACCAGGTGGATGAGCGCGTGGAGGTCGCACAGATCCACCAGCTGAAAGCCATCTATACCCGCATCCTGCAGGACTATTTCGCATGAGTCTGAGCATTTCAGTCACCGAGGATCTAGAGACATGCTTTGCCTTGCGCCACCAAGTGTTCGTGGAGGAGCAAGGGGTGCCGGTGGAGGAGGAGCAGGACGCGCTGGACGGCTCTGCCACCCATCTTCTGGCGCTGCAGGACGGTGTCCCGGTTGGGACGGCGCGGATTGTGTTCAATGGGAACACCGCCAAGATCGGCCGGGTTTGCGTGCTGTCCTCGACCCGCGGCACCGGGCTTGGCGCCAAATTGATTGAGGCTGCAGTGGATACCGCCCGGGCGCGTCCCGGGGTAATCAAGGCCAAACTTGGTGCGCAGATCCATGCGCTCAGGTTCTATGAGAAGCTTGGCTTCACCGCCTTTGGCCCAGTCTATGACGATGCCGGTATCGATCATCGGGACATGGTGCGTGATTTCACGTGAAACGCACCCTGATCATCATGGTCAAGGAACCTCGTCCCGGACGAGTCAAGACACGTCTGGGCCGCGATATCGGCGTGCTTCCTGCCACCTGGTGGTTCCGTCATCAGTCCGCCCGGCTGATCCGGTCCCTGCGGGATCCGCGCTGGCAGATTGTGCTGGCGGTAGCGCCGGACCTGGCGGTGCGCTCCAAGGTCTGGCCTGCTGATTTGCCGCGCTGGCCGCAAGGGCAAGGCGATCTGGGCGCACGCATGAAGAGGATGCTTCAATCCGCGACAGGCCCTGTCTGCCTGATCGGTGCCGACATTCCCGGCATCACCCGCAACCATATCTCTCGTGCTTTCTCGGCCCTCGGCAATCACGACGCAGTCTTCGGCCCGGCAGCGGATGGGGGTTACTGGCTAGCGGGCGCTAAACATCCGTCCCGCCTGCCGCAAGACATGTTCGAGGATGTTCGCTGGTCCAGTGAACATGCGCTGGCCGACACGCTAAACACTCTGCCCGGCTGGCGCATCGCGCTGACCGATACCCTGCAGGATGTTGACACCGCCACGGATCTGCCACGGCGCTGACGCTTCGCTTTTCACCATGACGCCGCCCCCGCGCCATGCTAGGCGGGAGGTATGAGCCGCATTCCCTCCAAGGCCGAAATCCTCGACTGGATCTCCGCCAACCCGACCCATACCTCCAAGCGCGACATTGCCAAGGCCTTTGGCATCAAGGGCGCCGACCGCATCGACCTCAAGCGCATCCTGAAGGAGCTGGAGGCCGAAGGGCATTTGCAGAAGCGCAAGAAGACCTACCGCGACCCGGACCAGCTGCCGCCGGTGACGGTGCTGCAGGTGAAGGCACTGAACGAGGATGGCGACCTGTACGGGCGTCCGCTGGAATGGCATGGCGAAGGTGTAGAGCCGATCATCCTGATCCTGACCAAACCCTCGGACCCGGCACTGGGCGAGGGCGATAAGATCCTGGCCAAGCTGCAGATGGTCCCGGATCAGGACCACAATTACGAGGCGCGGCTGATCCGCCGGATCGGCACCAACCCCAAGCGGGTTCTGGGCATCTTCCGCAAAGGCTCCGAGGGCGGGCGGATTGTTCCAATCGACAAGGCCGCGTCGAATGAGTGGATGGTGGCGCCGGACGCGGTCAATGGCGCCAAGGACGGCGAACTGGTCGAGGCTGAGCAGGCAGGCCCCAAGGGCCGCATGGGCCTGCCGCGCGCGCGTATCGTGGAACGGCTGGGCGACCCGACCGCCCCCAAGGCAGTGTCGCTCATCGCCATTCACCAGCATGGCATTCCCGACCATTTCCCCGATCCGGTGATGGCAGAGGCTGATGCCGCAAAACCCGCGGGCCTGAAGGGCCGCAAGGATCTGCGGGAACTGCCGCTGGTCACCATCGACCCGGCGGATGCGCGCGATCATGACGACGCGTGTTATGCCCACGCCGATGACGATCCCAAAAACCCGGGCGGCCATGTGATCTGGGTGGCGATTGCCGATGTGGCCGCCTATGTGCGCCCCGGCTCGGCGCTGGACCGCGAGGCGAAGAAGCGCGGCAATTCCAGCTATTTCCCCGACCGCGTGGTGCCGATGCTGCCGGACCGGTTGTCGGGCGACCTGTGCAGTTTGCACGAAGGCGTGCCGCGCGCCTGTATCGCGGTGCGGATGCAGGTGGACGCCGAGGGCAACAAGATTGCCCACACATTCGTGCGCGGGCTGATGCAGTCTGTAGCCTCACTCAATTACGCCGAAGTGCAGGAGGCGCAGGGCGGCAATGCGAACGACAAGACAGCACCCCTGCTCGATGATGTTATCCAGCCGCTGTTTGCCGCATATAAGGCTCTAACAAAGGCCCGGGCTGAGCGCGAGCCGCTGGATCTGGACCTGCCGGAACGCAAGATCGTGCTGGATGAGGATGGCAACGTGACCTCGGTTGCCTTCCGCGACCGGCTGGATGCGCACAAGCTGATCGAGGAATTCATGATCCTCGCCAATGTGGCCGCAGCTGAAACGCTGATCAAGAAACGCTCGCCCTTGCTGTTCCGGGTGCACGAGGAGCCGGCACAGGAGAAACTGGAAAGTTTGCGCGAGACCGCGCAGGCGGCGGGCCTCAGCCTGGCCAAAGGGCAGGTGCTGCAGACCCGGCATTTGAATGCGCTTTTGAACCAGGCGGCAGGAACGGACGATGCGGAACTGATCAATATCTCCACCCTGAGATCGATGCAGCAGGCCTATTACAACCCGGAGAACTTCGGGCACTTTGGCCTAGCGCTTAGGAACTACGCGCATTTCACCTCGCCGATCCGCCGTTATGCCGACCTGATCGTGCACCGCTCGCTGGTCTCCTCGCACGGCTGGGGCGACGACGGGCTGGATGAGACCCAGATCGAGCGGCTGGAAGATACTGCAACCCATATCTCGGATACCGAGCGGCGCTCAATGATTGCGGAGCGGGACACCACGGACCGTTATTTGGCCTCTTACCTCAGCGAGCGTGTGGGCAACGAGTTCGAAGGCCGGATCAGCGGCATTGCCCGATTTGGTGCCTTTGTGAAGCTGGACGAGACCGGCGCTGACGGTCTGGTGCCGGTGCGCTCCATCGGACGGGAGTTCTTCCACTTTGACGCCCAGTCCGGCACGCTGACAGGGGCGGACACCGGCATGACCCTGACTATCGGCCAGCGCGTGACGGTGCGGCTGACTCAGGCGGCACCTGTCACTGGCGGGCTGGAGCTGGAACTGCTGGCGCTGGAAGAGGTCCCGATACCCGCAGGCGGAGGCCAGCGCGGCCGCCGCAGCCCGGCAGGCCGCACGGTGAAGCGGAAGGCGGCCAAGTCCAAACACAAGGCTGCCAAGGTGAAGCGCAAGGTGGAGCGCAAGCGGCGCAAATAAAGTCTGCCCCGATAGGGCAGACCTGATCGGGTCTATGCCGGAATTTCCAGCGGCGCGCGGATCTTGTAGGTCAGCGCCCGCTTGATCAGCCAGCCGTGACGCAGCGGCTCCACATTCTGCGGGTCGTCAAACAGGACGGCGCGGGTCCCCTCAAACCGGTCCCAGGCAGGGAATGCCAAGGCGAACTCCGAGATCAGGCGGCTTTGGCAATGCACAAAGAGCGCAAAGCGTGCACCCTTCGGCACCCCCAACCGGATGGTGGACCCCGTTCTGGTTTCTGGCGTGACGTAAGAAGGCTGGCCCCAGCGCAGCACTTCCTCCACCCGGCCCGCTTCCGGCGTTTCGGCGGCGGTTTCAAAGATCAGCTGCCGGAGCCTAAGCAACCCCTCCCGCGCCAGCGGGTCGGAGACCGCAAAGGCGGCCTCGATCTCCGGGTTGGCAAAGGCAGGTTTCATGGCAAGGGCACCGTTTCGGTTACACGGCTTAGATAGGCGCACAGAACCGCATCATCGCGCAAGCGTTTGCTGATCTGTGACGCCTCAGACGTCTGCAGCATGGAGATCAGGAACGGAGCCACGCTCAAGTCAGCCGAGGTGATGCGGTCCCCCATCAAGTACGGACGTTCACTGGTAAGTGCTTTTATGGGTTTCAGATCCTGTTCCAGCCGGTGCATCCGCTCCCCATCGGTGAAACGTGCGAGGCCCTGCCACTGAAGCCCGTTCTGGATTTCCTTCCTGACCGGGGCGCTGATCTCTTCGCGCATGGGTTCGGGAACCGGCTGGAAGATCTGATCCCGCACCTCGGGCCAGACCGCATCGTCATTCCAGCGCATTTGCAGCAGGTGCAGGCCCAGGTGGTATTCCGCCAGCCGGACCCAGGCACGAGTGTGGGCGCGATCTGCAGTGGTCAGACCTTCGTCGAAGTCGGCCCCCTGCCCCTCAAGCCAGTCGCGGATGCCGTCGCTGTCAGCAATCTGCCCGTCAGGCGTCGCAAGAACCGGCAGCTTCCGGTGCGGCATTTCGGTCGGGTCCAGCATGTCGCTGCGCTGCCAGGGCTGGCCGGACAGCTCCAGCATCAGAGCAGATTTTATGCAGAAGGGGCTCATGCTGAACAAGCCGAAGCCTTTAGGGAAGGTGAGGAGGGAAAGCATTTGTCAAATCCTGTTCGTTGCGTTTACTCGCCTTTCTCTAAACCCGCCTGATGACAGATAGTGTCATCAGGGCATAGGATGATCAGGCATGTCCCGAACTCACCGCCTCTTTCAGCTGATGCAGGCCCTGCGCCTGGGGCCCGGCCCGCATACCGCGGCGCGGCTGGGGGAGGAATTGGGCGTGTCAGCCCGCAGCATCCACCGCGACATCGCGACTCTGCGCGAGATGGGGGCGGTGATTGATGGCGAGGCGGGGTACGGCTTTACCCTGATTGAGGACAATGCGCTGCCGCCGATGGGTTTCCGGGACACGGAACTGGAGGCACTGGTGCTTGGCCTGCGCGAGGTTGAGCTGATCGGCGACCCGGAGCTGGCCACCGCAGCCTCTGAAGCATTACGCAAGCTGCAGGCGCGACTGCCTCCAAGGCAGGCACACCGGCTGCGCCACGCGGTGCTGGCACCTTACCGGTTTGAGCGCCCGATCCCGCCAGCAATCTCGGCGCAGGACCTGCGCCAGGCTGCCTGGGACGAGGTCGAGGTGCGTTTCGGCTATACAGACGGGTATGGCGCGGTGACCGAGCGGCAGGTGAAACCGCTGAGCGTGGTGTACTTCGACCGCTCGACCGTGCTGATCGCCTGGTGCTGCCTGCGTCAGGCGGTGCGGGTGTTCCGGCTGGACCGGATGCGCGGCCTGCAAGTGACGGATCAAAGCTTTCGTCCGCACCGGGTGCCCATGCTGCGCGACGCCCTGGACCAGCTGCGCCAGGAGCACCGGCAGTAGCGATGGCAGGCGGCGCCCCGCACACGCCGGGACTGACCTCTTTACCCGGTTCGCGCTGCCGCTAAACTGGAGCTGGGCAGTGAATAACGAGGTGCATCATGCGCAAATGGATGGCTGTATCGCTGGTAGCAGGCAGCGCAATGGCGGCAGAGGCCGCGACGGACAACTCCTTGAGGCCCGCCGAGCGGCCCGGGGCCGCGAAACAGGAGGGGCTAGGTGAAAGCTATTTGCTGGCGTCTGCCACAACTTTGAGACCGGTCGCTAGGCCAGCCGCGCTCCAGCAGGCCGCGGTGGAACAGGCAGCAGCCGAAGTAAGCTTCAAAGACTGGATTGCGGCATTCAAAGACCGCGCAGGGGCACAAGGGATCAGCGTGCCGGTGCTGGACAGTGCCTTTGACGGTGTGAGCTATGACCCCGAAGTGATCCGCCGCGACCGCAACCAGTCGGAGTTCACCAAGACGATCTGGGACTACCTGGACAGCGCGGCGTCGGACCTGCGGGTGAAGAACGGCAAGGCAGCGCTGCGCGACCAGCAGGCGCGGCTGGATCAGATCGAGGGCAAATACGGCGTCGAGAAAGAGATCGTGGTGGCGATCTGGGGGCTGGAAAGCAGCTATGGCACCTTCCGCGGAAAGATGGATGTGGTCCGCTCGCTTGCGACCCTCGCCTTTGACGGGCGGCGCGGAGAGTTCTTTGAGGGTCAGCTGTTTGCGGCGCTGAAGATCCTGCAGGCAGGCGATGTTGCCGCCCGCAAGATGACCGGCAGCTGGGCCGGGGCGATGGGACATACCCAATTCATCCCTACGTCCTATCTGGACTATGCGGTGGATTTCACCGGTGACGGCAAGCGGGACATCTGGTCGGACAACCCGGCTGATGCGCTGGCCTCAACCGCCGCGTATCTGAAGCAGTTTGGCTGGGTGAAAGGGCAGCCTTGGGGGGTGGAGGTGACCCTGCCCAAGGGGTTTGATTACACCCTGGCTGATCGCGACATTGAGAAATCGCCCGCCGACTGGGCGGCTTTAGGCATCAAGGGGCTGGATGGGCGTGCGGTGAAGGATCACGGGCCCGCCTCAATCCTGCTGCCTGCGGGCAGCGAGGGTGCTGCGTTTATGATCTTCCAAAACTTCGCTGTACTGGAACGCTATAACACGGCAGATGCCTATGTGATCGGCGTCGGGCATTTGGCGGACCGGATCAAGGGTGGTTCGCCGATCAAGGCGAATTGGCCGCGCGGTGACCGGGCGCTGACGCTGTCCGAACGGGAGGAAATGCAAGAGCGGCTGACAAGCGCTGGTTTCGACACAGACGGTATCGACGGCAAGATCGGGCCCAAGACCATCGGGGCAGTGCGCGCCTATCAGGTGGCAAACGGGCTGACGCCGGATGGCTATGCCTCGCTGCATCTGTTGCAGCGGCTGCGGTAGAACCAAGGGAGCGAGCCGTCTCCCTTTTGACCCGGCTTCAAGCAAAAGGCCCCGCAACGCGGGGCCTCTTTGTGTCTGGCAAAGCGGGTACTGTTTAGCCAGGAGACATCCCGCGCAGGCGCTCGGAGCGGCGGCGCAGCATTTCCACCGTCGCCAGCAGCATGATGGAGATCGCTACCAGGATTGTCGCCACCGCCAGGATGGTCGGCGAGATCTGCTCGCGCAGGCCGATGAACATCTGCCAAGGCAGCGTCTTTTGCCCGGCCGAGCCGACGAACAGCACCACAACCACTTCGTCGAAGGACGTGATGAAGGCGAACAGGCCACCCGAGATCACCCCCGGCAGGATCAGCGGCATCTGCACCCGGAAGAAGGTGGTCACAGGGTCTGCCCCCATGTTGGCCGCGGCGCGGGTCAGCGAGCGGTCAAAGCCCACCAGCGTCGCCGTCACCGTGATGATCACGAAGGGAATGCCCAGCGCGGCATGCGCCAGAACCACGCCAATGTAGGTCCCCTGCAGGCCGATGCGGCTGTAAAAGAAGTACATGCCCGCCGCGGAGATGATGAGCGGCACGATCATCGGCGAAATCAGGATCGCCATGATCGCACGGCGGAACGGCACATGCGGCTGGCTGAGGCCGATGGCGGCCAGCGTGCCGAAGGTGACTGAAACGATAGTCGCCATCGGCGCGATCTTGAGCGAGTTCCACATCGCAGACTGCCAGGAGTCATTGTTGAAGAAATCGCGGTAGTGCTTCAGCGAGTAGCCTTCCGGGTCCAGCCGCAGCATTTCCGGCGTAAAGGTGAAGAAGTCCTGCGCGTTGAAGCTGAGCGGGATAATCACCACGATCGGTGCGATCAGGAAGAAGAAGACCAGACCGCAGATCACCCGGAAGGTATAGTGCCAGGTGCGCTGGCCAACGGTCGCATAAGGAGGAAGTGCGCTCATATCGGTTATCCCAGCTTAACGTTGTCGATGCCGACGACCTTGTCGTAGACCCAGTAGAGGAGCAGGACGACCGCCAGAAGAATTGCGCCCAGCGCCGCACCCAGGCCCCAGTTGCCCGACGTCGAGATGTGGTAGGCAATCAGGTTGGAGATGAAGGTGCCTTTGGTGCCGCCGACAAGGGCCGGAGTGATGTAGTAACCAACGGCCAGTATGAAGACGAGGATCGAGCCAGCGCCGATGCCCGGCACGGTCTGCGGGAAGTAGACCCGCCAGAAGGCGGTCCAGTCGGTGGCGCCCAGTGACTTGGCGGCGCGCAGATAGGACGGGTTGATGGTCTGCATCACCGAGTACATCGGCAGGATCATGAACGGCAGCAGGATGTGCGTCATCGCGATGATGGTGCCCAGCTCGTTGTTGATCAGAACCAATCGGTTGGCATCATCCACAAGGCCGATCCAGACAAGGGTGTCGTTGATCACGCCCTGCTGCTGCAGCAGGATTTTCCAGGCTGATGTCCGCACCAGCAGAGAGGTCCAGAAGGGCAGCAGCACCAGGATCAGCAGCAGGTTCGCCTTGCGTGCCGGCAGGTTGGCCAGAATCCACGCCACCGGATAGCCCAGCAGAATGCAGCTGAAGGTGATGATCAAGGACATCCGCATCGTGCGGACAAGCATGGTGTTGTAGATCCGCTCATTCTCGGGCCGGATCTCCGGGCCTTCCGCGCCCAGCTGCATGTCAACGGCGTTCAGGAAGTAACCGGACGTGAAGGACCCGGAGTAAGTCTTGATGGTGCGCCACAGTTCAACGTCGCCCCAGCCATCGTCAATTTCGATTAGTTTTTCCCGGAACGGACCGTCGGTCGCGAGGTCCCATTTGCCGACTTTGCGGCCCGATTTACGGAACACAGAGGACACGCCCGGGTTTTCATAGTTCAGGCGCTTGGCGACTCTAGTGTGTGTCTTTTCTTTGGCGGCAATCTGGAGGTCCGCGGCCATCGCGGCAAACACGGCCTCTTCGGGCAGTTGCCCCGAAGCGGGATCCCAATCCGCCAGCGCTTCAACCGTTCGGGGCAGCGTGTCCTGGACAATCCGGTTCTCCACCGAGCGGAACAGCATGTCCGCCACCGGCAAGATGAAGGTCACAAGGATGAACAGCAGAAGCGGCGCAATCAGCATCAGCGCGCGCAATTTCTGCATCCGCAATGCCCGCGACAGGCTGCGCTTCAGCGGTGTGCCGTCCGCGGCCAGCACAGGGCCGGATTGGCTAATGTCAGTCATAGGGTTCCCCGTCGGGTCTTTATATTTTTGGGCAGGGGGCCTGGACGCAGCAGGCCCCCTGCAATCTTGGAAGGGTCAGATTAGTTTGCCAGCCATGCCTGGAACTTGGCGTCCAGATCATCGCGGTTGTCTGCCCACCATTCGTAGTCATAGACATGCACGTTGCCGGCGTTGGCCGGATCGGTCGGCATGTGCGGGGCCATGTCGATGCCCAGTTCGGCGTGCTTGCCAACCAGCGGTGCCGAGGAGGCACGGGCAGGGCCATAGGAGATATAGGCAGCTTGGTCAGCCAGACGCTGGGTGTCGGTGGCGAACTTCAGGAAGTCCATCACGCGCGCCTTGCGGTCCGCGGGCAGGCCTGCCGGAACAACCCAGCCGTCGAGGTCAAAGGACTGCATGTCCCAGAGCATGCCGATCGGCTGGCCCTGTTCGGCAATTGCAGAGAACAGGCGGCCGTTGAAAGTCGAGCCCATAACCACTTCGCCGTCAGCCAGCAACTGCGGAGTTTCCGCGCCAGCAGTCCACCAGACCACCTGGTCCTTGATGGTGTCGAGCTTGGCCAGAGCTTGCGCCACACCTTCGTCGGTGCCCAGAACGTCGTAGATCTCATCCTTTGCCACGCCGTCGCAGTAGAGGGCCCACTCCATGTTGTCGATCGGACGTTTCTGCAGCGAGCGCTTGCCCGGGTACTTCTCGGTGTCGAAGATCGCGCAAACCGAATCCGGCTGGTCGATCAGGTCGGTGCGGTAGCCGAAGGTGGTCGAGTAAACGATCTGCGGCACGAAGCAGTCGCTGACGATCAGGTCGCCGAAGTCTTCGGTGGCCGCAGTGCCATCCGGTGCCGCTGCCAGGTCCTCGTCATGGTTGATTTCTTCCGCCAGACCTTCGTCGCAAAGACGCATGGAGTCGGAGGCCACAACGTCAACCAGGTCCCAGGTGACATTGCCGGCTTCGTTCATGGCGCGGATCTTAGCCACGGCTTCTGCCGAGCTTTCATCCCAAACCACTTTCACATCAGGGTTGGCCGCAATATAGGGCTCAACATAAGCCTTGTGCTGGCTGGTCTGATAGGCACCGCCCCAGGACACCAGAGTCAGCTCATTGGCCATTTCTTCGGCAAAGGCCGAAGGGGCGCAAAGGGCGGTGGTCATCGCCAGTGCAGACAGTTTGCTGAGTTTCATAGAGAGTCTCTCCTTGTTGAAATTCACAGATGTGAGATTCCCCCCGGTCGTTCTTCTGCCGGGGGTTCGGCGCGCGCGGATCAGGCGTCCAGCGCGCGGCAGTCTTCCGGCAGCCAGCCGATTTCGATCTGCTGACCGGGCTGAAGACGGACTTGGTCCGGGGCATTCCGGGTCTTGATGATGAATTCATCATTGCCGGCCACCCGCAGACGGGTGCGGAAGATGTCGCCCATGTAGATGAACTCCAGAACTTCCGCCTTGAGCGTATGGACGCCTGCTTGCAGGCGGTCCTTGTTGTATTCCACCCGTTCGGGGCGGATTGAAACGCGGGTGCGCTCGCCGGGTTGCGAGACATTGACCGGTTTGCAGTCAATCAGCTCGCCATCGTCCAACTGCACCAGCGCGATACCGTTGTTGATTTCCTTGACGGTGCCTTCGAGCGTGTTGTTTTCGCCGATGAACTGGGCCACGAAGCTGTTTTCCGGGCTTTCATACAGCTGGTCCGGCGGCGCGATCTGCTGGATGCGGCCGTCGTCAAAGACCGCAACACGGTCGGACATGGTGAGCGCTTCGGTCTGGTCGTGGGTCACATAAACCACGGTGATCCCCAGACGGTGTGCCAGATGGGTGATCTCGAACTGCATCTTCTCGCGCAGCTGCTTGTCGAGCGCGCCCAGCGGTTCGTCCATCAGAACCAGCTCGGGCTCGAACACCAGCGCGCGGGCCAGCGCGATCCGCTGCTGCTGACCGCCCGAAAGCTGCGCCGGGCGGCGGCCGCCGAAGGCGCCCATTTCCACCATGTCCAGCGCCCGTTTCACTTTTTCCTCGCGCTCGGATTTGCCCATCTTGCGGACTTCCAGCGGGAAAGAGAGGTTTTCCGCAATCGTCATATGCGGAAACAGCGCGTAGTTCTGAAACACCATGCCGATGCCGCGCTTGTGCGGCGGGATGTTGTTGATCGACGTCCCGTCCAGACGGATATCGCCATGGGTCGCGGTCTCGAAACCAGCCAGCATCATCAGGCAGGTTGTCTTCCCGGACCCGGACGGGCCAAGCATTGTCAGGAATTCACCTTTGGGCATGGTGAGGTTGAGGTCTTTGACAACGAGATTTTCGCCATCATAGCTCTTTTGGACACGTTCGAATTCAACGAACGCATCAACGTTTGACGCATCAGCCAAAGCAGGCTCCCCGTAGTTTTGTCATTCCGGCAGATTTGCTCTGCACTTGTTTGAAGTTAATCACACCAACGCTATCCTGCGCTAGATATGAAAAAAATATTCTTTCACCGGTGAACGTACGAAATTCATACTTCGAACCACTTCAAGCGGACAAAGAATACCTTGATTGAACCCTAGTCATGTTCCGCGTCCTTTGATCGGACTTTTTGCGACGCCTCTATGACATTTTGCGCCGCAGAGTTTGTATTCCCAGCCAAAAACCGACTCTTTCACCTCCGGAAACGAAGAAAAGGCCCGGCAATATTATTGCCGGACCTTGGTGAGTCGCCCCATGCCGGGGTGGGAAAATGGAATCAGGCGCTGTGCAGCAGATCCTTTTCTTTCAGTTCAGCGTAGCACTCATCCAGCGACTTCACGGCGCGCTCGATCAGCACGTCGATCTGTTCCGGCGTGATCACCAGCGGCGGTGAGATGATCATCCGGTCGCCGACATGGCGCATCACCAGATTATTGGCAAAGCACCGCTCGCGGCAGATGTAGCCGACGGTGCCTGCATCGGAGGCAAAAGCAGCGCGAGTTTCCTTGTTGGGAGTCAGCGCAATCGATCCCATCATGCCGACGATCTTGGCTTCGCCGACCAGCGGGTGGTCGGTCAGTGCTTCCCATTTCTGTTTCAGATAGGGGGCCGCCACGTCGCGCACATGGCCAAGGATGTTTTCCTCTTCCAGAATGCGCAGGTTTTCCAAGGCAACCGCCGCTGCGACCGGGTGGCCGGAATAGGTGTAACCGTGGTTGAACTCATCACTTGCGATAACCGAAGCGACCTCATCACTCACAATCGACCCGCCGATCGGTGCATAGCCGGAGCTGAGGCCCTTGGCGATTGTCATGATGTCAGGCCGGATGTTCAGGGTTTCGCTGCCAAACCAATTGCCGGTGCGCCCAAAACCGCAAATGACTTCGTCCGCGATAAGCAGGATTTCATACTTGTCGCAGATGCGCTGGATTTCCGGCCAGTAGCTGTCCGGCGGCACGATTACCCCGCCTGCTCCCTGCACCGGCTCAGCGATGAAAGCCGCAACGCGCTCCTCGCCCAGTTCCAGGATCGCCTCTTCCAGCTCACGCGCGCGCTGCAGTCCGAATTCTTCCGGCGGCATGTCGCCGCCCTCCGCCCACCAGTTCGGCTGATTGATATGGTGGATATCCGGGATCGGCATTCCGCCCTGGGCATGCATGCCGCTCATGCCGCCCAGCGAGCCGCTGCCGACCGAAGACCCGTGATACGCGTTCTTTCGGCTGATGATGACGGATTTGGTCGACTTGCCCTTCAGCGCCCAATAGTGGCGCACCATACGGATGTTGGTGTCATTTGCTTCAGACCCGGAACCGGCAAAGAACACATTGTTCAGGTCGCCCGGCGCCAGCTCTGCAATTTTGGCCGCCAGCGCGATGGCCGGCACATGGGTGGTCTGGAAGAAGGTGTTGTAATAGGGCAGCTCACGCATCTGGCGGGCGGCGACTTCCGCCAGCTCCTCGCGGCCGTAACCGATGTTGACGCACCAGAGGCCCGCCATCGCGTCGAGAATCTGGTGACCTTCGCTGTCGGTCAGGTGCACGCCATCTGCGCGGGTGATGATGCGTGCGCCTTTCTGCGACAACTCACCATTTGCGGTGAACGGATGCATGTGGTGGGCGGCGTCCAGCGCCTGCAACTCGGCCGTCGGCATGTGATTGGTGATAACGGTCATGAGACTCGCTCCTGAGAATGACTGATTGGCACCAGAATATGATCAAATTCTCAGGTGTCAATCGAATCAGTTAGCGGCCTTCAATCCCTGAACCACATGTTCCATGCCCTCAAAAACATCGCGCTCCATTGCCAAAGCAGCCATTTCCGGGTCCTGACGCCGCAGCGCATCAAGGATGTCCTTGTGGCGGTCCGGAAAGCTTTGAGTGCCAAGACGACCGCTGACCACCCTCAGCGAAGGTCCGAAACGCAGCCACAGACGGTCGGCAATGTCGCTGAGAATCGGCGCGTTTGCGTGCGCGTACAGAGCTGTGTGAAAGCTGTAGTTCTGCACCAGATACCCTGCGACATCGCCGGTCGAGATCGCTTTGTCCAGCGCGTTATCGATAGTCACAAGCTCCTCGATATCTGTTGCACAGATCTGCAAAGTTGCCCGGCGTGCAAGCTCGCATTCTATTGTTTTTCTTGCGAAAATCAACTCTTCAAGTTCCTGCGGGCCAAGCAGAGGCACCGACACACGGCGGTTGCCCTGGAACATCAGAGCTCCGTCCGAGATCAGCCGCCGGATCGCCTCTCGTACCGGTGTCATGCCGGCCTCCAGCGCCTCGACCAAGCCTTGGATCGTTACCGCCTGCCCGGGCACCAGCTCGCCGAACAGAACCTGTGCCCTCAGCTTCTGGTAAACGATCTCATGCGCAGGCAATTTTGCGGGGTTTTCCTGCGCCGCTGCGGGGGGCGAAGTGGTCTCTGTCACCTGGGGTTTTCCTCCTCGATTTTGGCCAGCTTGCACCATCCTGAGCCAAGTGAAAACATAAAGAGTATTGCCGAACGCCTCAAAACTTGATCAAATCTATTTGCAGCCGGACCTGGAAGCCGGCACCCACAGGGAGAAATTCATGACACTTAAAACGTTGACCATGACCGCTGTCGTCGCTCTTGGTACCGCTGCGGCCGCAACCGCGGAAGAAGTGCGCGTCTATAACTGGTCGGACTATATCGACGAAGGCCTGCTGGAGAAATTCGAGAAAGAAACCGGCATCGACCTGATCTATGACGTCTTCGACAGCAACGAGGTTTTGGAAACCAAAATGCTAGCAGGCGGTTCCGGCTATGATGTGGTGGTGCCGACCGGCTCATTCATGGCGCGCCAGATCCAGGCCGGTGCCTTCCAGAAGCTGGACCCGTCGAAACTTCCAAACAAAGGAAACATGTGGGACGCAATCGAGGAGCGTACCGGAAAATATGACCCCGGCAACGAATACTCCATCAACTACATGTGGGGCACCACCGGCATCGGCGTGAACGTCGCCAAAGTGAAGGAAGTCCTGGGTGATGACGCCCCGATCGACTCGCTGGAGCTAGTGTTCAACCCAGCCAACATGGAAAAGCTCTCAAGCTGCGGTGTGCATTTCCTCGATGCCCCGGATGAAATGATCCCGGCAGCGCTCAAGTACATCGGCGAAGATCCCAACAGCATGGACGCGGATGTGGTCGCCAAGGCTGAGCCGGTTCTGTTGGGTGTTCGCCCCTATATCACCAAGTTCCACAGCTCCGAATACATTAACGCCCTGGCCAACGGCGATATCTGCGTGGCCTTCGGCTGGTCCGGCGACATTCTGCAGGCGCGTGACCGCGCGGCGGAAGCCGAGAACGGTGTCGAGATCGAATACAACGCGCCCAAGGAAGGCGCGCTGATGTGGTTCGACCAGATGACGATTCCGGTTGATGCCCCGAACCCGGAAGGCGCCCACAAGTTCCTGAACTTCATCATGGACGCGCAGAACATGGCCGCCGCGTCCAACTACGTCTATTACGCCAACGGCAACAAGGCCTCCCAGGAATTCCTCGAAGAGGATGTGATTGGCGATCCCGCTATCTATCCGAACGAAGAAACCGTCCAGAACCTGTACATCAAGGAAGGCTACCCGCCGAAAGTACAGCGCAAGGCCACCCGCATGTGGACCAAGGTCAAGTCCGGCACCTGATCAGCCGTTGCCTGACCCGCGGGGCGCGCTCCAGCCGCCCCGCCTATCGTAACGCGCCTGGGTCCTCCAAGCGCGCCCATCCCATACATCCGCGTGATATTTCGCAGAAGAGGCCCGGCTTGACTGCTTCCGTATTCGAACCCTGGAACGATCCTGAGGCTAAGCCCTTGATCCACTTCCAGAACGTCACCAAACGCTATGGTGAGTTCACCGCCATCGACAATCTGACCATCGACATCTACGAGCGGGAATTCTACGCGCTTCTGGGCCCATCCGGCTGTGGCAAGACCACGCTGATGCGGATGCTGGCCGGGTTCGAAACCCCGACCGAGGGCAAGATCTTTCTTGCCGGACAAGACATTGCGCCGGTTCCGCCGAACAAGCGCGCGGTGAACATGATGTTCCAATCCTATGCGCTGTTCCCGCATCTGTCGATCTGGGAGAACATCGCCTTTGGCCTGAAGCGCGAAAAGATGCCCAAGCACGACATCAACGACCGCGTTGAAGAAATGCTACGGCTGACCCGGCTGGAGAAATTCGCCCGCCGCAAGCCGCATCAGATTTCCGGCGGCCAGCGCCAGCGCGTTGCCCTCGCCCGTTCGCTTGCGAAACACCCGAAGCTGCTGCTACTCGACGAACCTCTGGGCGCGCTGGACAAAAAGCTGCGCCAGGAAACCCAGTTCGAACTGATGGACATTCAGGAAAAGACTGGCACTACCTTTGTGATCGTAACCCACGATCAGGAAGAGGCGATGACTGTCGCGTCTCGCGTGGCAGTTATGGACCACGGCAAGATCATCCAGGTGGCGACGCCCGACCGGATCTATGAAAGCCCGAACTCCGTCTATGTGGCTGATTTCATTGGCGACGTGAACCTGATTGAAGGCACCGCCAAGCTCAATGGCAGCGAAGCCTACGCCATGTCCTGGCACGAGGGCCACGAACCGTTGACTGTCAAATCGCCGAACGCGTTTTCCGACGGGCAAAAGTGCCATCTGGCGATCCGGCCAGAGAAAGTGGCGATCAGCGCCGAAAAGCCGGCCGACGCGGACAACGCCGTTCAGGGCCGCATTCTGGATATCGCCTATCTCGGCAATATTTCCACCTATCATGTGGAACTGCCAACCGGTGCAGTGATCAAGGCGCAGACCGCCAACCCCCGCCGCATCGCCCGCCGTGCCTATACTTGGGAAGACACTGTCTGGCTGTCCTGGACCGCCACGGCAGGCGTTCTGCTGGCTGACTGATGCGCCGCTTTGTCCTGATCGCCATCCCCTATGTCTGGCTGCTGGCCCTGTTCCTGGTGCCATTTGCCATCGTTCTGAAAATCTCGCTGTCGGACGCAGCGATTGCCCGCCCGCCCTATTTCCCGCAGTTCGACTGGGCTGAGGGCATCGCCGCCTTCATCGCAGAGCTGGATTTCGAGAACTTTGTCTGGCTGACTGAAGATGACCTCTATTGGAAGGCCTACCTCAGTTCCCTGAAAATTGCGGTCATCTCGACCTTCTTTACACTGCTGGCCGGCTACCCCATTGCCTATGGCATGGCCCGCGCACCTGAGGAGTGGCGCCCGACCCTGATGATGCTGGTGATCCTACCTTTCTGGACGTCCTTCCTGATCCGCGTCTATGCGTGGATGGGGATCTTGTCGAACGAGGGGTTCCTGAACCAGTTCCTGATGTGGATAGGAGTGATCTCTGAACCGCTCATCATCCTGAACACCAATTCCGCAGTCTATATCGGCATCGTCTACACCTACCTGCCGTTCATGATCCTGCCGGTTTATTCGGCGCTGGAACGGCTGGACGGCTCGTTGATTGAAGCGGCAGAGGATCTTGGCTGCTCGCGCCTCACGGCCTTTTGGCTGGTGACCATTCCGCTGTCTAGAACCGGCATCATTGCAGGCAGCTTCCTGGTTTTCATCCCGGTGCTCGGTGAATTCGTGATCCCGTCGCTGCTGGGCGGCTCTGACACGCTGATGATCGGCAAGGTTCTGTGGGAGGAGTTCTTCTCCAACCGCGACTGGCCCGTGGCATCCGCAGTGGCAGTGGTTCTGCTGCTGCTCCTAGTGATCCCGATCGTGCTGTTCCAACGCAACCAGCAAAAACAGCAGGAGGCAGAGCAATGAACCGCATGAGCTGGTTTAACGCCGTATCGCTGACCCTTGGCTTCGCCTTCCTCTATATCCCGATGGTGATCCTAGTGATTTTCAGCTTCAACGAAAGCAAGCTGGTCACCGTTTGGGCCGGGTTCTCGACCAAGTGGTACGGCGAATTGCTCCAGAATGAGGCGTTCCTGAACGCCGCCTGGGTGACCATCAAGGTGGCGGTGTTCTCCTCAACCATGGCCACCGTTCTGGGCACCATTGCGGCCTATGTGCTGGTGCGCGGCGGGCGGTTCATGGGGCGGACGCTGTTCTCCGGCATGATCTATGCGCCGCTGGTGATGCCCGAGGTGATCACCGGCCTGTCACTGCTCCTGCTATTCATCGGCATCGGTCTGGACCGCGGTGTATTCACCATCGTTCTGGCCCATACCACATTCGCGATGTGCTATGTCTCGGTGGTGGTGTCCTCTCGTCTGGTGACATTCGACCGCTCGCTGGAGGAAGCCGCACTGGACCTGGGCTGTTCACCCGCTGAAGCGTTCCGGCTGGTGACCCTGCCGATCATTGCTCCCGCGGTGATTTCCGGCTGGCTGCTGGCCTTCACCCTGTCGCTGGATGATCTGGTGATTGCCTCCTTCACTTCCGGTCCTTCGGCCACCACCCTGCCGATCAAGATCTTCTCCGCCGTGCGCCTGGGCGTCAGCCCTGAGATCAACGCTCTGTCGACGATCATGATCTCGATCGTCACCGTGGGCGTCATCACCGCCTCGCTGGTGACCAAGCACCAGGTGGCCCGCCAGAAGCGCGAGGAACAGGCCGCGGAGCGGGCCTGATGCGCCGGATCTTCTCCGGCTACGCCTATGGTCCCGGCCCGCGCAGCAACTGCTGGTGGGACGAAACCGCCTCAGCACCGGACTGGCCGGTTTTTGAAGGGGAAGCTTCTGCCGATGTAGCAATCATCGGCGGCGGCTTCACTGGAATGTCAGCGGCCCTGCATTTGGCTGAAAGCGGTGCCTCAGTAGTCCTGCTGGAAGCAGAAACTCCCGGCTGGGGCGCCTCCGGGCGCAATGGCGGGTTCTGCTGTCTAGGCGGTTCTAAATTGTCCAGCGGCACGATGCGCAGGGTATTCGGCAAGCCCGCCGCTGACACCTATGACGCCAGCGAAGTGGCCGCCGTGCGCCTTGTGAAGGAACTGCTGGAAACACACGGTATCGGCGCCGACACCCATTCGCGCGGGGAAACCCAACTGGCCCACAATGAGAAAGCCGCGCGCCGTCTGTCAGCCCTCGCAGAGGAGTTGCGGAAAACTGGTGAAGAACCGGAGTTCCTCTCTCGTCATCAGCTGGCGGAACACGGGCTGAACGGCCGTTTTCAGGCCGCGCTGACAACGCCGGCGGGCTTTGCGCTGAACCCGCGCAAATACCTGTTCGGCTTGGCATCCGCCGCGGCAGATGCCGGAGCAAGACTGTACCAGCGGAGCCCGGCCCTCTCTGTTCGGCATGTGGGTGGCGGGCATGAAATAGAGACTAATAAGGGTCATCTGAAAGCATCCAAGATCATCATTGCCACCAACGGCTATTCCTCTGAGGATTTGCCAGATTGGCTGGCCGGGCGGTACATGCCGGCACAATCCACAGTCATGGTAACCCGCCCCCTGACGGACCAGGAACTGCAAGCACAAGGCTGGTTTTCGCATCAGATGGCCTATGATACCCGCAACCTGCTGCATTACTTCCGGTTGATGCCGGACAGGCGCTTCCTGTTCGGCATGCGCGGCGGGCTGCTGGCCTCACCCCGGGCCGAGGCCGGAATCCGGGCCAAGCTGCGGCAAGACTTCGAGGCCATGTTCCCGAAGTGGCGGAATGTGGAAACCACCCATTGCTGGTCCGGCATGGTCTGCCTGTCGCGCAACCTGGTGCCTTTCATCGGGCCGGTGCCCGATCATCCGGGCCTGTTTGCAGGTCTCTGCTATCACGGCAACGGCGTTGCAATGGGCAGCTATGCCGGGCGCCTGCTCAGCGATCTGGTGCAAGGGCGCAGGCCAGAATTGCCCTATTCGCCTGCAGTGCAAAAAATGCCGCGCTTCCCATTTGGCCGCGCCCGGCGGGTATTGATGCCGCCGGCTTATGCAGTTCTGGGCCTGATGGACTGAAGCGCTGCACGCTCCAGTTCAAAAGCCTGCCAGTCCCTTTCCCCGCCGCGTTCCGCCCGCCACAGGCAATACGCTGCCATTCGCCAGTGGAACCACGGTTTCAAGGCCAAAGTTCTGCCCGCAATCCGCGGATCGGGATAGGCCTGCAAAAAGCTGTCTTCCTCCGGCTGCGTCAGCGGCGCACCGCGGTACATCAGCTGCATCGCGGGCGAAAGAAACAGCGACAAGTCTTCTGCCGGATCGCCGATCTGCGGGCATTGCCAGTCGATCAGTGTCAATGTGCCATCATGCGCCAGAAGGTTGCCTGGCACCGGGTCACCATGAATAAGCTGCAGTTGCGACGACGGCGGAACCCGGCCCAAAGGACGCAAGTCGGCCAGCTGCTCGCCATTTTTGCATTCTTGAATAATTGCCTGTGTTTGCGCTTCCAAGGCTATGCTGCCGTTCACGCCTTCCGGCAATCCGGACGGGGCTGCCAGATCATGCAGCCGCCCCAAAAGCCGCGCCACATGGCTGGTGTCTTCCTGCCAGGGGCTGCCATTGACATGAGCATAGCTCAGCCAGCTATGCCCCTCGAAGGTTCCGGTTTGAACCAGCGGCGGCACCATGCCCGTGCCGGACAATGCCGCAAGGATCACTCCTTCCCTCGCCGGGTCATTAGCAAACAGCGGGTTAGCCCCATCTGAGGCATAAAGCTTGATCACCAGCCCCCCAGACCGCCAGACATGATTTGACCGCCCGCCGGTCAAACGCCGGGGGGCGGGCACATGCAGCCCTTTTGCGGATAAATTCGCAAAGAAACGGGCTACAAAGTGATCAGGCAACGGTTGCAGAGCGGTCTCCAGAGTTAAGCCGCCCCGTTCTTAGACAGTTTTTCTGCCTGTTGATACAGCCGGGTTATCCCGCGGGGTCACGCAACGCACTGACGGACGACGCCAAAACGACCGAACCACCTTTTGTGATCAGCCCCACTTCACCGCCTTGCATCCTGGTTTCGTTCACCTTGAAGTAAACTTCGGCATATTCTTCCAGCAGAAGTTCATCGCCTTTCCGGCTTTCAACAACAAAGGAATACTCACCAGCCTCTACTGGGTTTCCATCACCATCCAGCCCATTCCATTCATAAGGCTCAGCCGAGACAGGCAGGGTGACGCGCTGAACTTCAGTACCGCTTGCATTCTTCACAACCAATGTCACCGAATCTGCGGCGGCGGCCGGGTTAGGTGCAATAGTGACAGTGTTACTGCCATCGAAGTAACCAGGAGCCACAGCACGGGCTTCCATCCCCACCCAGCCTGATAGTGCTGCCATGTTCGCCAGCCCAAGCTGCGATTGCAGCCCCTCCAGCAGCGTGTTGCTCTTTGTCTGCTGTTCGACCATCGAGAATTGCGCAAGCTGCGCTGCATACTCCGTCGAATCCATTGGCTCCAGAGGATCCTGGTTTGTTGCCTGGGCTGTCAGCATCTTCACAAATGTCTCGAAATCCGACGTCAGCCCGGACGTTTTCTGGGAGGCCGCCGGCGCTGTATTGGATTGTACTGCCGGGCTGGTCGCGGAGGTAACTGCTGTTGTCATTTGATCAGACCCTCATGTCCACACCGGCGGTTCCGAGCCGGAGATTCTGTGTTGCTTGTTCTGCGACAGGTTCAGTTCCGGTTTGCGAATTTGCCATACTGCCTGCTTGTCCGGTTCCGTCCTCGCCACCGTCTCCTGTGCCGCCACTGCCCGTCTGACCGCCGCTAAATTCGAACGAGATGTCCTCATAGCCCATTCGGCGGAACTCCTCAGCCAGCTCATTGATATGGCGGCGCATCAGATCCCCCGTTTCCGGGCGTTCTGTTTGGATAATCATCGTTATACCCGTCTCGCTGGTCACGACGCGCATTTTTACATGCCCCAGCTCCTGCGGATTCAGGCTCACCTCAACCTTCTGTTCGCCCTTGGCAGCAAATGCCTCTGCTATCTGTGCTGCAATCATTCGCGGCATTTCCGGCCGGTGTGCTGCCTGCGTGCCGATGGAGGCTTCAGTCAAAAGCTGGCTTAGCCCTGGCGCTTCGCCGGTCAGGCCAAGAGCCTGAGAAATCGGATTTGCCTCGCCGGCTGCTTCGGCGAGCCCCGCCGCCAGCAATGGCTGGAACATCGCCGCACCCTGTTGGGCCGCCTGAGGAATTTGCGCGGCTTGAAAATCCCCATTCCGAACCGCTCCTGAACCAGACTTTCCCGCGGCAAAATCTTTGGCCGAATCCTCTTCGGGGACCGTTACGCTGACCGTACCGAGCTCTGCTTTCCCAGCTCCTTCACGAGAGGCCGGCTGACCCGCTGCAAGCACCTGCGCTGCGCCTTGCGTACCAGCTGCAATCGCGCGCGTAACGCCTTCCGGCTGCCGTGAGACAATCTGCTCGACTGCTTTCTCATTTGGAAAACCCGAAACTGTTGTGCCTGCGCCAGGGGCTTTTGTGCTCATTGCTGCCGAAACGCTGCCCTTCGAACCCAAAGCCGCTTGTCCTGCAAACTCCGGCTTGGTGCTGGCGCCGGCGCCTGTTGCAGACCTTTTACCGGCCTCAGCTTCCGGCGCCGCCACCGCACTTTCTGACACGGATTCTGGCGTAGCCTGAAGAGGCTGCCGTTGCGCACCTTGTTCGTTCGTGCCGACCCGTTCATTTCCCTGCCCCCCAACCGTTCCAGCGGGCGAGGCTAGTTTGGACGTATCCCCAAACATGCTTTTCTTGGGAAGGCCGCTTTCGGCTGGGGTCTTGCTCCGGTCCAAAGGCATACCTTGCGTTCCAGACTCCGGTTCGCTGGCAGGCAGTGCCGTTGTCTTGGGTATCTCCTGCGCCCCTGTGACATCTGCAGCCTCTTTGACGCTTGCGTCCTCGTCTGCATCAGCACCGTCCATAGATTGCTTGGCGCTGCCACCGGTGCCTTGACCACCAGTTTTCACCTGTGTTGTTCCGTCTAGTTCGGATTCATCCGTTCCTGCTGTTTCAACCGCTTCCTGACCCAGTAGGGAAACATCCGGTTCTGCTTCAACAGCACTTTCCGGCAACACAGTTTCTTCCGTCGTAGCGTCCGCGCCGGCTGCGTTTCCGTTTTCTCCCGCAATCACGGAAGGGCTCACCGAATCTTCCGTCTCCGCTTTCGGCACGGCAGATTCGCTATCGGTTGAGGAAGGATCACCGGTCACAGTTTCGCGTCCGGCCTCTGCAGCCAAGAAATCCGAAAAGTCATTGGAATTATTCATTTTATTTTGAAGCCTTACGGACGCAGGCGGTGCCTTTCCGCCAGCAGTAGGCTCAATACCAAGGATCGGATTCATCATCATGTTCTGTTCCAGACATTCTATCTCGACCCGGTCAGAGTTACCCCAAAGCGGTTACGGCAATTTTAACCGGTTGCAGGGCAGTCTCGGAAAAGTCGATGGAATTCGAATGCAAACCGGAGAACCGGACATGTCAGATCTATTACCGATCCCGCTTCAGACCACGTCTGCATCCACCCCGGTGCGGCCAGCAAAAAGCGACCCGTTGCGGGAGGCTGCAATCGAACTGGAAGCCTCTTTTCTTGCGGAAATGCTGAAATCAGCTGGCCTGGGTGACGCCAGCGAGGCCTTTGGCGGCGGTGCCGGCGAAGAACAATTCTCCAGTTTTCTCATCCGCGAACAAGCCAACCAGATCGCCCGCGCGGGCGGCATCGGCCTGGCCGAATCACTTTATCACGCACTGAAGGAGACCCAAGGTGAGTAAACCTGAACCGCAGCAGCTCATTGATGAGCTGGATGAGATCCTGGACAAAGAACGCACCGCCCTGATGGCCGGCGACCTTGGTAAGCTGGAAAGTTTGCTTACCAAGAAAGAGAAAATCATCGGCAAGCTGAATTCTGTTTCTGAGCTGGAACGCGAGGCGCTGGAACAGGTGCAGACCAAATTGTCCCGTAATCAGAATCTTCTGGACAGCGCAATGGACGGGATCCGCACCGTTGCCGCCCGGATGGCGGAATTGCGCCGTATCCGCAAAGGCTTGGACGTATATGACCAATCCGGCCGCAGAACCCGCTACGGCACCCGCAACGGCGCCAAGCTGGAAAAACGGGCGTAAAATAAATTTGGGGAAAATTCTAAAAAACCAAATCCGGTCATTAGCACTCCCTTAGCAACTCCTGCGCCAAAGTCGCCTTGCACCTGATGAAGGGTGGCGCGGAAACCGGACGGTGGAACGCACAGTCAGAAAGACGTCACACAGCGCCCCGGAGGGGCAAGTAATTCAGGGGCCAAAGCGCCCCGCAGCTAAAGGAAAAAGCTATGACCAGCATTCTGACCAACAACGGCGCAATGGTTGCACTGCAGACCCTGAAGTCCGTGAACAACAATCTGGAAGAAACCCAGAACCAGATCTCGACCGGTAAAGAGGTCGGCATGGCGAAGGACAACTCCGCTGTCTGGGCCATCTCCAAGACCATGGAATCCGACATCCAGGCTTACGAAGCGGTGGGCGACGCCCTGAACTTCGGCGAAGCAACCGTGGCTGTTGCCTCCTCCGGCATGGAGCAGATCGTTGAAACCCTGAAGGAAATGCGTGAACTGGCAGTTGCCGGCGTTTCGCAGAACGTCGACCACGCCAAGATCGAGGCTGACCTGGCCAAGAAGAAAGAGCAGATCGATTCGATCATCGACTCGGCCAGCTTCAACGGCGCCAACCTGCTGGATACAGCAGTAACCTCGCAGCTCGACGTCCTGGGCGGCATCAGTGCAACTGCCGACGTGATCACCGTTTCCGCGATCGACACCGGCGCTTCCCTGAGCACCGGCACCATCTCAGCGCTGACTTCGGCCAACGCTGACGACGTTCTGACCCAGATCGAAGCGCTGCTGACCTTTGCAATCGACTCCGCTGCCCAGCTGGGTGCGGACAGCAACCGTCTGTCTGACCAGAACGACTTTGTGTCGAAACTGACAGACTCGCTGAAATCCGGTGTCAGCACCATGGCCGACACCAATATGGAAGAAGCGTCGGCCCGGCTGAAGGCATTGCAGACCCAGCAGCAGCTGGCGGTGCAATCGCTCTCGATCGCAAACCAGGCGCCGCAGACCCTGCAGCAGCTGTTCCGTTAACAGCCCTTACCGGGGCGCTGATGGCGCCCCGGTCTTCCCCTCTCAGAGAACCTGAAGAATAATACGTTAGGAAAACACGTGAATGCCCTTCTGAAGGCGAAGAGTGCCTATTCGGCGGCAAAGTCCCCGACCCGGACAGCAAAGAATTTCGAATATGAAGTGATTGCCCGCATTACCCGCAGGATGATCACGGCGACGCAAAAGGGCCGTGGCGGCTTCAATGAACTCGCAACAGCCTTGAATGACAACCGGAAGCTTTGGTCCATTTTCACTGTCGACATCGCTTCGAAAGGCAATCCTCTGCCCGATGATCTCAAGCAGAACTTGTTCGAGCTGGGAGAATTCACAAGACAACACACCACCAAAGTGCTTCAGCGCAAGGCCGATGTCCGGCCGCTGGTGGAAATCAATACGGCCATCATGCGTGGCCTCCGCAGCGGAGCATCCTGAATATGAGCGGACTTGTCCTGAAACTTGCCCCCAAGGAGCGTGTCCTTGTGAATGGCGCGGTAATTGAAAACGGCGACCGCCGCAGCCGCCTGTCCATTGTAACACCGGATGCCAACATCCTGCGTTTGCGCGACGCAATTCATCCGGAAGAAGCCAACACTCCGGTACGCCGCGTGTGCTATGCCGCACAACTGATCCTGTCAGGTGATGCGGATCCCGAAGAGGAACGCCTGCCGATGTTGCGCCGGATCGAGGAACTGAGTCAGGTTTTCACCGACCCGGACAGCCGGTCATCAATTGCTGAAGCAACCGATGCCCTGATCAGCAACAACCATTACCGCTGCCTGAAAGCTTTGCGCACATTGCTACCGCGGGAAGACCGGTTGTTTGCGGTCCGGCCATCATAATCGTCCGCCCGCCTGGCCTATCGAGGCAAAGGCGGGCTGAACTTGCCTAATGAACGCCATGACTGCTTTCCTGCCGTCTTTCGGGATTAGGCTGTGCCGATAGCGCCTGCTCAAGCTTCCGGTATCCTCACACCCCGCTGAACATCCTGGTTTTCACGTCAAAGCCGGTAAAAACCCGCGTGAAACAGAGTATTCAGAAAGTTCTTTTCTCTGCCGAAACACTTGCTGTGGCCAGGTTGCAAGTTATCCCATTCGCAAGAGAGACTTCTTGATAAGAATAAGGCGCAAAACTTAACTCCTGAAGTTAAGTATCAGCTTGAAAACAAGTGATTGCCAGCCGAGTGACCGTCTGCTGCGGCGGCCTACTGTCATCATGCGACAACGGCCAAACTTACCGGAAATGATGGAAACATTCTCCTTCAGCAGTGCAAAATCGCAATCTATTGATGCTCCAGAGACACCTCCGGTGTTTACAAACCGGCGCACCGCAGCTTGACTGCATACTCGTTGAGGCCAGCAACCTGTCCTCGTCAACCTTGCCCAGAAGATCCGCAGACGGCAATTCACAGAAAGCGGGTTATGTCTCCTGCTTACGGAAACCTTTGTCCTTAATCCACGGGCAGCGGACTAGCTGGATGGCACTGCCCTTTTGCAGAAAGGAGCCCCGCACAGCCAAGCGGCTTAATGAGTTTTGCTGAAGCAACCCTGTTAGGCAGCCGAACACGGGCAGAACAGCGCGGCTAAGGCATCAGCTTGCTACCTTTGCGGATTCCACCTCATCGTATCTTCGTAATTGGTTTCAACGCCCAGCCTTGGCCCGGCGCAACATCAGGAGCAGGCGATTGAAACTGCTGGTAATGCCCTCCGGGTCCTCACGTCCGAAGAACGCATCCAGTTCTGGCCACAATTTTACTGCCTGATCCAGCACTGCGTCATTGCCTTCGGCGTACAGCCCAGCCCTGATCATCACCTCTGACTGCTCATAAGCGCCCAGGTATTTTCGCACATCTTTGATCGCCTCGTTTTCATCAGCAGAGGCAGCCGCAGGCAGACTGCGTGACACCGAACGTGAAACGTCGATCGCGGGAAACCGGCCGCGTTCGGCGATTTCGCGGTTCAGGACAATGTGCCCATCCAGAACACCGCGTAGAATATCCGCAATCGGTTCATCCATATCGGATCCGGCGACAAGAACACTGAAAACGGCTGTAATATCGCCCTGCCCTTCGCCCCCAGGCCCGGCCCGTTCGCAGAGCCCGGTAATCAGCGGTGTCACTGAAGGCGGGTATCCGCGCAGCGCAGGTGCCTCGCCGGAGGCCGCGGAGATTTCCCGGTGCGCCTCAGCAAAACGGGTGACGGAATCAGCCAGGAAAAGCACGTTTTTGCCTTGATCTCGGAAGTGTTCCGCCACCGTCATGGCCGCCCAAGCGCACCGGCGGCGCACCAGTGCGGACTGGTCGGACGTCGCAGCCACCACAACGGCCCGGCGCATGCCCTCAGGCCCCAGCACCTGTTCGACAAAGTGATTCACCTCTCGCCCGCGCTCGCCAATCAGTGCCATTACCACCACATCGGCTTCCATGCTTTGCGCCAGTTTTGCCAGAAGCGAAGACTTCCCGACCCCGGAGCCGGCAAAAAGACCAACCCTCTGCCCGCGCACAATCGGGAGAATCGTGTTCAGGACTGCCTGCCCGGTGGCCAGCCGCTCACCCATGGACCGGCGGCCTGCAGCCTTGGGGGGCGGTGCCATCAGATCGCGCGGTGTGCTGCCCGGCAGCATTGGGCGGCCATCCAGCGGCTCGCCAAACGGATCAATAACGCGGCCGATCCAATGGTCGCTGGGGGAAAACTCCGGTGACGGGTGCAGCAAAACCGGATCCCCGATCGCAGCACCATCCGGAGACCGGTCAGGCAACATACTGATATTGCTACCATTAATCTTCAGGACTTCGCCATGCAACGCGTCCTGCGGCCCACGGCGCAGCACCAGCCGATCACCGATTCGCGCCGCCTCGGCCAGCCCGCTGATTTCGATTTCCCCGCCCGAGATCCCTGTCACCCGGCCGACCTGGGTTACCAGCCGTTTTCCGGCAATTTGACGGGTCAGTGCTTGCAGCTCTGCTTTCATCGCAGCGGCCTCCCTTGGTGTCCTGAAAACAATTTCTAAAGGAATCGGGGTTAAGCCTTGATTGAAATCGATCAAGGGAGAAGCCCTGGTGTTCACAGAATTGAACGTATTCAAAATCGCCTATTCCATGGCGACCCATGCCGGCAAACGCCAGGCTCTGGTTTCCCAGAATATCGCCAATGCCGATACACCGGGTTACCACGCCAAGGATATCAAACCCTTCAAAGAAGTCTTCGCTGCCGGTGCCCGCCCGGCCAGCATGATCGCGTCCCGCGGCAGCCATCTGAATGGCACCGCTGGCAGCGGCATGGACTGGGCTGTCACCTCAACTGATGCCGGCAGCGATCCCAATGACAATTCGGTTTCTGTCGAGACCGAACTCCTGAAAGGGGTGGAGGTCGCCCGTCAGCACAAGCGCGCCATGGCGATCTACAAATCCTCCATGAACATTTTGCGCACCAGCCTGGGCAAGAACTGAGGAGGATAAGCGATGAGTGAGTTTTCCAGAGCCCTTTCCGTCACTGCCAGCGGCCTCAAGGCCCAGGCTTCGCGGCTGCGGCACGTGTCCGAGAACATTTCCAACGCCGACACCCCGGGCTACCGCCGCAAAACCGTACCATTTGAAGCCGTGCGCGAGCTGCAAACGGACGTGGAGCATGTGCGCACCGGCAAGGTCACCCTGGACCGGCGGGACCTGGAGGAGGTCTATGACCCCTCCCATCCGCTGGCGGATGAAAGCGGGCATTATGAGGGCTCGAATGTCGATCTGATGATCGAGATCGCCGATGCCCGCGAAGCACAGCGCAGCTACGAGGCCAACCTGAAAATGTTCGAGCAGACCCGCTCGATGTCGGCCTCCTTGATGGACCTTTTGAGACGATAACTGAAATTTTTGGAGATCCAGAATGGATATTCGCAGTCTTTCCGCCGCCAGCGGCTATGCCGCCGCCCGGCCCGCCACCAAAGTCGACCCCAATCATGACGCCGCTGGCGCGGGGGCAGGCGCACGTCTGAAAGAAAGCTTCGAGAGCTTCGCAGCAACCCTTCAGAGCAGCGAGCAGGTTTCCGTGCAAGCAATGACCTCTCAGGCTGACCCGCATGCACTTGTGCAGGCACTCGCCCAAACCGAGCTGGCGGTCGAGACCGCCGTCACCGTGCGCAACAAGGTTGTAGAGGCCTACCAGGAAATCCTGAGGATGCCGGTCTGAGCCATGATGAGCGAGAGCCTCTTCTATGACACCCTGCGCCAGGCCATGTGGGCGGCTGTCACCATGTCGACTCCGATTCTGGTTGTCGCCCTGGTTGTCGGCCTGTCCATCGGCCTGTTCCAGGCGCTGACCTCGGTGCAGGAGATGACCCTGACATTCGTGCCCAAGCTGACAGCAATCATAGTCGTGTTCTGGATGACCATGGGCTTCATGACACAAACACTGGTGGCCTTTTTTAATGGCCACGTCATTCCGATGATTGCGGGAGGCTCGTAATGGAAACTGCAGGCTACGCTACACTTTCCCGCCAGTCGGGGCTGATGCGCGAAATGCGTGTCATTGCAAACAACATCGCCAACTCAGCGACAACAGGTTACCGGCAGGAAGGGCTGATCTTCTCAGAATTCGTGAAGTCCTCTCAGGGGCAGCAATCACTGTCGATGTCGCGTGCGAACATTTTCAACACTTCCATGGAGCAGGGTCAGCTCACAGAAACCGGCGGAAACTTTGATTTCGCAGTTGAGGGTGACGGCTTCTTCATGGTCGAAACACCCCAGGGTGAGCGGTTGACCCGCTCCGGTGCATTCTCTCCTAATGCCGCAGGCGATCTTGTGACCATGGATGGTTTCCGGGTCCTGGATGCTGGCCGCGCGCCAGTCTTTGTCCCGCCGGACGCAGGCAAGATTGAAGTGGGTGCTGATGGCTCCATCAGCGCAAACGGACGGTTGCTAGGGCAGCTGGGGCTTTTCAAGCCTGTGGAGAGCCACACGCTGGTGCGTGAGGACGGGGTAATGTTCCGCGTCGATGGGGAAATTGAAGAAACATTGGACGCAAAAGTCCTGCAAGGCTTCCTCGAAGGCTCCAACGTGAACGCGATATCCGAGGTGACCCGGATGATCGAAGTGCAGCGCGCCTATGAAATGGGCCAGAGCTTCCTCCAATCGGAAGACGAGCGCATCCGCAACGCCATCAAGAACTTGATCAAGACCTAGGAGAATCCAGATGCGTGCCCTGAAGATCGCCGCGACCGGCATGAGCGCCCAGCAGCTGCGGGTGGAGACCATCTCCAACAACCTCGCCAACATGAACACCACCGCCTACAACGCACGGCGCGCCGAATTTGCCGACCTGCATTATCAGCAGATTTCGCGGGCTGGTACCGTGAATGCTTCCGACGGCACGGTGCTGCCAACCGGCGTCCAGGTGGGGCTCGGTGTGCGTGCGGCTGCCGTCTCGGTGCATCTGGCACAGGGCGCGCTGCAACAGACCAACAACGACCTGGATGTCGCCATCGACGGCAAAGGGTACCTGGAGGTGACCCTGCCGTCCGGCCAAAGCGCCTATACACGCGATGGCGCGCTGAAACGCACGGCAGAAGGGCTGATTGTGACTTCGGACGGGTTTGCGGTTTCGCCTGAAATCACCATCCCCGACGACGCCACCAGCATCTCGATTAATGCCGAGGGCGAAGTCTACGGGTATTTCAACGAAACCACCGAAGGCCAGCTTTTGGGCCAGCTGTCCCTGGCCAGTTTCACCAATCCCAAAGGGCTTGAGGCAATCGGCAGCAACCTGTTCACCGAGACAGAGGCTTCCGGAAATGCGGCGGTTTCCACGGCGGGCGAGGACGGACTGGGCACTTTCCGCCAGGGTTACCTGGAAGCCAGCTCGGTTGATGCGGTGCGTGAAGTCACCGAGCTGATCGAAGCACAGCGCGGCTACGAAATGAATGCCAAGGTCATCTCGGCTGTCGACCAGATGATGGGTGCAACCACACAGGTGCGCTGATGAAACTTGCCCTTGCCTGCCTGACTGCCGCTGCGCTTTGTACCCCGCCTGCTTGGGCGGAGTACTTGGTTCCGCTGCGCACAATCCGGGCAAAAGCTATCGTGAACGCAGAGGATCTGGCTCTGAAAAAGGGCGAAATTCTTGGCGCGCTATCAGATCCTTCAGACGTGATCGGCATGGAAGCACGCGTGGCGCTTTATGCAGGCAGGCCTATGCGACCGGGCGATATCGGCCCGCCTGCCATTGTCGAACGTAATGACCTTGTGACTTTGATATTCCGCCAGGGCGGTCTGACCATCGCAGCCGAGGGCCGTGCCTTAGGCCGCGGCGCTGCAGGCGAAGCTCTCCGGGTCATGAACCTTTCTTCCCGCACAACCGTCACCGGGCGGATCACCAACGACGGCTCCGTAGAGGTAAACTGATGTCTAAGAAATTCTCCCCCGTAAAACCGCTTCTCTTTGGACTGGCCCTTCTTGGGGCCTGCGGCCGGATGGATCATCTGGGCAAGGCGCCGTCCTTCACCCCGGCCAATGAATCGCCTGAGCATGTTGCTATGCTTTACCAAGGCCTGCCGACGCAAACCCAGACACGGCGCACCGTCGATGGCTCCTCGCTTTGGAGCGGCTCTCAGCAGTCGCTGCTCGGCGACCGCCGCGCCATCAAGCGCGGCGACATCCTGACGGTGGTGATCGAAATCGACGAAGAGGCGGAAATTTCAAACGACACCCAGAGGTCGCGCTCGGGTTCCGAGACCCTGAACATGCCGCAGCTTCTGGGTCTGCCGCAACGGCTTGACCGGAAACTGCCGGAAGGCGCCTCCTCGGCTGACGCAGTAGAACTTGGCAGCTCCAGCGCCTCCGGCGGTAAGGGATCTGTCAAGCGCAGTGAGAAGCTGGAGTTGCGGGTCGCAGCAACAGTTGTCGACGTGCTGCCCAACGGGGTGCTGGCAATCAGCGGCACCCAGGAACTGCGCGTGAATTTCGAACTGCGCGAGCTTCTGGTTACGGGTTATGTCCGGCCTCAGGATATCAGCCGCCAAAACGAAATTACGTATGACAAGATCGCTTCTGCCCGTGTGTCCTATGGCGGCCGCGGTCAAATCACCGATGTGCAGCAGCCACGCTACGGCCAGCAGCTGCTTGATGTTGTCCTGCCGTTCTGAGGATTGCCATGCTTTCGAAACTCCTGCCAGTCATTCTGCTGATCCTGGGAACCGGGGGCGGCATCGGCGCCGGCATCATGCTGGCGCCAGCACCTGAGGAAAACCACGCCGCGTCCGGAACGGACCCAAGCCATGTCCCCGCAGCGGTTGCCGAGGATCCCTCTGAAGAAAGCGAAGAGGACCTGCGCGAATACATCAAGATCAACAACCAGTTCGTGGTGCCGGTTGTTGATCGCGACCAGCTGACTTCACTGGTGGTCATTTCCCTAAGCCTGGAAACTGCAAAGGGAACCAGCGAGAAGGTGCGTGCCTATGAGCCCAAGCTGCGCGATGTCTTCCTGCAAGTATTGTTCGATCATGCGAATATGGGCGGCTTCCGTGGCGCCTTCACCCGTTCGGACGTGCTGGAGCCGCTGCGCACCGCCCTGCGCGAAGCCGCACAGAAGCATGTCGGTAAGGGAATTTATGATGTGCTGATCATGGAGATATCCCGTCAGGACGTCTGACCAGGCAGGAACGTGTTAAGCACGAAGGCCGGTCCATAGGGACCGGCCTTTTCCGTCTGCCCGAAACCGCACGCTTCAACCTTCCAGAAGTTTGTCCATAAAGGCCTTGTTCTGCGCGGTCTTTTGGCGTTTACGCTCTGCGGCGGCCATAGTTTCAACAGCATGCTTCCGCCCGAATGCCTTGCGCAACTGATCCATCATCCGCAGTTTTTGCGCTGTAGCCTTAGCAAGATCCATGTTCAGCTGGCGCCGTGTGCGTGTATGCCAACCCTGCCAAAGAAGATCCGCACCCATAGCTTTCATAGCGTGGTCGCCATCTGCTTGTTCCCGGGTGGCCTGCACTTGTTCATTGAGCTTGGCCAGCTGGCCGCGCAGTTCTGCTTCACGCGCAAGTGCCGGCTGGATTTTGGCATGCTCCTGCATGTACTGCGCAGCAGTCACTGCCGCCATTTGGTCGAGCATCTTTTGCTTCATGTGATTTTTCCTTTGGCGCGCTTACGCATTTCCTCGGCAAAACGGATTGCCGCAGCCACTGGCGCATAGTGTTCTTCCAGGATTTCGTCGCCAATTTCGATTGTGGCATGCAACGCACGGGCGGTTGGCGGGTCGCTGTGGATCGGGACGGCATTTTCATTGGCCACGCGCCGGATTGCTGCGGCAACTTCATCAACCCCTTTGGCTATACAAACCGGCGCGGCACCCTGCTCTCTGCTCCATTTCAGGGCAACTGCGTAATGGGTTGGGTTGACGATCACCACATCCGCATTCGGCACCTCGGCCATCATCTGGCCCAACGCGATCTCCTGGCCACGCTGACGCCGCTTGCCTTTCATATGGGGATCCCCTTCGGCATCCTTCATTTCGTCCTGGATTTCCTTGCGCGACATCATGTTTTTACGGCGGTGTTCAGCATGCTGGAAGACAGCATCCACAACTCCGATCGCCAAAGAAATCACCAGTGCAAGGAACAGAAACTCCAACGCCAGTTGCGACAGCATCAGCACGACCGATTGCGGCCCGGTGCCAGACGACGAAATCATGTCAGGCAGCCGATGGCTTAAATAGACACCCAAGCATATCGAATAGAGCATCAGCTTCAGAAAGCTTTTCAGGAATTCGAACAGGCCCGACCTGCCGAATTTGTTCTTGGCATTGGAAATAATTGAGACACGCGACAGTTTCGGCTCCAGCTTACTGGGGGCAAAAACCAAGGCGCGCTGACCGACGATCGACAGAAGAACAAGAGCAAATGGCACTAGGAACCACGGCAGAATTGGCCGCAGCACGCTGCTGGCAAAGCCCCCCACTGGTGCCGCCGCGGACCCGCCATCAAAGAACAGCGGCGCCAGTCTGTCGGGCTGGTCCAGAAAAGCCATCAGAGCGGTACCGGTCCCTTCAACACTACTGCTTCCGGCCGCATAAAATGCTACGATTAGCCCAAGGTAAGCCGCGGCCACAGACAGGTCGGTGGATTTGGCAACTTCGCCCTTCTCCCGGGCCTTCCGGAGCTTCTGCTCCGTCGGCTCGAATGACTTGTCAGAGTCGTCGTCCTGGCCGCTCATGGCATTCCTGCTCCTGGATTTGCCAGAAAAGTCATCAAGGCCCGGGACCAGACATCCAGAATCATCGGACTGCCGACCATCAGGATGAACAATCCAAAGAAGGTGATGACCGGTGCGCCGACCATGGCGACCATCAGCTGCGGCATTGCCCGGTTAATCACCCCAAGCGCCAAGTTGTAGATGACCGCGGTGATGACGAACGGAGCTGCCAGCGTGAAGGCCATCGAAAAGCTCTCCGACACCCGAAACACGCCCCATTCCGTCAGTCCAGCTGCGGCAGGAAACTGGCCGGCGGGAAACATCCGGTAGGATCCGATCAGCAACTCTGCCACCCGGACATGCAGTCCCAGCATCACTGCCAGGGTCACGCCGGAGATCATTAGAACAGCCCCAAGCGCCGGCATCGGTTCAGCTCCGATTCCTCCCAAAACCTGCGACAAGGAGGTACTTTGCGCCGCCATAGTCCCAGCGGTTTGCAGGGCCAGAACAAAAATCCGAGCGCCGATGCCAAGAGCCAGGCCGATGATCGCTTCGGTTACCGCAAACCGGGTATATCCCATGACCCCATCCGGTTCGGGAAAGGGCGGCAATGCCGGGGCAACCACAAATGTAAAGGCAACCGCGATCGCCAGTTTCACGCGGGTGGGAACATAAAGTTCCCCCATCGCAGGCAATACCGAAACCATAGCAGAAACCCGCAGGAAGACTATGGCAGCATGCCAGAATCCTGCCCCCAGCAGCAGTACCAGCTCTGGTGGCAGAAAGTTCATGTTCATGCCTGGACCATCCCAACCAAAGCCGGCCGCGCCTCGAGACCGATTTCCTCGAACGACAGAACTGGGTTGGTGATTCCACGCGATTTCAGAATCGTCTTCAGGTACCTGCGGCGGCGTGTAGAAGTCACAACCGCAGCAAAAATCCCCTGATCGGTGATTGAGCCCAGCTTGTCGCTCAGCCCATCGGCAAGCAGGTTGAACAAGTCAGGCGGCAAGGCGATATCCAGCCCCGCACCCTGCGCGTCCACTTGGTAAGTCGAAAACTTGTCTTCCCACTCCGGCGCCAGCTGGATCAATGGAATGGTGCCGTCCTCGCGCTTCATTTCTGCAACCAGCTGGAACCCCAGACGCTGGCGCACATGCTCGCAGATCAGTTCCGGCTGTGTGGTGTGCATCCGCGCCTCGGCAATCGATTCAAGGATCAACGGCATATTGCGGATCGAAACCCGCTCCTCAAGCAGCAGCCGCAGCACCGCATGCAGTGTATCCATCGGCACCTTTTCCGGCACCAGAGCATCCAGAAGTTTGCGGTTCGCCTCTGCCCGGAAGCCATCGGACAACTGCGTCATCTCGTCGAGCAGGCGGCGCAGTGACTTGAGCGTCAACAGGCGGGAGAAGTTCTGCTTGATAATCTCCAGCAGATGAGTGGCCAGGATTTCCGGCGGGGTGACAACTGTGGCGCCGGCCAGCGCCGCCTGTTCCTGCGACTTAGAAGAGATCCAACGGGCCGGCGCGCCGTAAACCGGCTCAGTCACGTCAGTTCCGGGCGGCAGTGCTTCGTGGTTGTCTGGCATCAGTGCCAGAACCATGTCTGGATGCAGCGTGCCGCGCACCTGTTCAACACCCTGAACTTTGATCACATATGTGCCCCTTTCCAGTTCATGCTGATCCGTAAGCCGGATTTCTGGAAGGATAAGGCCAAAAGTTGTGGCGATATGGGACCGCATATTGGCGATCCGTGCGTCCAGCCCAGTGCCTGCATCCAAAACCATGCTCACAAGATCAGGCGAGAACTCCAGGTGAAGGTCGTCCAGGTCCAGAATATCACCGAGCGGCCGCGATGCCGCAGGATCAGAGGCTTCTTCGATCTTCTCCTCGATCTCAGCCTCGGCATCATTCATCTTTTTCTTGGCCATTCGGAACGCGATGAAACCCAATACGCCACCGCCTGTCACGAAAGGCAGAAACGGCAAACCGGGAACCAGTGCAAACAGAACCATCAAAACCGCAACAGTGGTCAGCGCGGCTGGGTGGCGGCCGAACTGATCGAAAAGTGCGATGTCGGTGGCGCCGGTTGTGCCGCCGCGAGCCAACAGAAGGGCAGCGGCGATGGAGATGATCACTGACGGGATCTGCGACACCAAACCGTCGCCCACGGTCAGAATGGCGTAAGTCTCAAACGCGCTGCCGACCGGCATGCCATGGACCAGAACGCCCATGATCAACCCCATCACAAGGTTCAGCAGAGTGATCAGCAGACCGGCAACTGCATCACCCTTGACGAACTTCGAGGCACCGTCCAGCGAGCCGAAGAACGTGGTTTCCTGCTGATCGCGCTCTCGGCGCTCCTTGGCAGTCTGGTGGTCGATTGCCCCCGCCGACATGTCAGCATCAATCGCCAATTGCTTACCCGGCATCCCGTCCAGAGCAAAGCGGGCGCCCACTTCGGCCATCCGCGCCGCACCCTTGGTGATCACCATGAAGTTAACGATCAGCAATACGCCAAACACCACAAGACCGAGGAAAACACTTCCGCCCATGACAAACTGTGCGAAGCCTTCGATAACGTTGCCTGCCGCATCAGTCCCCGAGTGCCCCTGGCCAATGATCAGCTTGGTTGAAGACACATTCAACGACAACCGAAGCATCAGAGAAGCCAGCAGGATCGTCGGAAACGAAGAAAAATCCAAAGGCCGCTCGATGAACAGTGTGATGGTGAAAATCAAAATTGCCAGTGCAAAGGATGCCGCCAGACCCACGTCCAGCACCCAGGCCGGCATAGGGAGGATCATCATCACAATGATCGCCATCAGCGCCAGCGCCAGGAGGACCGTTGGGCTGAAAAGTTGTTCTGTAGTCAATTTAGGCAATGGTCACGCCCCGCAATTTTGTCCTACTGGATCGGGTGAAGGCGTGGTTTCGCGTTCTGGCCGGCCGGACGGACGGCGTATCGTCAAAACCTCCCAGAAACGCTCTCAGCACAAGCACAGGAAAAATGCTGTTGGCTGACTGCGGCAATAGGCGAGCGGCAAATACAGCCCAGGCAGCCAACCAGGAGTTCTGCAGAATTGCTGTGTAGAGAGTTTGCACATGCGTGCACGCTAAGCCGGTGGCTGCGCCTGCTGCGCGCGGAATCGGCCCATGCGGGCAACTAATATTTTTGTTGTCTGGCATTCTGCCCGTTCCAAGTCAGGATTCACCCGCTTGTGACGTTACCGGCCACCAGTTGACAAAGTGTTAGCAGAATTGTCAGCGGCCGCCCCTGGGTGAGACGGCCGCCGAAATCCATCAAATCTGCTCAGATCACTGATTGTCAGTTGGTTTCTCCAGACCTGTACCGACTTGGTCCAGCAGGTCCGCAATGCCCCCGCGCGTGCCTTCGCTGCTTTCTACCAGTGCCCTAGCGTGAGCCAGCGGCGTCAAACCGACAGGATCCTGTGCAGTCTCTCCGATCTGTGTTGTGACAGATGCAACGGCCCCAAACGGCACAGCAGATTCTTCTTCGATGGTTTCAATGGCGCTCAGGTTTTCTGAATGCCAGAAACCGCGGGCAGCCGCGTCGGCTTCCTCTTCGGCCAGCAGGTACTCACCGGCTCGGCCGTATTCACCGTTCCGCCACAAGGCTTGAGCCCGCATATGATTGGCGGCCGACCCTTCCAACCCCATCAGTTCAACAAGCGCCCGATGCGGTTTTTCCAGCACCAATGCGGCCTCCGCCATCAGCAGGCGGCGGGTTTCATTTTCCGGCTCCAGAGCAAGCTTCGTAAGAAGCTCCTGTGCCTGTTGCGCAAAGCCAAGATCAAGAAGCCGGCGTGACACCTGAGCAGCCACTGGCGCAGCCTCAGCTGGTGTTGCCTGCTTAGCAAAAACCAGAGAGTACTGCAGGAATGTCACATCATCCGCACGTTCAGCCAGCAACAGCATCAACGGCTCTAGCGCCGCTGCGCGCGCATTTGGCCCGTCCCTCTCGGTCACCCCTTGCAGTTCCTGGAACGCTTCGTGGAACTGCCCCATCAATGCCAGGGAGGATACCAGAGAGCGGCGCAGTTCCGCACCAAGCTCCGTTTCGCGGTGTTCGAGCTCATAAGAGGCGATCAGGTCCGGTACATCGGGTGAAAGAGCTTTCCGCTCCTTTACGCTCAGCGCCACCAAGTCAATGAGAGCTTCCGGGGCGTTGCCTGTCCTCTCGGCCACTTCGCTGGTCAGTTCCTCAGCCATCTTCTCGCTGTCGCCTTCCAGCTCTGCAATCGCCGCTTCAGCCAGATTGATCTCCGGAACCTCTTCAACACCTGTCCGGTCAACCGCCCGCAGCACTGCTTCAGCGATGTGGTGGTTCCCAGCTTCGGCAAACATCTTGCTGAGCCGCGGCCCCAGATGCACACGAAGATGGATCGGCAGTTTGGAGAACGCTTGCTGAATGGCGTCGGTATTGGCGCTTTTCTTGACCGCGCCGTCAGCCAAAGCCCCCCACAAGGCGCTGTCCCCTTCACAACCCTGATGGCCGGAAAACACATGATTGACCGGCAACGCGATGCCATCCATCAGCTTCGCCATGGTGTTCAGTACAGACACTTCAGGACTTTCCTGCTGTTCAGGGGGCAGGATGGTCATGATCAAACGGGCCTCGGCCCCGAAGCTGAAAAACAGATAGAGCCTGGCAAGTGCATGAACGCTTGCCGGATTTACATCATCGAATTCCTGGACAAGAGCACTGCGCAACGGCGAGAGTTGGTCCGCAAAGGGACTTTCATTACCCCAAGTCTGGATGGCAACATCCTGATTCTTGAGGCAGTGTGACGCCTCGTTGCTGGCATCAGACAGAGCTGCGATCAGTCCGGTTTCTCGGTCAATTGCCGAGGTTACGGAAATGTGGTCAAGCGGATTGAGCGGCCGGTCAGCACCGCTGAGCGGGTCTAGCCCGGAAGACGTGACCGCAACCGAAAGCTCATCTACCGCTACTGTCAGCAGACCTTGATTGGCCGCCCGGCCAATCTGTTGCAACAAGCGTTGTTCGGATTTGCCCACAACAGCGGCGCGTTCCGACTCCTCCATGTCCAGCAGCAAGGCGGTTTCGGGGAGACCGGCAGGAACCGTTTCAGCCTCAACTACGGCATCTGATTCTGCATCTGCTTTTTCTACGGGTGCTTGACCGCCGTACAAAGGCAGTTCCACATCCATTTGCCCGGCACCGGGCGCCAGTGCAGTGGTAGAGGCCGACCCCGAAACTTCCGGAGCAGATCCATTTTGCGGCGGAGCCAATTGTACTCCGTCCTGTTTCCTGGCTACCGCCGCCGCCAGTTCCAGCGCCAGACGTGCATCCGCAGCAGCCGATTGGGTAAACCCAAACCGGTAGCCGGACTGCGGTGCCGGAGTGGTGAGCGGCAAAACACCTGCGGCAGAACGAAACTGCGGCGTTCGCGCCGGTTTGCCGCCGTCGCGGATATCTACCACCAGATAACCGTCTTTTTGAACGTATGACGTAACAGAGCAATCGCAACCCAACTGCAACCGCAGTGGCTTGCCTGGACCATTTTGAGCTAAAGATTGCAATCTTGTGCGGGGAATAAGATTGAACACTCGAGAGGTGTCAAAAACAGCCTCTGGAGCATCAATATTCACCGTGGCCGTCATGCCGCTTTGCGTCAGCGACCAGTCCGCGCCGTTCGGCAGCCGCATCACCAGGCGCGTGAACCCCTTGTGCTCGCCTGAGCGGGTTACGATTGTTTGCGCTTGGGCAGTGCCTGCCGTCAGAAGAACGGCTGCAATGGCAAATGCTCGCCAGATCATGCTGCGTCCTGTTTCACCGATTTGAGAGCTTCTTCAAGTTCCGAGAAGCCGGGCCGGAAATGCGAGGGCGTATTCTGACGGCCGACCTCGATGCAGATCGCCGCTGCGTGGTTGTGAAGATTGGCAACCAGAACCTCTCGGATCAGCTGATAAAAGTGTGAGTCTTCCTCGACCACGGCCTTCACTTTACCTGCGAAAGGGGCAACAAGGCCGTAAGACAGGAAAACCCCAAGGAACGTGCCAACCAGAGCACCGCCGATCAGCTTACCCAGCACCTCGGGCGGCTGGTCAATTGACCCCATGGTCTTGATCACACCCAAAACCGCCGCAACAATTCCAAGCGCCGGCAGGCCGTCAGCCATAGTTTGCAAGGCGTGGCTTGAGTGCAGCGCATGATGCAGATTTGCTTCCATCCGCTTTTCCAGCACCTCTTCGACCTGATGCGGATCGTCGTAATTCATCGAGGCCGAACGCATTGTGTCGCAGATCAGGTTCACGGCCTCCTTGTCGGCCAGGATCTTGGGGTACTTGTTGAAGACTGAGGAATTCTCCGGATCCTCGATATGCTGTTCCACTTCAACCGGATTTGCCCGGGCGATACGGATCAGAGCAAACAGCAGGCACAGCAGGTCGCGGTAGTCATCCGGCTTCCATTTGGGGCCTTTGAACACCTTGCCGATGTCCTTGAGAGTGTGTTTGACGCCGCCCATGTCATTGGCAATCAGGAACGCCCCGACCGCGGCACCGCCAATCATCATCATCTCAAACGGCAGCGACTTCAGAATGATCGCCATCTTGCCGCCGGCCAGAAGGTATCCGCCGAACACCATGGCAAAGATCACCACAATGCCTACAATCCCGATCATAGGTCCACTCCGAATTTCGTTGGTTTTTATTAGTTTAGGTGAGTCTTCCTAAGGAAAGACTAAGCCCGCGTGCCCAAGTTACTCCTTGGGCACGGAACCGTTGCGGCCGGCCAGCACCACGCTGATAGTATAGGCGGCTTCAGGGCTGAGACCGGCCATGATTCCAGCTGCGGCCTCAGGTTGCATCCGGGCCAGGAAACCAGCCGCAAAGGCCGGGTCCATTTCCTCAAACAACGCGGATGCTTCTTTAGGCTTCATTTGCTCGTAGACCGTGGTCAACCGGGTTACATCCGCCTCTGTCGCACCATCCGCAAGCGCCAAGGTGGCGCGCAGGTTTTCTTCTGCCTGCTCCAGAGCGGCCAGTTTCTTCTCGATTGCCTGATCGGCTATTTCCAGCGCTTTCATCCGGTCCTGGATTTCCGCCTCCCGGGCGGCCAAGACCTCTTCCCTCTGCTGAAACGCAGCCAGCATGGTCTGCAGTTCTGCAGAGGTAGGCATTGCATCACGATGCGGCTCACCTTTGTGCGCGGCCTCTTTCTGGCCACTTTCGTTCAGGCTCGCCACCTCTCGAGCGATAGCCGGTCCTGCTTCAAGCCCCAACCGCACAACAGCAGAGCCCATCAGCAGCAGAGCTAGCATCATCAGCGTTCCGCTGCGCCTGAAGCGTTTGGTCTTCTTTACCGCCTTCGCCATCACGCCACCCGGTTCTGGCTGCGGTTGTGACGCACAAACATCAAGCCGGAAGATTTGGGTTCTTCCTGCGTCTCGGCAGCGGGCTGCGGGTCAGCTTCATAGGCAGTTGCCATCGCCTCGTCCTCCGCTGCAGTTGCGGCCGCAGCCGGTGCAGCGCCTGTGTCGGGAATGTCATGCATGGAAGCCATCATAAGCTCCAACCGCTGGGCCACCGATTCGGCTCGGCCCGTCAGCTGCTGCAGCGCCTTGCTGGATCCGTCCGACACCTGCTGGGCCGATTGCAGCGATTTGTTCAGGTCATCCACCTGTGCGGACAGAACGGCAACCGCACCGCCCACACCTTTTTCCAGGTCATTGAACCGCTTCAGCCGGCGCGACAGCACCAGACAGTAGAATCCGGCGCCCAGCGCTCCGGCTGCAAGCAGGATATCAGCAATAATGTCCATCCTGTCCTCCTAGTTCAGTACGAAATCCATAATCAGCAGATCACGCACCCGGCCCTGGCCGGTGGCAATATTGATCCGCCGCAGCATCTGTGCCCTCAGTTTCGGCAGCGCCATCGGATCAGAAAGATCCTCTAGCTCCAGTGCTCTCAGGTAGCTGTTCAGGACATCGACAACCCGCGGGAGGACTCTTTCGACCTCAGCCTGGTGCGCCAGGCCGACCTCAAGTTGCGCACGGAACCTCAAATGCCTCAAACCGCTGGCTTTGCGCAGGGTAATCACAATCGGGTCCATTTCGATAAAGGCGAGATTGGCGATATCCTCCGCCGTCTCGCCCGTGTCCACGCCTTCTGGCGCCACTTCGGCCGCGTGCACCGGTTCTGGTGCCGCTTTCTGACCAAAGGGAAGAAGGCCTGACTGAACGGCAAAGAATCCGCCGCCCGCGCCCGCCAAAGCCAGCACCGCCCCAATGATGAGGGGCAATTTGCCTTTCTTGGCCGGGGCATCTGCTTCGATATCTACTGCAGCATCTGTCATGGCTATCCCTAAAACGTCGTGCAGCCTCTTCATAACCTGCGAGGAACTAACCGAATGTTAAGGCCGATCCGTCAAAACGGTTGCATGCCGGAGAGAACGCCGGTGCGACGGAGGTTAATGTGCAGCAGATCAAGAATGTCTGGGCAGAAATGGACATGCGGAAGCGTCTGATTGCCGTGGGGGCCACGGTAATCATGATTCTTAGCGTCATCGCCATGTCCCATGTGGCAAGCAAGCCAACAATGACACTGCTCTATGCCGGGCTGGAAAGCGGCTCGGCCGGAGATGTGGTGCGGTCGCTCGAGCAGCGCGGCACTCAATTTGAGGTGCGCGGCGGCTCTATCTACGTACCGTCCACGCAACGCGACGAACTTCGCATGACACTGGCCAGTGAAGGACTGCCGGCCAACGGCGGCAAAGGTTACGAACTGCTTGATTCGCTTAGCGGGTTCGGCACAACCTCTCAGATGTTCGATGCAGCATATTGGCGCGCGAAAGAAGGCGAACTGGCCCGTACCATTGTTGCCAGCCCGCATGTCAGCCAGGCTCGGGTGCATATTGCCAATACCGGATCGAACCCCTTTCAGCGCACTGTTGAACCCACGGCATCCGTATCAATTGTGCCCTTGGGGTCGCCGATCACACCAGCTCAGGCCAATGCAATTCGTTTCCTGGTTTCCTCTGCCGTTACCGGCCTGGCCGTGGACAATGTGGCCGTGATCGACGCCAATGGCGCTCTGATCGGTTCGACGGACGCGACGGCAGCGGCGGGCGCCGGAACGGATGACCGCTCGCAGACGATTCGCGAGCGGGTTTTGAGGCTGGTTGAAGCCCGCGTTGGCCAGGGCAATGCCGTTGTCGAGGTGAGCGTGGAAACCGTCACCGATACCGAATCGATCCGTGAAAAACTGGTGGACCCCAAAAGCCGTGTCGCGGTCAGCACCGATGTCGAAGAACGCGCAGATTCCTCTACCAACCAGTCCGGGGAAGTCACGGTTGCTTCAAATATTCCCGATGGCGACGCCGCGTCGGGCCAGGGATCCAAAGCCAACACCAGCGCGACCCGGGAGCGAATCAACTACGAGATCTCGGAAACTGAAAAAGAAATTCTGCGCGGCCCCGGCGCGATTAAGCGCCTGACCGTTGCCGTTCTGATCAATGGCACCGCCGCCACTAACGACGCAGGGGAAACAGTATTCCAGCCGCGCCCGGAAGAAGAACTCGCAGCAATGCGGGAGCTGATTTCAGCAGCCGTCGGTTTCGATGAAAACCGGGGCGACGTAATCACCCTCAAGTCGATGGAACTGCCTGCCGTGGAACCGCAGGGTGTTGTGGCGACCTCTTCTTTCCTGGACACGCTCAACTTTGACGCCATGTCTCTGGTTCAAATCGCAGCGCTGGCCATCGTTAGCCTGATCCTAGGCCTTTTTGTTGTTCGGCCGATCCTGTCGAACCAGGGAGCATCGGCAGCAGCACTTCCTGCCCCTGGTGCGGGTCCCGATGCCCTGCCTGGCCTTCCCGGAATGGGCGGAGATGGCTTCATGACCGCGCCAGACTTGGGTGCCGGCTTGGCCTTGGATGGCGAAATTGAGAATAACGAAACCGGCCAGTTTGAGCCTCTCGGCGGACTGCCGGCAATGGGTACTGGTGACATGATGGGGGCCGTCGGCCTGCCGGCTCTGGGCGGCAGCACGGATGATCCCGTCGATCGCCTGCGCAGCCTAATCGGTGAACGGCAGGAAGAAACGGTTCAGATTCTGCGCGGATGGCTGGAAGAAAATAAGGAGCAGGCCTGATGACAATTGCACACTTGCTTGAAGATTTCGGAATGAAAACATTGGTGGAGCCAGCTGCACCTGCAATTTCCGAGGAACTCATCGAGGAACAGCGACTCGCGTCTTTCGAGAATGGCTACAGCGCTGGCTGGGATGACGCGGTGACGGCCAAGGATCAGGAGAACACGAGAATTTCTGCCGAACTGGCCAGCTCGCTGGAAGACCTCAATTTCACTTATCAAGAAGCGCAAAACCAGCTGCTCGATTCGCTGGATCCGATGTTTAAGGTGCTAACCAGCGCGGTACTGCCTGACACGATGGCGGCCTCTTTCGGGCACCACATTGTCGACCAGCTAGCAGGCATGGCCAAGGGCCAGACAGACCAGCCGATGCAGATCGTGGTGGCTCCTGGCGAGAGCGCTGCGGTGCGCAGCCTACTACCGGAAAATTTCTCGGTGCCGGTGACTGTAAAGGAGGACGGCGTGCTGTCTGCAGGCCAAGCCTATCTGAGAGTCGGAAGCGCTGAGTGCGAGATCAACTGCGATGCCCTTCTCGAATCGATCCAGGACTCGATTGAGGCCTTTACCTATCACGCAAATGAGGACAGCCACTATGGATGATGCTGCCGATCTCAACATGAAATCCGCTGACGCAAGCAACCCTTTCGTTTCAGTTCCGGTCGAAGTGGTCGTCTCGGTCGGCAAGGCCCGGCCGCTGATCCGCGACCTGGTCAGCCTCGGCGAAAATGCCATCCTGACCTTGGACAAACGCGTCGAAGACCCGGTGGATCTATATGTCGGTGACCGGTTGGTTGCCCGCGGCCAGTTGGAAGAGCTGGAAGGTGACCAAGCAGGCCAGTTGGCCGTGCGCCTGACGGAAATTGCCGATCTGCAAAGCGGTTTGGGATGACACATACGACATTTGTGCGGGCGGCTCTGGTCTCAGTGCTTCTGCTGGCCTTGCCGCACACCGCCCTGGCTCAAGAATTGAGCCTCTCGCTGGCAGACGGGCAGTCAATCTCCGCCCGCTCAATCCAGCTGATCCTTCTGATTACGGTGCTCAGTCTGGCCCCTGGCCTTCTGATCATGATCACTTGCTTCCCGTTCCTGGTGACAGTTCTGTCGATCCTTCGCCAAGGCATCGGCCTGCAGCAGGCGCCCCCCAACATGCTGATTATCAGCTTGGCTCTTTTTCTGACCTATTTCGTGATGGAGCCGGTCTTCACTGAAGCCTGGACCACCGGAATCAACCCGCTTCTGGAAGAGCGGCTGGAACCAGGTGAGGCTATTACCCGCAGTCTGGAGCCGTTCCGGGCATTCATGGCCAACCGGCTGGATCCGGATACTTTCTATGCAATTGCGGATCTCAGGCCGGAAACCCAGGGCCTTGACCCGGTACCGGAAGCGCCACTTTCGGCGCTGGTGCCGAGTTTCCTGCTGTCTGAGATCGCCCGCGCTTTTCAGATCGGTTTTCTGGTTTTTCTGCCTTTCCTCGTCATCGATCTCGTCGTTGCCGCGATCCTGATGTCGATGGGCATGATGATGGTTCCTCCTGCCATCGTCTCCCTGCCCTTCAAACTGGCGTTCTTCGTTGTCGCAGATGGCTGGAGCCTGATCGCCACGGCACTGGTGCGCAGCTATTACCCCTAAGACTTAATAAAATACGACTGGAAATGCCGGGCACCTGCAGTGCCCGGCGATTTTTACGGCCGGAGCAGCAGCACCTGCGGCTTTCTATTACGCCCGTAAACACTCTGCTTGCCAGGGACACTGCTTCCAAGCCAGTAGCCTTCGGGCAAGTTTACCACAGCAGTTCCAGCATGTTGCAGACGTGCGAACCCGGATTCGTCACTCAGTCTCCAACGTCCTTTGGGATAAACCCTGCATTGCACTCTGTCTGCGACATGCCCGAAGTCCCGGTGAGCAATACAGTTCAACTAGCCATTTCCAGCCGGTCTCCTCACCAACTACGGCTGCGTGCGACAGCAGCTGACAATAAAAACCCGGCCCTTTTTGTAAGGGGCCGGGCCAGTTTTCACCTTCAGTACTTTGGGTCAGCGAACCACGAATTCCGCATGCAGGGCTCCGGCCGCCTTCAGGCTCTTGAGAATATCGATCATGTCCCGTGGCGAAACGCCCAAGGCGTTCAATCCTGCAACAACTTCAGACAGTGAAGTAGTCTCCGGAACTTCCGCCAATTGAATGCCTTCCTCTTCCTCAATTGCCGCGCCAGTGCGCGGCACGACTACAGTCTCGCCGTCAGAGAACGGATTTGGCTGCACAACCAGCGGAGTTTCCTCGATCCGCAAGGTCAGATTCCCCTGGGCTACGGCCACACGAGAGATCCGCACATCACTGCCCATCACGATCGTGCCGGAACGCTGATCCACAACGACGCGCGCTTTGCGCTGCGGCTCGACAAGGATGTTTTCGATCCGCCCCACTGCGTGGGCAGTTGAGCGGGTATTAGTGCGGCGGATATCTACCTCAACCGTGCCGGAATCACGCATAAGTGCAACGTTACCGCCAAATTCGGCATTGATTGCCCGCTCGATCCGCCCAGCGGTCGTAAAATCCGGTTCGCGCAGTGCCAGCCTCATTGAGCTGAGCGAAGCCAAATCGAAATCAATCTCCCGCTCAACCCGGGCGCCTGAAGGAATTACACCGGCTGTCGGCACCCCTTGGGTCACACTAGCCGCATCACCTTCGGCAACTGCCCCGCCCGCCAGGATCGTGCCCTGGGAAACCGCGTAAATTTGCCCGTCAGCCGCATTCAGCGGGGTCATGATCAGTGTTCCGCCAAGCAAGCTCTTGGAATCGCCGATAGCGGATACCGTGACATCAATGGTGCTTCCGACACGGGCAAAGGGCGGCAAAGTTGCAGTCACAAACACCGCGGCAACATTTTTTGGCCGGAATTGCTCGCCAGTCACGTTGACGCCGAGGCGCTCCAGAATGTTGGACATGATTTCTTCGGTAAAGGGCGAATTGCGCAAACCGTCACCGGTACCGTCCAAACCGACAACCAAGCCATAGCCGACCAAATCGTTACCACGGACACCGTCAAATTCCACCAAGTCCTTGAGGCGTATGGTGTTTGCCTGTGCCACTGCCGGCAGCAGGAACAGGCAAGCAATAAGGAGACGCAGAATTCCGATCATGAGATATACTTCAGCAGGGAAAGTTGGGAACTGCGCGAGGTTACTGTGTAGAGCCCCTCAAGCTGTGTTTGCGCTTCCTGCAGCCGGGTATATGTCTCATACGGGTCAGCAGAAACCAGGTTGTTCTTGACGATGCTCAGGCTGGTCTTCGAAGCCTCGTTCCGGGTGTTGATCGCATCCAGCCGCCCTTCGATAAAGCCGACATCGGCCTGTACCTTGATCAGCCGGTCTTCGCTTTCAGTCAGCTCGCTGCTGGCCTCGATGACCAGATCGATTTTCACGTCCTCGCTCAGGCCGAGGCTGGGTTCGTCAGCCAGTGCCGTGATGACATAACTTTGCAGCGCGTGCTTAAGGCTGGGATCTGTGGCCTGGATACCCAGCGAGACCTGCTCTCCTTCACCCACCGTTACCGGCTGCAAAGGAGTTGCCGAACCATTGTACATCACCGCGTCAAAACCAGCCGGGTCGTCAAACCAATCCTTGACTGCCTGAATGATGTCATTGGCTGTTGTCAGCCCCGACACTTCCGTCAGAACTGCGCCCATCAGGGTTCCGGAATTGTTGAGCGGTTTGGTATCCGTTGCCGTACCAGCAAAAATGGTACGGCCACCCACAGAAGTGTTCATCAGATTGATGGCGCTGGATATCCTTTGCTTGGCCTGGCTGCCGAACTGTTCGGCGTTATACTCATCCATAGCTGGCGACAGCGTCAGGATATCATTGCGCATGGCCTGAACTTGGCTTTGCACCTTTTCAAGGCTGCCCTGGATAGTGGTGGCAAACAGCTGCACTTCGCTGTTGGTAACCATGTAGCTGTCAAGCCGGTTCAGATTGCTTTCCAGGTCCGCCAGGTAAGTGAAGTCTCCCCCCAGCCGTTCGGTCAAGTTGGAAGTTTTACCTGTGGCAAATTCCTCGGAAAGCGTTGTGACGTTTTCCTTCAGATCAGCGTTGCGGCTGCGGAGAAAGAGGTGCTGCGCCATATCGCCGTAAGAATTAATAATCATGCGTCAGATCCTCAGAAGTGTTTCCATAAGCTCATCGACAACGGAGATCACCCGTGCGTTGGCAGCGTAGTACTTTTCCACCAGCAGCAGATTCTGAAGTTCGGCGTCAGTATCAACCCCGAGTGCGAGTTCCGCCTGGCTCAACTCGTTGAAGCTGGTGGCCGCAAAAGCGGAGCCTCGGGCGGCAGTTTCGTTGTCCTGCGCAAAACGCGATAACAGATTTGCGCTCAATGTACTTGCCGTCAGATCCGACGTTCCGAGACCAACCGATGACACCGTACGGGTGGTGTTGAGCGCATCGGAATAGGCCTGCAGCAGGCTAGAGTCGCCGGGGTCGCCAGGCGCCGCCGCATAAAGCCCATCACGAAAACGCCATGTCTCCGCGCTGCCGGTCAGGGACACCAGATCATTCAATTCGATCCGGTTGGAAATACCGACGGTATTGGAAGCATCAAAGACGCCGCCGTCGTCAGTAAAGATGCCGGCATCGGTCACGCCGATTGTGCCATCCAAAGCCGGGTCCTGAAACCGTTCGATCAGGTCTCGGGCCATCGCATCCAGATCTTCCTGGGCCTCCACGGCGGTCACATCGCGGATCTCGAACTGCGCGGTCAGCGTGCCGCCACGCAGCGGCCCCTCCGGGCTGGTATCGATCAGCCTGCCATTGACCTCAAGACCGGACAGCATACCGTTGCCAAGCGTCATATGCGGCATGATATCCCGCGAAGGATTAAAGCTCAGCTCGGACGCTTTGCCATCCAAGAGCATCACCCCACCGGTAGAGTAGAGCGTCACTTGCCCGTTATCGCGCCGGACAACATTAACTGGAATGATCTTGTTCACTTGGTCGATCAGCTGGTCCCGCTGGTCGTGCATTGAGACAGCATCCATGCCACCAGCTTCCACGACCATGATGCGGGCATTCAGCTTTTCAATTTCCTTTAACGCCTGGTTCACCGTGTCAACCTGGCTGTTGATCGCACTATCAGCGTTTATCCTCAGGCCGCGCAGCCCTTCAGCCGTGCGGGAAATCGAATCCGCCAATGTCTCCGCCTTTACCGAAAGATCGTTCAGCCGAGGCTGTGAATCCGGACGCGATACGACTTCAATCAAGGAAGACTCAAACTCAGATAGCTGGGATGCAAGAGACATCTCGTCATCCACGGTACCAACCAGATCGGACATCCGTTCAAAAAAATCAGCCTGAACCTTGGCCGCGCCAAAGTCCGCTTCGGCAACCCTGCGGTTTGAAATCACTACCGGGTCGTTTAGACGCTGGACGTCACCAATCCGGACTCCGGGAACACCGGAACCGGGACTATTAAGATCCAGAACGCGGCGCGTATACCCCGGTGTCAGGGCATTGGCGAGGTTCTCTGAAACGATCTGCGAAGAGCGGCTGGCCGCAGACAGGCCGCTCATCGCACTGTTTAGGGCGGAGTAAATTGACATTTTTCAGCCTGCTTTCATGAAGCCAGTGTCAGAGGGCCATCAAGCGCGTTAGCGCTTGATGTTGGTGGTTTCCTGCAGCATCTCGTCAACGGTTTGAATAACCTTGGCGTTGGACGAATAGGCCCGCTGGGTCTGGATCATGTCGGTCAGCTCGGTCGCTACGTCGACAGCAGATTCCTCTTGGGCATAGCCCAGGATTTCACCGGTCGGGCCATCGCCAGCATCCCACAGGTAGAACGCCCCGGAGTCATCGGTCGGCTTGTAGGTCTGGGAGTCCAGAGACTGCATGCCGTTCAGGTTCGACACATCCGCCAGCGGAACCTGGTAAATAACTCGGGTGTCACCGGAATCATACTTGGCAATGACTTCCCCGGATTCGTTGATTTCAACGGACACAAAGGAGCCAACTGCAGTGCCGTCCTTCACGGTCGTGCCTGGAACAAACTCGTCGCCCAGCTGGCTCATCCCGTTTTGTTCGCCAATGACGCCGATGTTGATCTCAACCGGGCCGCTGGCAGTGGTGATGGTGACTGAGCCGGCCGTAGCGTCATAGGCGCCGCCGGTCGTGGTGGCCACGCTTTGCAGCGTGCCGGCAGAGGCTGCGCTGTCATCAAATGTCAGTGTGTATTCGCCGATCACTGTTGCACCGGTTGCCGAATCGACGATCTGCATCGTCCATTCATTGGTGCCGGTCGTTGCAGGCGCCACTGCGACCGTTGGCGTGTAAGTAATCGCCAGTTCCTCCGACCGGCCCATATTGTCAAAGTACTGGACAACATGCTCCACCGGGTCCCCGCTTGCACCCGGATCAGTTTCGGAGGCAGGCAGGTTTGCGGTCAGGCTGATCTCAGTTGTTGGCTCCGCCGACAGGCGGTTCAGGTCGATGTGGACAGGCTCCAGAGAGTTACTGGTGTCGCGCGCAACATCAGGGATAGTGCCGTCCGCCAGCGCCGGGAACCCCATCAGAACCAGGCCGGATTCCGTCGAGAGATACCCGTTCGAGTCGGTGCGGAAGGACCCCGTCGAGGTTAGCAGCATAGAAGGGCTGCCGCCGGCTTCCACCTCGGTGATCGAGGCTACAGGCAGCATACCGCGGCCGCGAACCGCCAAGTCGGTGGCATTATTGGTCGAGACCAGCGGGCCGCGCTCGTCAATCAGGCGGACATTAGTGGTGCGAACACCGCCCGCCGAGTAGGTGCCGCCGGACCCGGACAAGACCATGGAGTGGAAGTCAGTTTCAACCCGCTTGTAGCCGCGGGTCGAGGAGTTGGCGATGTTGTCGGAAATGGAAGCCAACCGGCTGGCGTTGGCGCTCAATCCTGAAACGCCCGCGTTCAGCGACGAAGAAATGGTCATAGCACGCCTTTCTGCTGCATCTAATCATTCTGGATGCAACAGCTAGCGCAGGAGCCATTAACGGGCGGCTAACAGATAAAAAATGACTCATCTGCCAGCCGCCGGTTCCCCTGTTTTCAGCGGTTTATTCGCGTAAAAGGATGATTTCTATCCGGTCGTTACGTGCCGCCATCGGGTTTCTGACGGCCAGCTTACGGTCGGCATGGCCAGTCACCCGGTCAATACGTGCCGCCGCCAGCCCACCCGATTCGAGAAGCTGACGGGTCTCATCAGCCCGGTCATGGGACAATTCCCAGACCGGGTTCTTTGCCAGAACCACCGGATGCGAACGGATGTGGCCGCCAACAGCGATATTGTTGGTCACACCTTCGGATACACGCGCAATCATTCTGACCAGATCGCGGAACAAGGCAGTGGGAACAGCCTGGCCTTCTTCGAACAGCGGTGCATTTTCTGCGGCGAACAGCTCAATGATCAGCCCTTCGTCGGTGACGCGGGTGACAATGTGGCGGGCCATCGCAGTCGACACCATGCTTTCACCGCCGCGGCCGGAAAGCTGTTCCTCTATCGCGCGGAACTTGTCGTCGTCCTGCTCCCGCTTATAGTCGGATTCAACTCCGGTATCGCCCTGTGCTTTTTGGGCGTCTGCCGGATTGATGTCCGTTGCCCCAGTGCCGGATTTCGGCTGGATATCCTCGGTGAACATGCTGTCCCCCTGGAAGGCACCATTGCCGCCGCCTGAAATCCGGCTCAGCGGAATCGACGGCGAGAAATAATCCGCCAGCCCTTTGCGTTGTTTCTCTGTCGTCGCGTTCAGCAGCCACATCAGCATAAAGAAGGCCATCATCGCGGTCACGAAGTCGGCATAGGCCACCTTCCATGCGCCGCCGTGATGGCCATCGCCACCACTGACTTTTTTCTTCTTGATGATAATGGGCGCCACATTGCTCTGTGCGCTCATGTCCACCACCACTATTTTCACCCATCCCCGGAATAGCAGGCGGCGCGTTAAACTGACCTTAACAGTTAAATTTGCCGGCAGTTCCCCTGCGGAGTGCGTACTCCTTCACCTGGATTTCAGGCGCTTGCCAGCAATGTCTGGAAATCCCCGCAGCAGTGTTAAAACCTGCATCTTAAAAGCCCCTTATCTCGACATCGAGAAACCTGATTGAAGGTTGATCAAGAGCAATATCCGCCCCCGGCCACAGGCCTAAAGTCCGGGCAACACAGCATATGAGACACCGAAAGGAGAATATCATGCTGACCCGCAGAGCCGCACTGATGGGGGCAGCCGGCGTAGCAGCGCTGCCTGTACTTGCCAAAGCCGCCAAAGCCGAAAGCACCACAGTTCACGAGGCCGCCGCGCCTGTGGACCTGTCCAGCCTGCAGCGTATCAAGCGCGAGCTGGTCGCACCGCCCTTCGTGCATGAGCACGAGCAAGTGGCCCCCGGCGAACCCCGGATCGTCGAATTCGAAATGAAGATCGTCGAAAAGGAAATCGAGGTCGACCAGGGTGCCTACCTGCAGGGCATGACCTTTGACGGCTCCATCCCCGGCCCGATGATGGTGGTGCATGAGGGCGACTATGTCGAACTGACGCTGATCAACCCGCCGGAAAACATGCTGCAGCACAATATCGACTTCCACGCTGCAACCGGTGCCCTGGGCGGCGGCGCACTGACCTTGGTGAACCCGGGCGAAAAAACCGTGCTGCGCTTCAAGGCCACCCGCCCAGGCACCTTTGTCTACCACTGCGCCCCGGGCGGCCCCATGATCCCGTGGCACGTCGCCTCCGGCATGGCGGGCACCATCATGGTGCTGCCGCGCGAAGGGCTGTCGGACCACAATGGCGATCCGGTGAAATACGACCGCGTCTACTACATCGGCGAAAACGAGTTCTACATTCCAAAGGACGAAAACGGCGACTACATCCGCTATGAGGACGTCGGAGAAAGCTATCCGGATACATTGGAAGTCATGAACGGGCTGATCCCCAGCCATGTGGTCTTCAACGGCGCAGTGGGCGCTCTCACTGGCGAAAACGCCATGAAGGCAAAGCAAGGCGAGAAAGTGCTGTTTGTCCACAGCCAAGCCAACCGCGACAGCCGGCCGCACCTGATCGGCGGCCACGGCGACCTGGTCTGGGAAGCCGGCAAATTCAACAACGTGCCGGACCGCGATCTGGAAACCTGGTTCATCCGCGGCGGCTCTGCCGGGGCAGCGCTCTATGAGTTCCTGCAGCCAGGCGTCTATGCCTATGTGAACCACAACCTGATCGAGGCGGTAAACCTTGGCGCAACCGCACACGTGGTGGTCGAAGGCGAATGGAACAACGACCTTATGGAACAGGTGGTCGCCCCGACCGAATACTCCGGCTCCTAAATTTAGGCTGGACGTGAAACTGGACCGGGCGGCTGCGCAATGCGGCCGCCCGTTTTTGCTTGAAGGGACGCTGACATGAAATTTGAGCTGATTGCCGCCGGATTGGCCGCCGCCATTGGCGTTCCGGGCCTTTGGTTTTCGACGGTTAAGGATCCAGCCCCCCTGGCCGAAACTGTGTTCATCGAAGCAGACACAATCGCCTACCGTCCAATCGGGAACTTTCACAGAAACGGGAAAAGTGTGGTGCCACCTGAACAGCAGCGCCAGGTGGCGGCTTTTGAAATCATGAAAGACCAGGTCTCCGGCAGTGAATACGCCGCTTGCGTGACTGCGGGCGCCTGCAAGAAGGCAGACAGAGCACCGGCGGACGGCGGACAGGCGCAGACACACGTCAGCTGGCACGACGCAACCGCCTATGCCCAGTGGTATTCAAAGCAGACCGGCCAGCGCTGGCGTCTGCCGGACGAGGCCGAATGGCAACTCGCCTCAGCCGAAATTTTTGGTGATGAAGCTGTTGAAACGGATAACAGGGACCCGGCCCAGCGCTGGCTGCGCCAATATGCGCGCGGCGTGACCCTGCGCGGACTGCCAGGGCCTGCGCAGGGTCCCAAAAGCGAACCCGGTGCCAATAGCAACGGCCTCGCTGGTCTTGGCGGCAACATCTGGGAATGGACCGACGGCTGCATGCAAAATGGCGAAGTGAACAAGGATGGCAGCCTAGTGCTTGGCGATCCCTATTGCAGCGCCCGCATCACCGGCGGCCGCCACCGGGCGGTGGTTATCGACTTCATCCGGGACGCCAGCGTCGGCGGCTGCGCGGTTGGTCTGCCACCGGATTATCTGGGGTTCAGGCTGGTGAAAGACGGCTGACATCAACGCTGCCGGAGATCTCCCCCGCCAGCAGGTGCACCGGCTGCGCCCGCCCCCTTGGCAACCTTGGGCCCTGCAGCTGCGCTGCGCCTTCTAACGAATATCTCATAGAACCGGGTCTGCCGTGACCAGCCGTTCTTACCGTGATGCAGCCCCACTCCCTAGTGCAATTGGCACCTTCGCCGGGCTGCAAGCCATACTCTCAGCCCTGCGCTAAAAAGCTCCATGCCTGTCCGAGCTGTGCGCCAGCGCAGCGCTAAGCCCAACTTCGAAGAGCCTCCGGCAAGAGGCCCAGGAACAGGCGGGAGCGGCTCGTCTTCAGATTAGGAGGCCCTGCTGTAACGCACGCCTTCGGGCACATGGGCATCGAAGCTGCTGGCAATAATCCGGGTCAGCGGGCGGCCCTCGGGAACGATCTCCAGCGCGTCCTCATCCAGGTTCACCAGATCACCAAACCGGGCTGCAACCTGAGCCAGATCCGCATCGAGACTTCCCGCCAGATCTCCGAACCGCTGCCGCAGCTCTACCCGGTCCAGCCGGAACTCGCACATCAGCATCTCGATGGCACGGCCCCGAAGCAGGTCGTCCTGGCTCATCACATGGCCGCGCGCGCCGGTCAGAAGCCCGGCCTCGACCCGCTGCACATAAGCAGGCGTCGCCGCTGCATTTTGGATGAAGCCGCCGGCAAAACGGGAGATCGAGGACGCACCGAACCCGATCAGCGTCGGGCAGGTATCGTCTGTATAGCCCTGGAAGTTCCGGCGCAGGTGGCCGGTGCGGGCCGCAACCTCCAGCCCGTCACCAGGTTTGGCGAAATGGTCGATGCCGATTGCCGCAAACCCGGCCTCAGCAAATTTCTCCGCTGCCATCCCGGCCAGATGATAGCGCGCCAGATCGTCGGGCAGCGTCTCCTCCTTGATCAGCTTCTGCCGTTTGGCCACCCAAGGCACGTGCGCATAGCCGAACAGCGCCAGCCGGTCAGGGCTGAGGCTCAGCACCTTCTCCACCGTATCCGCCATCCGCGCCTGCGTCTGATGCGGCAGCCCATAGACCAGATCAGCGTTCAGCGAATTGATCCCTGCCGCGCGCAGATCTTCGACACAGGCCTTGGTCACCTCGAACGGCTGCACCCGGCCGATTGCCTGCTGCACCAGCGGGTCGAAGTCCTGGATGCCGATACTGGCGCGGTTCATGCCTTCCGCGGCCAGCGCTTCAATTTTGTCGCGGTCCACCATGGTGGGGTCAATCTCAACAGAGAATTCCCAATCCTCAGTATGCGGAAAAACCGCCTTCACCGCCTGCGCCAGCCGGTGGATCAGGTGGGGCGGCAAAATGGTCGGTGTCCCACCCCCCCAATGCATCCGCCCCATTCGAAGCCCCTTAGGCAAAAACGGGGCTACCAGTTTTAGCTCCTGTTCCAGCGTACCGATGTAGCTCTCGACCGGGCTCAGCGTCTGGGTGCCTTGAGTGCGGCAGGCGCAGAACCAGCACAACCGCTCGCAGAACGGGATATGCAAATAGACCGAGACCGGCACATCTGGATTCAATGCCTGCAGTTCGAGGGCCTGCTCCGCAGCACCAACGGCTGCAGAAAACACCGGCGCGGTCGGGTATGATGTGTAGCGGGGCACCCGGCTGTCGAACAGCCCAAGGGCTTGGAGGCGGTCAATCTGTTTCATGACTTTCCTATGCCTCTTTTGCAGATCCGCCACTTTGCGCAGGATCAAACCGGCACACGGAAATACAGATCGGAGAAATTCCGGCTGAGTTCTCCAATGCACTGGATTTAAATGGGAAAACGGAACTCTTCGCGTTTTCCGGAAAAATTTCCCAAGAGGCAGAATTTCCGTTTGACGCTGCCTGCGACTCCGCTTATACGCCCTCCTCACGACACCTGCCCAGGTGGCGGAATTGGTAGACGCGCTAGCTTCAGGTGCTAGTGTCCGTATGGACGTGGAGGTTCGAGTCCTCTCCTGGGCACCATCCCCCCTCACTCGAATAGCAGCGCATCGCAGCAGTAACTGCGTGACCGCTAAAGCATGTGCGCCCGCCGTTTCCGGCAGGCACAGGGGCGGGCCTCAGGCCGCCTGATATTGCGGCGCCGTCGCCAGAAAGCGGCCATAGGCGCTGGCGTCAGGCGGCGCAAATTGCTCGGCCAGCGGATTCGACCGTTTCCATTGCGTCGCGCCCATATCCATCAGCAGCTCGTCGAAATGCTTGAAATGGAACGGGGCCGAGCACAGCCCTCCATAGATCTGCGCCGCCGGGCGCTCCTTACGGCGCCATTCGAGCATCATCTGGATGTTTTCCTCCATGTCTGCCCGCGACGGCTGCCGTGCCAGCTTGCCGTCGGCATAACGCACCAGCCAGTTCGCCACCATCTCTGCAGACAGAATCGTGCAGAAGCTGGAGTTGAACCCGACAAAACCCATTTCCGGCAGATCCGGGTTCACCGCCAGCCGGTAGGTCCGGTACTGGCCGTCCGCCTCGATCAGCTTATCTAGGTGCTGCTGCGCCAGATAGGGAATACCTAGCTTCCAGCCGACGGCAGAAATCACCAAGTCCGCGCCGATACGCACGCCATTTTCCAGCACGATTTCATCGCGTTCATACCGCGAGAAGGTAGTGCGGTGCGGGAGGATCGAGCCGTCCTTGAAACCCTCGAACAGGCCGGGCGTCACGATCGGCACCGAACACGAGACATCCTTTTCAATCGGAATATCCGGCACCATATCCCATTTTTTCAAGCCCAGCTGCAGCTTCAATAGCGTCTCTAACCCACGGAAGTTCGCCCATATCAGCGGCTTGGCAAGCCCGTAAAATGCCTTATGCAGCCAGCTGCGCCCCCAGCCGTTGAACTGCACTTCTTGCGCCCGCATATAGAGCAGCTTCTTGAAGTTAATGCCGCCGACGAAATACGGCACCCGCCAGACATTCTGCCGGTAGACCAGATGCACCTGCCTGGCGCCGTTCTGCGCCGCATTCACCGCCACGTCGGTCGCGGATTTGGAGCCGCCCAGCACCACCACCCGCTTGCCGCGCGCGTGTTCGGGATCCAGGTACTCCGAGGAGTGCATCACCTCCCCGCCCTGCGCGGTGAAGGCCTCCTGCCCAGGATGGGTCAGGATGTTCTTCTCGGAAAACTGCCCGGTGCAGATCACCGCGAAATCGACGTCCTGCACCCGGGTCTCGCCGCCTGTCTCGATCACCAGCCGCCAGCCCGGCTGACCGTCCAGGCGCCGGTCCATCTCCAGCACGTTGGTGTTCAGCTGGAACAGGCGGTGCAGATCGTGCTTGTCCGCATAGGAATGCAGATAGGCATGCACCTGCGGCCCCTTGGGCCATTCCGGATACTCCTCCGGCATCGGATGGTCAGTATAGCAATACAGGTCCTTGGGCGATTGCGTTTGCACCCCTGGGTAGGATCGCGAAGGCTCCCACACCCCGCCCAAGTCGTGACTGCGCTCAAACCCCAGAACCTGATGCCCCTTTTCCGCAAAGGCCTTGGCCGCGGCCAGCCCGCTTACCCCGCCGCCGATCACGGCGATCGTTTTTTGCTTCACCATGTCCGCCTCCCTTATTCCGCCGGCGGCGGCAGGAAGTCGACCTCATGCAGAGCCGACAATCGCACCAGTTCTTCCGGGTCGGTCACGCCGTCCAAGGCGCAGAAGAGGTCATATAGCTTGCGTGAAGGCGCTACGCCGAAAACACAGGACGCAGTAATGCCGGAGCGGTTGAAGATCCCATGCGCAACGCCCATCGGCATCCGCACGGTGTCACCCGGCCCCGCCTGGTAAACATCGCCGCCAAATTCCACGTCCAGCGTGCCCTTCAGCATGGTTATCCATTCATCCTGTGTTGGATGCACATGCGGCGGCACGAAGGTGCCGTCTGGAATTACTGCGTGCCAGATAAAGGCGTTCCCACTGTGCAGCTTGGGCGTATAGGTGTGACCAACCACATTCCAGGACGTACCGCCCAATCCGTCGGCGGCCTTGGTGATTCCCTGATCCAGAGCCATTTGTTCCTCCCTTATCAGCTCGTCCCCAAAGCCTATGGGCAGTGCTGGAAAAGGATTATCCAAAATGCGCAAATAAGCGCAGCCCGGCGTGATTGCCTGAGTTGCAAACCGTGCTAGGCTGCGGAAATGACAGCACCGCAGTCTTCAGGAGCACGCGAGCCGCTGCGCGCATGGCGGCAGTTCCACAGCCGCGACATCGACGAAGTGCGCACGCTGGTGGCGCAAAAGTTCTGCGACCACAGTCTGCAGCCAGCAGGTCCTTCCCGAGGAACCGGTGCCCGCCACAACTATGTGCGCGGTCAGGCCCTGTCACTCAATTACCTCAGCTACGGATCCACGGTGCAGATCGACCCGGGCGAGTTGCAGGATTTTTACCTGGTGCAGATGCCGCTCAGCGGCCGGGCTCTGGTGGCCAATGGCTCCACACCGGTGGCATCTGACCGCCACACCGCCACCGTGCTCAACCCGACCCGGGATTCCCGGATGATGTGGCACGCCGATTGCCGGATGCTGCTGCTGCAAATCAGGCGGAGCGACCTGCATTCACTTGCCGAACAGGCTGCCGGCTTGTCCCTGCGCGAGGCTGTTGTCTTTGACACCGCGCTCCCCGTGTCCGGCGGCGCCTTGCAGGGCTGGGCACGCCAGTTCGCAGCCTGTGTCAACGCCACGGAAAACCAGGCCGGCTTTGGCAGCTGGAGCGCAATACAGCAGCAAGTGATCGAAGAGCAGCTGATCCTTGGCCTGTTAACCCATCAGCAAAGCAATATTCGCCACTTGCTGGCATCCCGCTCATCCGGGAGCAGCAGCCAGATCCGGCGCGCCCGCGATTACATCCACGCCAATATCGGCGAGCCGCTTTCCGTCCCGGCCATAGCTGCTGCCGCAGACTGCAGCATCCGGTCACTGCAGGCCGGGTTCCGCAAGCATTTTGGCCTTACACCGATGGAATACGTGCGCGACTTGCGGCTCGACCTGGCACGCTACCTGATGCTGTCGCGGAGCCCGCAAACACCGGTCTGCAGCATTGCCTATGACTGCGGGTTCTCCCACCTTGGCCGGTTTTCCCAGCTTTACCGCGCCCGCTTTCGTGAACTGCCCAGCGCCACGACGGGCCTTCCAGTTTTTTCGGTGTGATCCACACTTGCGCGGCAAATGCGCAAAGTTTAAATGAGCATCACTTGCCACGCTTCGAGCGCAAGGCCGGTGCCGCTGTAGCTCAGCTGGTAGAGCACGTCATTCGTAATGATGGGGTCGGGGGTTCGAGTCCCTTCAGCGGCACCACCGTATACCACAAAAATGCCTAGTAAAAATCTATCCGGATGCGGCCGGATAGCATCCCCTTAACTAGCATCCATGCCCTCCTGCCTCGCACGAGCCGCCCGTGCAAACATGATCCGATAAAGTACGGAAAAACGGAACGCGCAGCCTGTTTCCTCGCCAGAACTCTGGCGACCCCGGCAGGATTCGAACCTGCAACCTGCCCCTTAGGAGGGGGCTGCTCTATCCAGTTGAGCCACGGGGCCGTGTCTTTCCGCGATAGCAAATCCCACCTGCGATCACAATGGGATGGGGACAGGCCAAAGCCGATTTGCCGCGCGCAGTTTCCATTGTGCAGCAAGTCATGTCTGCGCTAACGTTAGGGGCAGACAAAACAAGAGGCTCAGGAACGTGACCACGGACAGCAAGCGCCCGCTCACCCTTCGCGATGTATCCGAAGCAACCGGTGTTTCCGAAATGACTGTGAGCCGGGTTCTGCGCAACCGCGGCGACGTCTCGGAGAAGACCCGCACCAAGGTGCTGACTGCCGCCAAGGAACTGGGCTATGTTCCCAACAAGATTGCCGGCGCGCTGGCCTCGAACCGGGTGAACCTGGTGGCAGTGATCATTCCCTCGCTTTCGAACATGGTGTTCCCCGAGGTGCTGACCGGCATCAACAAGGTGCTGGAAAACACTGAGCTTCAGCCCGTCGTCGGCGTGACTGACTATCAGCCTGAGAAGGAGGAAAAAGTCCTCTACGAGATGCTCTCCTGGCGCCCTTCGGGAGTAATCATCGCAGGCCTGGAACATACGGACGCCGCCCGCGCCATGCTGAGCAGCGCCGGGATACCGGTGGTGGAGATCATGGATACTGATGGCAAGCCGGTGGACGCTATGGTCGGTATCTCCCACCGCCGCGCTGGCCGCGAAATGGCCAAGGCTATCCTCAAGGCCGGGTACCGACACATCGGCTTCATGGGCACCAAGATGCCGCTGGACCACCGCGCACGTAAACGCTTCGAGGGTTTCACCGAGGTGCTGGCCAAGGAAGGCGTAGAGATCGAGGACCGGGAGTTCTATTCCGGCGGCTCGGCGCTTGCCAAGGGGCGTGAGATGACCCAGGTCATGCTGGATCGTTCCCCTGAGCTGGATTTTCTCTATTACTCCAATGATATGATCGGCGCAGGCGGCTTGCTGTACCTTCAGGAGCAGGGCATCAGCGTTCCCGGCCAGATTGGTTTGGCCGGCTTCAATGGTGTAGAACTGTTGCAGGGTTTGCCCCGGCAGCTCGCTACTATGGACGCGTGCCGGCTGGAAATCGGACGCAAAGCTGCAGAGATTATCGCGGCCCAGTTGGAAGATCCGGACACTGAGATCGAAAAACATGTCACGCTGACCCCGACCATTTCCTATGGCGATACTCTGAAACGGCGCTGATGGCGCTTCAGCGGCTTGGCAATCACATGGCGCGGCGGTTGTTCCTGAACCGCCACGCCCTGCTGGAGAAGCCCGCAGGCCCTGCCAAGGGTAGCGATCTTCTAGCGCTGATCCAACGACTTGGATTTGTGCAGCTTGACAGCATCAACACCGTGGCGCGAGCCCATGATGTGATCCTGTTCTCGCGTCGGCCAGGCTACAGGGCGCAAAACCTCAAACAGCTTTACGAGCGCGACCGGGAGCTGTTTGAACACTGGACCCATGATGCTGCCGTTATTCCGATGGCATTTTATCCGCACTGGCACCTGCGTTTTGAGCGCGACAAGGACCTGCTGCGCAAACGCTGGCGCAATTGGCGCCGGGACGGGTTCGAGGCGCGGTTCGAAGCCGTACTAAAACATGTCCGCGATCACGGGCCGGTCAGCTCCTCCGATGTCGGCAAGGATGAGAAGAATGGCTCTGGCGGCTGGTGGGACTGGCACCCGTCCAAGACCGCACTGGAATACCTATGGCGCTCCGGCGCGCTGACTGTGATCGGGCGCGAAGGATTTCAGAAACGCTATGATCTGACGGACCGGGTGATAGAGGAACATCTGCGCTCCAGTTCCTCCTACGATGAAGCTGCATCTCTCAATTGGCTGTGTTCCGCCGCGCTGGACAGGCTGGGCTTTGCCACGTCTGGAGAAATCGCCGCTTTCTGGGACACTGCCTCACCAACAGAAGCCAAGGCCTGGTGCGCCGGGCAGATGCAGCTCGGTGATCTGGAAGAAATCGAATTCGAACAGGCGGATGGCAAGCTGCGCAAGGTGTTCGCCCGCCCAGGGACAGTTGACACTGCAGCGGAACTAGGACCTGCGCCAGGACGGATACGCGTGCTCAGCCCCTTCGACCCTGCCCTGCGTGACCGCAAGCGGGCGGAAAGGCTATTCGGGTTCCACTACCGGATTGAGGTCTTCACCCCCGCTCCCAAACGGCAATACGGATACTACGTCTTTCCGCTGATGGAAGGCACGCGGCTGGTAGGCCGCATTGACATGAAGGCGGACCGCGACGCGGATCTCCTGCGCGTTACTGCAGTCTGGCCGGAGCAGGATATTAAGTGGTCAGCAGCCCGCACCAAACGGCTGGAGGCTGAGCTGGTCAGGGTGGCGAGGTTTACAGGCGTTGGCGGCGTGTTTTTTGCTGACGGCTGGCTGCGATGATCCCCTTCACTCCGGCCTCAGCTGCGCCTCGATCACCTGACGGTAATCGTCCGGCGCGGGCCTTGCAGTAAAGGTTTTCGGCGCAATGAAGACACAGACGAACCTCCCCTCGAAACACAGCTTGCCGTCCTGCCGCGCGTTCACCCTGAAAGTGACCGACTTGCTGCCCAGCGCCGAGGGCCAAACCTCGCACAGCAACCGGTGCCGCGGGGTGACCGGCGAGCGGAAGTCAATGCTCATGTGCACAAAGGGAGTGCCGGTGCCGCGGTCCAGCTCCATCTGATACCAGCCATCGCCGTCCAGGTGATGCTCCCACCAGGCGTCGATTGCCTCCAGCGCAAAGGCCGGCAGCCGCCCGGTATAGGCAATCCGTGCCGGGTCGCAATCGCCCCAGCCCACGCGGATTTCATGGGTGAATGTGTCCTGCTCTGCCATTTTCACTGCCTCGCAAACCTCTGCAGGAGCACCCTACCGGCGCCTGTCCGAGGTATCAAACCGCAATGGCAGGCAAGTCCGCCTTACGAACTGCCGCGCTTCCGGGACAGAATCAGATCCGGCAGCACTAGCGCGTCTATCAGCGCGTCACACAGCCCGACACAATTGGTGCAGCCGACACAAGGTCCCTGCAGCGCGGAAACTTCCGTTGCCAGCGCCTGAACCTTCGGCGCGGCGGCTTTGCTTCTGCTGATTTGCATGGCGGGTCTCCCCATCTGGTGCATCATATTCCCGCAAGCGGAACCCGGAAACGTGATTCAGGTCAATCCAAACCTGCGTCACATAATATTTCCATTTCCTGCACAAGCTTTGGCACGCCCCTCCCCGGACAACCGGAAAGGGGCCGTTATGTTTACTGCATAAGCATCAGCGGCAGCAGAGTAATCACCGGGAACGCCACTAGGATGATCACCCGGATGATGTCGGAAGCGACGAAGAACATCACCGCCTTGTAGGTGTCGATCATCCGGGTCTTGCGGTCCATCGCGTTGATGATGAACAGGTTCATACCAACTGGCGGAGTGATCAGGCCCACTTCAACAACGATCAGCACCAGCACGCCAAACCAGATGGCGACATACTCCGCCTCGATCCGGTTTACCCGGCCTTCTGTGACGCGGATGCCCAGTTCCTTCATCTGCTCGCGGGTCAGTTCGGCACCAGTGGCGATGGCATCCTGTATAGAGGCCAGCATCTCAGCCCCCATCCCTTCAGGCACGCCAGCTTTCAGAACCTCCATCGCCGCATCCGCCTGCATCGCGGGCAGGGACAGCAGGCCGAAGTCCAAGGCAGAGATAACCGGGAAGAAGATCGGAATCGTCAGCAGGATCATCGAGAGCGAGTCCATCAGGCAGCCAAACACCAGGTAGAAGGCAAGGATCAGAGCCAGCACCATCCAGGGGCTGAAGCCTTGGCTGACGACTAGGTCTGCCAACTCCTGCGGCACCTTGGTCAGCGCCAGGAACCCGTTGTAAAAGCCTGCGCCCAGCACGATGAAGAAGATCATCGCGGTGGACCGCGCCGTTACAAGGAAGCTGTCCGCCAGCGTCTCGCGGTTCAGCCCGCCATTTGTCCAGGCGATGAACCCGGTGCCAAAGGCCCCCACAGCAGCGCCTTCGGTCGGGGTGAACCAGCCCAGGTAAATACCGCCGACAACAAGGCCAAAAACCAGCAGCACCGGCCAGACGTGGAACAGCGCGGCAAAGCGGTCGCGCATTGGAACCGGTGGACGGGTGCCCGCGCTTTCCGGAAACAGGCGCACATAGACGGATATCGCAATCACATAGCCCAGTGCCGCCAGCAGGCCCGGAATGAAGGCCGACAGGAACAGCTTGGCAATGTTCTGCTCGGTCAGGATGGCATAGATCACCAGCACCACCGAGGGCGGGATCAGGATGCCCAAGGTGCCGCCTGCCGCCAAGGTTGCAGTAGAAAACCCGCCGGCATAGCCATATTGCTTCAGCTCGGGCAGAGCGACCCGGCCCATGGTGGCAGCCGTCGCCAGCGAAGAGCCGCAGATCGCACCGAAGCCGGCACAGGCGCCGATGGCCGCCATGGCGACACCGCCCTTCCGGTGGCCTAAAAACCCTTCCGCCGCCTTGAACAGCGCGGTGGACATGCCGCCCAGCGTCGCAAAGTGCCCCATCAGCAGGAACATCGGCACAATGGTTAGCGAGTAGGAGGAAAAGGTTGTATAGGTCTCACTTTTCAAGCGGCCAAACGCCACCTGCGTTCCGTCTGTCACCCAGATCAGCCCGCCAAGGCCAACAAGGAACATTGAGAGCCCGATAGGCACCCGCAAAAAGATCAAGAGCATCAAAACCGGGAAGGAGGCGATGCCAATTTCAAGAGCTGTCACTGTTCACCCTCCACGCCGTCCCAGATCAGGATGCGGCCGGTAAAGAATTCGATGGTGCGCACGGCACCCATGTAGATCCCGACGATGGCCGCGACGACCGCCGCCAGCAGGCTGATGGCGTAGGCCCACCAAACCGGGAACTCGAGCAAAAAGGAGGTCTCGCCGTTGGCGTATTTGCCTGCAAGCCCGTCTGCCAGCCGCCAGGCAATCAGCACCAGAACCGCAGCAAAGACCACTTCGGTCACCATTCGCAGGAAACGCTTCACGCCGCGCGGAAAGGCATTTGCCACCACATCAACAGAAGCATGCCCTGCAGTGATCTGGCACAGTGGCAGAAAGGCGAAAATAGCAAAGGCCACGCCCGCTTCGACCAGTTCAAAGTCGCCGTTCACTGGCCCGACCCAGCCTGTCATCCATTTCGAAAACCCGGGCGCAATCCGCTCCATCAAATCGCCATGGAAGAAACCGTTGAGCAAGCGCCCAGCGATTGAAACACATGTCAGAATGATCAGAAGAGTGAGGACTGCACCGCCCAGGTAGGCCATTGATTTGGCCAGCCGCATCATGAGCTTGTGCATGGTTCAGTTGCCTTGTTCCGGTATGCAAAGGGCCGCAGTGCCAATGCCGCGCGGCCCTTCACTTTTATCAATTCAAACGCCTTACTGGTACTGCGGCGTGTATTTCTCGATCAGCCCGCTGGCTTCTTCGATCAGCGCGGCACCGTCGATGCCTTTTTCCTTCATGTCAGCGATCCACTGGTCGTAAATCGGCTGCGCACGCTCTCGCCAGATAGCGGTCTGTTCTTCGTCGAGAGTGATGACGTTGTTGCCCAGATCCAGCGCCATCTCGCGCGAGGGGCCATCCGAATCCGCCTGAGTGCCGCCGGCAAAGACCGAGAACTCCAGGCCGGAGTTGTCGTCGATGGCCTTCTTCAGATCATCCGGCAGGCTTTCATACTTATCTTTGTTCATCGCCAGAACAAAGGTGAGGGTATAAAGCGCCTTGCCGGTGAACTCGGTGTGGTTCTCGACCAGCTCCGGAACCTTCAGCGCCGCGGTCACTTCCCACGGAATGGTGGTGCCGTCGATCACGCCCTTGGACAGGCCTTCCGGGATCGCCGGAACCGGCATCCCAACCGGGGTTGCGCCCAGTTCTGTCAGCAGCGCGTTGACCGAGCGGCCGCCGCCACGGATCTTCATCCCCTCCAGATCCTCAGGAGTTTCCACCGGATCGGATGTGTGGATCATGCCGGGACCATGCACCCAGGTGCCCAGGATGTGCACATCCTTGAACTCAGTGTCCTTCATGTGCTTGTCGAACATTTCCCAATAGGCATGTGAAACAGCGCGCGCATTGGTCATCATGAACGGCAGTTCGAACACTTCGGTCGAGGGATAGCGGCCAGGCGTGTATCCCACCACGGTCCAGACGATGTCGGCCACGCCGTCAATGGCCTGATCCATCAGCTCCGGCGGCTTGCCGCCCAGCTGCATCGAAGGGAAGCGGTCGATCTTGATCCGCCCGCCCGAGGCTTCCTCGACATTGTCCGCCCAGACATCCAGGATCAGTTTCGGCACGTTTGCCTGCGCCGGCAGGAACTGGTGCAGTTTCAAGGTCACTTCCTGGGCAAATGCCGGCATCGCGCCAAACACCGCCAGGGCCGCTGCGCCCGCTGCCCCCAAAAGCTTTCTGCGAGTGGTCATGTGTGTCCTCCCTTTGACCAAATCATTTACCGGACCTCCACCGTCGCAAGATTGCTGCGGCGCCCGGCGATTTTCTTTCCGTTTCTGCCGTCAGAACCCTCATTCGGGTTCGTTTAACGAACCGACTGCTTCCCTGCTATTAGGTGCGTTTGTAACCATCAACAGCAGATTATGCATTTTTTACTCATGAAATCTGTCCGCTCGCCCCATTGTCAGCGGGATTCACCATTCAATACGTTACGAAACGGCCATAAATCACATCCAAATTGATACATATGGAAACCGCCGCATGGCAACAACTATCGCGGCACGGGACATCCTGCGTCATTCCGCAGCAGCCAATGTCAGCTCAACCGGCGCAAGCCCGTCCACCCCTCCACGAATCCGATCGCCAGTCTGAACCGCTCCGACACCGGCAGGTGTGCCAGTCAGGATTATGTCGCCCGGCCGCAGATGATAGAACCCCGATAGGTGACCAATGATGTCAGTCACAGACCAGATCATCTCCGCCAGCGTAGCGTCCTGCCTGATCTCCCCATTCACCTCCAGCCAGATCTGCTGGTCTGCCGGACCCTCCCAATCACCCGCCCTGCTCATCGGGGCCAACACGGTGCCATTCTCCAGATCTTTCCCCAGATCCCATGGCCGCTGTTTCTTTCGCTCCCGAATTTGCAGGTCACGCCGGGTCATATCCAATGCACAGCCATAGCCAAATACGGAAGCCGCTGCTTCTGCCGGCCCGGCCCGGAAAACCGATGCCCCGATTGCCACCGCAAGCTCCATTTCATAGTGAAAGTCATCTGTACCCGGAGGATAAGGCACAACTTCATCCGTCAGAACAGCATTGGCAGCCGCCTTGGTGAAATAGAACGGCGCTTCCCGGTCCACTTCGTTACCCATCTCGGCGGCATGTGCTGCATAGTTGCGTCCAACACAAAAGATCCGCCCCACCTGGTAGCCAGCCTCCTCTCCCATCACTGGAACGACCAGTGTCTCTGGAAGTGGAAACAGAACTTTATTCATCGGAAATTCCTCTTGCTTAGCGGCCTGTAGCCAGCCCCTCAAAACAGAACTACAAAACCATCGGCTATAAACCTTTGATTGTCTTCAACATGACCAAGGTCACTCGCGTCAACGGCTTCCTTCCAAATCACACAGCCAGCATAGTCGTCAGGCATTGCTCCGATAACGGCACCAACTGCCTTATTGGACTTGCCCTTTCCCGTGGTGCCGCACAGACCGCTTTAGCTGCCGTCTTTTGCAGGGAATGGAGCGTCATAATACTCCCGGTACCAGTTGACGAAATGCTCTACGCCCTCAGCCACGGCAGTTTGAGGTTTGTATCCCGTGAGCCTGTGAAGCAGCGAAGCATCCGCCCAAGTCGCCGGAACATCACCGGCTTGGATCGGCATCAGGTTCTGTTCTGCCTTACGCCCGGTAGCCGCCTCGATCGCCTCGATAAAGGCGGTCAGCCGCACGGATTCAGAATTGCCGATGTTGACCACACGATGCGGTGCTACAGGCGACAGGCTGTCGCCCTCCGGCACAACACCGTCCGGCCGGCGTTGCGGAACGGCATCCAGCAGCAGCCGGATCGCTTCGACCAAATCGGTGACATAGGTGAAATCCCGCTTCATGTCGCCGTAATTGTAAACATCAATCGGCTTCCCTTCGAGGATCGCCTTGGTGAATTTGAACAGCGCCATGTCCGGCCGTCCCCAGGGACCATAGACTGTAAAAAACCGGAACATGGTGACCGGAAGTTCAAACAGATGCGCATAGGAATGCGCCATGTTCTCCGTCGCCTTCTTGGTTGCGGCATAGAAGGACATCTGGTGATCGGCCTTTTGGGTCTCCTTGTAGGGCATCTCGGTGTTGGCGCCAAAAGCCGAGGAAGTGGAGGCCAGCAGCATGTGCCGCGGTGGATAGGCGCGAGCGGCCTCCAGGATCTCAAAGGTGCCGGTTATGTTGCTATCTAGATAAGAACGCGGGTTTTCGATCGAATAACGTACCCCAGCCTGGGCCGCGAAATGCACCACAAAGTCAGGCCTGTGCGCCGAGAAAAGTTCCATCATGACACCGCGCTCTTCGATGCTGCGGTTGATGACGCTGAAAGCCGGATGCCGTTCCAGCATCTCCTGGCGGTCCCGCTTGAGCTGGACACTGTAGTAGTCAGACAGGTTGTCAATGCCAACGACGCGAAACCCGTCTGCTAACAGCCGCTGGCACAGATGGTAGCCGATAAAGCCGGAAGACCCGGTAACAAGAACAGTTTGCTGGCTCATTGGTCTGCTTCCGGGGTTACCTGGACTGCCGGGTTCCGGTACCCGGTCAAGGCTTGATTTCTGCGCAGACGCCGGACCGTCCAGCCGGCATTATTGCAGACCGCACCAGTGCATGCCATCCCTGAAGGTTTCCCCCATGAGCAAAGCTGCAGGCCTTGCCAGAAGACCTGTTCTGCAGGAACGTCTGGCTGCCCTTAGCTGAAACCTATTTACTCAAAACTGACCTGAACTCGTGACGCTTGCCTGGTCAGACAGAACTAGATCACTCTGCCTGGCGCCCTTCGCCCATGTACAGCTTCTGCATGTCCACGAAATAACCGTTGTCCAGCCGCCCGCGGACGGCGGCCCAGCCCTCCGGGTTGCCCTGGATGGCACGGTAGAGCTCTGCCGGGACGGTCATGTATTCAAGGTATTGCTCTGACGCCGTTTCCAGCCAGGCGAACACATAGCTGTCTTCCTCTTCATCCGCTTCGGTCAGACGCAGTTCGATGCCTTCTGCCAGCGGAACCGTTTCCACGCTGCGTAGGATGTGCAGCTTCATCATTTCGACGATCACGTCATCAAGTCCCAGTTGCTTAATCAGCAGCTTCTCCCGCACTGCAGGCCAGCCGAAAGTGAGGCGCGCCGCCAGGCCGCTGCCGACGTCGCGGGCCGCCGCCGGGGCGCTGGCACCATAGCTGGCGCCGAACAGCTCCCTGGCCTCATCCTCCAGTTCCAGATGGTCGCGCAGGCGGCTGGCAGGCATCGCGGCAATCCACTGGCCGCGGCCTGCATCCAGATAGTTGAACTGAGGCTGCAGCCGGAAGCTTTCGCCGCAGGCATCGCAGGCGCAGTCCTGAAACCGGTCTTGCAGGATATCGTCGCGCAGGTCAGGCCGCCGGTCGGCGTTTACGCTGCCCACGGCCATCATGGTCACCGGCGCCTCGCACTGCGGGCAGACCAGATTGACGGGGTGAAATAGGGACATCGGTCAGAAGCCTTTCAACAGGTCAGAGTTTTTCCAGCCAGCCAACGGCAGGGTGGTTCGGCTTCAGCTTGCCGGAATGAAAGGCGGCATACAGCTCCGAGAACCACTCCCCCGGCGCCCGGAATTGGTAGCCGGTGATCCCCTTGGCGCGCTCGCTGAGCAGATAGGAGTTCCAGCTGTTGGGGTAGCTTTCCTGATAGACCACCCCGCCGATTGCCAGCTTCTTGGCGGTGGCCATGCTGGACCAGGGCTTGGCCGGTTCCGAGGCCATATCGACAAAGGCCTCCATCTTGATCCGGCGGCTTTCCCAGTCCTCATCCGAGCAGGTTTCATCCTCCGGCCTGGGCGGCACATGGGCGCTTTTGTTATGGGCCATGTATTCAGTGACATAGGCCGTATCATAGCTGAATTTCTTGGCAATCTTGTCTGCGATGCCAGAAATATCCATGCCGTGTTCGGTCCAGCCGCCAAAGTCCTTCTTCTTGCCGTTGTTCTTCATGAAGCTCTGCTTGTCGTCGACCGCATGGCCGACCTCATGCAGGGTGTTCCAGTTGAAGAAGGTGACCGGTTCCTCGTTGGCGGGTTTGCATTTCTCCAGCTCTGCGCGCTCTTCCGGGGTGGCGGCATCGTCCAGGCTGCCGACCGCATCGTCGCTACCAAAGGCGTAATTGGGCGAGGCCCCGGCATCGCCTTCGTGCATCACGATCCGCTTCTTGTCGCTTTGGTACTTGGAACCGCCCTTGGCGGCCTCGTTCACCGCAAAGCTTTGCAGCGAGTCGTTGTTCAGCGTGTGATCCAGCGGCAGGTCCTGCATCGCCTTGTAGAAGGCGACGATGTTCGGCCCTTTCAGGTTGTTATCGGCAATTTCCGAGGCCGGGGCCAGGTTCTCGTTGCTGAAGTTCTTGATATCGCATCCAAAACGCGCCTTGAACGCGACCTTGACCACGGCACGCTGAGCTTCCGGCTCCAGGTTGTCGATCATTGCGTCCAGTTCAGCCGTGCCATTGGGGCGCGACAGGATTTCCTTGATGTCGTCTTCCTTGGGCGGAGTGTTGGCGCGCATTTCCGCCATCACAAAGGCGCTGGTGCCAATGGCGCGGGCCTCCTCCAGAAGCTTGACGCCCTCGCCCGGCTTCTTGCCGGCCACAGCTGCCGCAGCATCACCCAGCTTCTTGCGCATAGTGTCGATACTGGGCTTGATAGCGTAGCGGTGCTCGTGTTTTTCCAGCACTGCCAGGCGCGGCTCGACCTCCGGTTTGGCGCGCAGCTCCTTGTATTGCTTGTGCTGCCCCGCCATTTCCAGCGCGATCTTGGTCTGGGCAATGGCCGCCTCGATATCGCTGCTGACCTTGGCATAGTTCTGGCCGCCCTTGGCCGCGGTTTCGGCTCCATCCAGCAGTTTTTCAACCGCGTCCGTCTCATCCTTCACATAGGCCGCCTCAGCGTGGCCGGTAACCGGCGGCAGGGCGGCGCGGGCGCGGACGATTTCCTGCGCGATGAAGGCATATTGCGAGATTACCTCATTGGCAGTGTTGCAGGCCTCCAGCGCTGCCTTGAGATGGCCCTTGGCGGTCTTGGCGTCCAGCCCGTCCTTCTGGCAGTTCTCAATCTCGGTATTGGCGGTGTCCAAATGGGGCTTGGCGACGTCCGCGTTGTCGCGGCTGCCCACTGCCTTGATCGACAGTTTCGCCGCCTGCACCTGCGGCCACCAGGGGGCGCTGTCCTCGTCGCCGCCGATGGCGGAGTTCACCGCTTCGAGGATACCGTGGGTATTGGCGGAGCTGATTGCCTCCTCGGCGGATTTCGTGACTTCCTCGGCCATAGTCTTGGCGGTGGCGTAATCGCTAGGGGCCAGCTTGACCAAGTTGTCGTATTTCGCTGTCAGCCGGGTCAAGTGGGCCTGGATCGCGTCTGCGTGCTTGTGGCCCCTGGCTTCGGCCAGCTTGGCCTCGGCAGCGGCGCGGGCGGGTTCATAATCGGAAGACCCCTTGATGGATTGCAGCAGCGCCTTGGCGTCTTCGGTGATTTGCTTCAAGAGCTTGATCGCCTGGGTATAGTCGTTGCTGTCCAGATCGGTCCGTGCGAGGTCCAGTTTGGCGGCCGTGAGCCGGTCCGCCATCGCCTTGATCCGGTCTTTGGTAGCATCGTTGTTTTCCGGTGCCAGCGCATCCACCGCCGCTTGGGCATCTGTCACGCTCTGATTATAGGGGGCCGCTGCCGCGATCAGCAGCTTGCAGGCCTCAATCTTCTGATACGCCTTTTCGAACATCCGCAGCGCGGCAGAATAGGTATGCGCAGCCTTCATCGCCTCATACTTGGCGAAATCCGCATCAGCACGGGCGATCTGATGCACTCCGGCCTCCTTGCCGGGGCCGATCAGGGTAGCGCGGGGCGTCTTGAAGAAGGGGGTTTCCCAGCCCAGCACGGTTTTCAGGTTTTTCAGATCCTCGTCCGTTGCTTTCGCCCAGCCCGCCGCCGCCTTGGCCTTCTCCGCGGCACCCTTGAAATCGCGGGCGGTCTGCTTGGTGGTGCTTTCGTCGAGCAGGTCCTGGACTTCAGTCTTGCGGTGGGTCAGCTGGGCTTCGACATCGCCGCCTTCGGTGGTGATCTTGGCGATGATAGCAGCGGCCTTGGTGCGGTCCGCCTTGATGGTTTTGAACAGCTCGCCATCGGCGCGGGCTTGCTCTACAATCTTGCGCGCGGCGGCGATCTTTGCCTCACCACCCTTATAATCATAGCCTTCCGGCTTGATCAGATCGTCCGCTTCGCCGCTCAGTTTGTTAGCGTCGTCGATATGCGGCTGCAGGCAATTGGCATCGCTCAGCGGTGCCAGCGCCGCAATCTGCGCCGCCAAAGAGGCCTTCAATTCGCCGTAGGCGCGGTGCTGGTGGATCAGCACCATTGCCATCTTGAGATTTGAGATGGCGCTGTCCAGGTGCGCCCGGGCATCATCGAACTTCTTGGCCGTCTTGGCTTTTTCGGCCTCCGCGGCGGGCAATTGAGCCTTGGCGATCAGCGCGGTGAAGTCATTGCCGGTATCGGCTGCGACCACCTTGTCGCGGATATCGGTGAAGACCTTGAAGGCCGGATCCCACTTCTTCTTCAGATCGTCGAGCGCGGCGGTGTCTGTCATCCCGCCCAGCTCCACAGCGGCCTCTGCCGCGGCCTTGGCGCTGTCGGCGCGTTTCTCGGCATCTGCCACACAGTTGCTGGCGGTGGTGAAGTCCAGCTTCAGCGCCGCTGCTGCCGCCTCGGCCATCAGGGCCTTGGCATCTTCCAGCATGGTTGCAGCCTGCGGCACGTTCTTGAGCGGGTCGATCTTGCCCTGAACTGCCACGCGTTTTTCCTTGTAGGCCTTACAGGCGTCCGCTTGGGCGGTCGCAGCGGGCCAATCGCCCTGGGTGGCGTCCAGCAGGGTCAGGGCGGTGGAGTACTTGTGCAGCACCGCTTCGGCCTTTGCCGAGGCGAGATCCGCCTCCATCTTGAGGATGATCACCTGAATGCCCGAAGCACCATCGTGGTCTTTGAACTCTTTCAGCTTGGCCTCAAAGGCCGTCAGCTTCGGAGCATACTGCTGAACAACCGGGATTTCCTTTTTGAGGAAGGGCAGGAGGCCCCAGAACTTGCTGAGTAGCTTGATCGACTCGGTGTAATCCTTGCTCGTGGCAACATCTGAATCGGTGTAATAACCCTTGGCCTCGTCCAACTTATCCTTGAGCAGGTTCTTGATCGCCGCTGTGAGGCCCGCCCAGTGGTCGATCCACTGTTTGACCTTGGGGCGCCAGTCCTCATACAGCTTGCGCTGTTTGCGCACCTTGGCGGTTCGTTCATAGACCTTGGCGACTTCGTCCAGCTTCTGGATGCCATCCTTGAATTTCTTGGCGGCCTTGTCCTGCTGCGCGGCATCATAAAGCCGCTCCATCTCGCGCGCGGCGTCATCCACTGCCGGATCGCCGACTGTTACGCCGCGGGCCGCGTCGGCCAGCGCCTTGCGGTCGGGATCGAGCGCCATGAAATGGGCGAACTCATCGGCCAGGATTTCGGCCTTGGCAATCTCCGCTTCGGCCGCAGTCAAGTCGGCGGTGGCCGTTTTCAGATCATGCGCTTTGGCCTTGTCCGCCGCGGCGGTGCGCAGTCCGGTAATGCGGGTGATTTCAGGTGCGATTTCGGGCGCCGTGGCCTTGGGGTGGCTGGTCAGAGGCACCATGCGCAGATCGAAGATTTCCAGAGCCTTTTGGAACGCGGTCTTGGCCTGAGTGTCGGCGGCAACCGCCTTTTCCAGAGCGTCCAGCGCCTTTTCGCCGGCATCCAGCTTGGCGCCGCTGGCATCCTCGGGCTTGGCCTTGGCCTGCGCGGCCAGCGCCGCAACCTTGTCGAGCGCGGCTTTCCACTTGTCAGGGGTCTGGCTGACCGCTTCCGGCACCATGGTGTTGTAGGTCTTGACCGGCCCGTCCTTTAGTGCTTTGAGCGCGGCCTCGATCCGGGCGATCTGTTCGTCGACGGTGGCGTCCCCGGTCTCGCTGCCGGTGTCGCCGGAGGGTGGTGCGGCCTGTTCCGGCGCCTTGGCCGGGGCTTCGGGTTTGGTTGCGGTCGCGGTATCACCGCCTGCTGCTGCCTCGGTGCTGGCAGGAGCCGCCTCCCCGCCGCCTGCATCGGTGGCGGTCTGGCGGGCCTTGGAAATCGCCTGCGCCAGCGGGCCGACTGCCTTGAGCGCGCCCTCATAATCCGGCGGGCTGGCGGCCACGCGGGCCTTGATTTGGGTCCAGACGGTTTCAATCTTCTCCGACTGCGCAGTCTTCAGTGCCAGCACCTCATCGATCAGCGGCTCCAGCTTGGCTGCCGCCTGCTGCCACTTGCCTTCCAGCAGGCTCTGCCGCTTGGCGCGGGCGGCGGCATCCTGAGCGGCGGTCTTCATCTCGGCGGAGAGCTTGGCGATATGCTCCAGCGCGGCGGTAAAGCCGCTGCCCTCGGCCTTGGCCTGGATCGCCTTCCACAGCGTCTCTGCCTTGGAGAGGTCGATGCCGGCGATGTCGCGGAGCTTCGCCATGTTGGTCTCGACCTTGGCAGCGGTGGTTTTCCACTTGGCCTCTGCCGGATCCGGTTCGGCGGAGGGGGCGGCCGGCGCCTCAGCCGACGCTTCGGTGGCGGTGTCGCCGCTGGCGGCCGGGGCGGCCTGGGGGACGTCCTCTGCCGTTTCATCCTCATCATCGGCCTCCGACTCGACGACATTGCCGGAGGGGTCGAGAATAAGGATCTTGTACTTGAGCCCGACCACCATGAACATCTTCTTGGCCTTGCGGGCCATGCCAGGCACGATCTTGCCCTCGACCGACATCGACAGTTCCTTGCCGTCCAGCTTCAGGGTGCCGAAGCTGAACTGCGGGGTTTCGCCATCGGATTTCGCTTGCTTGCCCAGCACCTTGGCAGCCTTGGTCTTGTGAGTGAGGAACACCGAATTCTCGATCTTCTTGCCAAAGCACAACCCGAAGGACAACGCGCGTTTGCGGGCGAGTGTCATCTGCTGTTTGATTTCTTTTGCGGCGGATGCGTCAAGTGGCATGGGGACACTCCCAGGACTAAAAACTATTTTAAAACAGTAGGTTATCTCTGCCACCATCAAGCGTTGCATAGAAGCCGGATTCCAGCAAGATTTTTTCTTGTCAATTCTGGCTGGCTGCGCAGACTAAAGGTCCATGTGCATTAAAGAGAGGCATAAATGATTATCCGACCGACTGGTTGTGGCACGTGAGGGGTTCGCGCTTAGCCGGCGCCGTGTTTCTTACGGCGTTTTCAGGGGTTTGCGTCGGGTTGGCCGTTTTCTCATTTGCCTCTGATGGCGGGAGCGGACAAAGCGGAGGAATACCCATGGTCACAACCACGGCAGCAGATCTCGACGGTGCCTGGATCGTCCAGAAGGTTAAGGACGTCGATCTGGACCCATCTGAAAATCTGCGATTTGATTTCGAAGATGGCACACTCTACGGCTCCAGCCCTTGCCGGAGCTTCACCACAACTTTCGGCCCTGACCTCGAGAACTTTATGTTCTCACCGTTCCAAATCGGTGGAGGGCTGTGCGATGAAGCAATCATGATTACCGAACGGGAGTTCATGCAACAGATCAGCCTAACCAACCGTGTGGAGGTCACCGGGGATGGAAAACTTGTAATGTATAACTTCGACCAGCCGCTGCTGTGGGCCACTCGGTTAGCTAGCTAGTTGAGTGAATCGGTTTAAACTGCTGCAGACAGTTCTTCGCGACTACCGCTATCTTCTCGGAACAACAACAGCCTAGCCAGCGGCAAACTGTTGACCAATTTCTTAAATACTCTTTTCTAGCGCACCCAGACCTCTACCCTGCGATTGATCTGGCGGCCCCAATCGCTGTCATCACAGGCCATTGGCAAAACTTCACCAAATCCTTCAGCTCGGATTTTGACACGGCCAGTGTCTGCTGTTTCCGCGGCCTTGATCACCGCATCACGTACCGCTCCAGCCCGCTTCAACGCAATTTGCCGGTTGCCTGCCGCGGGCCCAACACCATCTGAAAATCCTGCAAAGATAACTTCCTTTGAGTCAAACTCCCCTGCTTCCAGCGCCCTGGCCAGTTGCTCAATGTTGGAGCGGGACTGAGCGTCCGGGCGCGAGGAGCCAGGTTCGAAACGGAAAGAGACGGTCAGCCGCCGCATTCCACCCAACTCAGTCACCAAACGCTGCAATTCCGCCAGGCCGCCGTTTTCTTCCGCTGCTTGAATGGCATTAGCAAGCCGGTTGCCTTGACGGCTGACCGGGATCAGTTCTGGAGCCTGATCCACAAATCCGGCACGGCGGATCACTGCCTGCGCTGCCGGTCCGCGCACATAGGCGAGAAAGTCCCGCGCCACTTTGGGAAGACGCCGGGCCGGCAGGTACAGGAACATCGGAACTGTCAGCGGGTAGTCCTCAGTTTTCACTGCCCGACGGCCGGCTTGCAGGAAAAATCCGCAGGGCCCAGTCAGCGTCAGAACCCGGGCTGCGCCTTTCTCAGCATAGCTAGCGATACCTATGGCAAAGGGGTCAATCATCACCCTACGGACCAGCAAGCTGCTGCGGTCATGTCTCTGGATGGCAGAAGTAAACGCAGTCCCGGATGGGTTCATCAGCTTGTCTTCGACCGCCTGAGACAAACCGGAAGCGGACACCGGCATATGGATCGAAACGGGAGCATCGGGGCCGCCAAGCTCCCGCCAATTGGTGATTTGTCCTGACAAGATGCCAGCCAGCTGCGGCAGAGTGATTTCGCGCACCGGATTGCTCGGCGCCACCACTGGCACAAAGGCATCCAGCGCCAGCACACGGCTGCGTCCCACCCCTGTTAGATCCCCTAAACCTGCCGCCCGTGCAGCCTTGCGTTCAAGGGGACGTATTTCCCGAAGCGCCATAGCAATATCCGCCTCATCCGCGATGAGAGCCGCAAATCCTGCGTCAGTATTGCTGGCAGCAAAAGTGAACCGCGCAGCAGGCTTCTGCCCGCGCAAAAGCACATGGCTGAAGTTCCCTGCAGGAAGAGCTTCCCTGCGCGTCTGATACCCATTGCGCAGTGCAAATCCCTCGATCAGCGCAGGCAGCAGAACTTCCGACATCGCAGAGGAACCGGCGAAAGTGATCTCCGCAACAAATCCAGACAGGCTTGGACACCCCGGCCCGTCACAGGAAACACCTGACCCATCAACAGTCAGTTCGCCGAATTGAGTCTGCACCCGGTAGAACTCACCATCAAAACCCAGCAGAGTGCCTGTGATTTCAACGGCGCCGTCCGGGGAAGACAATGTGACGTCCTGGGCCGCGAGTGCGCGCGCAAGAGCTGCCAGAAAAAGTGCGGCGCAAACGGCCGCACGGAAGAAGGTCATGTTGATACCTGAAATTACCGCAAATCAGTTGGCGGCAATCTTCAGGTCTTCCATCAGATTATTCAACACCAGAAAACTGCCTTGTGCATCGCAATCCGGCATTGCCATAACCAGATCACGGCTGCTGAGTCTGCCGCTATGCAGCTGCAGCGCCTGAGCATAGATATCCCGCCCGCAATTTCTGGCGGTAATTTCGGCCTCGGCGGTCAAGGAAACTCTCCCGTCCTGTCCGGGCAATCTGGACGGCAGGCTGTACATCTCGGCAATGCGCGGTGCTAACTGGCTTTCATCGCCGAGCCGCATGACCCGGCCAATCCCGGCTTGGTCGCCTGCACCGTGCCAGACATGACCCGCACTGCCGTAAGCAGCTCCAAATTCCCGCGCGTGCAGTTCAATCCCACTGTGGCCACTCCATTGTACGACCACACGTTCCACAGCCCCAATATCGGGAACTTCGACGACAGCAACCGCACCTGCGCCACCGGAAATTTCAGCGATAAAGACTGCCGTCTGAGTTAAGGCCGGCACAAGCCCTTCATAGCGCCCGGCTTCGTCCAGAGAGACAGTAAAACTCATACCACTGTGGTGCACAGTAAGGCGTTCGTTTGCGCGGCATGCAGCATCAACCGAGAAAGCAACCATCGCCAGCGGAGCTGCCTTGGCTGCGGCTGTCATACGGCAAGAGCTCTCAGGCTCCGGCTCTGAACTCTGGTGGTCCGCAGATTCCCGGGCAGATGCTGGATTTGCAGAGGTCAAAGCAATTTTTTCGATTTGCAGTTCCGCCCAGCTAGGTTCCGATGGCAATTCAGCACCGGCAGCGGCAGCTTTAAGGGCAGAACCGGCTTCACGGTCTGTTCCGAATGCCTGCATATAGACCCCGATCCCCAAGGCGCATGCCAGCGTCAGCGCACTTGTCAGCATCACCTGTTTCGTCAGCATGGGCACCTCCTGAACCAGCTTGGTGGAGGAAGCCTGCCCGGAAAAGACGGCCAGTTTGTGGCCGCATACAGGAGAGAATCCGGCAATTCTCCCATCTTCGTTGCTCGCTAGGAAACAATACAGACGCACTTAGCTGCGCTGCGGGCGTTCCGGCTCGGCCTTATCTCTCCTTTTAAAGACAGCTATGGCGCTGCACGCAAATGCAGCGCCACTTCAAGCCAAGGCCGTAAGTTGAGAAAACCTGTAGGGGCACTCCCCCCCCTTTTGCTTCTAAGCGTGCCTCCGATAATTGATACTAGGCGACTTAAGTGTATCAGTTAGGCTAGGCTGCCGTGGCAGTGCTTGAACTTCTTGCCGGATCCGCAAGGGCACTTGTCGTTGCGCGAAGGATTTCCCCAAGTCGAAGGATCATCTTCAACAAAACCGGGAGCCGCAGCCTCCGTCGGGGCCTCTGCCCCCGAAGCCTGTGCCGCCATCTGCTGCATGGCTGCCTGGCGCGCAGCCATCTCCATCAGCATCTGCTGCTGCTCTTCCTCAGTCATCGGACGCACCCGGCTGAGCTGCTGGGAGACTTCCTCCCGCAAACTGTCAAGCATGCTCTCAAACAGCTGGAAGCTTTCGTTCTTGTACTCGTTCAAGGGATCGCGCTGCGCATAGCCGCGGAAACCTACGACCGAACGCAGATGCTCCAGCGTCAGCAAGTGCTCGCGCCATTTCTTGTCGATGGTCTGCAGCAGCACCTGCTTCTCGATGTTCCGCATGTTCTCCGGACCAAAGGCCTCAGCCTTCTCCGCCATCATCTTGTCTGACGCATCTACCAGCCGCTCGCGGATTTGCTCGTCGTCGACACCTTCCTCCGCGGCCCAATCGGCTACCGGAGCATCAATGGACAGCATTTCGCGGACCTGTTCCTGCAAACCCTGTGTATCCCACTGGTCAGCATAGGTCTTGGGCGGCATGTGAACATCCAGCAGATCGTCGATCACCTCATGGCGCATGTCATTGGTGATTTCAGACAAGTCTTCTGCCGCCATGATCTCGCGGCGCTGCTTGAAAATCACCTTACGCTGATCGTTCATCACGTCGTCGAATTTCAAAACATTTTTGCGCATGTCGAAATTGCGGCCCTCGACTTTGGCCTGAGCGCGTTCCAGCGACTTGTTCACCCAGGGGTGGATGATCGCTTCACCCTCTTTCATGCCCAGAGACGACAGCAGCTTGTCCAGACGCTCGGAACCGAAGATGCGCATCAGGTCGTCTTCGAGGCTGAGATAGAAGCGCGTGCGGCCCGGGTCGCCCTGACGGCCGGAGCGGCCGCGCAGCTGATTGTCGATGCGGCGGCTTTCGTGCCGCTCAGACGCCATTACGAACAGACCGCCAGCATCCAGCACCTTTTGCTTCTCTTCCGCGTGTTTGGCTTCTTCAGCCGCACGCAGTTCTGCTGGATCGGCTTCTGGGTTTGCCGCCAGCGCCTCCAGTACCTTCATCTCCACGTTGCCGCCGAGCTGAATGTCGGTGCCACGGCCAGCCATGTTGGTGGCGATAGTCACCGCGCCAAAGCGGCCGGCATCGGCGACAATTTGCGCTTCCTGCTCGTGGTGGCGGGCGTTCAAAACGTTATGCGGAATACCTTCGTGCTGCAGCATCTGGCTCAGCAGTTCGGATTTCTCGATCGAGGTGGTGCCCAAAAGGACCGGCTGGCCCTTTTCATGCGCCTTCGTGGCTTCCTTGATCATCGCTTCGTATTTTTCACGGGCGGTGCGGTAGACTTGATCGTCCTCGTCTGCCCGGGCAATCGGTCGGTTGGTCGGCACTTCTACCACACCAAGACCATAAATTTCGGCAAATTCCTCAGCCTCGGTCATCGCCGTGCCGGTCATACCGGACAGCTTTTCATAGAGACGGAAGTAGTTCTGGAAGGTGACGGAGGCCAACGTGGTGTTCTCCGGCTGGATCTGAACGTCTTCCTTGGCTTCGATGGCCTGATGCAGGCCTTCGGACAATCGGCGGCCCGGCATCATCCGGCCGGTGAATTCGTCGATCAGAACCACCTGGCCGTCGCGGACGATATAGTCCTTGTCCCTTTGGAACAGCTTGTGTGCACGCAGCGCCTGATTCACGTGGTGCACCACTGTGGTGCTTTCGGGGTCGTATAGCGACGCCTCAGACTCCAGCAGCCCATGCTCACGCAGGACCTGTTCCAGATATTCGTTGCCATCCTCCGTGAAGGTCACGCCGCGTGTCTTCTCGTCGATCTCATAGTGGTCTTCCGCCAGCAGCGGAATCACTTTGTCGATGGTAGAGTACAGCTCCGAACGGTCCTCTGCCGGACCGGAGATGATCAGCGGGGTGCGGGCCTCGTCGATCAGAATTGAATCCACCTCGTCGACGATCGCAAAGTTGTGCTGCTTTTGGAACACCTGATCCAGCGAAGGTTTCATGTTATCGCGCAGGTAGTCGAAACCCAGCTCGTTGTTCGTCGCATAGGTGACGTCGCTTTGATAGGCGGCCATCTTCTCAGCATCGGGCTGGCCCGACCAGATCACGCCGGTGGTCATACCCAACTGAGCAAACACCTTGCCCATCCATTCGCTGTCGCGCTTGGCCAGGTATTCGTTCACAGTAACCACGTGCACGCCCTTGCCGGTCAGCGCGTTCAGGTAAGCCGGGAAGGTCGCCACTAGTGTCTTACCCTCGCCCGTCTTCATCTCGGAAATGTTACCCTGATGGAGAAAGACTCCGCCCATCAGCTGGGTGTCAAAGGCACGCAGGCCCAGGGCCCGCTTTGCGGCCTCACGCACATTGGCAAAGGCTTCGGGCAGCAGCGCGTCCAGGCTTTCACCGTCCAGCGCCCGTTTGCGAAGTTCTTCGGTCTTAGCAATCAGCCCATCATCGCTGAGCTTCGCGAACTCATCTTCCAGCCCGTTGATCTGCGCAATCAGCGGCCGTGTCGCCTTGACTTTACGGTCGTTCGGCGTGCCGAAAACCTTTTTGGCGAGTGTTCCGAAACCCAGCATATCTTCTCCAGCGATCCTATGTCCGGCCTTTGCATCGGGCAGGCTTGCCCGCCGTGTCCGCAACCCATAAACAATGGTGCAAAGACGGTCCTGCCAATGGCCTCAAGGCGATGTAAGCGGCAGGGTATAGAGTGTCAACGGCACGGCCCCTTGCGGCCGGGGAATAGGAAGGTTTCAATGCGTAAAGGTCTCACATTTCTGCGCGGTATGGCGATTGCCGCCAGTGCTGCGCTGCCGCTAGCCGTATCAGCAGCGCCGCACGCCAATACAGTGGTTGCCTCCGTCAACGGTGAAGAAATCACCATCGGCCACATGGTCATGGCGCGCGAAAATTTGCCGGAGCAGTACAAACAACTGCCCGACGAGGTGCTCTACAACGCTATTCTCGACCAGCTTGTCCAGCAGACCGCGCTTAAACAGCAACTACGTGGCGAAGTGCCCCACTACGTCGAGCTTGCAGTTGAAAACGAGGAACGCGCGATGCTGGCAGCGGATGTGATCGAAACGGTCATGGACAGAGCCAGCGGCGAGGACCAGCTGCGGGCAGCCTATGACGAGAAATACTCCACCGGTGAAGGCGGTGACGAGTTTCATGCGGCCCATATCCTGGTCGAAAGTGAAGAGGACGCACTGGACGTAAAGGCTGAGCTGGATGCAGGCGCTGATTTTGCCACTCTGGCCAAGGAACGCTCCACCGGACCTTCCGGCCCCAATGGAGGCGATCTAGGTTGGTTCACCACAGGCCGCATGGTGCCTGAGTTCGAACAGGCTGTCCTGAAACTGCGTTCGGGCGAGGTCTCCGGTCCGGTCCAGACACAGTTCGGCTGGCATATTATCCTGTTGAACCAGCGCCGCAAAACGGAAGCGCCCGAGTTCGAAGAAGTGCGTGCCGAACTGGCCGGTGAACTGCGCCAGAAAGCGGTTGAGGACCGGGTGAACGAACTGACAGCTGCCGCAGAAATTGAACGGCCTGAGATCGAGGATCTGGACCCGGCCATTCTCAAAGACCTTAGCCTGGTTAGGAATTGATCATGGCCAAATCCATGCCCGTTTCGCCGCTGGCGCCTGCCGGCTTTCCCGACCTTCCCGTGATCAAGGGTGTGCGATTTGCGTCCGCAGCTGCCGGAGTCAAATACCAAGGCCGTACAGACGTGATGCTAGCAGTCATGGAGCCAGGGACATCCGTCGCTGGTGTCTTTACACGGTCCAAGACCCGTTCTGCGCCAGTGTTGGATTGCCAGGCCAAGCTGGGTGGCGCAACAAACTCAGGCGCGGCAATTTTGGTGAACTCGGGCAACTCCAACGCCTTCACAGGCCATTACGGCCAAACTTCGGTTACGGAGATAACTTCGGCTGTGGCTGCTCGAACAGGCATTCCGGCAGAAAGGGTCTTTACCGCCTCCACCGGTGTGATTGGCGAACCACTGCCCCATGACAGGATCGTTGCCAAGATCAGCGAATTGCACAACTCCGTTGATGAAACTGCACTGGAGGGTGCCGCCAAAGCCATTATGACCACTGACACCTTTGCCAAAGGCTCCTGCGCCACCGTTGGCATAGACGGTAAAACGGTCAAAATAGCCGGTATTGCCAAGGGCTCCGGCATGATTGCACCGGACATGGCGACAATGCTGGTCTACATCTTCACTGACGCAAAGGTTGAACAGGCAGCGCTGCAAGCTCAGCTGGCCGCGATTTGCGACCGGAGCTTCAATTGCATCACAGTGGACAGCGACACCTCCACTTCAGACAGCCTGATGCTCTGCGCTACTGGCGCCTCTGGCGTGGACGCAACCGGCAATGCCGAGTTTGCGGCTGGACTGGAACGGGTCATGCTAGACCTGTCGCACCAGGTCGTACGAGACGGTGAAGGCGCCACAAAATTCGTGGAAATTCAGGTCACAGGCGCGGCTTCGAATGAGGATGCCAAAGTACATGGCATGGCAATTGCCAACTCACCCTTGGTAAAAACCGCTATAGCCGGAGAGGATCCCAACTGGGGCCGAGTAGTGATGGCAATCGGTAAATCCGGCGCTGCCGCAGACCGCGATCTTCTGTCGATTCGCTTTGGCGATGTTCTAGTTGCTGAAAAGGGCTGGGTCTCGCCGGGCTACAATGAGGAGCTAGGCGCGGCGGAGATGAAGAAGCAGGAAATCACCATAAAGGTCGATCTTGGCCTCGGCAGCGGCTCAGCAACCGTTTGGACTTGCGATCTCACCCATCAGTACATCTCAATCAACGCGGATTACCGGTCATGAAAACAGTTCTGGTTTCCGCGGTTGCGCTCATCGATGCGGATGGACGCGTGCTTCTTGCGCAGCGGCCGGAAGGCAAGTCCATGGCTGGCCTTTGGGAGTTTCCTGGCGGCAAGATCGAGCCGGGTGAAACACCGGAGGCCGCACTGATCCGCGAGTTGCACGAGGAGCTGGGCATTGATACCTGGGCCTCCTGCCTGGCTCCGCTTACCTTTGCCAGCCATTCCTATGCGGATTTCCACTTGCTGATGCCGCTGTTTGCTTGCCGAAAATGGGAGGGCATTCCACAGGCAAAGGAAGGTCAAACGTTAAAGTGGGTCCGCCCGCAGGACCTTCGCGATTTTGCGATGCCGCCAGCTGATATTCCGCTTATCCCAATCCTGCGCGACTGGCTCTAAAACGACAGACACTACGGCACAGCGGTAACACCGGAACCGTCACACGCCAGGCTTTCGATGGCAAATCCCACATTTTTGCCGGGTGTTTAACTGCGCCTCGGCAATACGTGTGAACTTTTTGTTAACCATTCTGGTCAAACCTGAAAAAGCAAACCAACTCAGTAGGCTGTACTACAGCGGATTATGAGGCGATCATGCTAAGAACTATCGCGGTTGGAAGTTTTTCACTGGTTCAGGGCATATTCATACGGGCATTCCCAGATGGGAAAATAGCGGTGCAGGTCGGTAGCAAAACATACAAGGGCCACCCGGTAACCCCCTCTGCCTGAGCCGCCACTCACACATGCCAGGCAACGCCGCAAAGGGCAGCTGCAAGGCTGCCCTTTTATTCCTGCGAACACCTTAGTGACCCGAGTAAGAAAATAAGGGCCCCGGTTACTAACCAGAGCCCTCATTCATTCCGTTTTCCGCAGCTATCAATCCAACGTACGCGTGACTTCTTCGCGTTCGAAGATCTCGATCACATCGTTTGGACGGATATCGTCGTAGTTTTCGAACGCCATACCGCATTCCTGGCCGGACTGAACCTCGGACACTTCGTCCTTGAAGCGCTTCAGGGTCTTCAGCGTGCCTTCGTGGATCACCACGTTGTCGCGCAGCAGGCGCACGCCAGCCGAACGGCGGGCGACACCTTCGGTAACCAGGCAGCCAGCAACCTTGCCAACACCGGTAACCTTGAAGACTTCCTTGATTTGGGCGTAACCGATAAAGTTCTCGCGGATCTCGGCAGACAGCAGGCCGGAAGCCGCCGCTTTCACATCGTCCACCAGGTCATAGATCACCGAGTAATAGCGGATCTCCACACCCTTCTGGTTTGCAGTGTTGCGGGCCGAAGCATTGGCACGGACGTTGAAGCCCATAATCGGCGCACCAGAGGCTTCGGCCAGGCCCACATCGGTTTCAGTGATCGCACCAACACCAGAATGCAACACGCGCACACGTACCTCGTCGTTGCCGATCTTCTCCATCGCTTGCACGATGGCTTCGGCGGAACCTTGCACGTCGGCCTTGACCAGGATTGGCAGTTCGGAGACGTTTTCGTCTTCCTTTGCCTTGGCCATCAGCTGCTCCAGCGTGGTCGCAGCACCAGCTGCGGCGCGCTTGTCCTTGGCGGCCTGCTCGCGGTAGGCGGCGATCTCGCGCGCCTGCGCTTCGGTCTCCGTCACGTTCAGAACGTCACCCGCTTCCGGGGTGCCGTTGAGGCCAAGGACCTCGACCGGGACCGAAGGACCGGCTTCCTGCACGCGCTCACCCTTGTCGTTGATCAGCGCACGGACCTTGCCGTACTGCTCACCCACAACAAAGATGTCGCCCTGGCGCAGGGTGCCGTTCTGAACCAGAACGGTGGCAACCGGGCCACGGCCCACGTCCAGCTGCGCCTCGATCACGGCGCCTTGGGCAGCGCGGTCGGGGTTGGCTTTCAGTTCCAGGATTTCCGCTTGCAGCGCAATGGCTTCCAGCAGTTCATCCAAGCCCTGTCCGGTAACGGCGGAAACTTCGACGTCCTGCACTTCACCTGACATCTGCTCCACGATCACCTCGTGCTGCAGCAGGTCGGTGCGGACCTTCGTCGGATCGGCTGCCGGCTTGTCGATCTTGTTGATCGCCACGATCATCGGAACCTGCGCAGCCTTGGCGTGGTTGATGGCTTCGACGGTCTGCGGCATCACCGCGTCATCCGCAGCCACAACCAGAACCACGATATCCGTCACCTGCGCGCCGCGGGAGCGCATCGAAGTAAAGGCCGCGTGGCCAGGGGTGTCCAGGAAGCTCAGCACCGTGCCGCTTTCGGTGGTCACCTGATAGGCGCCAATGTGCTGGGTAATACCGCCCGCCTCGCCTGCCACAACACGCGCATCTCGGATAGCGTCCAGCAGCGATGTCTTGCCATGGTCGACGTGACCCATGATGGTGATGACCGGAGGACGCGGCTTCAGGTCGTCTTCCTTGTCCTCGACTTCCTTGATCACGTCCTCGACGTCAGCATCGGAAACACGGGTTACCTTGTGGCCGAATTCCTCGATGATCAGCTCCGCGGTATCGGCGTCGATCGACTGGTTCTGGGTGACCATCATACCCATCTGCATGAGCGATTTCACCACATCTGCAACGCGTTCAGCCATACGGTTCGCCAGCTCGGATACCACAATGGTTTCCGGCAGCTGCACATCGCGCACAACCTTTTCACGCTCAACCGAGCCTCCCATGGCCTTCTGCCGCGCACGTTCCTGCTTACGCTTCATGGCTGCCATCGAGCGCTGGCGGTTACCTTCACCGCCAGTTGCCTGGCCCAGAGTCAGCTTGCCGGAGCGGCGGTTGTCGTCACGGCCCTTGCCGCGGGACGGGCGTTGCTCGCGCTCGCGTTCGGATTTGCGCGGTGTTGCAGCAGGGGCAGGCTTATTCGGCGCAGAACGCTCAGCTTTCGCGGCTTCCGGTGCCGGCGCGGCTGCAGCACGCTTCGCAGCTTCTTCGGCTGCGATACGCTGACGCTCTTCTTCTTCGGCTTTAGCACGCGCGCGCTCTTCCGCTTCGCGCTGCTCGCGCTCCTTGGCTTCAGCCTCGGCCCGGCGGCGCTCACGCTCTTCAGCGCGGGCTTTTTCTTCGGCTTCGCGCTGCGCGGCTTCCTCAGCTTCGCGGGCTTTTGCAGCCTGCAGTGCCTTCAGGCGGCGCTCCATTTCCGCGTCGCTGATGCCGGCTGGCCGGCGCGATCCGGATGTGGAAGGTGCAGCGCCGCTGCCCCCCTTGGCCGCACCCGGCTTGGGAACCACAACGCGTTTGCGCTTGGTTTCCACCACGACATTCTTGGTCCGTCCATGGCTGAAACTTTGTTTCACGTTCCCCGGACGGGAACCCCCACGCAGACCCAGTGTCTTTTTGCCGTCACTATCGCTCATAAAGCTACTTATCCTTCCGTGCGGCCGTTGCCGCCCACCATTTCGCGCAAACCTTGCAGTCGTTGCGCCTCATCTACAACACGTTTGCTGAGTCCGCCAGAGGCGAGGGCGGCATGGATCGCAGTTTGGCGCCCAAATGCCATTCCCAGCTCGTCCGCCGTGAGGCAGCCGATGAATTTGCCCTTGTAGGGCGTGCTCAGCTTCGACTTCCCGCGCCCGGATCCGTCAGAAGCCTGGATCAGCACCCGGGCCTCTTCCTTGGCCAGCCAATCCTTGACCCGCTCAAACCCGGACACTGCGTCGCCCGATTTGCGCGCCAGGCTGATCAGTTCGATCAGGCGGCGGACTACCTGCCGCTCGACTTCCTGTACCAGCTCATCCGGCACCTGCACCTGCGCCCTGAAACCGCGGGCAAACAGCTTTTTTTTGACTGCTGCAGCCAGAGCCTCCCGGCTGGAGGCGACATAGACACCGCGGCCGGGCAGCTTGCCCATCACATCTGGCACAACCTGCCCGTCAGGCCCCATCACAAATCGGATGAGGCCCTGTTTAGGCTGGGACTCGCCGGTCGCGATGCATTTGCGTTCGCTTTCGCCGGTCCGGTCTTTTGTTGTGCCGCCGCGTGTCATGCAGGTCTCCTGTGCAAGGCCCGAAATCAGGCCTCGCCTTCCTCTTCACCAGCTTCTTCGCCTTCAGCTGCTTCCGCTTCCAGCTCTTCAGGATCAACCCAGCCCAGCATGATGCGCGCGGTCATCACCAGATCCTGTGCTTCCTCAAGCGACATGCCGAAGGGCTCCAGGATGCCGTCGTCCTTGACTCGCTCACCGCCGTCATTGGTCCAGCCGCCGGCCAGTTCCCAATCGGCACAGGTAGCGAAGTCTTCCAGCGATTTCACATCGTCCTTCGCCAGCGCCTCGACCATCTGCGGGGTCAGGCCTTCAAACTGGATCAGGCTGTCTTCGGCACCCAGAGCGCGCGCCGCGTCCAGTGCAGCCTTTGCCTGGGCCTCAAGGAAGTCGCGGGCACGGGCCTGCAGCTCTTCGGCGGTGCCTTCATCGACACCGTCGATCACCAGCAGTTCGTCCAGTTCGACATAGGCAACTTCTTCCAGATTGGTGAAGCCTTCGGACACCAGAAGCTGGGCAAAGAATTCGTCAAGGTCCAGGGTTTCCATGAACAACTTGGTACGCGCTTCGAATTCCTTCTGTCGGCGGGCCGATTCCTCTTCCTCGGTCATGATGTCGATGTCGAGGTTGGTCAATTGCGACGCCAGACGCACGTTCTGGCCGCGGCGGCCGATGGCCAGGCTCAGCTGCTCTTCCGGCACCACAACTTCGATCTTGCCAGCTTCTTCGTCCAGAACAACCTTGGACACTTCGGCCGGCTGCAGCGCGTTCACCAGGAAGGTCGGCTGATCCTCATTCCACGGAATGATGTCGATCTTTTCGCCCTGAAGCTCGTTCACAACGGCCTGCACGCGGGAACCGCGCATACCGACACAGGCACCAACCGGGTCGATCGAGCCGTCATAGGAAATAACCGCAATCTTGGCGCGCGACCCAGGGTCACGAGCAACGGCCTTGATCTCGATAATGCCATCATAGATTTCGGGCACTTCCATCTTGAACAGCTCGGCCATGAATTCCGGCGCGGTGCGCGACAGGAAAATCTGCGGGCCGCGCGGCTCGCGGCGCACGTCCTTGATGTAGCAGCGTACGCGGTCGTTCGGGCGGTAGCTTTCACGACCGATCTTCTCATTGCGGCGCAGGATCGCTTCGCCAGCGCCGACATCTACGATAACGTTGCCGTATTCCTCGCGCTTGACTAGGCCGTTGATGATAGTGCCGGCGCGGTCTTTAAACTCTTCATACTGGCGGTCACGCTCAGCTTCGCGAACTTTCTGCAGGATCACCTGCTTGGCCGACTGGGCGGCAATCCGGCCCATTTCCACCGGCGGCACTTCCTCGACGTAGGTCTGGCCGACCTCGGGCTCCGCCATGTATTGACGCGCCTGCTCGACGGTCATTTCAGCCTGGTAGTTTTCCAGCTCCTCATCCGCCACAACGGTGCGCACTCGGGTAAAGGTGGCGCGGCCGGTCTTGCGGTCAATCGACACGCGGATGTCCATCTCGGCGCCATAGCGGCTCTTGGCCGCGCGGGCGAGGCTCTCTTCCATCGCCTCGATCACCAGACCCGGGTCGATCATCTTTTCGCGCGCCACGGCCTCGGCGGTTTGCAACAGCTCCAGCTGGTTTGCAGAGGTGATAGCCATTACTTGTTCTCCTCGTCAGACTCTTCGGTCTCGATTTCGTCGAATGCGTCTTCGTTCAGCGTGCCGGCCTCTTTGCGCTGCCGCAGCATTTCTTTGATCAGATCATCAGTCAGAACCAGCTTGGCGTCGCTCAGCCAGTCAAATTTCAGACCAATGGTCACGGTCTCGCCCTGATCGTCGATATTGATCAGAACCTCATCTTCTTCAGTGCCTGCCAGCTCACCCTTGAAACGGCGGCGGCCACCGACCAGCTCTTCGGTCTCCAGCTTGGCCTCGTAGCCTTCGAACATGTCAAAGTCCTTCAGCCGGGTCAGCGGCCGGTCAATACCCGGGCTCGAAACTTCCAGTGCATAGGCGTCAATGATCGGATCTTCGACGTCCAACGTCGCACTGACCGCGTTCGAGATCGCGGCACAATCGTCCACTTCAATGCCGCCATCAGGCTTATCGGCCATGATCTGCAGCGTCGTCGCCTTACCAGACATCAGCCGGATTCGCACCAGCTCGTAACCCAGATCCTCGATCACCGGGGTGACGATCTCGGCCAGGCGCCTGTCGATGGCAGCTTTGGCAATCAGGTCGTTGGTCATCAGACCTCCACTTGGAGCGTGCAGACAAAGGCCTGCAAACACAAAAAAACGGGCGCGCGGCCCGTCGAAATTCCCGGTGGAGCCTTGAGCCAGAGGTTCAACGCGCCGCTGTTGTCAAAGGCATATAGGCGGGATTGGGGAAAACTGCAAGGCTTGTGTTGTGCAGAGCCTCCCGGTGGCCTTACAGCCGCCACCACCGTTCTGCAATGCGGCCATCGTCCAGTGGTGCGCGCTGGCCCACCTTTCGTGGAATACCGACATCGTGTCGTGCCGCCAAAGCCATGTCTTTGGAGGACGGATGATACAGAAACTCACCGCGCTTCAGCAGGCCGCGCGGTTCCGGCAGGGCCGCCACATCGACATAACCGTCGCGCAGAGCCTCAGCACGGACCAAAGCATCCGGAATCACGATGATTTCCACCGTGTCTGCCCAGCCCGCTGTGCTGGCTTTATAATGCCCTGCCACTTTGGACGCGCGGAAGTGGCGGTCTTCTTGAGCACGTTCAACGCGGTAGCAGCCGGTTCCAACCGCTTCATCAAGCGCGGCAGGCATTTCTCCGCCCGGAGCTATATAGTGATCAGCACTGGCCAGCAAATATGGCAGATGCGGATTGGGCTGTGCCAGTTCCAGCAGCAATTGATGACCGCCTAACGCGGTAACAGCCCGTAGGTCTGCACCGGTTACGCCCAGCGCATCAAGCGAGGCCGCGGCATCTTCCGCTGTCAACTGTATGCCATCGTGGAAAGTGACATCTTCTCGCAGATCAAGGGTCCAGGCGCGTGCATCCGGCGCGGATTGCCAGCTGGTTGCAAGCTCGCCGCGCAGGAGCCCGTCAGGCGCGACTTCAGTCAGCGTTTCATAGACCGCGCCGCGGGCGGCCTGCTCCAGCATGCCGCCCTCACGCGGAACCGCCAGGCGCAGCACGCCGCCAGCCTTGGGTGACGCATGAACCGAACCGCCAGCCGCCGCCAGCAAGGCAGCAGCAGCACCAGAGGTGAACAGCGCGCGGCGGTCGATGCGCGTCATGGCACAAGCTCTCCTGCAATCCGGTCCATCGCCCGGACCAGTTCTGCGCTGATTCCCGGCTCGGACAGAGCATGGCCGGCATTGCGCACCATCTTCAACTCCGCATTTGGCCACAGCTCGTTCAGGCGCCAGGCGGAGGACGGCGGGCAGATCATGTCATAACGTCCCTGTACGATCACACCGGGAATATGTGAAATCCGCCCCATGCTGGCGAGAATTTGGCCGTCGTAGTCAAGGAAACCGCCGTTGCTGAAATAGTGGTTTTCCAGCCGGGCAAACGCGCGCGCATAATCGCCGGGGCTTTCACCGCACTGACCGTTTGAATGGACGGAGGCCAAGGCGTTCTCCCAAGCGGACCAGGCCCGGCCATAGCGCACTTCTTCCTCCAGATTGCCCGAGAATAAGCGCTTTTTGTATGCCGCAATCATGTCGCCGCGCTCCGCATCCGGGATCAGCGAGACAAACTTAGCCCAGGTCTCTGGCCAGAATTTTCCCGCTCCGCCGCCATAGAACCAGTCCAGCTCCGCCTTGGTCATCAGAAAGACACCGCGCAGGATGACTTGCTGCACCCGGTCCGGATGGGTCTGGGCATAGATCAGCGCAAGGGTTGCCCCCCAACTGCCGCCGAACAGGATCCAAGCGTCAATTCCCAGCTGGGTTCGAATCAACTCCATATCGGCAACTAGATGCCATGTGGTGTTGTTCTCGCAGGAAGCATAGGGGCGCGAGCGGCCGCATCCGCGCTGGTCGAACAGGATGATTCGAAAGACATGCGGATCAAAATAGCGCCGCATCGCCGGGCTGCTGCCCCCGCCGGGCCCGCCATGACAAACGATCACCGGAATTCCATTCGGATTGCCGCTTTGTTCCGCATAGATGCGGTGGCCCTGGCCTGCGTCGATCATACGCTGGTCAAAAGGCTCAACCGGCGGGTAAAGATAATGCACAGCGCGCTTTTGATCCGGGTATCTATCCATTACTGACCTTAGTGAAACGTCACACTACAAAAGAGCACACGGAGACAGGAATGCAAGCGCCTCAATCCACGGTCGACCCTGCGGAAATCGCCAAATTCGAGGCGATGGCGGCAGAGTGGTGGGATCCGAACGGCAAGTTCAAGCCACTGCATATGCTGAACCCGTGCAGACTCGACTACATAACCAGCCAGATCGCCGGGGAGTTTGGCCGCGACCTGACGTCACAGCGCCCTTTCGAAGGGCTGCGGCTATTGGACATTGGCTGCGGTGGCGGGCTGCTAAGCGAACCCATGGCAAGGCTGGGAGCGAAAGTGGTTGGCGCAGATGCCGCTGAAGGCAACCTGCCAGTCGCCCGCATTCATGCAGAGCAATCCGGACTGGAAATCGATTACCTCCACACCACCGCCGAAGCGCTAGCCGAAGCCGGCGAGCAATTCGACGTGGTACTGAATATGGAAGTTGTCGAGCATGTTGCCGATCCGCTCAGCTACCTGACCGCCACGCAGAAACTTCTGAAACCTGGCGGTTTGGAAATCTGCTCGACCATCAACCGAAACCCCAAGAGTTTCGCCATGGCAATTGTCGGAGCCGAAGTAATCATGCGCTGGCTGCCGCGCGGCACCCATGAATGGTCCAAATTCATCACTCCCGACGAACTGTTCGAATTGTTGCACAAGGCCGGGCTGAAGCCGGTAGACCGCAAGGGGTTCGTATTCAACCCAATAACCTGGAATTGGTCAATTTCTGAGCGTGACTTGTCGGTGAACTATGTAACCGCCAGCGTAAAGCCTGATTGAAGAATCAGCCTGAATTTCCGTTGATACTGCCATCTATCCGAAAGGATAGGTGGTAATCCCTATGCGCACTTTTGCGCTTATCCACTGCTTGTTATCGTCAGATTGCGGAATTGGAATATTTCGCTTCGCTACAGGGGTGCAAGCTCCTGAATCGAGTGAATGCTTGCCACTGCAATGATGGTGGGTCCGCCCAAAGGTTACCGGAACCGCCACTCACGGACTGATGGGGACTGATGGGGAGGAAAGGCGCCTGCTAGCGGGCGTCTTTCTTTTTACTTTAAGGTCAAAATGTTTAGGAGGACGGCTATTTCGCTCAGCCGCTCTCTTCCAGTTTACCGCGAAGCTCACGCAGAATTGGCAGCGTGGCGCGGACCCGGTCGCTGCCCAGCTCCCCCACCACTTCCGAAATCACAGGAATGATACCCGCCAGGGCTGCATCCCGGGCTTGTTTTCCTGCTGGGCTGATAGCAACCATCTTTCGCCGCGCGTCATCCCAGTCGGGGCGGACGTGGATATAGCCTGCCACTTCCAGCTTGTTCAAGGTGTTGGTCATTGCGCCGCGTGTCACGTGAAACGCTTTGGCCAGCTGTGCAGGCGACCGTTCCAGCCCGGCTCGGGCCAGATGGTTCAACACAGAGAAATGCGACAGCTCCATCCCCTTGGGCAGCACTTTGCTGAGGCGTGACCGGGCCAGCTGGTCAGCCATCAAAATTTCGCTGAACAGCGATACTGCCAGGGAATGGGTTTCGTCCATCAGGGTCCGTCGAACTCCCGGTCATGAGTTAAAGAAGGCACACGCTTGCGCGCTTCTGCCACTTTTTCCATGTCGAGATCAACGTAAGTCACGCCTGGTTCCTGACCTGCATCCGCCAGAATTTCACCCCATGGAGCAACTGCCAGTGAATGGCCAAAGGTCTTGCGGCTCGGCCCCCTGGAGGCCGGGTGCTTGCCGGTTTGTGCGGGCGCCAACACAAAACAGCCGGTTTCTATGGCACGGGCGCGCAACAGAGAATGCCAATGCGCAGCTCCAGTCACATAGGAAAAGGCGGCGGGAGCAGTGACAATCTGTGCTCCTCCCTTGGCCAAAGCGCGATGCAGATGCGGGAAGCGCACATCATAACAGATGGTCATGCCAATTTTGGCAAAAGGCGTTTCCGCCACCACTGCCTTGGTTCCAGGACGGTATCCATCTGACTCGCGATACGTTTCTTCTGGGGTGACCTCCACATCGAACATGTGAATCTTATCGTAACGCGCCTTGATTTCGCCCTCCGGCGAAATCAGGAACTGGCGGTTGGCAAAACGGCCGTCATCGTCATGTGTCTTGATTCCCAGCGATCCGAGCAGCAACCACACGCCATGCCTAGCCGCTTCTTCCTGCAAGGCCGCCAGAGTTGGATCATCCTCCTCGTGGCACAGCACACCATTCTGATGCGTCCGGCTGCCTGACAGGCAGTTAGTAACTTCTGGCGTCAGTACAAAGCCCGCCCCGCCGCGCACAGCTTCCGCCATCAATGCCTTCACCGTTTCCAGATTTTCAGCCGGAATATCAGTAGATGTCATCTGAAGCAGAGCAGCGCGCATATTGTTTCTCCGGTTTTAAGCCGCCAGCAACGGGTCAAGTTTACCCGCTTGCTCAAGAGCATAAAGGTCGTCACAACCGCCGACGTGCGTGTCGCCGATAAAGATCTGCGGCACGGTGCGGCCGCCATTGGCACGCTGGATCATCTCTGCCTTGCGTCCCGGCTGCGCCAGCACATTGATTTCCGAAAAGGTAACACCTTTCTGGTTCAGCAGCCGCTTGGCCGCATGGCAGAAGCCGCAGAGCGGAGAGGTGTAGATTTCAACCGGTTTCATTCAGGACCCCATGTTCAGGTTTCGAAGGTTGTGGAGGAATTGGGCATTCATTGCAACAATTGCCAGTGGCCAACCCATGGCCTCACGCTTGCGTGACCCGGGCCAGCACCGCCACCCGCACCTCTGCCGCCCCCGCCTGCAAACAGGCCTCGCTGCACGCGCTGAGAGTGGCTCCAGAGGTCATCACATCGTCTACAATCAGCACAATCCGTCCTTTGACCCTTTCTTTCCGGTCTTGCGGTACACCCACGGCTGATCCTAAGAGCCGGTAACGCTGGTCCCGGGTTTTCCCCTCCAGTGCAGGTGTACGCCGGATGCGCCGCAACAAATCAGGACAGTGGTGCAAGTTCTTTCTGCGCGCCAATGCATCAGCCAGCAGGGCGGATTGGTTGTACTTTCGCTTCAGCAGCCGGGTCCAATGCAGTGGCACCGGGCAAATCAATGGATCCCCCTCCAGCAAAGGTTCTGCCGCCCGTTGCAGCCAGTTAGCGGCCGGAACGGCAATTTCCGTGCGGTCACCATGTTTTAGGGCTAACACCAGTTTGCGTCCCTGCCCCTCATAGAGCAAAGCAGACCGCCCTTGGCTCCAGGGCCGCGGATGGCGCAGGCAACTGTCGCACTCCAGGCGGAACCCGTCCGCTTCGCCTGGCAGCGGAGCGCCGCAGCCTTCACAAACTGTTCCACTGATGAAATACATATCTGCCCAGCAATTTGCACACAGCCCGAAGTCACTGCCAACCAGCCCGCCGCAACCCAGGCACTGGGACGGATAAATCAGCGAAACAGCAGTTTGAATCCAAGCCGGCAGCATCTAAATAGCACCCATGACACAAGCACCCATGCAGCTTTTCGACCGCCGCGCCCTGAACGCCCGCCGATCACGACGGCGGCCGGACGCCCTGTTCCTGCACCAGATGGCACGGGACGAAGCTGAGGATCGCCTGGGCTTGGTTAACAGAACCTTTACAGCACCGGCAGTGGTTTGCCCTTTCCCCGAAGTCTGGGAAGGTTTTCATCCACAAGCAAAGGTCGTTGCAGACGAGGATGTCCTCGACCTGAAGGAAGGCACGCATGATGTGGTGATCCACGCCATGTGCCTTCATTGGTCCAATGATCCTGTCGGGCAACTAATCCAATGCCGCCGCGCTTTGAAGGAAGACGGGCTGCTTCTGGTCATCCTGCTGGGCGGGCAGACCCTGCACGAACTGCGTGTTGCTATGGCCGAAGCCGAGACCGTTGTTCTGGGCGGTCTTTCGCCACGCATTGCGCCGATGGGCGAGATCCGCGATCTGGGCGGCCTGCTGCAACGTGCGGGATTCGCCCTGCCGGTTGCTGATCTGGTGCCGCTGACAGCCGAATACCGCGACCTGACCCACCTGGTCCACGACCTGCGCGGTATGGGAGAGACCAACACGCTCGCCCAACGCTTGAAACGCACTCCTCCGCGCGGCCTCTTCCACCTCGCCGATCACATCTACCGGGAGCATTTCGCCAACGCCGAAGGCCGCCTGCCCGCGACGTTCGAACTTGTCTGCCTGACCGGCTGGTCGCCATCGGACAACCAGCAGAAACCCCTGCGCCCTGGTTCAGCCCAGATGCGCCTGGCCGACGCGCTCAAGGTGCCTGAATCAAAGCTCTAGCCTTGATTGGACAAAGCTATTGCTGCGCCAATGTGATCCAATTGGCCTTCCGCGCGTAAACACAGTAGTTATCCGCCAACAAAAATCTCAGCCGCACAGGACCTGCCCATGCTGGACGCCGCCCGGACCGCCAAATGCCCTGCCCACGCCCCAGCCGATCACCCCAGGATCCCGGCAGAAAAAGTCGGCATCCTGCTGGCCAACCTCGGCACTCCGGATGATTACTCCTACTGGCCAATGCGCCGGTATCTGAGTGAGTTCCTGTCTGACAAGCGGGTCATCGACTATCCGTCATGGAAATGGCAGCCGCTTTTGCAGCTAATCATCCTGACCAAACGTCCGTTCTCTTCCGGTGCGGCCTATAAATCGATCTGGAATCACGACACGGGCGAAAGCCCTCTGATGACCATCACCAAGGACCAGACCACCAAGATGGCGGAGGTGATGAAGGCGCGTTACGGCGATCAGGTTATGGTCGATTTCTGCATGCGCTACGGCAATCCCTCCACCAAGTCCAAGGTGCGGCAGATGGTTGAGGCAGGCTGTCAGAAGATCCTGTTTGTCCCGCTCTATCCGCAATATGCTGGCGCGACCTCCGGCACCGCAAACGATCAGTTTTTCCGTGCTTTGATGGAGGAACCTTGGCAGCCTGCCGCGCGCACGATCCCTCCCTATTTCGATCAGCCCGCCTATATCGATGCTTTGGCGCGCTCGGTGGAAGAAGCATATGCCAAAGCCGGGAAACGCCCGGATATTCTGGTAGTTTCCTATCACGGGATGCCAAAGCGGTATCTGATGCAGGGGGACCCGTATCACTGCCAGTGCCAGAAAACGACTCGGTTGCTGAAGGAGCGGCTTGGGTGGGACGACACCCAAATCACCAGCACTTTCCAGTCCGTTTTCGGACCCGAGGAATGGCTTAAACCCTACACAGTGGACCACGTCGCCACGCTTGCCAAGGAAGGCAAGAAGAGCATCGCAGTAATTGCACCGGCCTTCTCTGCGGACTGCATCGAGACACTGGAAGAAATCAACGAAGAGATCCGCGAGAGCTTTGAGCACGCAGGCGGAGAAGACTTCCTTTATATCCCCTGCCTCAATGACGATGACGATCACGTTGCGGCACTGGCAGATGTGATTGAGGAAAACCTGAAAGGCTGGCTGGACTAACCGTCCGCCTCAGTCCAAAAAGTATCCAATATTCAATTTCCGGCCCAACCGGAAAACTGGGAGATATTGGATGACGCTTGCGCATTGGGCCAAAGCCCTCCGGGAGCACTGGGGCATTGAGGCGGAACTGACCCGCCTGGACGGGGAATACGACCTGAACTTCCTGGCCACGGGGCAGGATGGCCAAGGCTATATCCTCAAGGCCATGCGCCCCGGCTGCAAAGAATGGCTGGTTGATATGCAAGTGAAGGCGCTTGAGCATATCCAGGAATGCCAGCCAGACCTGCCCTGCCCGCGGGTCATTGCCTCTCTTTCCCGGCGATCCCTGCTAACCCTTCCGGATGAAGATGGGCAGAACCGGCTGGTCTGGCTGCTGAACAAGTTGCCGGGGCGCTGCTATGCCAAGGCGGAGCCCAAAAGCGATATGCTGATCCATGAAATCGGCCAGACGCTGGGCGGCACTGCAAAAGCTTTGACGGACTTCCACCATGAAGGCTTGGAACGCGACTTCAAGTGGGACCTGATGCGCGCCGGCTGGATTACAGCTCAGCTCTCCTGCATCAAAGACCCCGCGCGCCATGCAATTCTTGAAGAAATATCCGCAGAATTTTCAAAGTTAGAGCCTGCTTTGGCAGAGTTATCCAAGCAAGCCATCCACAATGACGCCAATGACTACAACATCATGGTAGCAGGCGAATTGAACGAACCGCGGCGGGTATCCGGCCTGATCGACCTTGGCGACATGTGCGCGGCGCCGCGCATCTGCGATCTGGCAATTGCCGCGGCCTACATCGTATTGGATCACCCGGCACCGGAGGCCGCTCTTGCGTCACTGGTCGCGGGTTACCACGAGGCCTATCCGCTGACCACCGCCGAGGTCGACATGGTCTGGAAGCTGCTTCGGATGCGGCTGGCGGTAAGCGTGGTGAACTCCACTCTCATGGCCGCGGAAAACCCGGATGATCCTTATGTGACAGTTTCCCAAGCGCCAGCCTGGCGGTTTCTGGAGAGCAATACGCTACATGGCGGGTTGCTGAATGCCCGGCTGCGCGCTGCCTGCGGCCTGCCGGTGGTTGAGGGTGCGGACCGTGTGGTGGCCTGGCTCAAGCAGGAAAACGGAAGTTTCGCCCCGCTGATGGGGGAAGACTTGGCAGATGCGCCGATGGGGACGCTGTCAGTTGAAGAGTCTACCTGGCCGCAAAACCCTTTCCACTTGCCCTTCGAAGAGGCCGCCAAGGTCGGCGAAGAGTTTGAGGATAATGGACGCATCTGGCTAGGCTACTACCACGAGCCGCGGCTTATTTATACGGACCCAGCCTTCCGCAAAGGTCCGTGGAAAGCCAGCAACCGCCGGACGGTGCATCTGGCGGTGGACGCTTTTGCTCCGGCAGGCAAGGCGATGTTCGCGCCGTTACGCGGCACAGTGTTTGTTGCTGAGTACCGCAAGGGGCATCTGGATTATGGTGGGGTGATCATCCTGAGGCATGAAACGCCCGACGGCGATTCGTTCTATACCCTTTATGGCCATCTGGACCCCGAATTCTTGACTCGTTTGAAATCTGGCGATGTCGTCGAGAAAGGTGAAGAATTTTGCCGCCTTGGCGACCCCAGCCAAAACGGCGGCTGGGCGCCGCATGTCCATTTCCAACTGGCCTTGACCACTGAAGGAATCGAAGCCGACTGGCCCGGTGTCGGTGATCCGGACGAAATGTACCTGTGGCGCGCGCTTTGCCCGAACCCGGCTGCGCTGCTTAATCTGCCGGAAGAAAAGGTTCTTTTTCAGCCTACCAGCAAGGAAGAAGTTCTATCAGAACGCCGCTCACATTTCGGCGGCAACCTGAGCCTGACATACAAAGACCCCGTCATGCTCGTGCGCGGCTGGAAGCACCATCTGTTTGACGAATGGGGGCGACCGTATCTGGATGCTTACAACAACGTGCCGCATGTAGGCCACGCCCATCCCCGCATCCAGGCAGTTGCCGCCGACCAGTTGAAGCGGATGAACTCAAACACACGCTATCTGCACCCCGCCCAGACGGCCTTTGCCAAAAAAGTTCTGTCCAAGCTGCCGGATCAATTCGAGGTCTGTTTCTTCGTAAACTCCGGGACAGAGGCGAACGAGCTAGCCCTGCGCTTGGCCCGCGCGCATACCGGCGCCAAGGGTATGGTGACGCCGGATCACGGCTATCATGGCAACACCACCGGTGCGATCAGCATTTCAGCCTACAAATTCAACAAACCCGGGGGAACCGGTCAGGCAGACTGGGTAGAACTTGTTGAAGTTGCCGATGACTACCGCGGCTCCTTCCGCCGGGATGACCTGGACCGGGCGAAAAAATACGCCGGCCTCATAGATCCAGCGATCGCACGCCTCCAGGAGAGAGGGCACGGCGTTGCCGGCTTCATCGCAGAGACCTTTCCGTCAGTCGGTGGCCAAATCATTCCTCCCAAGGGGTATTTGGGTGCGGTTTATCAGAAGATTCGCGCTGTAGGCGGTGTCTGCATTGCCGATGAGGTGCAAACCGGATTGGGCAGACTCGGCGACTTCTACTTCGGGTTTGAACATCAAGGTGCCCTGCCTGATATCGTTGTGTTGGGCAAACCAATCGGCAACGGCCATCCCTTGGGCGTGCTTGTCACCACAAAAGAAGTTGCCGAAAGCTTCGACAACGGGATCGAGTTTTTCTCTACTTTTGGCGGTTCCACACTCTCTTGCCGGATTGGCAAAGAAGTTCTGGATATCGTTGATGACGAGGGACTTCAGGAAAACGCCCGTATCCAAGGCAAGCGGCTGTTTGAAGGCCTGAAGAAACTGGAACAGAAATATGCCTGCGTAGGTGACGTCCGTGGAATGGGGTTGTTTCTTGGGCTGGAACTTATCAATCTGGATGGCTCACAAGCCACAGAGATCTGCTCCTACGTTAAAAACCGGATGCGGGATCACCGCATCCTGATCGGCAGTGAAGGCCCCAAGGACAATACTCTGAAGATCCGGCCGCCTCTTACTATTGATTCTGACGATACAGACATGATCGTCAAAATCTTGGATATCATTTTGCAGGAGGTGGAAGCGGTCTGACAGTCCCTCCGGCAATTCCTTCGGGCAACGAAAAAAGGCGGCGGGTTGCCCCACCGCCTTTTCTGTAACTGTGTATCGAAATTAGCTCGATGCAACAGCTGCGCCGACCAGAACCAGCAGCAGCAGCGGCAGCAGGATGCCGCTGGAAGAACCCTGAGCTTCTTCCACGATGACCGGCGGTTCAACAACCGGCTCGGACAGGTTGCCAGCGGTGGCAGTGGAAGCAGCAGCGGTCAGCGCAGCAGCGATAACGAGTTTTTTCATGTTAACCTCCAGAATTTGCGCGGATCAAACATCTGAACCGCGCACCCAAGACTTACCTCGTATTTTTTTCTAACCAGCAAAAACGCGGGATTGCAATTGCTTGTTATAGTTAACAGCTTAGCGCCCCGCTGCGTGTCGTCAAATTAGCAACACCTGAGTGCCGACTTTCGCCAAGCCGAACAGTTCGGCGATATGCTCATTGTAAAGGCCAATGCATCCGTTCGACGATTTGCGTCCGATTTTGCGCGTATCGTGGGTTCCGTGGATCCGGTAGTACTTCCAGCCCAGGTACAAAGCATGAGTGCCCAGCGGGTTATCCGGCCCCGGTGGAATATAGGCCGGCCATTCCGGGTTGCGCTTGCGCATATTGGGTGTTGGTGCCCAGCTAGGCCCCTCCACCTTGCGCACAACCTGCGTGCGGCCGCGGCGGGTCAGATCGTCTGACAGCGGCACGGAAGACGGGAACAGCTTGTAGGTGCCTTCATCTGGTGACCAATAGTGCAGCGCACGGCTGTCTATATCGACAAGTATCGCGCCATTGCGCAGGTTATCAAAATAGGGCCGCCAGGATTTAGCACGGAAAGCTGAGATATTGCGCTGAACCGGCGGCTCCGGCTCTGGCGGCGGGCGCAGGGGATCAAATGCCTGCTCCGCGGTATCGCCAGCCTCCTGCGCAAGCGCGGAGGAGGATATCAAAGCAGCACTGCCAGCAAGAAACTGCCTTCGGCTGAATATTTCAAAAGGTTTTCGGGGCATCACTTCTACCAACTTGCGCATTGAGGATCCAAGATTGAAGCATTTTATGGCCGGAAAGCCGCAGTCGCAAATCAATCCGGAAGCTTAGTCTGCATAATTCTGCCGGCCCGTTTGCACAGCTGCCACAGGAAGGATACATGCTTCAGCAACTGATGGAGCGAGAGAGCATTATGAATCGCGTTTTTCTGCTGATGGCAGCTGCAATTCTCACGGTGGCAGCCGCCTGTACCCCGTCATCGGAATCCGGCGGATCCTACCGCATCAGGAATGCGGACAAAGTGCAACTGCGGATGCTCGACTCGGTGAATGCACTGCGCCAGGCTTCAGGCGCTCAAAACGTGCAACTGAACGCTGAACTGACTGCCGCCGCAGCCACCCATTCCCGTGACATGTCGGTGCAGAACCGTCCTTGGCATTTCGGTTCAGACGGATCGTCGCCGCTGGACCGGGTTGCCCGTGCTGGCTACACGGGCACACTGCTGGGTGAAAACATATCCGAAACCTACGAGAATGAGCAGCAGACCCTGACTGCCTGGCTGGAAAGACCGGCCACTCGTGCAGTGATACTGGATCCCAAGGCCGTGAACATGGGCTTTTCTTGGTTCCAGGAGCCGAACGGCAAGATCTGGTGGACACTGGTTATGGCGAATTAAGCCACTACGCCGTGTTTTAGCGCAGCATATCCCTTGAAAACTGCACGAAAGGGAAAGGTCCGGCGCAACCGCAGCGGACCTTTACTTCTCAATCATTATCTCATTATCTCCGGTCAGGGCCGCAGTGCGATAGTGGTGCCGTCCTGTACCATCGCGTAAATCTCTTCGATTTCTTCATTGGTTACAGCGATGCAACCAGCAGTCCAGTCGTCAACCCTGGCCGCTCGCTTGCGTTCCTTCGGGTTGTTCGGCTGCCCATGGATGAATATCTCTCCGCCAGGCCGCTTGCCATTGGCCTGCGCATGAGCGCGGTCTTGGTTGTTGGGATATGAGATGCCAACCGACAGATGGTACCGGCTGTTCGGGTTGCGCCGGTTGATCAAATAAGTGCCTTCCGGCGTCTTGCCATCACCCTCAAACTGCTTCGGCCCAAGCGGTGCAAAACCCAAATCGACCTTATATTCCCGCAGGATTTCGTCGTTGTTCATCAAGTACAGCTTGCGCGCACCTTTATTGATCACGATCGATGTGACTTGTGGACCGTTATAAGTCTTGAATCTGCTTACTGCTCCGCCTGTGGTGCTGCAGCCAGCCAGCGCAAGGCTTGCGGCGGCACCAATGCCAAATGCCCTTCTGTTCATTGTCCCAGCCTGTATTTTTCTTTTGCCTCTATTCAGGCTTTAGCGCGAAATTGCTGTTAAGGAAATTCACAATTTCCTGTCCTGGACCGTCTGACTGGACAGCTTTTGCTCGATCGCTTCCAGCCGGCTCAGCACCTCGTCCCGGTAAGCATCTGTGCGCTCACCTTCTTCTTCGCCGTGGGCGTCCTGCATAGAGTTCACGATCAGGCCAACCAACAGGTTCACCACGGCAAAGGTCGTCACCATGATGAAAGGTACAAAGAATGCCCAGGCATGCGGATGCACTTCCATCACCGGACGCACAATGCCCATGGACCAGCTTTCAAGTGTCATGATCTGGAACAGCGAGTAGGCGCTGAGGCCAAGGTTCCCGAACCATTCCGGGAAGTCCTGGCCGAACAGCTTGGTCGCAATAACTGAGCCGATATAGAAGATGATCGCCATCAGCAAAAAGACCGAGCCCATCCCCGGCAGGGCGGTGATGAACCCTTCGACCACTCGGCGCAGCCGCGGCGCGACGGAGATCACCCTCAGCACACGCAGGATTCGTAAAGCCCGCAGTACCGACAGGCCTTGTGTACCTGGCGCCAACGCAATGCCGACAATTGCGAAGTCAAACACATTCCATCCGCTCAAGAAGAACCGCAGCCGGCGCACCAAAAGCTTTGCCAGAATTTCAACGACAAAGATTGTCAGGCAAACTTTGTCGATCAGATGAATCAGCCCGCCGGCCTTTTCCATAACCGACGGAGCGGTTTCCAACCCAAGAGTAACGGCATTGACCAAAATGACAGCGGTTATGAAGCGGCCAAAGCGGCTGCTGTCCAGAATGGCTTCCATGCGTCGGGTCGGTGTCATCACTTGAATATCCGTCATTTCAGTCTTTCAGGGTAAACCTTGCGGCCAGCTCGGTATGGGCTGACCAGCGAAACTGGTCAACAACTTGAACCCAGTTCAAATCGTAGCCTGCTGAAACCAGTGTCTTGGCATCACGGGCAAAACTGACCGGATTGCAGGATACATAAGCAATCAACGGCGTGCGCGCCTTAGCCAGTTGCGCTACCTGCGCTTCAGCACCGGCTCGAGGCGGATCAATCACCGCGGCGTCAAATACGGCACCAAAGGGGTTGAGGTCCTCTGGCAGCAAGGGATTACGAAACAGGTCGCGAGCTTCAGTACTGATTTTCTTCAGCCCTTTCCCCGCCCGCCAGCCCGCATCCAAGGCCTTTACCATATCCCGCTCGCCCTCAACCGCATGAACTTCTGCCGTTTGCGCAATCGGGAGAGAGAAGGTCCCGCAGCCGGCAAACAGGTCCACAACCCGCTTGGCGTCCTTGATGATTTCCAGAACCGCTGCCAGCAAAGCAGCTTCCCCTTCACGCGTTGCCTGCAGGAATGCGCCCGGCGGCGGGCAGACCAGGGCCGGGCCAAAGGGCTGCACGGGCGGCTGCTCCATAGCCACCGGCTCGTCGTCCCAAGTCAGCCGTGCAATCCGGTGTTTTTCGGCCAGCTGCGCCAGTCCGATCCGCAGTGGGCCATCCAGCGGCTTGCCATTGCGAACCAGCATGTCGAGTCCCGCATCAGACGTAGTAACTGTCACAGCCAGCGGCGTCTTGCGGCTGGCTCCTGCAAGTGCCAATGCTTCTGCTACAGGAATGGCGGCCAGCAATTCAGGCTCCAGCAGCTGGCAATCCGGAATTTCCGTGATCACGTCTGATGCCTGGCCATAAAAACCGGCCATCGCCCCTTTTTTGGTCCGCCGTACCGACAAGGTGGCTCGACGGCGGGATCTGGGCGGTGATGTGTGTATAGGCCGGAAATCCGTCTCCAGACCTTGTGCTGACAGTGCATTGCGCACCACATCCGTTTTCCACTCTGCCACAAACGCATCGCTGGCGTGCTGCAGCTGGCATCCGCCGCAGGCCTTGTAATGTCGGCAGGGCGGTTGCACACGGTGTTCGGAAGGCGTTTCGATGCGGATATGTGTCAAACGGCTGCCATTGGCAATACCGCTGACTACCTCGCCCGGCAGTGTCCGAGGGGCAAACAATGGACCATCGGCCACACCATCACCCTGATGGCCCAGCCGGCTGATCGTTGCTTTGGTTCTGGCTGTGTCAGTCATGCGCGCTCATTACCCCGGCAATCCAGCCAGCAAAAGCAAAATGCGCTGGGAAGTTTATTCAGCTGCCGCTGTCCGCTCATCATCGGTGCAGATAAACCCGCCGGACTGGTGCGCCCAGAACGAGGCATAAAGACCACCCTTGGCCAGCAACTCTTGATGGCTGCCGCTTTCGGCGATCCGGCCCTTGTCCATCACGACAATCCGGTCCATTTCGCTCAGCGTTGACAACCGGTGCGCAATGGCCAGAACCGTCTTGCCCTCCATGACCCGGTGCAGCGCAGCCTGTATCGAAGCTTCAACCTCGGAATCCAGGGCCGAGGTCGCCTCATCCAGGACCAGGATCGGTGCGTCCTTGAGGATGGCGCGGGCCAGGGCAATCCGCTGCCGCTGCCCGCCAGAGAGTTTCACCCCGCGTTCGCCAAGATATGCATCATAGCCCGTACGGCCCTGACCATCTTCCAGTTCCGTGATGAACTCATGCGCTTCAGCCTTCTTGGCCGCGGCAATCAGATCTTCCTCAGACGCATCCGGCCGCCCATACAGGATATTTTCACGCGCAGACCGGTTGAACATTGCAGTCTCCTGCGTGACCATACCGATCTGACTGCGCAAGGAATTTTGGGTAACCTCCGAGATCTCTTGCCCGTCGACAAAAATACGCCCGTTTTCTTCCTCATAGAGCCTGAGAAGAAGCGAAACGAGTGTCGACTTCCCAGCACCGGAAGCCCCGACAATGCCTAGTTTCTCCCCCGGATGAATGTGCAGGCTGATCCCCTGCACCCCGCCCACATCGCGGCCATAGGCGAATTCCACCTGATCAAAAACAATCCCGCCCTCTCGCACTTCCAGCGGTTTGGCTCCGGGCGCATCTTCCACCCTGTCGCGGACGGACAAAGTCTTCATGCCGTTTTCGATCTCTCCAATGTTGGAGTAGATCGCCATCAGCGTGAAGCTCACCCAGCCAGTCATCTGTGCAATCCGTATCGAAACCGCACCCGCAGCCACAATGTCGCCCTCGGTCGCGTTCCCCGACTGCCACAGGTGCAAGGTTGCTCCGATCAGCAGCACCGGCAGAATGCCTGCAAGGCACATCAGAAAGAACCGGAAGCTGGCAGAGAGATAGCCGAAGTGCAGCGATTTTTCACGAAACTCGACCATTGCATCCTGTGCAGTCCGTTCCTCATGGTCAGCATGGGCAAACAGCTTCACCGTCTTGATGTTGGTGATCGAATCGACGACCTGGCCGGTTACCATCGCCCGCGCCCCGGCCCGCTTTCCTGACCTCTTGCGGATTCTTGGCAGGAACCAGCGGATCAATGCGAAGTATCCCACCAGCCAAATCAGAAACACCCCAGTGATGCGCCAATCAATAGACCCTAACAAGGCCAAAGAGCCCGCAAGAGAGGCCAGCGCAAAGGCCACAACATTGATCACCTCAGTGGTCACGGAGGTCACGGCATTTGCCGTTTGCATCTGTTTCTGCGCTATCCGGCCTGCAAAATCATCGTCAAAGAACCGCACCGACTGGCCCAATGTCCATCGATTCAGCCGCGACAGAACCAGCGGGTTCACGTTCGGCTGCACCACAATGGCGTTGGAGGCTGCGGACAGGCCGAACAGCACCGGACGCACAAGCAGGAAAAAGCCCAGCGCCAATGCGATCACTGCCACATTACCAGCCGAAAAGAACTGTTCCGGCCCGCTGGCGATGGCGGTGTCGATGACCATGCCCAGGATAAAGGCGGTGCCCGCCTCCATCCCGCCTGCCAGTGCTGAAAAGGCCGCAGCCAGCAGCAGCATCGGCCAAGCGCCGGCCAGGCACCAGCGCAAGAAAGCTCCCAGCCGCTGCGGTGGCGGACCGTCTGCCGGGCGGAAGGCGTCGATCAGGTTGCCTATGGTCATTCTGCTGCCTCGATGTTCAGGAAGCCGCCGGACTGGCGCGCCCAAAGCTGTGCATAAAGCCCCTGCGCCTGCAATAGCGCCTCATGAGACCCTTCTTCAACTATACGGCCCTGATCCATCACCAGGATACGGTCCATCTGCGCGATGGTGGACAGCCGGTGTGCGATGGCGATCACCGTTTTGCCCTGCATCATGCCATACAGTGTCTCCTGAATCGCCGCTTCAACCTCTGAATCCAGTGCTGAGGTCGCCTCATCCAGAACCAGGATCGGCGCGTCCTTCAGGATCACCCGGGCCAGTGTCACCCGCTGACGCTGCCCACCGGACAGTTTGACGCCACGCTCGCCCACGTGGGCCTCATACCCCTTGCGCCCCTGCGGGTCCTCCAGATCCAGAATGAACTCATGCGCCTGCGCCTGTTTGGCAGCAGCTATCATCTGCTCCTCAGTGGCCTCCGGACGTCCGTACAGCAGGTTGTCCCGAACCGAGCGGTGCATCAGAGAGCTGTCCTGCTGCACCATGCCGATATGGCTGCGCAAGCTGTCCTGTGTCACACAGCGGATGTCCTGACCGTCGATCAGAATCTGTCCACTTTCGGCGTCGTAGAACCGCAAGAGCAGTTTGACCAGGGTCGATTTCCCGGCGCCGGAACGCCCGATCAGGCCTACCTTCTCCCCCGGCTGAATGACCAGGCTGATCCTGTCCAGCCCGCCAGCCTCACGCCCGTAGTGGTGCGAGAGGTTGCGCAACTCTATCTCCCCCTTTACCAGCTGCAGCGGCTCCGCATTGGCCGCATCCACCAGGTCGATCGGCTGCGCAATGGTCTCCATTCCCTCAGCCACAACACCCAGCTGCCGGAAAAAGGACGTCAGCGCCCACATGATCCAGCCGGTCATCGCATTCAGGCGCAGTGTCAGCGCCGTCGCTGCAGCAACCAGCCCAACCGAAGCAGAGCCTTGCATCCACAGCATCACGGCCCAGCCCACCACTCCGACAATCAGCAGCCCGTTCAGCGTAACCAGCGTGGCGTCCATGATGGTGAATATCCGCATCTCCGTCTGGAACGTCTTGCGGGTGTTCTCAATCGCATCGCGGGCATAGGTCAGTTCGCGGTTGTGATGGGCAAACATCTTGACCGAGTGGATGTTGGAATAGCTGTCGACCACCCGCCCTGTCACGGTCGAGCGTGCGTCGGAAGACGCTTGACTGGCCGGCCCGACCCGCTTGACCGTCCACAGTACCAAAACTGCGTAGAGGGCGAACCAAAGCGCCAGCGGCAGCATCAGCCGTATATCCGCGACCCACAGCAGAACTGCCGCGCCTACGAGATAGGCCAGCGAAAACGTGATTGCGTCAAATACCTGAAAGATCACCTCCCCCGCGGCAGGCGGGGTCTGCATGATCCGGTTGGCAATCCTCCCGGCAAAATCGTTCTCGAACCAGCCGACCGACTGGCGCAAAACATGCTTGTGCGCCCGCCAGCGGATCAGAGTGCCAAAATTCGGCAGAATCGCGTTGTTCAGCAGCGCGACATCCAGCAGCTGGATCAGCGGCCGCAGCAGCAGTATGAACAAGGCAACCAGGATAAGTTCAGTGCCATGCTCTTCCCACACTTCGGCCGGCGTGCCCGACATCAGGTCGACAATCCGGCCCATGTAGTAGATCAGCCCGACCTCAATCCCTGCGACCACAACCGACATCAGCGCAGTCAGGACAAAGATGGTTTTGAATGGCTTGGAATAGTCGCGCAAGAAAGGCCACAGCCGTGTCGGTGGCGTGTTGACTTCCGGGTAGGCGCAATAGGGGTCAATGAGATTTTCAAAATAGCGAAACATGCGGGTGCTCCAGGTGTTCGAGCAAATCGGAAAACAGATGCAGACTGCGGGCCGCCCAAGGCTCCCACGTCAAACGGGGCAAGGTCTCAGGCGTTAAAGAAACCAGATCCCGTAATACATCAGCATTCCTCCGTCATGTGGTGGCTGCCTCATGCGTACGCAAGATTTGCGGTTTTGTCACCCCCCAAGGTTGTGACGCTGCTGACATCCCTTGTCAGCGGAAGGAATTCAGCAGTTCCTCTCGGCTGAGGGAGAACCCCGACGCAATCCAATCCGCTTGCAGTTTTTTCAACGCTTTTCCCAGTGCCGGCCCCTTCAGTTCCGGCAGCAGATCCCGGGCCTTAACTGGAAACTCCGCGTCCACGCCTTGCGCGATATCAGTCTCTAAATTGGATGAAAGCGGCTGTTCCAGCAGCGCAGCACGCAACAGCAATGCGTCCAGCGCCATTTCTGCACCCAGCCTGAATCCCAGTTCCCCTGCCCCGGCAGTTCCAGCCGCTGCCGCACGGATTGCCACCAGATGCGAGGCCTGAGCCTTGCTCAGCCGAAGGGTCTCCTGCAAGCCATCGCCGCCCAGCGCGGCAAGGCGCCGGATGCCCGAGGCCGCCCTTCCGGCTTCCAGGTGAATCAGCGGCGCCAGCGCACGGTCATCGGCGCCAGGCAGAACCTGCGCCAGCACGCCTGCCTGCCGCATCGCCGCAACCGAAGGAGCAGGATCGGGAGCCGCCAGCAGCTTCAGCAGTTCCGCCCCAACCCGCTCCTTAGACAGCGAAGCCAGTCCGTCCAAGTTGGCTGCAATCGCCGCTAGCGCGTCCGGATCGAAGCCCAAGGCATGATCGCCATACCAGGCGTGAAAGCGGAAGTAGCGCAGGCTGCGCAAGTAATCCTCCCGGATACGGTTTTCCGCGGTGCCGATAAAACGCACCCGGCGCCCAGCGATATCCGTCAGCCCGCCTAGAGGGTCGACGACTTCACCATCCGGGCGCGCATAAATCGCGTTCATTGTGAAATCGCGGCGGCGGGCATCCTCGGCAATATCGGTGGAAAATGCCACCACTGCCCGGCGGCCATCGGTCGCCACATCCTTGCGGAAAGTGGTGATTTCATGCGGGATGCCGTTCTTTACCAATGTCACTGTGCCATGGTCGATCCCGGTCGGCACTGCCTTGATCCCGGCACGAGCAGCCAGCTCCATCACCTGCTCCGGCTGCGAATCGGTGGCAATGTCCAGATCAGAAACCGGTTCACCCAGCAAGGCATTGCGCACGCAGCCGCCAACAAACAATACCTGCGCACCGTCTGCCGAAACCGCTTCGCAAACCGCCTGCGTAGCCGGGTCCTCCAGCCATGGCTGATCTAGCCGCATTCTCCCTCCATCCGTGCCGCGAGCCCGCGCAACATACGGGCGGTAGCGCCCCAAATGTAATAGGGACCATAGGGCACGGTATAGTACCGGCGGCGCGTGCCGCGCCAACGGCGGGATTCGATGATGTAGTTTTGCGGTTCCAAAACATGCGCCAGAGGAACTGAAAACACCTCTGCCACCTCGCCCGCCTCGGGACATTCGTCAAAACGGTCACGGATCAGCGCTACAACTGGTGTCACGGAGAAGCCAGTTACGGTTTCATGCTCCGGCAGGCAGCCGATGATCCGGGGCACGTCCTGCGGTAAGCCGATCTCTTCCCACGCCTCGCGCAGCGCCGCCGCACAGGCGTCCTTGTCGCCCGGATCCACTTTGCCGCCAGGAAAGGCGATCTGCCCCGGATGATGCTTCAGCGCCGAGGACCGTTTGGTCAGGATCAGCCGCGGAGCGCCCGAAGCAATGGAAACCGGAACCAGCACACCAGCCGGGCGCAGCTTGCGCCCCTCCGGCAGCACAGTGCCAGGGTTCAGGTCAAAATCGGAGGAGCCGCCGCCCTCACGGTTCAGGGCGACGGCAATCCTGTCCGTCAGATCCTGGGCAGGGTCACTCACTGGGCGGGTTTTCCGCGTCGAAACCCACACTCAACGGGTCCAGATCGTAGTGCGCTCCGCAGAATTGGCAGTCTGCAGTCACACGGCCATCATCCGTGGTCATCTTCTCGATGTCCTTGGCAGAGTAGATCGACAGGCTTTGACGTACCCGGTCCTCGGAACAGGTGCAGCCAAAGCGCACAGGCTGGGTGTCATAGACCCGCGGTTGTTCCTCGTGAAACAATCGGATCAGCAGATCGGTAGGGGTGACAGACGGGCCGATCAGTTCGAGCTCTTCCACCGTGCTCAGCAGTGTGGTGGCCCGGTTCCAGTTCTCTTCCTCGTCCCCGGACACTAGGTCGCTGGCCTGCAGGACTTCGCCGGAACCTTCGCCTTGCGCCGCAAATGGAGAAGCCTTGGGCATGCTCTGCAGCATCACACCTCCCGCACGCCAATGCTCGGCAACGCCCGGTTCCGCCGACTTTCCAAAGCTCAGTTTGAACATGGTCGGCAATTGTTCGGACTGCGCGAAATAGGCCTCTGCACAGGCGCTCAGCGATTCGCCGGACAGCGGTGTGATCCCTTGGTAGGGCTGGGTGCCATTGCCCTGGTCAATCAGAATGGCAAAATAGCCTTCGCCCACTTGGTCAAAGGGGTTGCTGTCGGTAAGGCGGTCGCGGTCAAAGCTCGCATAAGCACGGATCTGGCCGATCTCACCTTCCTTTTGAGGCGCATAGTAATCGGTTGCAATCATCCGCACCGCACCCTTGGACTGCACCTGCAGCGACAGCTTCCAGCGCAGAGAGATTGTTTGCCCGATCAGTGCTGTCAGCAACGCCATCTCGGCAACCAGCGCCTCGACAACCGGCGGGTAGTCATGCTGTTTCAGAATACCATCCAGCACGCCATCCAGCCGCGCCACACGGCCGCGCATGTCGGATGCATCAAGCTGGAAAGGCAGGACGGTGTCGTCCCACGCGATTTTAGAACCAAGTGTCATGGGGTTTCCTTACGCGCCGGGGATTGGCATACCGGGGCTATATAGGAGAAACGACACAAGAGTGAAGAGGCCGGCCTGTGATCAGACGTTTTGGCGACACACCTCAGAAGGGCCGGAATTACCGGATACGTCCCGGGGTCTATGCTCTGCTGCCACGAGACGGAAAGCTGCTGGTTACTTGCCAGTATGATCCGCACCCCGATCTGCAGCTTCCGGGTGGCGGTATTGATCCCGGCGAATCACCAATCCCTGCCCTGCACCGCGAGGTGTACGAGGAAACCGGCTGGAAGATCTCCCCCCCGCGCAAGTTGGGTGCTTTCCGGCGGTTTGCCTATATGCCGGAATACGATCTGTGGGCAGAAAAGCTGTGCCACATCTATGTGGCCCGCCCCCTTCGCAGGCTCGGTCCGCCGGCAGAACAAGGGCATGAAGCGCTTTGGATGGCTCCTGCAGAGGCGGCCGTCTGCCTGGGCAACGCCGGCGACCGCCATTTTGCCTCCCAACTGGCGGCCCGCATGTAGTCAGATCAGCCTATTCTGCAAAACGCAAACAATCCCGGCAAAGGCCAGGACACATCGGACAGGATAAAAGCTTGTTTAGGGGCCTTGGTATTCGAACAGGGTGGCGGAAACGTCATCCTCCAGCCCATGCTCCTTGCTCATCATCTGGGTCAAGTGCCAGTAAAGATCGTCAAGGAACTCCTTGCCGTTCTGCTGCGGTCCGCATTTCTGAACCAAGTCGAGCAAGCCTTCAGGCTCCAGCATTGACCCGTTCTCCAGCCGTGCTTCGGTAAACCCGTCAGAAAACAGCAGCAGGCGATCGCCCCGCTCCATTGTGAACTCTTCCTGGCTGTAGCCGATGTCCGGGACCAAGCCTACTGGGACACCGCCTTTGCCGATGAACTCCAGCTCGCCGTTCTTTCGCAATAACAGCGGATGCGGGTGGCCTGCCTGCACCATCTTGACGACACCACTGCGCAGATCCGCAATGCAATAGGCCATGGTGAAATACTCTTCGATCCCCGTATCAGCAATCAACCGGGCATTCAGCAGGCTGGCAACTTCCTCTGGCTGGCGCAATGCGTAGAAGCGATTGAACCGTTTCTCCATCCCTACGTTCTGGTCGAAGTAGTTTGACGACAGGTAACCACCCAACCGCGCCGTCATCATTGCAGAGGTGATGCCATGGCCGGACACGTCAATAGAATAGAAGCCGATTCGGTTCACACCGGGGGAAAACATCCCAACCAGGTCCCCGCCAATATGTCCGCATGGCTTTAACAGCAGGCTGACTGTGGAAGAGCCGAAATCCTTGGACAATTCCGGCACCAGTGATTCCTGGATTTTACGAGCCTGGATCAAGTCCTTGTCGATTGCGTCGTACACCCGCTGCAGCTCACCCAGGGTCTCTGACACGATACGGTTCTTCTCATACAGTTCCCGTTGCATCCGCAAAATGCGCTCACCCGCTGAAATCCTAGCCCGCAGCTCATCAGAGCTGACAGGTTTAGTCAGGAAGTCATCAGCGCCAGCATCAAGGCCCTCGGCCACCTCGTTTTTTTCGCTCTTTGAGGTCAGCAGGATAAAATAAGCGTAGTCCTCAGTGGCGCGCGCGCGGAACGCGCGGCAGAACTCCAGCCCGTTCATGCCGGGCATCATCCAATCGCTGAGAATCAGGTCGGGGGGGTCCGCTTGGCAAATTTCCATTGCTGCCTCGCCGCTGTCAGCCTCGACAACTTCAAATCCCCACTTCTTGAGAGAGGCCACAAGAATGCGTCTTTGCAGGCGGCTGTCGTCCACAACCAGCACACGGCGTATTGATCCGGCCACTGTCTGGTCCTCGTCGTCCATCGAACTTTCTGGCAGCACCGAAGGCACCTCACAAATGGCAAAATCAGAAGATCTTGTGATACTATCGGTCCAGAGATTTAACAGGCGGTGAAGCCTAAAATTTGAGCTTCCTCCTTTATTTCACCATATTTTTACTGCAATCAACTTAAGAAGTGCACTCAGCGAAAGATCGTAAGGACGTATCACATGATTGACTGGCCACGCGTGACCGAGCTGCGTGAAGAAGTCGGCGCCGAGGACTTCGGTGAAGTTGTTGAAATCTTTCTGGAAGAAGTCGAAGAAGTAATCGGCAAGCTGGAAGGCGGCGACCGCGGCCAGCTTGAGCAGGACCTGCACTTCCTGAAAGGCAGCGCACTCAACCTTGGATTTGATGAGTTTTCTTCCATGTGCCTGGACGGCGAGCGGCGCTCTGCGCAAGGCGGAGCGGACGGAGTCGATGTCCCGGCCATCATTGCGAACTTCCAAGCTTCCAAGTCCGTGTTTCTGACCGGCCTTTCGGAGAAGTTCTGACTCCGGCGCCGTCAGATCACGAACTGCGCGAGTGTCTCATCCTGGGTGATATCCGTGAAAGTCATCCCGGCAGCATCCAGGCGCGCAAACAACTGCTCAAAATTCTCCGGCCGTTTTGTTTCGATCCCGATCAGAACAGAACCGAAATTGCGGGCTGACTTCTTCATATATTCAAAGCGGGCAATGTCGTCTTCCGGGCCCAGAATCCCGAGGAATTCCTTCAACGCGCCGGGCCGCTGCGGCAGCCGCAGAATGAAGTATTTCTTCACTCCAGAATAGCGCTGCGCACGTTCCTTGACCTCGGGCAGCCGCTCAAAATCAAAATTTCCGCCGGATGTAACGCAAACAACGGTTTTGCCCCGAATCCATGAGCGCACATCTTGCAGAGCCTCAACTGACAGCGCACCGGCAGGCTCCAGAACGATTCCTTCTACATTCAGCATCTCGATGATAGTGGCGCAGATCCTGTCTTCGGAAATTGCCAGCACATCAGGCAAAGGCACGTCCTTCAAAATATCATAAGGCAGTTCGCCGATCCGTCCTACCGCGGCGCCATCGACAAAGGTATCGACCGTGTCCAGCGGCACCGGCTTTCCCGCCGCCAAGGCAGCGCGCAGGCAAGCGCCACCGTCAGGTTCAACAAACAGGCTGTGGACCTCTTCGCCAAACCACGAAGAAACGCCCGCCGACATGCCACCGCCTCCGACTGGCAGCAATACATGATCCGGTGCCTTACCCAGTTGCTCTTCGATCTCCACCGCAATGGAGGCCTGACCTTCGATCACATCGGCGTCGTCAAACGGCGACAGGAAATGCCCGCCCTCCTGGGCGCACCATTCCTGTGCGGCAGCCAGGCACACATCGAAGTAGTCGCCGACCAGATGGATTTCGATATTGTCGCCACCGAACATCCGGGTCTTCTGGATCTTTTGCTGCGGCGTGGTGACGGGCATGAAGATCACCCCGCGCTTACCCATGTGGCGGCACATGAAGGCCACCCCCTGCGCATGGTTACCAGCAGAGGCACAGACAAACAGCTCCTGGTCCGGCTGCTTGCGCATCGCGTTCATCGCACCGCGGATCTTGTAGGATCGGACCGGGCTCAGATCCTCGCGCTTGAGGTAGATGTCGGCGCCAAACCGTTCGGAAAGATGCACATTGCGCTGCAGCGGCGTTGCGGGAAACACATCGCGCATCGCCTGTTCAGCGACGCGGGCCTGGATCTTGAAATCGCTCATGTATTCTTCAGTGGCGTATGCCCGCCACTAAGGCAAGAGGCGCGTGCGAAGCATACATAAGAATACCGGGGTTTAGATGGGGCGGCCTTCTACGTAATGACCGTAAAGTGTTGTTAGAATGCTGATATTCACCAGTGCAAGAGCGGCAGATACGACAAGTGCGGATACTAAATTCAGAATCGGTAATTCTGACAGGGAGTCCACAACAAACTGACCAGCAAATTGAGCGGCGACAAGAATGGCTGCCAGCCCCAAAAGATCCCCAAAGGCATTTTTGGTCGAGCGCCAAGCGTCGCCAACCTCAAATTTGGCGCCCAGCGCCGCTGCCGGCAAAAGCACTGAAAGCCTAAGAACCAAGTACGTGAGTAAGATTGCCAGAGGTAAGTCAATCAGCTCCATCACGGCTGGCACAGCGAAACTTAGGACAGACGTTGTTAGCATAACAATCAAGAGCAGCGGAATCATCATACAGATGAGTACGAGGACGATCTGTATCGACCTACCGAAGTAGGCCATTATCCTGTCTCCCTGTACTCGCGGTACCCAGCTTTCTGGTTACTCTTCAAGCAAAACAAATCGGTGCCAGGCAACCACACTCCAAATTCCAATAAAAAGGGTTACAAACACAACTAAAAGCGGGAGCCCGTTTTGGGTGGCACTCTCCGGTAAGACCGATACCGTGCCCGACTGCAGGAAATCCGGTAACCCGGACAGTTCGAGAAACGCCGAAAAGATCACCACAATCAGAAGTACTGGTACAAGAAACACCTTAAGCAAGTCCCCAAAGTTACGTACAAGCATTCCTACGGAATGACTGAACAACGCCCAAGGTTTCATAAAAATCCGCTCCGGTTTGAAAATCGCGTCAGGCGCGGACCTTAGTTGCAGCAGGCCTAGTGTGAAACCCCGGAAAACCTTGCCCTTGCGGCCAAAACCCGCTACGCCGCAGGCGTTCTGACCTGAGAGGGAATTCCATGTCCGCGCCCAAGAAAGTTGTGCTCGCCTATTCCGGCGGCCTCGACACCTCGATCATCCTGAAATGGCTGCAGACCGAATACGGCTGCGAAGTTGTCACCTTCACCGCCGACCTCGGCCAGGGTGAGGAACTGGAGCCCGCCCGCAAGAAAGCGGAAATGCTGGGCATCAAGCCGGAAAACATCTTCATCGAAGATGTGCGCGAGGAATTCGTCCGCGACTTCGTCTTCCCGATGTTCCGCGCCAATGCGGTTTACGAGGGTCTATACCTGCTGGGCACCTCCATTGCGCGCCCGCTGATCTCCAAGCGCCTGGTTGAGATCGCCGAAGCCACTGGTGCAGATGCCGTTGCCCACGGCGCCACCGGCAAAGGCAACGACCAGGTCCGTTTCGAACTGGCGGCCTATGCGCTGAACCCGGACATCAAAGTGATCGCACCCTGGCGTGAATGGGACCTGTCCTCGCGCACCAAACTGCTGGAGTTTGCCGAGGCGCACCAGATCCCGATCGCCAAGGACAAGCGTGGTGAGGCTCCCTTCTCCGTCGACGCCAACCTGCTGCACACCTCGTCTGAGGGTAAAGTGCTGGAGGATCCGGCGGAAATGGCGCCCGATTACGTCTACCAGCGCACTGTTCACCCCGAAGAGGCGCCGGACACCCCGGAATTCATCGAGATCACCTTTGAAAAGGGTGACCCGGTTGCCATCAATGGCGAAGCAATGAGCCCGGCAACCATCCTGACCGCGCTAAATGAGTACGGCCGCAAGCACGGCATCGGCCGCCTTGACCTGGTCGAAGGACGGTTCGTCGGCATGAAGTCCCGCGGCATCTACGAAACCCCGGGCGGCACCATCATGCTGGAAGCCCACCGCGGTATCGAATCCATCACCATGGACCGCGGCGCGATGCACCTTAAGGACCAGCTGATGCCGCAGTACGCAGAGCTGATCTACAATGGCTTCTGGTACAGCCCCGAGCGCGAAATGCTGCAAGCAGCCATCGACGCCAGCCAGAAACATGTCTCCGGCACCGTGCGCGTGAAGCTCTACAAAGGTTCGGTGAACACCGTCGGCCGCTGGTCCGAAAACTCGCTCTACTCCGAGGCGCATGTGACCTTTGAGGAAGACGCCGGCGCCTATGACCAGAAAGACGCCGCAGGCTTCATCCAGCTGAACGCGCTGCGTCTCAAACTGCTGGCCGCCCGCGAGCGCCGGATCAAAAAGTGAGCGAATACGACGACATAGACGGCGAATTCGAGGACGATTTCGCGGAAGAGCTGGATATGTTCGTCGAAGCTCAGGACACCGTATGGGCGGATGTCCTGAGTGAACTCTCTGCAGGACAGAAGACGAGCCACTGGATGTGGTTCGTCTTTCCCCAGCTTGCCGAACTTGGCCGCTCCCACTTGGCCCAGCTCTACGGGATCGAAGATCAGGCTGAAGCCACGGCCTATTTGAACCATGAGATACTGCGCGCGCGCCTGGTCGAGGTCAGCCAACTGATGCTGTCTCATCAGGACAAGGATGCCGAGCAGATCCTCGGTGGAATTGATGCCAAGAAACTGCGCTCCTCAATGACGCTGTTTGCCGCGGTCCCCGGCGCACCGGTGGAATTCCAGCAGGTTCTGGATGCTTTCTACGGCGGCCAGCCCTGCCCGCTGACCAAGGCCGCACTTGCCGCGGCGTAATCCTTCCGCCTCTCCCGCGGTCAATCTTGCCCGGATTTATCCCTCTGCCTAACCCTCTCGCTAAGCGAGGGAGAAGAAGATGGCATTGGACGATATTGCGGCAGGAATCCGGGACGGTCTGGCCGGGAAGAGTTTCGACGGGTCGCTGAAGTTCGATTGCGGACCGGACGGTGTGATTGTCCTGTCGGAGGGAAGCGCCGGCACAGACGACCGTGAAACAGATTGCACGCTGCGGCTGTCGGCTGAAAACCTGAAAAAGCTGCTGAACGGAAACCTCAATCCGATGACCGCTGTCATGATGGGCAAGATCAAGGTTTCCGGAGATATTGGCGTTGCCATGAAACTGAGCAAGCTGATCAGCTGATCAGCTTTGCTGGCCGCAAGTTTCCCGGGCTGCGCGCCGCAGGGGCGCCGGGCACCCCTCTCGGCAAGTCAGATCTTTGCAGCCTTCATTTGTTCATAGTAGGGTATCGCCGCCTGCAGGACCGGCTGCAATACCTCCGGCACCTCCGGCAAAGGGCCTTCAGGGCCGGCGAATCCGGTGGAAGTCCAGACAGCGCCGTACCAATGCGCCGCCCAGACACCGTCATCCCTGTGGCCGCCTTTGGGCCAGCTCAGCATCTTTGGTGAATAGGGCATCCCGATCATCTCACACAGTTGTTCCAGCTTGGCGGCCGGATCCTCGCGGATGTCATGGCTGTCCACCACAACCGGCACCTGCCCCCAGCTTCGCACCAAATCAAACAGCTCCGCCTGCTGGCGAAAGCCGATGTCTTCCAGAACCGGGTTTTCCCTCTTTGCGGCATATGAGGCGATCACCCGTGCCGGGTGGCGGATCAGGAAGACGTTGGTGACCTCCCGCATCCATTCCCTCGGAACCCCAGGAATCATGTGCTGCGTCATGTGCTTCTGGTAGTAAAACGGCTTGGCCGCCGGCACCGCTCCCAGCAATGCCTGCGCCACGGTTTCAGGGTCCTGCGGCTGGCTTTCCAGAATTTCCGCACGCATAGGGTGATCGAGTCCGGTCATCGCCAGATAGGCTGCATAAAACGGCTCATCCACCACGGCGCAGTCGCCGCGGTTGCCAAAGGCATACATCATCGCCGTCGACAGGTTCCTTGGCCCGGACCACATGGCAATCCGCATCAGGCGCACTCCTTCTCGATCAGCGCCTTGTAAAGGCCGCGAATACGTTCAGTCATCGGTCCCATCTGGCCGCTGCCGATTTGCCTGCCATCTATGCTGCCGACCGGGGTTTGGGCACCAAAAGTCCCTGTGAGAAAGGCCTCGTCTGCGCCATAAGTATCCACCAAAGAGTAGTTCCGCTCGTAGACCGGAATGCTGTTTGCACGGCAGAGATCAATCACCTTTTGCCGGGTGATGCCGTTCATGCAGTAGTCACCAGTGGAAGTCCAAACCTCCCCCTTGCGCACGATGAAGAAGTTGCACGCGTTGGTGGTGTTCACAAAGCCATTCACATCCAGCATCAGCGCCTCATCCGCGCCGGCCTTCTCTGCCGCGATACAGGCGAGGATGCAGTTCAGCTTGGAGTGGGAGTTGAGCTTGGGATCCTGGGTCATCGGCAGCCCGCGGAGATGCGGCACCGTCGCCAGTTTGATCGGGCGCGGAAGATTGGGGCGGGAGTGCTCCATGATAATGGCCATCGTCGGCCCCTGGCGCGACAGTGAAGGATGCTGGAACGGCCGGGTTTTCACGCCGCGCGTCACCATCAGCCGGGCGTGAGCATTGGTCGTCATTCCATTGGCTTTTTGAGTCTCCAACACAGCATTTTTGACACCATTTCGGTCCAGGCCAATGTCCAGATCAATGGCCTTGGCCGCCTCGAACAGCCGGTCCAAATGCTCATCCATGAAGGCCCAGGTGCCGTTATACAGGCGCAACCCTTCCCACACGCCGTCACCCAGCATGAAACCGCTGTCATATACACTGACCTTGGCGTCGGCCTTGGGCACAATTTCACCGTTCAGATAAATCAGGATCTCTTCGTTGCGCTGATCTTCTTCGGCCTGGTGGGTGCTCATCTTTTCGGTCATGGGGTCCTCCTTGGCCGGCACGTTATTGATACTGGATCCGGAATCCAAACGATAACGTGCTGTCACCAGTCCGTGAAATCCTGACTTGCCGGGTTGAGAGAACCCACTGCAGCCGGCAGTCTGGCCCCAAGCAATTCAAGGAGTCGGGAATGCGAGTTCTGGAGAAGATTAAACCCCTGGTTCTGAGCGGTCTGATTGCTGCCGGGTTCGCCGCGCATGGTATTCCGGTTCAAGCGCAGTCCACAGAAACTCTGACCGTTGCTGGCGGCTGCTTCTGGTGCGTGGAAAGCGATTTCGAAAGCGTGCCGGGTGTGGTTGAAGCAATATCCGGCTATACTGGTGGCACTACGGTAAGCCCCACCTATAAAGATGTCACCAAAGGCGGCACCGGCCACTATGAGGCAGTGCAAATCGTCTTCGATCCCGCAAAAGTCTCTCGCGGGCACCTAATAAACTTGTTCTTCCGCTCAGTAGACCCCACCGACCCTGGAGGCCAGTTCTGCGACCGTGGCGACAGCTACCGCACCGCAGTATTTGTTTCTAACGGCGAAGAAAGGTCCCTAGCCGAACAAACAAAGGCACAGGCTCAGCAGGCGTTGGGGCAGAAGATTGTGACCCCAATACTCTCATCCAAGACCTTTTTTCAGGCTGAAGATTACCATCAGGACTACTACAAGGGCGACAGTCTGGTATTCACCCGGTTTGGTCCCAAGCGTCAGGCGGAGGCTTACAAACGCTACCGCCAGGCCTGCGGTCGCGACGCAAGAGTAATCCAGCTGTGGGGTGATACTGCGCCCTTTGCCAAAGGGCATTGAGCCGGAGCCGTCCGGTTTCAGAACCGGGCGGCTTGTAGTTCCGCCAAGGTAGGGATGACATCAGCCGTACCGTGCCGTGTGACCATAAGAGCCCCCGCGCGGCTGGCTTGCGCCATTGCCTCTGCCACTGTCAGCCCCAGATCCAGACCAGACAGAACGTAGCCGGTAAAGGTATCGCCGGCGCCGGTTGTATCAACCGGCGTGACCGGCAAGGCTGGCACGTCACTGACAGCGCCCGTCTCCCCGTTAATATGCCGCGCACCCTTGGCACCCAGGGTAATGATCACATCCGTGATGCCCAACGCCCCAGGTTCCTTTCCCGTGGCTTGCTGAAGCTGCTGCGCTTCGACCTCATTCAAAATCAGGAAATCCAAGTATGGAAGGACCGACTGCACAGCGTCTGCATCAAACGGAGCGGCAGCGTAGCAGACGCGCAACCCTTTGAGGCGGCCCAGCTGCGCCGCCTCTGCCTGCATGCTGGTTTCGTTCTGCATGACAAGAATGTCACCAGACTTCGCCATGGACAGAGCCTTCTCTACCTGCTTTAGACTCAGCGCCCGGTTGGCACCGGGGAACAGGATGATCTGGTTTTCTCCCTCAGGTTCCACCGCAATGATGGCATGCCCGGTTGGAGTGTCCGTCTGGACAATGTGGCCGATGCCGACCCCATACTCCTTAAGACGCTCCACCGCCCATTCACCGTCAGGCCCCACAGCACCGATATGGTACACGTCACTGCCGGCGCGAGTGGCAGCAACAGACATGTTGGCACCTTTACCGCCAAGGAAACGGTCAAGGCCGCGGGCGGCAAGGGTTTCCCCCGCCGCCGGCAGATGCGGCATGCTATAAACCATGTCCGCATTGATAGAGCCGAGATTCCAGATCGCCATGTCAGATCACCCGATATTGCAGGCCGCCAGCACCGCCATGTTCAGAATGTCATTGGTCGTGGAGGTGGTCGAGCAGATCTGGATCGGCTTGTCGATACCGGACAGAATCGGACCGATCACGGTGGCACCGCCCATCTCCTGCATCAGCTTGACCGAGATCGAAGCCGAGTGTCGGGCCGGAACGATCAGGATATTGGCAGGACCGGTCAGGCGCTGGAACGGGTAATACCGCTGCGCGCGCTCATTCAATGCCACGTCCACGGTCATCTCGCCTTCATACTCGAAATCCACCCCGCGCTGGTCCAGAACAGTCGGCGCGACATGCATCTTTTCAGCACGCTCCGAAACCGGATAGCCGAAGGTGGAAAAGCTGACAAAGGCCACCCGCGGTTCAAGCCCCATGTGACGGGCAACCACGGCGGCGCGCTCTGCGATGTTGGCCAGGTGGTTTTCATCCGGCCATTCGTGCACCAGCGTGTCGCCGATCAGCACGATCCGGCCCTTGTGCAGCAGCGCGGTCACACCAGCCACACCGTGGTCGGCATCGGCATCAAACACATGGTTGATCCGGTCCAGAACATGCGCCGACTTGCGAGTTGCGCCGGTAACCAGGCCATCACCATGCCCGTGCGCCAGCATCAAGCTGGAGAACACATGCCGGTCGCGGCCAACCAGGCGGTGGATATCCTTACGGTCAAACCCTTTGCGTTGCAGGCGGTTATACAGGAAATCCTTGTATGCCTCGAAATGCGGCGTGTTGGCAGCGTTGATAATCTCCAGTTCACGCACCGCATCGCCAAGTCCGGCTTTTTCCAGCTTGACGCGCACGTCTTCCTGGCGGCCCACAACCAACGATTTACCGAAACCGGAGCGCTGGTACATAACCGCGGCCCGCAGCGCCCGGGGATCGTCACCCTCAGCAAAGATCATTCGCGACTGGGCGGAGCGCGCACGGGCGTTCAGGCCGCGCAGGATCGACGCTGTCGGGTCCATGCGAGATTTCAGGCCAACCTCATAGGCATCCATGTCCACGATGGGGCGCCGCGCCGCGCCGGTATCCATACCTGCCTTGGCCACAGCCGGCGGAATCCGGTGGATCAGCCGCGGATCAAACGGAGTCGGAATGATGTAATCGCGGCCAAAGGTCAACGACTTGCCATAGGCCAGCGCCACCTCGTCCGGCACATCCTCACGCGCCAGCGCCGCAAGCGCATGGGCGCAGGCAATCTTCATCTCATCATTGATGGCGCGGGCATGAATATCCAGTGCGCCGCGGAACAGATACGGGAAGCCAAGAACGTTGTTGACCTGGTTCGGGTAATCCGACCGGCCAGTGGCAACGATGGCATCCACCCGCACTTCATGCGCCTCTTCCGGTGTAATCTCCGGATCCGGGTTTGCCATGGCGAAAATCACCGGGTTGTCGGCCATGGAGGCCACCATCTCCTGGGTCACCGCGCCTTTGACCGAAACGCCAAGGAACACATCGGCTCCGCGCATGGCTTCTTCCAGGGTACGCAGATCGGTGCTGATCGCATGCGCCGACTTCCACTGGTTCATCCCCTCGGTGCGGCCCTGGTAAATGACCCCCTTGGTGTCGCAGACGATGCAATTCTCATGCCGTGCACCCATTGCCTTCAGCAGTTCGATACAGGCAATACCCGCCGCGCCGGCGCCATTGAGGACGATCTTCACATCCTCGATCTTCTTGCCCGACAGATGCAGCGCGTTGATCAGACCCGCTGCGCAGATCACCGCGGTGCCATGCTGGTCGTCGTGGAACACCGGAATGTCCATCTCTTCCTTGAGCTTCTGCTCAATGATGAAACATTCGGGTGCCTTGATATCTTCCAGATTGATGCCGCCAAACGTCGGGCCCATCAGCTTGACCGCTTCGATGAACTTGTTCGGGTCCTCGGTGTCCAGCTCGATGTCGATTGAGTTGACGTCAGCGAACCGTTTGAACAGGACGGATTTGCCTTCCATCACCGGCTTGGAGCCCAGTGCGCCGAGGTTGCCCAGACCCAAAACAGCCGTGCCGTTGGAGATCACCGCAACCAGGTTACCTTTGTTGGTATAATCATAGGCTGTCTCTGGATTTTCGGCGATCGCTTCACAAGGCACCGCTACGCCCGGAGAGTAAGCCAGCGACAGATCCCGCTGTGTGGTCATCGGGACGGTGGCATTGATCTCCCACTTACCCGGAGACGGCTCCAGGTGGAACGCCAGGGCTTCTTCATCGGTGATCTTGTTCTTGGGCATTTAATTACGTGTCCTCTCCTCGTCGCGGACCGTCTTAGCCCAGCCCACGGCGCCCCTCAATCCGCGGTTTCAAGAATCTGTATCGCCAGATTTTAGAAAAAAGCGGCTAAAAGACGATAGATTCCGTCAGGTTTTCGCCTCAAAGCAGACCGCGGAATGCTGTAATTTCTTAATAGGTATTAACGCGCACCTGCCTCCCAGGTGGCGCTATGGCCAGGAATTCAGAGGCCTGCAAGCAAGGGCCAGAACGGCGTTTGTCCGCCCGCAAAGGGCATAGGATCAAAGGAAAAGTGAGGAATGATAAGCTTCCACAACAATTCCGGTGCGATGGTGGCCTTGCAGACATTGGGCGGAGTCAATTCTCAGCTCAATCAAACGCAAGACAGCATTTCCACCGGTCAGACCATTAACTCAGCACAAGATAACGCGGCCCTCTGGGCAATTTCCGAGCTGATGAACTCGGATATTTCCGGCTTACGCTCGGTGTCGGACTCATTGTCGCTGGGCGAAGCTACCGTGGCGGTTGCCTCAGCCGGGGCAGAGCAGATCACCGAAACCCTGACTGAAATGCGGTCACTTGCAATCATGGCCAGCAGCGGAATGGGCGACTTCAGCAAATATGAAGCGGCCATGGCAAAGAAGACCGAGCAGATCAATTCGATCATCTCGTCTTCCGGCTTCAACGGGGTGAACCTGCTGAAAACCGATGTCGACGGGGCCGGCGGCACTGGGCTGACAGTACCGTCAGCGATTTCCAGCGACGGCAGCCTCAGCACCCTCAGCGTTGATGGCGTCGACTTCGAAGGCAGCCCGCTTTTCGATCTCGGCAGCCGGACAACAATCACTGACGGTGCCAGCGCCCTGACTGCTTTGAGTGAAATCGAAGGCTTTCTTGCCTACGCAATCGAAGGCTCGGCGGCTTTGGGGTCGAGTGCCAATCAGCTGGCTGGCCAGGGCGACTATGTCAGCAAGCAATCTGATGCGCTCACCCGCGGTGTCAGCTCCATGCTCGACACCAACATGGAGGAAGCTGCAACCAAAATGCTGGCGTTGCAAGCACAGCAACAGCTGAGCACCCTCTCGCTCTCCATCGTCAACACGATGCCTGACACTCTGCGCAATCTCTACTGACAGCAGGCTGCCGCTGGCGCGCTGGCGGCAGCCATATCCGGGTTTTCCTCGCTCCGCCCCCATTGTAGATGTCTTGCAAAGACGACCCCGGGGGACCTCCAATGACCATAACGCCCATGATGGCGCAGTATCTCGAGATCAAGGAAGCGCATGCGGATGCGCTGCTTTTCTACCGGATGGGCGACTTCTACGAAATGTTCTTTGAGGACGCCGTCAACGCAGCCGAAGCGTTAGACATCGCACTGACCAAACGCGGCAAGCACAACGGTGAAGACATCCCGATGTGCGGTGTGCCGGTGCATGCAGCCGAAGGGTATCTACTGACTCTGATCCGCAAGGGATTCCGCGTTGCGGTAGGTGAACAGCTGGAAAGCCCAGCCGAAGCCAAAAAACGCGGCTCCAAATCTGTTGTGAAGCGAGATGTGGTTCGACTGGTGACCCCAGGTACCCTGACCGAGGATTCCCTGCTGGAAGCCCGCCGTCACAACTTCCTGGTTTCCTACTCCGAACTGCGCGATGAGGCTGCGCTGGCCTGGGCCGATATCTCCACCGGCGCATTTCACGTGATGCCGGTTGCACGGGTGCGCCTGTCTCCAGAGCTGGCCCGCCTCGCGCCCTCAGAGCTGATTGTTGCAGATGGCCCAGCCTACGAGGCCGCCCGCCCGCTGGCCGATGAATACAAGATCCCGCTGACCCCGCTGGGCAAATCAAGCTTTGACAGCACCGCTGCGGAAAAGCGCATCTGCACCCTGTTCAGCGTCAGCGCTCTGGACGGCTTTGGCACCTTCACCCGCGCTGAAGTTTCCGCAATGGGCGCACTGATCGACTATCTGGAGATCACCCAGAAGGGCAAACTGCCGCTGCTGCAGCCCCCCCAGCAAGAGGCACAGGACCGGGTGGTTCAAATCGACGCCGCCACTCGCCGCAATCTGGAACTGACCCGGTCCTTATCCGGCGGCCGGGCCGGTTCTCTTCTGTCTGTCGTAGACCGGACCGTCACCCCCGGCGGCGCCCGCTTGCTGGAACAGCGGCTGTCCAGCCCATCGCGCAATCTGGACACCATTCATCAGCGGCTGACCGCCCTCGACTTTGCTGTTGAAACTACGCGCAAAGCCGAAGACCTGCGCGCTGCACTGCGCAAGACACCGGACCTTGACCGTGCGCTCTCGCGTCTCGCGCTGGAACGCGGCGGCCCTCGCGATCTGGCCGCCATCCGAAACGGTTTGTCACAGGCAGAAGTAATCGCGGACCTCTGCACTGGTTTGGATCTGCCGGACCTGATATCCGGCGCCATATCCAATCTGCAAGGGTTCGATGATCTGGTATCGCTGCTTGACGCTGCCCTTGTAGCAGAACCACCGCTGCAGGCCCGCGATGGCGGCTTCATTGCAGCCGGCTATGACCCTGAGCTGGACGAGGCCCGCACTCTGCGCGACGAGGGCCGATCGGTAATCGCGTCAATGCAAAAGCAATACGCAGAGCACACCGGCGTCGCCTCGCTGAAGATCAAGCACAACAACGTGCTGGGCTACTTCATTGAAACCACCGCGACCCACGCGGACAAGATGATGTCGCCACCCCTCAACGAGACCTACATTCACCGCCAGACCACAGCAAACCAGGTCCGGTTCACCACGGTGGAGCTGAGTGAGATCGAAACCCGTATTCTCAACGCGGGCAACTTGGCGCTAGAGATCGAAAAAAGGCTCTATGCAAGGCTTTCTGGCGCCATTCTGGACAATGCCCCGCGCCTCAACACTGCTGCGCGGGGACTGGCAGAACTGGACTTGCTGACGGCACTGGCCGATCTGGCACGCGGCGAAAACTGGATCCGCCCCAAGGTCGACAACAGCCGTGCGTTTGACGTGGAAGGCGGCCGTCACCCGGTTGTGGAACAGGCCCTGCGCCAGCAAGGCGGAGAAGCTTTCGTCGCCAACGACTGCGATCTGACTGCGCAGGACGGTGCTGCCGTCTGGCTTCTGACCGGTCCCAATATGGCCGGTAAATCGACCTTCCTGCGTCAGAACGCATTGATAGCCCTGCTCGCCCAAATGGGCAGCTTTGTCCCGGCCGAGGCCGCACATATCGGCCTTGTCAGCCAGCTGTTCAGCCGCGTCGGTGCCTCTGATGATCTGGCCCGCGGCCGCTCCACATTCATGGTGGAAATGGTCGAGACCGCCGCGATTCTGAACCAGGCAGATGACCGCGCTCTGGTCATTCTCGATGAAATCGGCCGCGGCACTGCCACCTATGACGGCCTGTCGATTGCCTGGGCGACACTGGAGCATCTGCACGAGGTGAACCGCTCCCGTGCACTCTTTGCCACCCACTACCACGAGCTGACCCAGCTTGCCGCCAAACTGGAAGGTGTTGAGAACGCCACCGTAGCAGTCAAGGAATGGGAGGGCGAAGTGATCTTCCTGCATGAGGTGCGCAAGGGCGCCGCTGACCGCTCTTATGGCGTTCAAGTGGCCCAGCTCGCCGGCCTGCCTGCATCTGTTGTCGCCCGAGCCCGCGACGTCCTCGACATGCTGGAGCAAGGCAGCCGCGAAGGCGGGTCCAAGATCCAGATCGACGACCTGCCGTTGTTCGCAGCCGCCCCGCCACCACAGCCCAAGGCACCGGCAGGGCCCTCGCCGACCGAAGAGCTCCTCGCCAGCATTCACCCGGACGAGCTTTCTCCCAGGGAAGCACTTGAAGTGCTCTACAAGCTCAAGGAAGCTGCGAACTAAAGCAAAGAGCGGGTCCAAACGGACCCGCCCTTTCATCTTTCAAAAATACTCCCGCCGGAGGCGCAGGCCCGCCAGGGTCTGCTCATCAGCTGGCCGGGGTCGAGGACACACCCACCTGCGCCGCGCGCAGCAGACGGTCGTGCAGCATGAATCCTTCCGCTGAGACCTGAATGATGTCACCCGCCTTGGTGCCCGGTACAGGCGCTTCGAACATTGCCTCATGTACTTGCGGATCGAACTTGTCGCCAACCTCGGGCGACACAATCCGAATTCCGTGCTTCTCAAACACGCCAAGCAGCGAACGCATTGTCAGTTCCACGCCCTCAATCAGGGCGGCGGACACCTCGCGCTGCTCGTCGGTGGCCGCTTCAATCGCGCGCTTCATGTTGTCATAGACCGGCAGCATGTCGCGGGCCAGCTTCGACCCGCCATAGTTTTCTGCCTCACGGCGCGCTTTATCACCGCGTTTGCGGGCGTTCTCAGCATCCGCCAGCGCCCGCATGAAGCGGTCTTTCAGCTCATCCCGTTCCGCCCGGAGCGCATCAAGTTCCAGCGAGGCATCATCAAATTCCTCGGTTTGCGCAGCCAGCTCTTCAGCTTCGGCGGCGGCGATGTCATCCAGAAAGTCTTCGTCCTTGAGCTCTGCCATGTTTCACCTCTAACTCCGGTCGGACAACAGTTTGCCGACCAGCTGTGCCGTGTAGTCCACGATCGGCACAATCCGTCCGTAATTCAGGCGCGTTGGGCCAATCACCCCAACCGCACCGATGATCTTTCGATCCGCGTTCATATAGGGAGACACCACCAAAGAGGAACCCGAAAGTGAGAAAAGTTTGTTCTCCGACCCGATAAAAATGCGCACACCCTCGCCTTCTTCGGTCAGTTCCAGAAATTCGGCAATGTCCCGCTTGCGTTCCAGATCATCGAACAGCGTGCGGATCCGCTCCAACTCCTCGGCTGCTCCAGTCTCGGCCAAAAGATTCGCGCGGCCTCGCACTATCAGTCGTGCCTGTTCGCTGCCTTCCTCTTCCCAGACAGCCAGTCCGCTTTCGATCATCGCATGTGCAAGACTGTCGATTTCCTGACGCCGGGCGGAAATCTCTCTCTGGATCTGCCGTTGCACCTCGCTCAGCGTCTTGCCTTCGATCAGTGCATTCAGGAAATTTGCGGCTTCACGCATCGAACTGGGCGTCTGCCCTGGCGGCGGTGTGAATAGCCGGTTCTCCACATGACCGTCAGAAAAAACCAGAACCACCAGTGCGCGGTCATGCGCCAAAGAGACAAACTCAATGTGCCGGATCTCCGCTTCATGCTTGGGTGTCAGCACAAGGGAAGCGCCTTGCGTGACACCAGACAGTGCAGCGCCAACCCGGTCGAGCATCCCGCCAACGTCACCTGCATTCCGGCCTAGAGTCGCATCAATCTTCTCACGGTCTTTTACGTTGAGATCGCCAACTTCCAAAAGACCATCAACAAACATCCTGAGGCCCATCTGCGTGGGTACCCTGCCGGCGCTGACGTGCGGGCTGTCCAGCAGGCCAAGGTATTCAAGATCTTGCATAACGTTACGCACGGTGGCTGCGCTGACCTTTTCACTCAGCGAACGGGTCAGCGTGCGGCTGCCAACCGGATCGCCGCTCTCTAGATAGCTTTCCACCACTGCGCGGAACACGTCCCGGGAGCGGTCATTCAAGTCCTTCAGAATGTTGTTCGGATCGCTCATCAGCCTGCCAGCATTTCTTCCGGTCTAAACATAGGAACCCGGCTCCAAAATGTCATTAAAGAGCACTTCGGGAAAAGGTCAATCGGGCTTGCATAGCCCCGCGTCCGGGGGATATCCCCAAGCCAACAGCAAAAGGAAGTGCCATGCGACCCTCAGGACGAGAACTGAATGAAATGCGCCCTGTCTCGATCGAGACCGGCTTCACCAAACACGCCGAGGGCTCCTGCCTGATCAAGGCCGGCGACACCCATGTCCTGTGCACCGCCACCATCGAAGACCGTGTGCCGCCCTTCATAAAGGGTACCGGCCTGGGCTGGGTTACCGCCGAATACGGCATGCTGCCCCGTGCCACAAACACCCGGATGCGCCGCGAAGCAGCCTCTGGCAAGCAGGGCGGGCGCACAGTGGAAATCCAGCGCCTGATCGGCCGCGCGCTTCGGGCCGGCGTCGACCGCGTTGCCCTGGGCGAGCGCCAGATCACCATCGACTGCGACGTCCTGCAGGCCGACGGCGGCACCCGCTGCGCCTCGATCACAGGCGGCTGGGTTGCCCTGCGTCTGGCCGTCAACAAATTGATGAAAGCTGGTGATGTGCATATCGATCCGCTGGTGGATCCTGTGTCGGCCGTTTCCTGTGGCATCTATGCCGGCCAGCCGGTGCTGGATCTGGATTACCCCGAGGATTCTGAGGCCGGCGTGGACGGCAACTTCATCATGACCGGATCCGGTAAACTGATCGAAGTACAGATGTCTGCCGAGGGCTCCGTCTTTTCCCGCGACCAGATGAACCAGCTGATGGACCTGGCCGCTAAAGGCACCTCCGAGCTGGCAGAAATGCAGAAGGCCGCCTGCAAATGACCCGCAAACTGGAAGGCGGCAAGCTGCTTGTCGCCACCCATAACAAGGGCAAGCTGAACGAGATCTCCGAAATCCTCGCCCCCTTCGGCGTGCAGGTTGTTGGCGCCGGCGAGATGAATTTGCCGGAACCCGAGGAAACCGAGGACACATTTGTCGGCAATGCCCGCATCAAGGCCCACGCTGCCGCCACGGCAACCGGCCTGCCGGCCCTGTCCGATGATTCCGGCATCACCATCGACGCACTCAACGGAGCGCCCGGCGTCTACACTGCCGACTGGGCCGAAACACCGAACGGCCGCGACTTCAAGCTGGCAATGACCCGCGCCAATGATGAGCTAACCGCTGCCGGAGCCAGCGCGCCGCGCACTGCCCAGTTCCGCTGCACCCTGGTGATTGCGTGGCCCGACGGACATGACGAAGTGTTCGAGGGCGTGATGCCAGGTCAGCTGGTCTGGCCGATCCGCGGCGAACACGGCTTTGGCTACGACCCGATGTTCCAGCCTGACGGCTTTGACATCACCTGCGCCGAAATGGACCCGGCGGAGAAGAACAAGATCAGCCACCGCGGCAAGGCGGTGGCCCAGTTCGTCCAGGGCTGTTTCGGTGGATGACTGGCGCAATGGGGGCTTTGGCCTTTACGTGCATTGGCCTTTTTGCCAGGCCAAATGCCCCTATTGCGATTTCAACAGCCATGTTTCGGCAAGCATAGACCAAAAGCTCTGGGTTAGAGCCTATCTGAGCGAGCTTGACAGACTCTCAGAGCAGCTTTCCGGTCGTGTTCTGAACTCGATTTTCTTTGGCGGCGGCACCCCTTCCCTCATGCGGCCGGACACTGTGGCCGCTGTTATTGAGCGCGCACGTGAAATTTGGCCTTTCGCCAATGACATAGAGATATCTCTTGAAGCAAACCCTGGATCTGTTGAAGCCGGCCGTTTTGCGGGCTACCGCGACGCAGGCGTAAACAGGGTCTCCATGGGCATACAGGCCCTGAACGACGAAGACCTGCGCCGGCTTGGTCGTATTCACAGCGTTGCAGAGGCCAAAACAGCTTTCGACATAGCCCGTAAATGTTTCGATCGCGTGAGCTTTGACCTCATCTACGCGCGTCAGGGGCAAACATTAAAATCTTGGCAGGCGGAACTGCGCGAAGCGCTCTCCATGGCCATCGACCACCTGTCGCTCTATCAGCTTACCATCGAAGAAGGCACTGCCTTTGGCGACCGGTATGCCCGCGGCAAGTTGCGCGGGTTGCCGGAAGACGACACGGCAGCAGATATGTACCAGGCTACCCAGGAGGTCTGCGCCGGCTTCGGTATGGCTGGCTATGAAATCTCGAACCACGCCAAGCCCGGAGCAGAATCACGCCACAACCTGATCTACTGGCGCTATGGCGACTATGCCGGCATCGGCCCCGGGGCCCACGGACGTCTGACCTTGAACGGCCTGCGTCATGCCACTGAAACCCATCTGGCGCCCGGGGCCTGGTTGAATGCGGTGAGTAGTGGCAACGGGGAATCCCTTCGAGAGAAACTAAACCGGGTAGATGCTGCGGCTGAATACCTCATGATGGGGATGCGCCTGTCTGAAGGTCTGGATATGGGGCGATACAGCCAGCTTTCGGGGTGCAAATTGCCAGAAGACCGGCTGCATGATCTTGCACAAATGGGTATGGTGACTATCTCTGGCCAGAGGCTTCGCGCGACTGACCAGGGCCGCGCGGTATTGAATGCGGTACTCCGCGAACTGTTGATGGATTGAAGCAATGCGTTTCCTCTACGCCGGCCTGGGATTATTCTGCGTCGCCTTGGCCGTCATTGGCATTGTTCTCCCCCTGCTTCCCACCGTTCCATTCTTACTTCTTGCAGCGTTCTTCTTCGCAAATTCCTCTGAGCGCCTGCACAACTGGATCGTTGATCACAACGTCTTTGGTCCTATGATCATGGACTGGCGCGATCATGGCGCTATCCGGCCGGGTGCAAAAAAGGCGGCAACCCTGTCGATTGCCGCCGTCTTTGGCCTGTCTCTGCTGTTGGGCGTCCCCGGTCACGTGCTGGGGATTCAAACAGTAGTTCTGTCAACCGTGCTTCTCTTCATCTGGACCAGGCCTAACGGCTGAGCAGATTGCACAGTTCGTCCAACTGATCCAGGCTCTCATAGCTGATCGTCACCGCACCCGCCTCACCGCCAGGCTTGTGATCGATCGAGACCTTCATTTTCAGCATCGCTGACAAGTCGCCTTCCAGTGCCCGGGTATCGGCGTCCTTTTCTGGAGCTTTACGAGGTTTCTTGGCACCGGCCGCCTGAATGCCAGCCGCGTCTTTTTTCACCAATGCTTCGGTAGCACGAACGGACAAACCACCCTTCACGATCTTTGCCGCTAATTCTGAGGCATGATCCGAAGTGATCAGAGCGCGGGCATGGCCCGCGGAAAGTTTGCGTTCCTGAACCAGGATTTGGACATCTTCCGGAAGGTGCAGAAGGCGCACAAGATTGGCGATGTGGCTACGGCTTTTTCCCAGCGCCTCTGCCATCTTTTCCTGCGTATGCCCGAATTTTTCCATCAGTTGCTTGTAGCTCTGCGCCTCTTCCATTGCGTTCAGATCCGAGCGCTGGATGTTTTCGATGATGGCAACTTCCATCATCTCCAGGTCGGAATAATCGCGGATCAGAACCGGAACTTCGTGCAACTGGGCTGCCTGCGACGCGCGCCAGCGGCGCTCACCAGCAACAATCTCGTACTTCCCGCCAGGACGGGGCCGAACGATCAGTGGCTGAAGAACCCCCTTCTCCTTGATGGAAGCCGTCAGGTCATCCAGGTCTTCCTGCAGGAATTGGCGCCTCGGCTGGTTCGGGTTGGCAATGACATTTTCGATTGGCACCAGAATTTCCGCATTTCGTGGTGCCTCAGCCTGCGTGCTGACTGGCGCAGGGTTCACATCTGCCATCAACGCCGACAACCCCCGGCCAAGTCCGCGTGGTTTTGTCTTTTTGTCTGCCATGGTTGCCTCCGGTCCGTATTCTGCATTTAAGCCGCTATCTTGTGATGTTTATTCAGGATTTCTTCTGCCAGTGCGCGATAAGCCTGTGCACCCTGGGAGTTACTGTCATAGTTCAATACGGGCTGTGCGTAAGACGGTGCCTCACTCACACGCACGTTGCGCGGAATCTTCGTTTGAAATACAAGATCACCCAAATTATCCCGTGCGTCCTGCTCAACCTGTTGCGACAGGTTATTGCGCCGGTCGAACATGGTCAGAACGATTCCCTCAATCCGCAGATTCGGATTCGCCGACTGCCGGACTTCCCGGATCGTCAGCATCAACTGTGTCACGCCTTCCAGCGCAAAGAACTCACTTTGCAATGGCACTAGGACTGAATGCGCAGCAACCATCGCATTAACTGTCAGCAAATTCAGGGATGGCGGACAATCAATCAGAACATAATCCCAATCATATTCATCCATAGCCGTTTGCCGAAGAGCATCGTGCAATAGGAAGCTGCGCTTCTCATTGGTGAATAGTTCGATATCGGCAGAACTGAGATCAACAGTCGCTGGAATAATGCAAAGATCCTCAATCTCCGTTTGCCGGATAACATCCGACAAAGATGCGTCCTCAACAAGGAGATCATAAGTCGTCAGGTCCCGATCCGACGGTTCAATACCCAATCCTGTGGAGGCATTGCCTTGCGGATCCAGGTCGACAACCAGTACCCGCAGCCCGCATTCCACCAGCGCTGCTGCAAGATTTATGGCTGTTGTTGTCTTCCCTACCCCGCCTTTCTGATTTGCGACCGCGATGATCCGAGGCCCCTCCGGGCGGGAAAAATCAGACACGTTCTACTCCCCTGATTTTCAAGATTACTGCTTCTGGCTCAGTCAAACTTTTAGTCGTTTCCAACTCGAATCGCCATTGCTGCCGAGCGTTATCCACTTCTTTTTTCCAGTTCTCACCTTTGGGGAACACGCAAACGCCATCGGACGCGAGATGACGCTCTGCGAAACCCAAAAGATCACTCAATCCGGCAAGTGCCCTGGCAGACAATACATCTGCGCTCTGCGGTTCAACCTGTTCAATCCGGCTGCTCAGGACTGTAATCGATGCGCCGCACTCTCTGGCCGCTGTTCGAAGGAAGGCAGACTTGCGTTGATCACTCTCGATCAACGTTATCTTGGTTTCCGGAGTTTCATCCGCGGCGAGCAACGCAACCACAACTCCAGGAAATCCTCCGCCGCTGCCGATGTCGACCCAATGCTTCGGCGCGTCGACACTGCGGAAAACTTGAACAGAATCCGCTATATGACGCGTCCAGAGTTCGTCAAGACTGGAACGGGAGACCAAGTTGATCTTCGGATTCCACTTGCGAATAACTCTTTCAAAGATCTCGAGGCGTTCAAATGTTTCACGTGAAACACTGAGGTCATCTAGGAGCTTCTTGCTGCTCATGCAGTCTTCTCCTGCCCCGATTTCCCCTTGCGAAGACGGGCAAGGATCAGCGCAAGGGCAGCGGGAGTCATTCCGTCGATCCGAGCGGCTTGGGCCAGGGTTTCCGGACGCACTCGCGCTAGCTTCTGTTGAAGCTCTTTGGAAAGACCGTCGACATCTTCAAAAACAAAGCCCTTCGGGATCACATGACCTTCATCACGCTTCATTGCGGAGATTTCCCGCTCCTGACGCGCAATATAATTTGCATAGAGGGCGTCCCGCTCCATCTGCCGGCTAATCTCCGGATCCACTTCATCCAAGTCAGGCATCAGCTGGATCACATCTTCAAAAGTGACATCAGGAAAAGCCAGAACATCCAAACCAGTCCGCCTATTGCCATCCTGATTGATCCGGATACCCGCAGTTGCCACCTGTTTGGGTGTAAAAGTCTCGGACTCAAGTCTCTTTCGTGCTGAGACTAGTTGTTCATTCTTCTTCTCAAAGGCCCGCCGACGTTCTTCTCCGGCACACCCCAGATCAATCGCCATCGGTGTCAGCCTTTGATCTGCATTGTCAGCCCGAAGGGACAATCTGAACTCCGCCCTTGAGGTGAACATCCGGTAAGGCTCAGTAACGCCGTTAGTCGTAAGATCATCGATCATTACACCGATGTAGCTGTTCGACCGGCTGAAGGTGATAGGCTCTCTTTCCCTGGCCCTGTGCGCCGCGTTGAGCCCCGCGACCAGTCCCTGCGCAGCGGCTTCCTCATAGCCAGTCGTTCCGTTGATTTGTCCTGCAAGATAAAGGCCAGGAACATCCTTTAGCGATAGATCTAACTGGAGCGCTCTTGGATCGACATAGTCATACTCAATCGCATACCCCGGCTGCAGGATGTCTGCGTGCTCAAGACCTGAAATCGACCGGACATATTCCTCCTGCACCTCCACAGGCAGGCTGGTGGAGATGCCATTGGGATACACGGTGTGATCCGTCACCCCTTCTGGCTCCAGAAAGATCTGATGGCTTTCCTTGTCCGAGAACCTCACAATTTTGTCTTCAATCGAGGGGCAATACCGCGGTCCGACCCCTTCGATATGTCCGCCATACATCGCGGATCGTTCCAAGTTCCGGCGGATTATGTCGTGGGTTTTGGCATTGGTATGCGTAATGCCGCAAGACACCTGCTGCGCATTCAGGGTTTTAGACAGAAAGGAAAAGAAGACAGGATCATCATCTCCAGGCTGGGCGTCCAAACTCTCCCAGTTAATGGTCCGCCCATCCAAGCGTGGCGGCGTGCCAGTTTTAAGTCGACCGAGCGGAAGTTCAAAACTATCAAGGCGCTCAGCCAATTTGACAGACGGTTTATCTCCCATCCGGCCGCCTGGCTTCGACACATCTCCAATGTGAATAACGCCGCGAAGAAACGTGCCTGAGGTCAGCACAACCGACTTAGCTGGGATTTCGCTGCCGTCAGCCAGCACAACGCCGGCAACAGTTTCTCCGGACATCAGAAAGTCTGTTACTTCGCCTTCCACGATGTCCAGGTTCTGTTGAGACTCCGTCAGTCGAAGCATTTCCAGGCGATAGATAGCTCTATCCGATTGGGCCCGCGGCCCTTGTACGGCAGGTCCCTTTCTGCGGTTCAGCAACCGGAACTGAATTCCTGCCAAATCAGCAACACGGCCCATGACGCCATCCATTGCGTCAATTTCCCGGACCAAGTGCCCTTTGCCCAAGCCACCAATTGCCGGGTTGCATGACATTACTCCGATGCCGTCACGGTTCAAGGTCACCAGTGCAGTTGCGGCGCCCATTCTCGCCGAAGCATGGGCAGCTTCGGTACCGGCGTGGCCCCCGCCAACTACAATCACGTCATACGATGAATGTTTCACGTGAAACACTCCTTCACTTTCCGAGACAGAAACTAGAGAAAATCTCATCAAGAAGATTTTCAACCCCGATCCGGCCAACAAGCATCTCCAAGGATCGGATTGCCGAACGCATTTCTTCGGCAGCTATATCATAATACTCCGGTCCGCGCCGCAGAATGTCTTGGGCTTCAGTCAAGCTGAGCAGAGCCGACAACATCGCATCCCGGTGACGGGCACGCGTTGCAATTCCCGCCTGTGCTGAACGGCTCTTGAGGACAGAGGACACATGATCAACAAGCTGATCGACACCCTGCCCCGACCGGCCCGAGATTGCATTTCCTTGTTCTGCACGCAAATCAGCCTTTGGCCGCAAGCGAATGTCGCCGGCGCGCATCTCGACGTCCAGAACTTCACTGTCTTCCGCAAGAAACACACGCAGATCGGCTTCCTCAGCCCTCCTTCGGGCCAGGGCAATGCCGATGCCCTCGACATGGTCATCCGTGTCGCGAAGGCCGGCAGTATCCAAAAGCGTGACCGGCAGGCCGGCTAGATCCATCCGCACTTCGATAATATCGCGCGTCGTGCCGGCATACTCTGACGTGATCGCGGCTTCCCGGCCGGCCAGCGCGTTCAGCAGCGTGGACTTTCCCACATTCGGAGCACCGACAATAGCAACTTCAAACCCGCTGCGAATCCGCTCTGCTATTCTAACGCCGGCGGTCTCCTTTTCGAGGCCGGCTTGAACATGTGCCAGCAGCTCAGAGACTTCCGGGGTCACGTCAACCGGCACCTCTTCATCAGCAAAATCGATTGTGACTTCGATCAAGGATGCGGCACGGATCAGGCTTGTACGCCAGGATTCGGCCAATCGCCCCAGCCCGCCGGCAAGAACGACCTGTGCTTGTCTGCGTTGCGCTTCGGTTTCAGCATCTATCAGATCGGCGAGCCCTTCGACCTGCGCCAGGTCCAAGTTGCCGTTTTCCAAAGCGCGGCGGGTGAACTCCCCCGGTTCAGCCATGCGAAGCCCGTTGATTCGCCCCAGGGAATCCAACACAGCAGAGACCACCGCCGTACTTCCATGTGTTTGAAATTCAACGGTATTTTCACCCGTAAAGCTTTTTGGAGCTGAGAAGCTTAGAACCAGAGCTTCGTCCAGGCGTTCACCTGATTCGTCTTGCAAGATTCGCAGACTGGTGCCCCGCGCCGGCAGTTCACCGCCGCAAATCTGCGCGCCAGCGTCAAGCGCCAATGGGCCGGAAATGCGGATTACCGCGACCCCGGCCTTCCCTTGTGCGGAGGCCAGCGCAAAGATCGTGTCCATGGGATGGCCCTTCTTTCTTGCCGGCCCGGATCAGGTGTTCATAGAGTCGAAGAATTCGGAGTTCGACTTTGTCTGCTTCAGCTTCGACAGCAGGAACTCGATAGCATCGGTAGTGCCCATCGGGTTCAGGATCCGGCGCAGCACAAAGGTCTTGGCCAGATCGCCCTTGTCGACCAGCAGATCCTCTTTCCGGGTGCCGGATTTGAGAATGTCGATTGCCGGGAACACGCGTTTGTCGGCAATCTTGCGGTCCAGCACGATCTCCGAGTTACCGGTGCCTTTGAATTCTTCAAAGATCACCTCGTCCATGCGCGAGCCGGTGTCGATCAGCGCGGTGGCGATGATGGTCAGCGAACCGCCTTCCTCGATATTCCGCGCGGCACCAAAGAAGCGCTTGGGCCGCTGCAGCGCGTTTGCGTCAACGCCACCGGTCAGAACTTTACCTGAAGACGGAACCACCGTGTTAAACGCCCTACCAAGTCTTGTGATCGAGTCGAGAAGAATCACAACATCTCGTTTATGCTCCACCAGGCGCTTGGCCTTTTCGATGACCATTTCGGACACTGCAACATGGCGGGTTGCCGGTTCGTCAAAGGTGGAGGACACAACCTCACCCTTCACCGAGCGCTGCATGTCGGTCACCTCTTCCGGACGTTCGTCAATCAGCAGAACGATCAGGTAGCACTCCGGATGGTTCTTTTCGATCGAGTGCGCGATGTTCTGCAGGATCACCGTCTTACCGGTGCGCGGCGGCGCCACGATAAGCGAGCGCTGACCCTTGCCGATGGGGGCCACCAGGTCGATCACCCGGGCAGAGCGGTCCTTGATGGTGGGATCCTCGATCTCCATCTTCAGGCGCTCATCCGGATAGAGCGGTGTCAGGTTGTCAAAAGCGATCTTGTGACGGGCCTTTTCAGGCTCCTCGAAGTTGATCTTGGTGACATTGGTCAGTGCAAAATAGCGCTCCGACTCCAGCGGCGCCTTGATCTGGCCTTCGACCGTGTCGCCAGTGCGCAAAGAATACTGGCGGATCATGTCGGGAGAGACATAGATGTCGTCCGGACCCGGTAGATAGTTTGCCTCAGGAGAGCGCAGAAAGCCAAAGCCGTCCTGCAGCACTTCCAGCACACCGTCGCCGCCGATGTCCCAGCCCTCATCCGCGCGTTCCCGCAGGATCTGGAACATCATCTCGCCCTTGCGCATGGTCGAGGCGTTTTCGATCTCCAGCTCCTCAGCCATCGCCAGCAGGGCTTTAGGGCTCTTGGCTTTGAGATCGGACAGATTCAGGGATTGCACGGTCATATAGATACGGCCTCTACTCCCCGCTTACCCGGGGGTCGATCACACGACAGGTTAGGAAAACACGGTTGCCCGGACGGGCCCGCTGAGAGCCATACATAGGGACTCGTTTCAGATGAGTCAAACGCCGGCTGAAAACGTTTCGCAGCCACAGCCCCCACCCCAGCGCCGCTGCGTCAGAATTTGAAGATGACCGAGATCACAATCACCGCCATCAGCACCGTCGGCACCTCGTTCATCATCCTGAACTGCCGCCCCGTCAGCGTATTGCGCCCGTCTTTGAAATCCCGGTGGCGGAACAGCAGCCAATGGTGGAACCATGTCATGGCGATGACGGATAGACCCTTGGTCCAAGGCCAGAGGTAGCTCCAGTCGACAATGCCGGGTGTCAGTACGATGAACAGACCTGCAGCCCATGAAACATACATTGCAGGGCGCATGATGATCCTGAGAAGCTTCTCTTCCATAGTCAGGAAAATCGGTACTGCTTCCTGAACCTTCTCTGCCTGCTCCACATGATACACGAACAGACGGGGGAGGTAGAAGAGACCGGCCATCCAACTGAGTACTGCCATGATGTGAAGTGACTTGGCATATGGGTAGAGCGCGAACATCAGATCGCTCAAGTCCATGGGCAGTTCTCCCCGTTCAGATCTGACCACCCTAATAAATAAAGAAATATTAGAAGGATGATGTTTTTGTAGTGTGCGTGGATTCCAGTGGATAAGTGAATCTTCCTTCGCTTATCCCCAGCAGGGATAAGATTCCAGCGTGCATGGGACAGGAGTCGTGGAAATTTGGTTAACGCTCTTAAAACAAGGGTTGTTAAGGATCAGTTTACCTATCTGAACTTGGGGATAACCACGGGATGATCCGGGGAGAGCCGGCATATCCACGATTTCAAAGTTATCCTGACTCACAAAGGACGACTCAGCCGGCAGAATCCCGAGATTTGCGTCAACCCCTGGAGTCTTTACTTAACCGCGGAAAACCATACAAAACGTCCTGAAACGATCTGCGTCTTTCCCACGGGGTTTTCCACATGACTGCCCACATTGTGCTGGCTTCCGGTTCCGAAATCCGGGCGCATCTGCTGCGTCAGGCGGGTATTGATTTCGAATGCGATGTACCGCGCTTGGATGAGGATGCGATTAAGTCAGCCCTATTGGCCGAACAGGCTCCGCCGCGGGACATCGCGGATGCGCTGGCAGAGGCAAAGGCGCGCAAAATCAGCGGGAAGCATTCTGGAAAGCTGGTTCTAGGCTGTGATCAGGTGCTTGATTTTGAGGGGAGCCTTCTTTCCAAGCCAGTCAGTCCTGAGGAGGCACTGCACCAGCTCAAGGAGATGCGCGGCAAACGTCATATGCTATTGTCAGCTGCCGTGATCTACCGGGATGGTGAACCGATCTGGCGGCATGTGGGCCAGGTCCGGCTGGTAATGCGTAAATGTTCGGACAGTTACCTTGAGGACTATGTCGCCCGCAATTGGGATAGCATTCGCCATGCGGTCGGGGCTTACAAACTGGAAGAAGAAGGTGTGCGGCTGTTTGCCGGCATCGACGGCAGCTACTTTAATGTCTTGGGATTGCCGCTGATGGAGCTTATCAGTTACCTGGGTTTGCAAGGGGTGATCAAGCAATGACAGAAGCAAAAATCCCGCTCGCCGGTGTGATCGGCTGCCCGGTGGCGCATTCTAAATCCCCGCAGCTGCATGGCCATTGGCTGAAGACTCACGGCATCGCCGGTTACTATGTTCCCATGCATGTAGAGCCGGAAGATCTTGCCGAAACCATCCGGACGATGCCGAAGATGGGGTTTGTCGGGGCGAATGTCACTATTCCGCACAAGGAAGCGGTGATGGAGATTGCTGACAAAGTGACGGACCGGGCGCGGCTGATCGGTGCGGCTAATACGCTGATCTTCCGCAAGGATGGAACGATCATGGCCGATAATACGGACGGTTACGGTTTTATCACCAACCTGCATCAGGGCGCGCCGGATTGGGATCCGCAGTCCGGGCCGGCTGTAGTTTTGGGGGCTGGCGGGGCATGCCGGGCAGTGGTCGCTTCCTTGATGGAGGCTGGTGTGCCGGAAATCCTGCTGACCAACCGCACGCGTGAGCGGGCGGACCAGCTGCAGAAGGACTTTGGCAACCGTGTCAAAGTGGTGGAATGGGTTCAGGCCGGCAATATCGTGGAAGAAGGCGCGCTGATCGTGAACACAACCTCACTCGGCATGGTGGGCAAGCCGCGTCTGCGGGTTCCGCTGGACGGGCTGCGGTCAAATGCTGTTGTGACCGATTTGATCTATGCGCCGCTGAAAACCGACTTGCTGCAAACTGCCGAGGATGCGGGCTGCACTGTGGTTGACGGTCTGGGTATGCTGCTGCATCAGGCGGTTCCGGGATTTGAACGCTGGTTTGGACACCGGCCTGAGGTTGACGCTGCCACGCGCGCGGCGGCACTCAGATGAGTTTCAGCCTTGGCCTCACCGGCTCTATCGGTATGGGAAAAAGCACCACTGCCAAACTGTTTGCGGCCCAGGGCTGCGCTGTTTGGGATGCCGATGCGGCCGTTCACCGGCTTTACGGCCGAGGCGGTGCCGCGGTGGCGCCGATGGGTGCTGCCTTCCCGGAGGCAATCGAGGATGGCGCAGTCAGCCGTATTGCCCTGAAACAGATCATCGGCCAATCCCCGGACGCTCTTAAACGGATCGAAAGTATCGTGCATCCGCTGGTGGCTCAGGACCGGGCCGCTTTCCGGGCGCAGGAAATCAGTGACATCCTGGTTTTCGACATCCCCCTGTTGTTCGAAACCGGCGGCGATGCGGAAATGGATGCTGTGGCCTGTGTGACCGTGGATGCGGGCACTCAGCAAAAGCGTGTTCTGGCCCGCGGCACGATGACGGTTGAGCAATTCCGGCATATCCTGCAAAAACAGATGCCGATTGAGGAAAAAATAGCCCGGGCTGACTATGTGATCGAGACAGACACGCTCGACCACGCAGAGGCACAGGTGGCAGAGGTCCTCGCAGATATCAGGAGTAAGCTGGGCCATGCGTGAAATCGTCCTCGATACTGAAACCACTGGTTTTGATCCGTTTTCCGGCGACCGGATTGTCGAGATCGGTGCAGTGGAGCTGTTCAATCACATGCCCACCGGGGAAACGTTTCACGTTTACATAAACCCGGAACGCTCAATGCCGGCAGAAGCATTCTCGGTTCATGGCATTGGCCCGGACCTGCTGGAGCCGCCCCAGAAACCGGAACCCGGTGCGGTTACTCTGCGCGACAAACCGGTTTTTGCCAAAGTTGGCCAGAAGTTCCTGGATTTTGTGAAAGACTCCAAGATGGTCATTCACAACGCCAGTTTTGATATGAAGTTCCTGAACGCGGAACTTGAGTGGATGGGGCTGCCAAAGCTGCCGATGGACCAGGCAATCGATACTCTGGCAATGGCGCGCCAGCGGTTTCCCGGCTCGCCGGCGACGCTTGATGCGCTCTGCCGCCGGTTCAATATCGACAACTCCAACCGGACCCTGCATGGCGCGCTGCTCGACTCCGAAATCCTGGCAGATGTGTATCTTGAGCTGATTGGCGGTCGGCAGCCGGATTTTGGCCTGTCCACGCAAGCCGCCTCGTCAGGCTCCGCACAGGTTGAGGATGACTGGCGCCCTGCCCCGCGGCAATCTCCGCTTCCGCCGCGGATCACGGCCGATGAACTGGCGGCACATGAGGCCTTTGTCGGCAAAATGGGAGAAGATGCCTTGTGGAAGGCCACCTGACTCCAAATTGGCTGGAAACGAAAAAACGCCGCTGAGACCAGCGGCGTTTTCTGCTTCAGAGACCGAAGACTTTACTGTGTGGGTTCGGCTGCAGCCGCTTCTTGCTGGCGGCGCGCCAGTTCGTTGCGGTAGATCCCGACAAAGTCGATGTTGTCCAGGTTCAGCGGCGGGAAGCCGCCGTCGCGGGTCACATCGGACACGATGCGGCGCAGGAACGGGAAGGTCATGCGCGGGCATTCGATCAGCAGGAACGGGTGCAGCTGGTCTTCCGGCACGCCGACGATGTTGAAGACGCCGACATATTCCAGCTCAAGCACGAACAGGACGTTGCCGCCTTCCTTGTTCTTGGACTCGACGGTCAGCTTGGTGATCACCTCGTACTGGTTCTCAGTCGAACGCTTTTTCGCATCCAGGTTAACCTGCACGCTGACGTCGGGCTGAACCTCGCCGCCAGTGCCTTTTTGCGCCATCACGTTCTCGAACGACATGTCGCGGATGAACTGTGCCAGAACGTTCATCTGGACTTGCGGCTGCTGCTGGGCTTCGCCGTTTTCGGCCATCGGGATACTCCTGAAATATGCTTTGGACCGTGCTTAACAGCTTGGCCCGGACACCTCAACGGGGCCCGTCAACCCAGCCGGACGGGCTGCTTGGGCGCTGCCCGGGAGTCACATCTTCGTAGTCTCCGTCGATGATGTCATGCGGTTTTCCAGCGCTTCCCGGATAGTGGCGGCCCTGCATGCTGCCTGGTCCCATCTGGAATTGCGCCACGGTGATGCGAGCACGCAGATAGCGATAGACCGCCAGCCGGACCGGCGGCATCAAAAGCGCAAAGCCAACAGCATCAGTGAAGAAACCGGGGGTCAGCAGCAATGCACCAGCAACCAGGATCATGGCCCCATGGGCCAAAGGTTCAGCCGGATCGGACAATTGCTGAAAAGACGACCGCAGCTGTCCCATCGCCATGCGTCCCTGTGTTTTCACCAGCCAGGTGCCCAGTACTGCGGTTAGAACCACGATGGCCAGGGTCGGCCACAGGCCGATGGCGCCGCCGACCTGAATAAACAAAGCAATTTCAATGATGGGAACCATCAGAAAGGCCAGGAAGAGATACATGGGGGTTTCCTTGCGATCATACACCCGGGCGGTAGACTTGCCCCCGCCCGTCACCTACATAAGGTCTGACCGCTTTGGTTTCAAACAAAGCACGAACGCCTAGCATGAGGTATCCATGGAGTCGCCTGTGATTCAGCTTTTGGTTCTGGCCGGTATTGCCGTGTTTCTGATCCTGCGCTTGAAAAGCGTTCTGGGAACACGCGAAGGCTTTGAAAAGCCGCCGCTGCCGAAGTCCGAAACCAAGAGCCGCCGCCCGGATCTGGAAGTGATCGAAGGCGGCCCGGACCGCGACATCACCGATTATGTTGCTGAAGGCAGCCCGCAGGCTCAGGCCCTGGCTGCGATGAAACGGGCTGAACCCTCGTTCCAAGTGCAGGATTTCGTTCAGGGCGCCCGCGGTGCGTACGAGATGATCTTGATGGGATTCGAGCACGGCAATCTGGATGACATCCAGCCGTTCCTGGCGGAGGATGTTTTTGATAGCTTCGTGGAAGCCGTCGCGCACCGCGAGGACCAGGGGCTGAAGATCGAAGCCGAATTCATCGGAGTGCGTGAAACCACTCTGGCCGATGCGCAATTTGATGCGCAGTCTGGCCGGGCTGAGATTACAATGCGCTTCGTGGGGGAATTGACCTCCGTCGTGCGCGACCGCGGCGGCGATATTGTCGAGGGCGACCCCAAGGCGGTGAAACGCCAGAAAGACACTTGGGTCTTTGCTCGCAACATGGGCAGCGATGATCCCAACTGGCAGCTTGTTGCGACGGACGCATGATTGCGGCGCTTCGGGGGGCACTTGGGGCAGCTGCAATTGCAGGTGCCGCGATGACCGCCTCCGGGGCGCACTCCGAAACTGTGTCCAGCATTCTGGACTTTGCTCAGCTTGACGGCTGGGCACATGATGACCACGCAGCCGCGCTGGAGGTTTTTCTGGGAACCTGCCGGGACCTCAAGGATCCGGATTGGACCGCATTGTGCAAGGCGGCTCGCTCCCAGTCACCTGATGGCGCCCGTGCGTTTTTTGAGCTGTTTTTCCGTCCGGTTCTGATCGAGGACGGCAACCCTGCCCTGTTTACCGGATATTTTGAGCCGGAACTGACAGGGTCACGCTACCCCACGGGCCGGTTCCGCTATCCGGTCTACAAGATGCCCCCAGAGGCGCGTGCAACAGATCAGTGGCTGCCGCGCCGGGATATCCTGAGCAGTGACGTGATGCAGGGCCGCGGGCTGGAAATCGCCTGGGTCGATGATCCGGTAGAGCTGTTCTTTCTTCAGATTCAGGGATCAGGGCGCATCCGCCTGCCGGATGGCTCGACCATCCGCGTCGGATACGGAGGCGCCAACGGCCATCCGTACAAGTCGATCGGCAAGGAACTGGTGCGCCGCGGCGTCTACAATGCCCATCAGGTCAGCGCGCAGGTGATCAAGTCCTGGGTGCGGCGAAATCCGGCGGACGGCAAGGAGCTGCTGTTCCACAACCCGTCTTATGTGTTTTTCCGTGAGGTGCGTAAGGTCGCGGCTTCCAAGGGGCCGCTTGGCGCCATGAACCGCTCCGTCACCCCAATGCGGACTATTGCCGCCGATCCAGCCTATACACCTCTTGGTGCGCCGGTCTGGGTGGAAAAGGACGGGCATCTGCCGCTGCGGCGGCTGATGGTGGCGCAAGATACCGGTTCTGCTATCAAAGGTGCCCAGCGGGCTGACATTTTTGTCGGCACAGGGGATGCGGCGGGCGAAACCGCCGGCACGATGAAAGACCCGGGCCGGATGGTGGTTCTGCTGCCGATCCAGCGGGCCTATGCGATGCTGCCGGAAGACATCTAAATGACACGGCGCAAACTGACAGGAGATGAGATCGACCTTTGGCACAAGGTCGTGAAGCACACAGAGCGGTTGCACCCGGGTACCCACTCCACGCCGCCAGCAGCGCCGATGCCGAAACCCAAACCGGTCAAGCAACCGGAACCGCGCCTGGCGCCGTTCAAGGTTGGCAGCAATGCCAAACCCAAGCCGGTGAAACATGATCTGAAGCCGTCGATTGCCCGTAGCCTGGCCAGTGATCCGCTGCAGATGGACGAAAAGGCCTTCCGCCGGATGAAACGCGGCAAGATCAGGCCGGAAGGCAAGCTGGACCTGCATGGCATGCGGATCGACACCGCGCACCCTGCCCTGACGCGCTTTATCCTTTCGGCTCAGGCATCGGGCAAGCGGCTGGTGCTGGTGGTAACCGGCAAGGGAAAGGACCGGGACGAGCCGGGCCCGATGCCGGTGCCGCGCGGGGTGCTGCGCCACAAGGTGCCGCAATGGCTTGCCCTGCCGCCGTTGTCGCAGGCGGTTCTGCAGGTCACGCCGGCTCACATCAGCCATGGCGGAGAAGGTGCATATTACGTCTATCTCCGGCGGGGCCGCTGACGGCTGTCACCGGTTATTGGATGGGGGGCCTTCCAGCGCGATTTCTATGGCACTGTCCCGGATAACGATCTGGCCCGGTAAAATCCTGCGCAGACGGTCCTGATCACGTTCGAATGTCTGCGCCGTTTGCCGGGCGCCTTTCAGCAGCGCCAGCAGCGCCGGTGAGCTGGCAGCAACAAAATGCTGCGATTCCGCTTCGTCGGCAAAGGCCGTCGTATCAATGACTTCTACCGGAAGGTCGCTGATTTCCTCAATATTGTTGAGATTGCCCAGCCTTGCCCGCCCGTTCAATCCGCGCAGCCGTTGCGACAGGGTCAGGATATTGTCCTTTTGCGAAACGAAGATGGCAAACGGCTGCGGGACTTCGGCAAAGCGCTGCATCTGCGACTTGAACACATCAACGTCCAGGTCCGGAGACATCAGCACCACGCCGCCCAGGTTGCGGGCGGTCCATCCCGGTGTCTTGATTTCGATCTGGCGCAGCGCCTCCATGGTCAGCAGCCCGCCCATGGAATGCGCCACCACCACAACCCGGCCGGTGCCTGGCGAACGCAGCTTGCGCAGCAGCATTTCCAGTCCATCGCGGGCAAACAGGACGCTATCGGCATCATATGCATAGCCAAGCGCCTTGCCCTTGCTGGGCCAGGAATAAATGACCGTTGCCCCGGGGACGTTGATGTCATGGGTCAGTTGCGCCGCGCGGAACGCGGTTTCGGCCTGGGTGGAATTGAAGCCGTGCACAAATACAGTGACGTCCCTCTCCTGCGGCGGGAACTTGGCCAGTTCCTGGTTCAGGCGTGAAGAAAAGGCAGCTTCGCTCTCGAATTTCCGGCGTCCGGCCATGGTGAACTCAGTGGCTGGATCTGGATCCTGGTATCCGAATTCCAAGGATCCAGGCTGCCGGTTGGGCGGAATTGACACAGTAAGCTCAAGCAGGCTGAATCCTTCCGTCCGGTCAGAACCAAAGGTCCCATCCGGCAGGGGATCGCGGTTGGTCGCTGCAAAAATGGTCTTGGCAGTACCCAGCTGCAAAGCTCCAGGAACTGTGGGCGAGTAGGACCTGTCCGTGCAGCCTACGAGGACGGTCACGAACAATACGCAAACTGCGCGCAGAACCTGCATGATATTTGCCCCCGAATTCAAATAGCGGCAGGCTATCTGACCTGCCGCCATTGTCCAGTGGCTCAGCGCGGCTTGGGCAGTTTACAGCACGTAACGGCTAACATCCGCAGAGCGGCCAAGCTCACCCAGGTTCTTTTTCACAAAAGCCGCGTCTACCGTGACCGCCTCGCCCGAACGGTCAGGCGCTGTGAAGGAAAGTTCTTCGAACACGCGTTCCATTACGGTGTAAAGCCGCCGCGCGCCGATGTTTTCGACAGTCTGGTTCACCTCAGCCGCGATTTTGGCCAGCGCGGCAATCCCGTCTTCCGTGAAGGTCACTTCAACTTCCTCGGTGCCCATCAGCGCGGTGTACTGCCGTGTCAGCGCATTGTCGGTCTCCGTGAGGATGCGGACAAAGTCCTTTTCGGTCAGCGCCCGCAGGTTGACCCGGATCGGCAGGCGGCCCTGCAGTTCTGGCAGCAGATCCGACGGCTTGGCGATATGGAACGCGCCGGAGGCGATGAACAGGATATGGTCGGTCTTCACAGGCCCGTGTTTGGTGCTGACGGTGGTGCCTTCGATAAGCGGCAGCAGGTCGCGCTGCACGCCTTCCCGGCTGACGTCGCCGCCGCGGGTTTCCTGACGGGCGCAGACCTTGTCGATCTCATCCAGAAAGACGATGCCGTTCTGCTCCACCGACTCCAGCGCGGTGCGGGTGACGGTTTCGTCATCCAGCAGCTTGTCAGCTTCCTCGCTGATCAGCACCTCATAGCTTTCGGCAACGGTCATCTTCTTGCGCGTGGTGCGCCCGCCCATCGCCTTGCCGAACAGGTCGCCCAGGTTCAGCATTCCCATGTTGCCGCCACCGGGCTGGCCGGGGATTTCGAACATGCCCATCGGATTGGAGGTGTCGGCCACATCCAGTTCGATCACCGTGTCGTCCAGCTCCCCCGCCTTCAGTTTTTTGCGGAACATCTCGCGGGTGGCCTCACGGGCATCGCTGCCGGCGATGGCTTCCACAACCCGGTCCTCTGCGGCCTTATGGGCGTTGGCCTTCACGTCTTCGCGCATGTACTCGCGGGTCTGGGCAATGGCGCTGTCCACCAGATCGCGGATGATCTGTTCCACATCCCGGCCGACATAGCCGACCTCGGTGAACTTGGTGGCCTCAACCTTGATGAAAGGCGCGCGCGCGAGCTTCGCCAGACGGCGGGAAATCTCGGTTTTGCCGACGCCGGTGGGGCCGATCATCAGGATGTTCTTGGGGTACACTTCATCGCGCAGATCGTCGGCCAGCTGCTTGCGCCGCCAGCGGCTGCGCAGTGCCACGGCGACGGCGCGCTTGGCTTCCTTCTGGCCGATGATGAAGCGGTCCAGTTCCGAGACGATTTCGCGGGGGGTCAGATCAGTCATGGGTCTTTCCGTTTCAGTGTGAGGGCGGCAGCCGGTCAAGTGGCAGCACACCGGACAAGGGGGTAAGCAGGACCGCTCGGATGCGGCTCCAGAAGGCGCCGAGGGCAACCAGAAACACACCAAGCGCCAGTATGGTGATGGCGGTGCCTTCGCCGCTGAACACGGTGTCGGCCAGGGTGACGCTGTAGCCGATGGCGGCAATCAGGAAGGACCGGCGGTCGATGATGATTGCGATGAGGGCAAACAGCACAAGGACGGCAAATAAGAGAAAATTTGAACTGGAGGTGCCACTGTCCAGAAGGCTGAGAGCAATGGTGTTGACCAGGGCCGGTGCGGCAACGACATGCAGCCAGAACCCCTGCGCGGACCGCCGCGTCACCCGGTGCGGGTCGCTGAGATCGAAAATCATCGCAACCGCAAAAACGCAACACCCGACGGCCAGAGTGATCCAGGCAAAGGGGCCACTGGCTGACAGCAGGAACAGATCGCTTATTCCTGCTGGGGTGCCGGCCCGTATGGCGCCCGACAGAAGTGCAACCGCAAAGACCCCCAAAGCAATCAATGCCATGGCAAAGGGGACCCGGAAGCGCACCCAGAACACCGCGATTGTAGCGGTTGCGGCTGCAACAGGCAGCGGCAGGCTGGAGAAGTCGTTCTGCGCAATCATGAAAGGTTGCGAGAAATATGCTGTAAACCCGGTGCCTGCATTGCCGGCCCACAGCAGCGACAGGGCGATGGCAGGTGCAACCATGCGGCGGCGGCGGATGAAGTATTCAGCCAGCAGCCAAAGAACCGCGGCCCCTGCGATGGCGGAATAGACCGCCTTCTGCTGATAGCCGCCCAGCGAGCCTGCCAGATCGACGGCTGTAAAAGCCATCCAGCCGGAGGCCAGGATCAACAGGCCGATGACGATGAATATCTCGTTGAACCCTTTAAACAGTTCAAAGGGTTCATCGCCCGGAGCCAGGTTTTCCCTGGCGCCCCGGCGGCTGTCGGCCAATGCCAGCAGCGAGGCCGCCTGAGCTTCGCTTAGCAGGCCTGAGCCAACGGCGGCGCGCAGATCGTCCTGGTTGACCCTGCCCACCTCAGCCTTCCCGTCCAATGGTTTCGACGGTCAGATTTCCATTGGTGTAGACGCAGATATCGGCGGCAATGGCCATGGCGTCGCGGGCCACGGATTCCGCGGATTTATCGCTGTCCATCATGCCGCGGGCTGCAGCCAGGGCAAAATTGCCGCCGGATCCGATGGCCGCCACATCATGTTCGGGCTCCAGCACATCGCCGGCGCCGGTGATCACAAACATATCGGTGCCGTCAGTGACGATCAGCATCGCTTCCAGCTTCTGCAGGTATTTGTCGGTGCGCCAGTCCTTGGCCAGTTCCACACTGGCGCGGGCCAGCTGGCCCGGGGTTGCTTCCAGCTTGGCTTCAAGACGCTCCAGCAGGGTGAAAGCATCGGCGGTCGAGCCGGCAAAGCCTGCCACCACATCAAAACCGCCGGGCGACAGGCGCCGCACCTTGCGGGCGGTGCCCTTGATCACTGTCTGCCCCAGCGACACCTGGCCGTCGCCGGCGATGACCACCTGACCGTCCTTCTTGACGCCGATGATGGTGGTGCCGTGCCAGCCGGGGAATTGATCGTCTGCCATAAATGCCTCCGTTAAGTTGCCCCCTATATGGAACCATCCCCCCGCCGGCACAAGAGAGCGGGCCGGATCACAGGCTTTGCAAGGACTGCAAGGGGTTTCGCCGCTATGCAGAAAGCGCAAGGCGGGGCTGTCGAACCGGCAATTGCGGGACTCAGCTACGCATCCTACATGGGGCTCACAACCGGCACAGGGTCGGCTGTTTCTTAGAAGGATATGCGCAAATGACGACCGCAAACATTCATGCGCCGCTCGGAGCAGTCACCGTTCTCCGCGTGGTCGACGCTATGACCAATGTGAAAACCTCCATCGTGGAGTGGTATGAAGCCCGCGAGACCCGCAAGGCTCTGGCCCGGCTGACCGACGCACAGCTGGACGACATCGGCATGAGCCGCGCCGACATCGCCAAGATCTGAGACTAAATTGGTCGAAGACATTGAATGAGCCGCCCAGAAACGGGCGGCTTTGTTCATTTCGGGGCTGTGATTTTGTATTTCCCGGCCTGATCCGGCAGCCAGGCCTCGATTGCAGCGGTGGCCACTACATGGCGGCTGCCGGCTTCTGCATCCTCCACATCCAGCCCGCCGTTGACCGCCCGCACACTGGCCCTGCCCCGCGGCAAGTCCTGCGCTACCAGATCGCAATCCACCGCCTCCGGCCGCTGCACCCCGATGGTCACGTCAACACGCATTTCGCTGTGATCGATGCCAAGCTTGGAAAACAGGGTGATCGACGAATGATGCAGTGCGTCCTGCACCGCGCGCCGCGCCGCCTTGGTGTAATCCTGGCCGTAAAGGTCGTTGCCGGTGCCCATTTCCAGGATGATGCGTTTCTCGCTCATTCCACCGTCTCCATGTCAAAGGAAACCACCACAGCCGCATTGGCTATCACCGTCTGCCCGCCACGTGGTTTTTCGATGTCGAGCCCGCCTTCCACAACCCGGATGCTGGGCTGGCCGTAGGGAAAAATCTCCAGCAGTGCGTCCCTGTCTACCGCTTCTGGTTTCTGCACACCGATCTCCGCGTCGATAATCATGTCTTCCTTACGGAAATCAAACAGTTCCGCCATGTTGACGGAGTTGTGCCACAGCGCGTCCTTGATCGCCCGGCGAGCGGCTTCAGTATAGTCCTCGCGCCTCAGCGACGTGCCCATGCCGAATTCCACCAGTACCCGTGTCTTGGCCATTTTGCCTCCTTTACCTGTCTCAAGGCGAACCGTCGCAGGGTATCAGCTCAAAGGACAGTGCCAGTTTGCCGCCAGCCGGTACGCCAGCGCTCAAAACAAAAAAGGGCCGTCCCCGTGGGGACAGCCCTAGGAAATCCGGTTTGGATCCGGCTCAGATCGACTCTTCGATCCAGCTCTGCAGCGCGGCCTTGGGGGCGGCGCCGGCACGGTTGGAGATCACCTGGCCGTCCTTGAAGATGAACAACGCCGGAATGCCGCGCACGCCCATGGCGGCTGCGGAGTTCGGGTTGCTGTCAACGTCGACCTTGGCGATTTTCACCTTGCCGCCGAATTCCGCGGCCAGCTCTTCCAGAGCCGGGCCAATCTGTTTGCAGGGACCGCACCACTCGGCCCAGAAATCCACCACAACGGGGATATCGGAGTTCTTGACTTCGGCGTCAAAGGTGGCGTCGGTGACGGCTACGGTGGACATATGCATGTCTCCATGAGTGTGTGGCAACTGGAGTTGGAACCTATGTACGGCTTAACGGATCGTCAAGGTTCCAGACGCCGCATCAGCGCCGCTGTCACAAGTTCGTGCGGCAGCGGCATCAGCGTGGCCGTTCGGGTCCAAAGAAGCGCGGTTTCGATAGTGCGGCCCGGGTAAATCTGTGCCAGCGCATGGGCATAGGCACCCATCTGGCGCAGCAAACCTTCGGGGCATTGTTCCGGCACTTCCGGTACGGTGGCATTGGATTTGAAGTCCACCGCCAGAACCCTGTCAGGTGTGACGATCAGGCGGTCTATGATGCCATGCAGACGGCCTCCGTTCAGGTCGGCGGTGATGGGCACTTCGGCCAGGGTTTCAGGGGCGAAAATATGGGACAAGCCGGCGTTTTTCAGAACGCCGGACGCCTCGGCGAGCAGCTCTGCAATATCCTCGGCTTCCTGCAGAAGGTTGCCGGCAAGCTGCGGCCAGTGGTCTTCAGGCCGGCCCGGCAGGTGCTCCAGCAGCAGGTGCAGCCGGCTGCCGCGAGCCTTGGCGGCTTCCTCATCCAGGCCCAGGTCACCTGGCAAGGCCTTCGCCCCGCCCAGGTCAGAGGGGCTGAGCGCCGGCGCCGGCGCCTCATAGGCTCCGGCCGCGCGGGAAAAAACCTCCGGCAAGCTGTATTTCAGGACTTCCCCCACCGGCTTTTCAATCCGTGGCAGCCCGTCCCAATCCCCGTGCTGCAGGCGTAATCCTGCCCCGCCGGGACAGTCGAACTCCACTGCGCCACCCTCGCGCAAGGCGCCCTCTGTCATGCGGTACCAGCTGTCGCCTTGTTCGCCCGCGTCGCCCGCGGCAGCGACAATCAGCCACTTTTCCGCCCGGGTCAGAGCCACATAGAGCAGCCGCAGGCGTTCATTCTGCAGCTTTTCCTGGGCAGCTTCACGGGCCGCCAGCATAGCAGCAGGCATCTGGTCCTTGGGCAGCTTCCAGACAGGTGTGCCTTCGGCCAGCATGATCTCCGCGTCCCGCGGGGCCTGGCGTTTGGCGGTGTCCGGCAGGATCACGATCGGCGCCTCCAGACCTTTGGATCCATGCACCGACATCACCCGGATCATATTGCCGGCCGCGCCCATCTGGCGTTTGATCTCCAGATCATCGGTCTGCATCCAGACCAGAAACCCGGTGAGGCTGGGCACATCGGTGCGCTCATACGCCAGAGCCTGCGACAGCAGCGCGTTGATGCCGTCTTCCGCTTCCGGCCCCAGCCTGCCCAGCAGTTTCTGGCGGCCGCCGTGGCGGGTCAGGATACGCTCAATCAGATCAAAGGGCCGCAGGAAATCCGCATTGGCGCGCAGGTCATCCAGCACCGCCATGGTCTCCGGGAACTCCTGTGCCCGCTCCCGCAGCGCGGGCCACAGGTACATCGCCTCCCGCCGGTGCGCGAGATCAAACAACGCCTGCTCGGTCCAGCCGAACAGCGGCGATTTCAACGCTTCCGCCAAGGACAATGAGTCTTCCGGCAGCGCCAGGAACCGCAGCAGCGCGGCAATGTCCTTGACCGCCAGCTCCGCACCGACCTTCAGCCGGTCAGCGCCGGCGATAGGCAGTTCAGCCTTCTTGCAGGCGCGGATGATTTCCGAGAACAGATCGGAGCGGCGCTGCACCAGGATCAGGAAATCGCCGGCCTGCACCGGACGGCGCTGAAAGGTGCCGCGTTCGGGCCCATCCTCCGGAATGGTGACGCCGGTTTCAATCATCTGCTTGATCGACCCGGCAATCCGTTCTGCCAGAATCACCGTGTGATGGCGGCTGCTGGGGCGGTCGACGGGGCTGGTCCAATCGGGATCCTCGTCATCCTCCACCTTTTCTACCACCGGCCACAGGTCCACCCGGCCTGGCAGGTCCGACTTGAAGGCCCTATGCAGCGCGTCCTTGCGGAAACCGGCGCGCGGGCTGTCCTTGAACACCAGATCGACCAGCTTCAGGATTGCCGCAGAGGAACGGAAGGAGAAATCGAGCGAGGCATCCTGCAGCCCTGCTCCGGTTTCCGCCAGCCGGTTGCCGAACTCCTGCTGCATCCGGTCAAACGCATCCGGGTCAGCGCCCTGGAACGAATAGATCGACTGCTTCTTGTCACCGACCACAAAGATGGTGCGCTCCACGTCCGAGCGCGCGCCCTCGCCGGCAGTGAATTCCTGCGCGAGTTTTTCGATCACGTCCCATTGCACCGGGCTGGTGTCCTGTGCCTCGTCCACCAGAATGTGGTCGATGCCGCCGTCCAGCCGGTACAGCACCCAGGCAGCCACGCCGGGATCGTTCAGCAGTTGCCGGGCTTTCAGGATAAGGTCGTCAAAGTCGAGCCAGCCGCGCAGTTGCTTGCGCCGTTCATATTCCGGCAGGAAGGCGGCTGCGAAGCGGTGCAGGTCGTGGCTCTTGCGCGCGGCAGTCAGCGCCAGACGTTTGGCGCGCGCGTCCTCAACCCGCAGCATCAGCGGTTCCAGCTGGTCCATCAGCGACAGGTGGGATTCGCGCAGTTTCTTGGTTGGGAACTTGTCTATTTTGGCGGTGAAAGGCTCCTTGGCGCCGGCGCCGGTCAGGAACACGCTTTCGAGCGCGCCAAGATCGGCGATTGCCGGTTTAGTAATCCCCGCCAGTTTCTCCGCTGCTTTCTGGTCGGTTGACCCGCCCTGTCCCAGCATCTCCCGGGTACGCTGCAGCAGCTCTTCCTCGCCGCCCAGAAACACCAGCGATTCAAGCGCTGTTTCATCGAAACCTTTGGGAAGGCCAAACAGGTCCAGCAGCCCGTCCCAGTCCAGCGTCTCTCCGAAGTCGGCCCGGCGATTGCAAATTGAGGAAGTGAGTGTTTCGAAGTCGCTGTCGCTCACATGCCGCGCGAGGGCATCGACCAGCGGGGCATCAGCGCCTTGCGCAAAATCCTCCATGATCTCCGCCCGCAAAAGCTGGCCCGCACGGTCGTCCATTTCGGAAAACTGCGGGCTGACGCCGGCCTCCAGCGGGAAGCGGCGCAGCAGAGACGAACAGAAGGAGTGGATGGTCTGGATCTTCAGCCCGCCCGGCGTCTCAATCGCGCGGGCAAACAGGGTGCGCGCCTTGGCCAGATCCTCAGCCGCAGTGTTGACCTCTCCCAATTCGGTCAGCGCTGCGATCAGCGCCGGATCTTCCAGCATCGCCCATTCGCCCAACCGCTTGAACAGCCGGTTCTGCATCTCGCTGGCGGCGGCCTTGGTATAGGTGAGGCACAGGATGTGCTGCGGCTGCACGCCCTTCAGCAGCAGCCGGGCCACCCGGTCGGTCAGCACCTTGGTCTTGCCGGAGCCGGCATTTGCCGCCAGCCAGGTGGAGGCATCGGGCCGGGCGGCGCGGAACTGCGCCTCAGAGGCGGCGTCGCGGATGGTCATGCCAGATCCTCCGGTTGCGGTTCGGCGCTGCGGTCCCATTCGCCGTAGCGCGCCAGGTGGTCGTAGTCGCCGGCGATGTCATCCCGATACACCATGCGGCGGCTCGAGTAGCCCTGTTCAGGCTCGAAATAGGCCCCGATAAGGGTACGCAGCTCATCCCAGACCTTGGCGGGCGGCTCGTCCTTGAGCGGTGCGCGCACTTCTTTCATGCTGGAGCCAAGGCCAATGAACAGGGCGCGGGCAACCTCCGCCGGGCCAAGATCGTCAAAGGCGCCTTCCTCAGCCATGGCGGCCTCGATCAGCAGCTGCTTTTCAAACTTCTTCTGCTGGGACTCGCTGGGCGGCGCGCCGGTCTTGTAGTCATACAGATGCAGGAAACCGCGCTCATCCATGTCGATCCGGTCGGCGCGGCAGGCGATGGTGAAATCCAGCGGATCCAGCCGGGCGCTGCCCTTGGCTTCAAAGGCAACAGGTTTGGCGCGGGCCTGGCGTTCCTGTTCTGCCAGCACAAAGTCGCCGGCAATCTTGCGGATGCGGCTGTGCCACAGGATACGGGCAACGGGCCAAGGCACATGGGCATCCAGCAGCTCCCGGGTCTTTTCGATCAGCTGGCTGGCAGTCAGCAGGCTTGGATCCGCCTGGGCTTCCTTGATGAAATGCTCAAATACCTCATGCACCACAATCCCGCGCAGCAGGGCGTCGGGTTCCTGCACCAGCGGGTTCAGCGGCTTCAGCCGCAGCACATGTTTGGCGTAAATCGCATAAGGGTCGCGGATCAGCCGCGGAATTTCCGTAATGGTCAGGCGCCGCGGGCGGGCCGCAACCGGCGGACGCGGCGAGGGACGCGGCATCTGCGGAATGGGCGTAGGCTCCTCCAGCGCGTCTGCCCAGCCCAGCCATTGCCGGCCTTTGGCTCGCATCGCGTCCAGCGCATCCCGGCCGCCCTGGTCCGGCAGGCCGGACAGCAGGTTGGACAGGCGGTTCAGCCAGCGTGACGGTACGGTGTCGGCTTCCTCTGACCGTTCGGCGCGGGTCAGCCAGACCTCAGTTGCGGCAATTGCCTGCTGGAAGTCATGCGCCGACAGGCCGATGCGGCGTTCGGGCAGCAACAGACCTGCCTGATTGCGCAACTGGCGGTTCAGCCAGGGATCGGGACTGGCGGCCTCAGGCCAGCTGCCTTCGTTCAGGCCGCCCAGAATGACCAGATCGGCGCCCTGCACACGCGCCTCCAGCGTGCCCCAGATCATGATAGAGCCATATGGCGCATCGCGGTCGCGCACTTCACCCTGGCTCAGCAGCGCGCCCAGCAGGTCGGCAAAATCGCGGGCGGTCATCTCGCCGCCATAGGGGGCCTCACTCTCCAGATTTTCGATACAGGCGAGGGCGGCTTGGCCCGCCTTCTTGTCCCACAGCGTGCCGGCGCCGTCCGTTTGGCTGCCGGCAGCGATACGCTCGGCCAGATCGCGCAGCCGTTCGACCCAATCGGTCAGGGGCAGGGTGCCGGCGATCTCCTGATCCGCGAAACAGGCGCTCAACCAGCCGGTCCAGCCCTGTGTCAGCTGACGGCCCTTTTCAAAGCTGGCAAAGGCCGCGGCATCGGGGAAGGGCGGTCCGTTGCGGCGCAGCGACAGTTCCAATTCGCGGGTCTGGCGCAGGTGATTGCCGCGGTCCGCACCGTCATGGGTCAGCGGGTGCTTCAGCAGCGTCAGCAGGCTGTCACAGGCCAGCGGCTTGCAGAACAGCCCTGCCACATGGCGCAGAAACCGGCCTGGTGGCGACAGCTGCAGCGGCAGGCCGGCGGAATCATCCGGCAGGATGTTCCAGCGGTCCAGCGCGGCGGAAACCTGGCGTGTCAGCATCCGGTCAGGCGTGATCAGCGCAGCGGTCTGGCCGTCCTCTGCCGCCTGACGCAAGCGCAGCGCAATCGCCAGCGCCTCAGCACGGGGGCTGGGAGCCTCAACCAGGGTGACGTTTTCGGTGGCCTTGTCCAATCCGGTCAGCTTGGGGCCTTCGCTCATCCAGGCGTCGGTCACCGGGGCCGGGCGCAAGGCCAGCGAGACCAGCCGGTTCCGTTCGGGAGAGACCGGCCGCGTATCGGTCCAAGGCTGCACGTCGCCCGGGGCCAGTTCCAGGTCCTTCATCAGCTTGTGAAACCTGTACTGCGGGTGATCTTCCGAGATCATCGGGTCATCCAGCCCGCCCCAGACATGATCCGGCTGGTCGAAATCGAAACCGGGCAGCACCACGGCGCCCTGCGGCAGGCGGGCAATGGCCTGCATCAGCATCAAGGTGGTGCCGCGCGACCCGGTGGAGCCGGCCAGAATGACCGGGTGGGCAGGCGGGTTTTCCTGCCATTCCTCAATCAGGTTCAGCACCACCTGCCGCTGCCGCGCCTGTGCGTCCATCGCGCCCTCATGCAGGCCGGTGAATTCATCCGCGATGCCGATGAAGGCCTGCGCCCGTGCCCAGTGGCCGGACATGTCCGAAACGTCCAGTTCCCGGATGGCATCCGTGCTGACACCTTCGCCCTGCATCTCGTCAATCAGCGCCGCGAGGCTGTCAGAGAGATCATAAAGTGACGCGCGGGAGGCAAGGTCGGGCTGTGCATCCAGCAGCTTGGTAATCAGCTGCGACAGCTCCAGCCGGCGCCGCAGCGGGGGCAGGGCGGGCGGCAACCCGTCCAATGCAGCCCGCTGCGCCAGGTCGGTCAGCATCAGCATGCGCGGCAGCAGCATCGCGGGGCCGTCGTCAAACAGGCTGCGGATACGCCGCGCCATGCGGGAGGTGTTGACGATCAGCTCTGCCCTGGCCAGTGCTTCCGGCGGCAGCTTCCGGGCGCGCTCACGCAGTCCCTCGACCAGCGCCTGCGGGAAATCCACGCCGCAGGGCACGGCAAAGACGCGCGGTTTGGCGGACGGTTCAAACATCATCTGCGGCAATCAGGTCCTCGGCCAGCTTGATCCCTTCGGGATGGCCCACATCGCACCAGCGGCCAGGATATTCCAGTGCAAACAGCCGTCCGGCTGCAGCCATCCGGTTCCACAGGACATTAAGCGAGAACACCTGCTCCTCAACGTCCTGCAGCCCTTGTGTTTTCAGGATCTGCACCCCGCCATAGACCAGATTTCCGCCGCGGCTGATACGGCCCTCGGCATCGGCTGAAAAGTCGCCCTGGCCACTGCGGCCGATGGCATTCGCAAGCGGCACACAGACCAAAAGCGCATCCATCCGGTCCGGGTCCCAGGCCTTTTGCGCCAATTGCAGCGGGTTCGGGCCTTTCCAGATGGCATCCGTGTTCATGGTGAAAACCGGGCCGCTGCCCAGCAGAGGCAGGGCATGGCGCAACCCGCCGCCGGTATCGAGAATTTCAGGTGCTTCATGGCTGATCAGCACGCTTTCAGGCTCTAAAAAGGCTTTCAGAGGCTCAGGTTTGTAATGCACATTGGCCGCAATCCGGACAGGCTGAACTGCCTTGGCCAAGTCCAGAGCATGAGCAATCAGCGGCCGGCCGGCCACTTGGATCATTGGTTTCGGCTTGTCGCGGGTCAGCTCCCGCATCCGAGTGCCGAACCCAGCGGCAAACAGCATGACAGCTTCGGGGCAACGCTGCATCAGGGCCTCAGCTTTTCGAGATTTTCGGGCGTCGGAGCGGGCAGGCTGTCTCGCAGCAGGTTTGCCACAGGTGCCAGTGCGGAGTGCTCCAGGCCGCGGATGAGGTGGTCCCAGACCCGCGGAATCAGGTCCACGTAATGCGGCTTTCCGTAGTCGTGGCAGAGCCGCGCAAAAACACCCAGAATCCGCAGGTTCCGCTGCACGCCCAGCACCGTATAGGCGGTACGGAAGCCTGAATCATCCATCCCGGCACCGTCTATGTAACGGTTCACCATCTGCATTTCGATACCGGCGGGCACGTCGCGTCGGGCGTCCTGCAGGAGCGACACAAGATCATAGGCCGGGTGGCCCGCGCGTGCGTCCTGAAAATCCAGCAGGCCGACACGGGCGACACCATCCCGGTCCGGCAGCCACAGCAGGTTTTCGGCGTGGTAGTCGCGCTGCACCAGGACCGGATCGCCCTTGACTGTTTCGCGCAGGATGTCCTCGAACTGGTTTTCGAACCGGGCCTGCAGATCCGCGTCGCCTTCACCAAGAATGCCGGCGCGGTATTTCGAAAATGCCAGCCCGGCCATTTCCGCCATCAGCCGCGGCCCGTAGGACTCCAATTCCGGCATCGGCGCCTGATGAAGGGCAACCAGCGCGTCGGTCGCAGCTTCATAAAGCTCTCTTTCCAGCACCGGCTCGCGTTCGATGATGCGGGCATAAAGATCGTCGCCCAGATCCTCCAATAGCAGAAACCCGTTTTCGGGATCCTGCGCCAGAATTTCAGGAGCGCTGAGGCCCTGGGCACGCAGGTAGTCTGCAATGCGGACAAAAGGCCGGATGTCCTCGCCTTTTTCCGGCGGCGCGTCCATCAGCACAACAGTCTGGCCTTCAGCGCTAGTCAGCCGCTCATAACGCCGGTTGGAGGCATCGCCGGCAAGCGGGCCGCGCTGCCAGTTGGCATAGGGTGTTTGCGAAAGAAAACTCTCGCACAGGGAATTACGGTCGCTCATGCGCAAATGCGCTCCATAAGGGGCTGCCACTTTGCGTCACTCCAGCGGAGCGTCAGGTGGCGGCGGTCTTCGTGTTCGGCATCCAGGGCCAGCGTCAGATGCAAGGCGTGCGGCGGAGTCAGTTCCTGCAGCCGGTCAGGCCACTCAACCAGGCAGATCGCACTGTCAAAGGCTTCGGTCAGGCCCAGTTCCTCCAGTTCGTCCAAAGAGGACAAACGGTAAAGGTCGGTGTGCCACAACTCGCCGGCGGGCACGTCATAAGTCTGCACCAATGTAAAAGTGGGCGAGGGCACATCCTCGGGAACGTCCATCAGCGACTGTATCAGATGGCGGGCAAAATGGGTCTTTCCGGCGCCGATAACACCCTCCAGCAACAGGCAATCGCCGGGGCGCAGTGCTCCGGCGATCTTGGCGGCCAGCTGGGCCGTTTCATCAGGTGAATTCAGCGTGCAGGACGCAGTTTCAAATGTCATGGCGCTAGAATGGCGCCGCCGCGGTGCTGCTGCAAGCGGGTTTCCCCGCTCAGCCCTTGCTTGAGGCGGGGAACCGTTCCTGGCCAGCCGGCAGAGCAGCGGTTTCAGGCTTGCGGAAGCTGACCATGGTGGCACCGTTCTGTATAGCGGACACTTTGCAGACCAACCCGGTGCCGTCGCGCAGCTGAACATGGGACCACCAGGCCTCGCGCCCTTCGCAGCCTGCCACGAAGTCACGGATCTCGCCCCAGACAGGGGTCGGCGAACAGATGTCCTGCCAGATGCGGCTGGCATCCATGATAGACACTTTGGCAAAGCTGGAGTCCGGGTCCATCTGCCAAAGGGTGTCATACGCGCTGTTTGAAAAGCTCATGCTGCCGTCATTGGCGAACACCGCGATGGCTTCGTCCATCTGATCCAGGATTGATTGCCCCATTTCCAGCTCAGAGCGGAACTGGCGGGTAAGGGTGACTTCGGCGGTGATATCCTCGAACAGGAAGGCGATGGCGCCATCCGGATGCGGCCGGCCCGAGACCTTGTAGACAGACCCTGAAGGCAGCGACCAGGTTTCCTGGTAACGCCCCTCGGCGGCAGCCTCCAGCAGGTCCGCCATCTGGTGGCGCCAGCTGGAGTAGCTCTTGGGTTCCGGCATCATCCGCTGATCGCGCAGCCGGTCAAAGAAGGTCAGCAGGTTGGGCCGCGAGCTCAGGAAGTTTGCCGGCAGCGCGGTCAGGTCGATCAGCACCGGATTGAACAGAACCAGCTGGCGGTTGCGGTCAAAGATCGCCAGGCCAATGGACAGCTGGGCAAAGGTCTTGGCCAGCGTCTGCACAAAATTGCGCTGGGCAACCTCGGCGTCGACCACCGCGTTCACATCGACCGCGTGGCACAGCCAGCCGGCCTCGGTTTCGGTGGTTGAGACGTTGTACCACAGCTTCTTGGTGCTTTCCGGCAGCGGGATGGAAATCCGTTCCGGTTTGCCGCTGGTCATCGGATCATGGAGATCCACGAACAGAGGATCAGAAAAATCTGCGCTGCGGCCGCGAATCTTCTGGCCGAGATTGTCATAGGCCAGGTTGGACCAGGTAACATTGCCTTCTTCCGACTGAAGCCAGACCGGATAGGGCGCCTGATGCACCGCGGCCCGCAGGGTGGTCAGCTCTTGATCCAGGGATTTATTGTGTTCTTCCAAGGTGCTGCGGCGCAGCTGAACGCGGGTCACACCATCAATCCATTCGCAATGTGCTTCGCGGCTTTCAGCGGCGGCGGTGCCGGACAGCACCAGCGGCCCCACATCCTTGAGAAAACCAGGCGACTGCGGCAGGCCAGGATAGCTGCGGGCCAGCTGGTCGCGCAGCATGCTCCAATCAAAGTTCTCCGCTTGGTCGCCGATAAATTTGCGGGCCCCGGAAGACCAGCCGATCAGGCTGCTGTCATCGAACAGGAACACGGCATCAGTCCGGCCATCGGCGGCCAGCAGATCGTGCTCCATGCCACTGCGGCGGGGGGAGGGGGACAGCCACCAAACTGCGGCGGCAGCCGTGGCAGCGCATAGCGCGGCCAGTACAAACCATTCGATCGACGCGAAATCCTGCATGTCTTCCTGCCTAGTTCAGCTCTCGTTTACCCGCATGGTTCCCTAAAAATGGTTAAATGAAGTTTAATTGGTTTCCCAAAAGTGAATAGTTAAATTTCTAAAGGTAAATTTTTGCCGGTGACAGGGCCTCCTGCTTCCATGGCGTCGATTTTCTCGCGTGGCCAGGCAACCTCGACAATGGCGCCCGTCTGTTCAATGCCGGGGGAAATGGTCTGGTGGGGGTCAGAGCCGTTGGCGAATCTCAGCTGTGCGCCTGTGCGCTGCAGCAGCGTCTTGGCAATGAACAGGCCCAGCCCCATGCCCTCGTACTCCGGGCGCTGCTTCAGTTCGCTTTCGCCCCGGCGGCGGCGCACAAAAGGGTCGCCTATGCGGCCCAGCAAATGCGGAGGGAAACCCGAACCGTCGTCGCTGATCTTCAGGACGATGCGGTCGTTGTCCCATGCCGCATCAATCCAGACAGTGGACTGCGAGAAATCGACGGCATTCTGAACCAGATTGCGCAGCCCGTGAATGATCTCCGGTTTGCGCAGCACCGTCGGCTGCTGAAAATCGCCGCCTTCCAGCGGCTCCTCATGGTAGAGAACTGCTTTGCCGCGGTGCATATGCGGCTCTGCCGCTTCTGTCACCAGTGTCGAGAAAGGGGCCTGGCGCAGGTGCAGGTCGTCTTTGCCGGCCCGGCCCATACCGCGCAGGATGTCCCGGCAGCGGTCGGCCTGTTCGCGGATCAGCGCGGCGTCCTCGCGCAGGTCCGGGCGGTCGTCCAGCTCCTCGATCAGCTCGGCACTGGTCAGCTTGATGGTGGCCAGCGGTGTGCCCAGCTCATGCGCTGCCGCTGCCACCACGCCGCCCAGATCGGTCAGCTTCTGTTCGCGCGACAAGGCCAGCTGGGTGGCGCTCAGCGCGTCCGACATCAGCCGCATCTCGTTGCTGACCCGGAAGGAATAGGCACCGATGAAGAGGATGGCGATGACGATGGCGATCCAGTTGCCGAAGATGAACACATCCGGGATCCGTAGGATAAATCCCTGCTCGGTCCGCAGCGGCAGGTGAAACTCGGCCATCAGCGTGACCAGGATAATGGCCGTTGCCCCGATGATCAGGGTCGAGCGCAGGCCCATCACCGCGGCGGAAATCGTAACCGGCCCCAGCACCAGCAGGGCAAAGGGATTGTTCAGCCCGCCGGTCAGGTAAACAAGGAAAGCCAGCTGCAGCAGGTCGAACAGCACCATCAGGAAGTTCTCGAACTCGCTGAGCCGCTTGTTTTCCGGGAAGGCAAAGATGGCAATCAAATTGCCGGCGGCGGAGATGCCGATCGCCAGGTAACAGAGCCCCAGTTCCAGCTGCAGGTTGAACCGGTGCTGCGCCACAGCAATGGCGGTGATCTGCCCGGCAATGGCGACCCAGCGCAGCAGGATCAGTGTCCGCAGCCGGACCCAATGACTGTGATCGTGGCTGCTTGCCAGCATAAATAGTCGGTCGTTCATCCGGTTCCGGTGCTCCCGCAGATGTGACGCCGTGCGCCAGTTGCATCGGCTGTATTTCTTGATAGGTCTGGCGCCGCAAACGATCAACAACCCTTCCCTGACGAAAAGTGTGATCCCATGACCCGCGTCTATGCTCTTCTAGCTGCTGCTTTTGTCGCTGCCCTGGTGGGCGGTGCCTGGTTTCTGACCCGCGGAGGCAGCGGGGGTGACAAATTCGCGCAGTGCCGCAGCAGCCAGATCGCAGGCGGCACCGAAACCATTGGCGGGCCGTTCGAACTGATCAATGCCAAGGGCGAAACCGTCACCGACAAGGACGTGATCACGGAGCCTTCAATTGTCTATTTCGGCTACACCTTCTGTCCTGACGTCTGCCCGATGGACGCAGCACGCAACGCTGATGCTATCGACGTTCTGGCTGAGCGCGGCGTCAGCGTGACGCCGGTGTTCATCTCCATCGACCCGGACCGCGATACCCCTGAAGCCGTTGGCGATTTCGCCGCCAACCTGCATGAAAAGATGATCGGCCTGACCGGTTCGCTGGAACAGGTGAAGGCGGCCAGCATGGCCTACAAGACCTACTTCAAAAAGAACGAAGGGGATGAGGACTACTATCTCGTCGACCATTCCACCTTCTCCTACCTGGTGCTGCCCGAGGAAGGGTTTGTTGAGTTCTTCCGCCGCGATGAAACGGCAGAGCAGATGGCCGACAAGACCGCCTGCTTTGTCGGGAAAATCTGAAGCAGGATAGCTGTTTGACCTTTTCCCCTGCCCGGACATATTCTTGCGCCAATAGATAAAACCGCGCGGAGGACCGGGCATGGCCGAAACTGATCTGCAGGAAATCGGACCTGACAAGACACTGCTGCTCGTCGATGATGACGAGCCGTTTCTGCGGCGCCTGGCCAAGGCCATGGAAAAACGCGGGTTCGAGGTAGAGACTGCGGGATCCGTCGCCGCAGGCAGCGCCATCGCAACCGCTCGCCCGCCGGCCTATGCGGTGGTTGATCTGCGGCTGGAGGACGGCAACGGCCTGGATGTGGTCGAGGTGCTGCGCGAGAAACGCCCCGACAGCCGGGTTGTCGTGCTGACCGGCTACGGCGCCATCGCCACAGCGGTTGCGGCGGTCAAGATCGGCGCGACTGACTACCTGTCCAAGCCGGCCGATGCCACCGACATCATGAATGCGCTGCTGTCCACCAGTGATGAGCTGCCGCCGCCGCCGGAAAACCCGATGAGCGCCGACCGGGTGCGCTGGGAGCATATCCAGCGGATCTATGAGCTCTGCGACCGCAATGTCTCGGAAACCGCCCGCCGGCTGAACATGCACCGCCGCACCCTGCAGCGGATCCTGGCCAAGCGCAGCCCGCGCTGAGCCTTCCACTTCAGACACGGGGCTCTGCCCGTCAACGCAGGGTGTTGCGCACCCTGCGTACGCTGGTCTCACGGGATCTTAAGCGGCCTGCGGCATAGTTCCAATTGATCGCGGTCACCGCCGGGCCTGACACCCCCGGCACTTTGGAACTGGGCCCATTGGCACGGGCACGCACAGACGACGTTTCGCGTGCGGGAGTAACCCTCCCGTCCCGCCTCCGCCCCTTGGCGGCGCCGCCATCCTTAACTTGCTTCCGCTCTTACGCAGGACAGCCAGCAGGATACCGATTGGAACCACCGGCAGGGCAGCGGCCCTGGCTGGGTAAAACCCGTTTCATTCACATCTGCTGCAACAGCGCCTGATGCCGGGCAATGAACTCCTGCCGCACCTCAACCGGCGGGCGCAGGCGGATCAGCAGGCCCTTGGCAATCTCTGCATTCGGACGGCCAAAGAACTTGCTGGCTTCGGCCTCTGAAAAACCCGCGATCTGCACCGCTTCCATCCAGGCGCTGACCTTGTCTGCCCGCTTGATCTGCGCCTTGACCGTCTTGGGCAGCGCCGCCGGCAGCCCGAACCGCAGGTGAATCGCCGCCGTCAGCCGCTGATCCAGATCGCCGTAGCCCGGTCCTACTGCGGCCTTCACAGGGGATATCATGTCACCGATCACATATTCCGGCGCATCGTGCAGCAGTGCCGCCAGCCGCCATTTAACCGGCGCCTTGGGCTGCATCCGGGTGAAGATGTCCTCAACCAGCAATGAATGCTCTGCGACTGAGTAGGCAAAATCCCCCATCGTCTGGCCGTTCCACCGCGCCACAAAGGCCAGCCCGTGGGCAATATCCTCGATCTCGATATCCACGGGTGTCGGATCCAGCAGGTCCAGACGGCGGCCGGACAGCATTCTCTGCCAGGCGCGGGCGGGTTTGGCGGGCATGGGGATTCCTGTCGCTCTATTCACCCTCTGACTACCTTCTGCGCGTTGCCCGGGCAATGCTTGCCATCGTTTGAGTGTTTGCGCGAACACGGATGAAAACGGGCAGTTTACGCCCTGTGAGTTTGAAAAAGGTGCGTCCCGAACCAATATTATAAGTACACAAGGGGCACCGCCCCCTCCCCGCGGCAAACCCCTTTGCGACGTGACACGCAACAGAAAGGAGTTTGTCATGTTCAAGCGTTTACTTGGTCTTTCCCTGTTGTTCGGCATGGCAGCGACAGCGCCGCCAGCCCTGGCCGCCAGCTGCGGCGACCGCGAGGTCATGACGCAGAAGCTGGAAAGCGGATATTCCGAACGGCTGACGGCCGGCGGACTGCAGAAAAGCCGCCCCGAAGCGACAGTGATTGAAGTATGGTCGTCGGATGAAACCGGCACCTTTACGGTTCTCGTTACACATGCAAACGGGATCAGCTGCGTTGTCGCAACCGGATCCTCCTTCTTCCACATCGCGGAAAAAGCGCCGGACCCGGGCACGCCAAGCTGATACTGGCTGCCTGACGGGCTTCCCCTACAGCCTGACACTTGATGAAAAGCCTGAGCCATCCGGCTCCGGTTGCGGGTATCTTCGTTGAATATCAACAAATGCAGTGCTAGGCCCTGCACCAAGTGTACTCGTAACCGGAATGGAGCAGACTATGGCCGGGGATTATATCGTCAAGGACATCGCGCTGGCAGGCTTTGGCCGCAAAGAGCTGGACATCGCCGAAACTGAAATGCCGGGCCTGATGGCGCTGCGCGAAGAATACGGCGCAAGCAAGCCGCTGAAGGGCGCCCGCATCGTCGGTTCGCTGCATATGACCATTCAGACTGCGGTTCTGATTGAAACGCTGGTGGCGCTGGGCGCGGATGTGCGCTGGGCCTCCTGCAACATCTTCTCGACCCAGGATCATGCAGCGGCAGCCATCGCCGATGCCGGCATTCCGGTCTTCGCGATCAAGGGCCAGACCCTGGAAGAGCATTGGGACTACTTGGATAAATCCTTCATGTTCCCCGAGGGCGCGAACCTGATCCTGGACGACGGCGGCGACGCCACCCTTTATGTGCTTCTGGGCGCCCGCGCCGAGGCGGGCGAAGAGATCATCCCGGTGCCGCAGTCCGAAGAAGAAGCGGTCATCAAGGCGCAGATCCTGAAGCGCATGGAAGCCTCCCCCGGCTGGTTCACCAAGACCCGCGATGCCATCCTGGGTGTTTCCGAGGAAACCACCACCGGCGTCCACCGCCTGTATGAGCTGCAGAAAAACGGCCAGTTGCCGTTCCCGGCGATCAACGTGAACGACTCGGTCACCAAATCGAAGTTCGACAACAAATACGGCTGCAAGGAATCGCTGGTTGACGGTATCCGCCGCGCCACTGACACCATGATGGCCGGCAAGGTTGCCGTGGTCTGCGGTTATGGCGACGTCGGCAAAGGCTCCGCTGCCTCCCTGCGCGGCGCCGGCGCCCGTGTGAAAGTCACCGAAGCCGACCCGATCTGCGCCCTGCAGGCTGCGATGGACGGTTTCGAAGTGACCCTGCTGGAAGATGAAGTCGCCACCGCCGACATCTTCATCACCACCACCGGCAACAAGGACGTGATCCGCATCGAGCACATGCGCGAGATGAAGGACATGGCGATTGTCGGCAACATCGGCCACTTCGACAACGAGATTCAGGTTGCGGCGCTGAAGAACCACAAGTGGACCAACATCAAGGACCAGGTGGACATGATCGAAATGCCCTCGGGCAACCGCATGATCCTGCTGTCCGAAGGCCGCCTGCTGAACCTCGGCAACGCCACCGGCCACCCGTCGTTTGTGATGTCGGCGTCCTTCACCAACCAGGTGCTGGCGCAGATTGAGCTGTGGACCCGCGGCGACCACTACGAAAACGACGTCTACATCCTGCCCAAGCACCTGGACGAGAAAGTCGCCCGCCTGCACCTGGGCCGGATCGGCGTCAAGCTGACCCAGCTGAGCTCCGAACAGGCCGCCTACATTGGCGTCAAGCCGGAGGGCCCGTTCAAGCCGGAGCATTACCGCTACTAAGCGGAAAAAGCAGAACTCCAGAAAGCGCCGCCGGGGAAATCCGGCGGCGCTTTTCTTTACCTGACCCTAATTGCCGGTGGTGGGGTCGATGACAGTTTCGATTCTGGTGATTTTGCTGGCCGGAAAGCCGCTCAGCTTTGAATGCTCGTGTATCGCGTCTTCGGAGTCGGCCAGGTAGATGCAGAAGGTCTTGTCGCCGGCAACATAGGAGTGCTGCCATTGAACCCGGGGGGCCAGTTTGGCCAGCGCGTCATTGGAGGTGCGCGCCGCGCCGCCAAGTTCTTCACCGCTCATGCTGCCGACCTTCGGGATGTCCCGTTCGATGAGAAACCTTTGCATAGGATAACCTCCTCCGTGTCACTGTTACGCAGGCCTCGATATAGGTCCCTGGTCCGGAAAGGCATCCGCTCTGGCTGCGAAAGGCGGCGGGAACCCAATTGAGAGATTTGAATTTCTGGTCCCGGAGGATGGGATCGGCTCAGCGGGTAATACCTGAAGGTGAAAATCTCTGCCGGCATTCACGTCAGTTCTGATTTAGCTCGCATTGTCCGGGTTATTGCTTTGCGGAATCGGCGCAAGGCGGCCTATACCTAAGAAACCGGCCAGGACGGCCAGGAACCAGATTTTCATACGCGTGTGGTGGATAGTGGAGCACGCGGGGTGGAAGGGAAGGTCCTGATTGTCCTCAGGTCCTTCCCTTTTTCATTTCAGATGTGTGGCAGCTTAGAACAGCGTCAGCGCCAGACCAGCCGCCGTACAGGCCAGCGTTGCATAGCCGCCATCGATCAGCGTCAGTTTCACCGGCCGCATTCCGTACATATTGTTGAGCGCAATCCACGGGCTGATGAAGAACAGGCCGATGCCGGCACCGCCGATCAGCCCCGCGCCCAGGGTTTCGATGCCTGACAGGCTGAACACATGGCGCATCATGCCGGCAACGATCAGCTGCAGCACAAAGGCCATGGCAAAGATCATCGGGCTTTGCCCGCCCTTCGGCTTGCCGTCTTCATCACATTCAACGCCGGAAGCCTCAATCCAGGGCTTGGCCAATGCGCCGTAGTAGACGGCGCCCAGCACAAATGCCGCTGCCGCCGCAACAATCACACTCAGGAATTCCATGATGCTCTCCTCAATGGTTTCAGCCATTTGAGAGCAGAGTGGCAGATCAGGCGGGGTCTGTCTCCCCCAGCGCGCAGATGGCTTGCCATTCCGCCTCGCTCACCGGCTGCACCGACAGGCGGGAGTTTTTGACCAGCACCATGTCCTCCAGCCGCGGGTCACCCTTGATCTGATCCAGGCTGACCGGCTTGGCAAAGGCCCGCACCGCCTTGATGTCGACGCACTCCCAGCGGTCGTCTTCGGTGGTGCTGTCGGGATGCGCTTCGGCGCAGACCTCAACGATGCCGACCACGGATTTCTCTTTCTGCGAATGATAGAAAAAGCCGCGGTCGCCAATGTTCATCTCGCGCATGAAGTTGCGCGCCTGGTAGTTGCGCACGCCGTCCCATTCCTCGCCCGCGTCACCCTTGGCAATCTGGTCATCCCAACTCCAGGTGGAGGGTTCGGATTTGAACAGCCAATAGCGCATCAGCCGATGACCTTTTTCCAGGTGATCAATTCGACAGCTTCAAACAGGCCGGCCTTGTTGTAGGGGTCATTTGCCGCCCAGGCTTCACCCGCTGCCATGTCTTCGACGTCCAGAATAACCAGGGAACCGGCCATATTGCCATCCTGATCCAGCAGCGGACCTGCCTGCGCCACGGCGCCGGTGTCGTTGATATAGGCCAGATGGGCGTCACGGTTGTCGAGCCGGGTCTGCAGATGGCCGGGTTTGTCGCGGGCGATCAATGCGATGAGCATTTTATTCCTCTTTTAATGGTCTTTTAAGCAAATGTGCCGCAGCCTCGCTGATCGTCAAGCGCTGATCTACCAAATTGGTTACCGTGAGCGTGACCGGCATATCCAGCCCCATCCGCTGGGCCTGTGCCGCAACCGCCCGCGCGGTGGCTGCGCCTTCTACCGTGACACTAGGGTCAAACTCCTCTCCGCGGCCAATGGACAGCCCCAGCCGGTAGTTCCTGGACAGGTCAGAGGTACAGGTCAGCGCCAGGTCGCCAAAGCCGGACAATCCCGCCAAGGTTTCCGGCTTGGAGCCGCCGGCCAGCGCCATGCGCTGCATTTCGGCATAACCGCGGGTCATCAGCGCAGCGCGGGCGCTGTCGCCCAGCCCGGCGCCGATGACCGCACCGCAGGCAATCGCCATCACGTTCTTCAGGGCACCGCCGATTTCCGCGCCAATGGTGTCTGTGGTCCGGTACAGGCGCAAGTTGGCCGTGGTCAGCTGCTCCTGCAGTTTTTTGCACACCTCCGCATCGCCGCAGGCCAAAGTCAGTGCAGTTGGCAGGCCCCTTGCAATGTCCGCCGCAAAGCTCGGCCCGGTCAGCAGCGCGGCCTGCGCATCCGGCAAAACCTCGCGGATAACGGCCACCGGGCCAAGCCCGCTGTCCAGCTCAATCCCCTTGCAGCAGGCAACAAGCGTCTTTCCTGCCAGATGCGCGCCGTACTCCTCCAGCACACCGCGCAGCGTCTGCATTGGCACCGCCAGCAGCAAGACTTCGGACTGGCAGGCCTCGGCAATATCCGCGGTGACAGAGAGGTTTTCCGGCAATTCCACACCGGGCAGGCGGGTGCCGTTGCGGCGGCTGTCCTGCATCGCCTGGGCTTTCATCGCGTTGCGCGCCCACAGGGTCACCGGCCCGTTGCCGGCCAGCGAAATTGCCAGGGCGGTGCCAAAGGCGCCCGATCCCAGTACCGAAATGCTCATGCTTTGGCTCCTTTGCGGCCGGATCCGATCAATGCCGGGCTGCTCTGATCCAGCGGCCAGCGGGGGCGGGCGGTCAGGTCCAGACCATCACGTGCACCCGCCTTGAACCGCTCAAGGCCCGCATAGGCGATCATCGCGGCATTGTCCGTGCACAGCCGCAGCGGCGGGGCGGTAAAGGCGGCGCCTGCCTCTGCACACACGGTCTCCAACGCGGCCCGAATGGCTGTGTTTGCTGCCACCCCGCCAGCCACGGCGACGGTTGGCTGCGCTGGCTGCTCTTCCAGATACAGACGGATTGCGCGGCGGGTTTTCTCTGCCAATGTATCAACCACCGCAGCCTGAAACCCGGCACAGAGGTCGGCACGGTCCTGGCGGGTTAGTCCGCCTTTCTCGGCCACGATCTGATCCCGCATCCGCATCAGCGCGGTTTTCAGGCCGGAAAAGGACAGGTTGCAATCCGGCCGGTCGAGCAAGGGCCGGGGAAAACGGAACCGCTTGGGATCACCCGTTTCCGCCTCGGCCTGCACCGCCGGACCGCCGGGCTGAGGCAGCCCCAGAAGGCGGGCGGTTTTGTCAAAGGCCTCGCCCGGTGCGTCATCGATGGTGCCGCCCAGCCGGGTGAAATCCTCCGGCCCGCGGACCAGCAGGTACTGGCAGTGGCCGCCGGAAACCAGCAGCATCAGGTAGGGATAGATGATCCCGTCCGTCAGCCGCGGCGTCAGCGCATGGCCCGCCAGATGGTTCACGCCAATCAGCGGCAGACCGGTTGCGGCAGCGATGCCCTTGGCGCACATCACGCCGGACATCACGCCGCCGATCAGCCCCGGTCCGGCCGTCACCGCCACCGCATCCATGTCCTTCAGGCTCAGCCCCGCCTCTGCCAGCGCATCGCGGACGCAGATGTCCAGCTTTTCCGCGTGGGCGCGGGCGGCGATTTCCGGCACCACGCCGCCAAAGGCGCTGTGCAGTTCGGTCTGGCCGAACACAACCGAAGACAAAACCTCGGGATTCCCGCCGTCTGCCTGCCGCACCACGGCGGCGGCGGTGTCGTCGCAGCTGCTCTCCAGCCCCAGGATTGTCAGGGTCTTTGTCATGGCCTTACCGTTGCATCAAACTGCTGCCGGGGCTACCACCGAAGTGGGGTGCAAACAATCCCGGGAGCCTTGCTATGGTGCCTTTGCTGATGACACGCCCGCTGGCCGCGGCAAAGCGGTTTGCTGACGGCCTGCCAGCCGAAGCGCTTGCGGGCCTGCATGTGGTCTACACTCCGCTGATGGAAATCCAGCCGGTTCAGGCACCGGTAAACTTGCAGAGTGTGAAGGGCGTGGTTTTCACCTCCGCCAATGCAGTTGAGGCCGCTTCACGTGAAACGGCAGTTCGGCTGCCTGCCTATTGTGTCGGGGAGCGCACGGCGCAGACCGCCGCAGAACTGGGCTGGCAGGCGGAGTTTCTGGGCCAATGCGCCGAAGAGCTGACGGCTGCCCTGCTGCAAAAGCGCCCCGAGGCACCGCTTTTGCATCTGCGCGGTGCCCATGCGCGGGGGGAAATTGCCCAGCTTCTGACGGATGGCGGCCTCCCCTGCGGGGAGCAAATCGTGTATGATCAGGTGCTTTTGCCGCTGACGGAGGAGGCGCAGGCTGCGCTTGCTGCGCAAAATGATGTGATCGTGCCGCTATTCTCACCCAGGACTGCGCGCCATTTTGCCAATCTGTGCGGGGACGCGCCGCATTTGCATCTGATTGCGCTTAGCCAGGCCGTTGCTGAACCGTTGAAAGGCTTGAATTGCAAGGTGTTGCGCGTAAGTAAGGCACCGGATGCACCGGCCATGGCTGCGGCTGTCCTTGATGCCGCAGCGCAGCTGTCCCGGCTTGAGGGCAAGGGGCGCGCGGAGTAGGGTCCAGCGTGTTCGCAAGAATGTATTTTAGGAATCGAGGGGGAGGCCGGCGTGGCTGACAAGAAAAATCCGGAAGACGTGATTGAGCCAGGCCCCGGTGAAAACAAACCGGCCGAGGACGCTGCAGAAACCTCTGAACAGGATGCGGCGCAGGAAACCGGTGCTGAGTCTGTTGACGCCCCTGATGATGTAGAGTCTGCGGTTTCCGAGACCGAGACCGAGACC
>NZ_JWLH01000005.1:0-380344 GCF_000813925.1 Leisingera sp. ANG-S5 | reverse complement strand
CGAGACCGAGACCGAGACCGGGATTTCGTCTTTCGGCCAGGATACAGCTGCGGAGCGGGAAGAAGCTTCGGTTGAGCCGCTTGCCGCGGCTGAGGCGCCCCGCGAAATCGAACGGGTGGTGGAAAAACGCGGCGGCTTCGGCTCTGCGGTTCTGGGCGGCGCCGTGGCCGCGGTAATCGGCTTTGTGGCCGGCCAGGGCGGCTGGCTCGACAGTGTGCTGCCTGCCTCTATGCGCGGCGGTGTTGATCTGACCGCGCTTGAGACCGGCCAGGCAGAGCTGGAAACAGCCCTTGCCGCTTTGAAACAGCAGGTGGAAGCCAATCAGGCGCCCGACCTTGCGCCGCTTGCGTCCCGCATTGATGCCCTGACCGCTGAAATTGAGCCGCTGAAGAGCGCGCCGGCACCGGATGCGGCTTTGCGGGCGGATCTGGACGCATTGGCCGCCCGCGTGTCCGCATTGGAAACCCGGCCTCCGGAGGGCGCCTCGCCCGAGGCCGTCGCTGCGTTTGAAACCGAGCTGGGCAAGCTGCAGGATAGCCTTGCCGCGCAGCGTGCTGAAGTTGAACAGATGCTGGCCGAAGCCCAGGCAATGGATGCCGCCAGTGCCGAGGCCGCACGGATTGCCAGCGCCCAGACCCAGCTTGCACAACTGCGCTCAGCCTTGGACAGCGGCAACAGCTATGCCGCTAACGTGCAGGAGCTTTCGAACCTTGGCGTGGACGTGCCCGCGGCCCTGTCCGGCCCGGCTGACAGCGGTGTTGCCACCATTTCCGCCCTGCGCGACAGCTTTGCCCCGGCGGCGCGCGACGCGCTGGCCGCAGCCCGCGAAGAAACCAAGGGCAGCGGCGGCCTGCTGGACTATGTGAACCGGCATCTTGGCGCGCGCTCGGTCACCCCGCAGGAGGGCGATGGCCCGGACGCGGTGCTGTCCCGTGCCGAGGCCGCGGTGGCTGCCGGCAAGCTGCCGGACGCGTTGAATGAATTGTCCGTATTGCCCGAAACGGCCCGTGCCGCCCTGTCCAGCTGGGAAGCCGCGGCAAATGCGCGGGTGGCTGCTGTGACGGCAGCTGCTGAACTGGCCCAAAGCCTGCAAGCCAAATAAGGAAGCCGCCATGCTCTGGTCGTTGTTGAAGATCCTCGTATTTGTCGCAATTGTCGCGCTTCTGGCCTTTGGGGGCCGCCTGCTGATGGAAACTGCCGGCGGAATGCAAATCACCGTCGCCGGCACCGAATACACGCTGAGCGCACTGCAATCGGTCATCGCGCTGGGCGTGCTGGTTGTTGGCGTCTGGCTGTTCCTCAAGCTGCTGTCGCTGCTGGTCGCCACCCTGCATTTCCTGAATGGCGATGAAACTGCCCTGTCGCGCTATTGGGACAAGGGCCGCGAGCGCAAAGGCTATCAGGCGCTGTCCGACGGGCTGATGGCGCTGGCCTCTGGCGAGGGAAGGCTGGCGCTGGCCAAGGCGGCGCGGGCGGAGAAATACCTGCAGAAACCGGAACTGACCGATCTGCTGGTGGCGCAGGCGGCAGAGATGAGCGGCGACACCCACAAGGCCGCCGAGGCCTACAAGCGCCTGCTGTCCAACCAGCCGACCCGATTTGTCGGAGTGCGCGGCATCATGAAACAGAAGCTCTCGGAAGGCGACACTGACACTGCCCGCCAGCTGGCTGAAAAGGCACTGGCACTGCGGCCCAAGCATGAGGAGGTGCAAGACACCCTGCTGCGTTTGCAGGCCCAAGCGGAAGACTGGGCCGGCGCACGCAAGACGCTGTCGACCAAGCTCAAGACCGGCACCCTGCCGCGCGATGTGTACAAACGCCGCGATGCCGTGCTGGCGCTGTCGGCCTCCAAGGGCATTCTGGATGAGGGCGCAACGGTCGAGCAGCAGGAGCAGGCGATCGAAGCAAACCGCCTGTCGCCGGATCTGGTCCCGGCTGCCGCCATGGCCGCCCGCGCCTATATCGCCAAGGGCAAGAAACGCCCGGCTGTGCGGCTCTTGAAGAAAGCCTGGGAAAACCAGCCGCATCCGGATCTGGCTCATGCCTTTGCCGAAATCGAGCCGGAGGAAACCCCTGCTGAGCGCGTCAAACGGTTTGACCAGCTGGCGCGTATCAAGCCGCTGAATGATGAGGCCCGGCTGGTGATGGCGGAGCTGAACATCGTGGCAGAGGATTTCCCCGAAGCCCGCCGCTGGCTGAATGACCTGGCCAAACGGGCCCCGGATGCCCGCGCGCTGACGCTGATGGCTGCGATTGAGCGCGGCGAAGGCGCCAGCGACAAGGTGGTGCAGGGATGGCTGGCCAAGGCGCTGACCGCACCGCGCGGGCCGCAATGGGTCTGCGACAGCTGCAACCACATCCACGCGGAATGGGCACCGGTCTGCGAGCATTGCTCCAGCTTTGACACCTTGTCCTGGAAGCGCCCGGAGACGCCGGAGGTTGCCAGCGTTGCGGCCGCCCACATGCTGCCGCTGATCACCGGCGCGCTGGAGGACAAGAGCGCGGAACCGGTGGAGGATGCGGAGATCGTGGACGCGGCGGAGGAATCCGGCGGCGATGTGCAGGACACGGTCAAAGAAGTGAACTGAGACCGGCTGTAGATCAGCAGAAGGCTGTTTGAGAACGGCAGGCGAGCCCTGCCGTTTTTCTTTTTGGGTAGCTGAAACGGCACGCTGCCCGCAGGCACAACTGTCCTGCGCTGGCAGTGTTCAATTGTATTTCGGGGAATGGTGCCCAGGAGAGGACTCGAACCTCCACGTCCATACGGACACTAGCACCTGAAGCTAGCGCGTCTACCAATTCCGCCACCTGGGCAGGTGTCGTGGAACCGGCGTATAAGCGGAGTCGCAGGCAGCGTCAAACGGAAAACAAGCCGAACAGCAAGGCGGGAAAAAAATTCAGCCGGCCGGTTCTTAGACCCGCGTCATAAAAGTTCATTTTTACGGCCACATCGGTCAGGAAACCGGTCCATGCCTGCTGTGTTTCGCGGTTCCAGTCCGGGCCAAGCGTGTCCGACAGGGCGCCGGTGAAACTGTTGATGAAGCCATCGAAATGGTCATCCGACACCTCCAGCTTGCGATGCTTTTCGCCCTGCAGCTTCAGGATCGCATCCAGCCGTTCGGAATCGTCCAATGCTTCTGCAATATGGGTCAGTGATGCCAGAAGCTTTTCTTCCTGCTGGGCCAGATCTTCTGGAAACAGACCGCGTATGTCCGGACAGGCGGCAAAGAATTTGGCATAGAAAGCCGGAACAAATGCGTCGAGATCCATCTTCTCGTTTTCGATGCTTTTGCGGATCAGGTCCTTGTTGTCTTCGTCCGTCATTTTGATTGGCCTCCTGAACAACTGCCTGCACCAGTAACAACCGCAGAAATATGTGATTTTGCTGCAGCATTTTCCTTCTAGCTGGCAGGACTGAAGGCCGGGTTAACCAATTCGCTGCAATTGCAGCGAAGGACCGGTGTTTCCCGCGTTTTCAGCCGTCACAGTGACCGTATTCCCACGTTTTGCGCCTTGTTCGGCGTCTCTTGCGGCGCTACAGCATAGGGGCAGCTAAGTTCAGGAGCCAAATGATGTCCAAACTGGTCACGATCTATGGCGGATCCGGTTTCGTGGGCCGCTACATCGCACGGCGCATGGCCAAGGAAGGCTGGCGCGTGCGGGTCGCCGTGCGCCGTCCCAATGAAGCCATGCATGTGAAGCCCTACGGTGTTCCGGGCCAGGTGGAGCCGGTGTTCTGCAACGTCCGCGACGATATGTCGGTCGCGTCGGTGATGCAGGGGGCGGATGCAGTTGTGAACTGTGTCGGCGTGCTGAACGAGCTGGGCAAGAACACCTTTGGCGCCATCCACGCAGAGGGCGCGGGCCGCATCGCCCGCATCGCGTCTGAGCAGGGCGTTGCCAATCTGGTGCATATCTCGGCGATTGGTGCCGATGCGGATGCCGCCAGCGAATATTCCCGCACCAAGGCCGCTGGTGAAGCTGCGGTGCAGCAGCATTTCCCGGGTGCCGTGATCCTGCGCCCGTCGGTGATCTTCGGGGCCGAGGACGGCTTCTTCAACCGCTTTGCCGGCATGACCCGCCTGTCACCCTTCCTGCCGATTGCGGCTGGCGGCACCAAATTCCAGCCGGTGTTTGCCGATGACGTGGCCAAAGCTGCGGTCAAGGGCGCGCTGGGCGAAGCAGAAGGCGGCGTCTATGAGCTGGGCGGGCCGGAAGTGAAAACCTTCCGTGCGCTGATGGAGCAGATGCTGGAGGTGATCCACCGCCGCCGTGTCATCATCTCGCTGCCGGGCTTTGCTGCCAAGCTGGTGGCTTTTGGCTTTGACGTGCTGCAGTTCGTCAGCTTCCAGCTGATCGAGAACAAGATGCTGACCCGTGACCAGCTGAAAAGCCTGAAGTCGGACAATGTGGTGTCTGACGGCGCCAAGGGGTTTGCGGATCTGGGCATTGACCCGGTGACGGTTGGCTCCGTGCTGCCAGACTACCTGTGGAAGTTCCGCCCCTCCGGCCAGTACGACGAGATGACAGGCTCTGCCCGCAACCTGCGCAACGGCGCCTGATCTGCAAGGTATTTCAAGGTCTGAGAGCGCGGGGATTTCCCCCGCGCTTTTTCTTTGCGCCTCAGCTGGTGTACGCGACGGTCAGCAGCACAACACCCAGGATCACCCGGTAGATCACATAAGGTGTGAAGCTGACGGAGCGCAGCAGCCGCATCATCAGGCTGAGCGCGGCCAGCGCCGATAGCATTGCCAAGAGGGCGGCGATCCCGGCATCGCGCAGCAGCGCGGTGTTGGCCTCCAGCGCCACCTCGGTTCCCAGCAGAACGCCGGAGGCGATAATGGTCGGAATCGACATCAGCATGGCAATGCGGGCGCCGTCCTCGCGGGTATATCCCAGCTGCCGCGCACCGGTGATGGTGATGCCGGAGCGCGAGGTGCCGGGGATCAGCGCCAGCATTTGCCACAGCCCCATGATTAGCGCGTCGCGCAGGCCCCAATCACCTGCCTGTTTCACCTCGGCGCCCTTCTGGTCGGCCCAGTAGAGTACCAATCCAAAACCAAGCATGGTCCAGCCGATCACGGTAATGGACCGCAGCACATCGCTGAGGCCGGTGAAATGCAGCAGGGCGCCGAACAGGACGGTGGGAATGGTGGCCACGATCAGCCCCATGGCCAGCCGCGCGCCGGGTGTGTCCATTCGGCCGGTCAGGGCGCGGGGCAGGCCGATCAGCCCCTCGCGCACATCACCCCAGAAATAGATCATCACAGCCGCCAGTGTGCCGACATGCACGGCGACGTCGATCACTTGGCCCTGGTCCTCCAGCCCGGTGAGGCCGGGCAGCAGAATCAGGTGGCCGGAGGAGGAAACAGGCAGGAATTCGGTGATGCCTTGGATCAATGCAACAAGGATCAGCTGGAAAAGCGGCATGCTGAAATCATTCCTCAAGGGCCGCGGACGGGCCGTAAACTGTCGCGACTCTGTATAAATCCCGGCTCTGGATTGGAAAGTCATTATTAGGGTCCGATGTGGACCTAAAAATTCTGTACATTTCCACGAAACACGATATCAGGAGTAAAGCGCTGGCAAAATAGGTCAGCATGATTGACATAAAAGCGTAACCGTACCTGCAAGGGTGCCAGCGCAGCCAGACAAACGATGGAGTCCAGCCCGTGGCCAAGCAACCGATGCTGAAATTTGTGCAGATCGAACGCGACATGCCTCAAAAGCGTGACGCGAGTGTACGCAAGGAAGACTTCAATGAGATTTACGCGGAGTACGCTGCTGCCAAGGCTGAGGAGCAGGCCAGCCGCTGCAGCCAGTGCGGTGTGCCCTATTGCCAGAGCCACTGCCCGCTGCACAACAACATCCCCGACTGGCTGCGCCTGACCGCGACCGGCCGCCTGGAAGAGGCTTATGCCACCAGCCAGGCCACCAATACCTTCCCGGAGATCTGCGGCCGCATCTGCCCGCAGGACCGCCTGTGCGAAGGCAACTGCGTGATCGAACAGTCGGGCCACGGCACTGTGACAATCGGCTCAGTGGAGAAATACATCACCGACACCGCCTGGGAAAACGGCTGGGTGAAACCCGCTGCACCGCTGGCCGAGCGCAGCGAAAGCGTTGGCATCATCGGTGCCGGCCCCGGCGGCCTGGCGGCAGCGGATATGCTGCGCAAGGCCGGTGTGCAGGTCACGGTCTATGACCGCTATGACCGCGCCGGCGGGCTGCTGATGTACGGCATCCCCAGCTTCAAGCTGGAAAAGGATGTGGTTGAGCGCCGCAACAAGCTGCTGGCTGACGGTGGCGTGACCTTTGTGCTGAATTGCAATGTGGGCGAGGACATCTCGTTTGAGGAAATCCGTGGCAAGCATGACGCGGTGATCATCGCCACCGGCGTTTATAAGTCGCGCGATCTGGCAATGCCGGGCAGCGGTTCCGAAGGCATCGTCAAGGCGATCGACTTCCTGTGTGCCTCCAACAAGAAGAGCTTTGGCGATGAAGTTGCTGAGTTCGACAACGGCAGCCTGAATGCCGAAGGCAAGAAGGTTGTGGTGATCGGCGGCGGCGATACTGCGATGGACTGCGTGCGCACCTCGATCCGTCAGGGCGCGACCAGCGTTAAATGCCTCTACCGCCGCGACCGCGCCAACATGCCGGGCTCCCAGCGGGAGACCCAGAACGCCGAGGAAGAAGGGGTGATCTTTGAATGGCTGTCGGCGCCCAAGGGTTTCACCGACGAGGGCGGCAAGGTGTCTGGCGTGATGGTGCAAAAGATGCGCCTGGGCCAGCCGGATGCTTCGGGCCGTCAGGCGCCAGAAGTGATCGAAGGCGCGGACTACGTCGAGGAGGCCGATCTGGTGATCAAAGCCCTGGGCTTTGAGCCGGAAGAGCTGCCCACCCTGTGGAACCAGCCGGAACTGCCGGTGACTCGCTGGGGCACCGTCAAGGCGGCGTTCAAGACCGGCGCCACCGAACTGGACGGCGTCTATGCGGTGGGCGACATCGTGCGCGGCGCGTCGCTGGTGGTCTGGGCGATCAAGGACGGCCGCGACTGCGCCGAAGCGATCCTCGAGAATTTCAACAGCAAGGCCGTGGTGGCGGCGGAATAAGCCGGCACCCCCCCGTACACCGTCTGTGCACCCCCTGTGCACCGGCGGAGCAGCGAGCGAACCGCAGCAAGGTCAGTAATGCTGACCCAGCCAGCAGAAGGAACATGGAAATGAGCGAGTTGAAGGGACAATGCATGTGCGGCGCGGTGACCGTCACCGCCACCCCGGCGCGCGCGTCCGTTTCCGCCTGCCACTGCGAAATGTGCCAGCGCTGGGCCAGCGGCCCGTTCCTGAGCTTTCAGGCGGCCAGCGGCTATGCGGCGCTGGGGCCGGTGCAAACCTATGAGTCCTCCGGCTGGGCCGAGCGGGCGTTCTGCGGCAAATGCGGATCGGCGCTGTGGTACCGGATGACCGCGGGAGAACATAAGGGCCAGACGCAAATGTCGGCTGGCCTGTTTGAAAACGCAGGCGGCAACGAGTTGCGCCTGGAACTTTACATCGACAAGAAGCCAGCGGGCTACGCCTTCGACAGCAGCAGCCGGAAACTGACCGGCGCCGACGTGATCGAGATGTTTGCCCCCTCCGTAGAAGGAACCAGCCAATGACCAAATATGATGCCGATTGGGTGCGCGCCGAGGAAGCCAAGCGCAAGTGGATGGCTGAAAACGGCCTGTATTCCGAGGAAGAAGAGCATTCCTCCTGCGGCGTGGGCCTGGTGGTCTCGGTCGACGGCAAGAAAAGCCGCAAGGTGGTTGAGGCCGGCATCGACGCGCTGAAGGCGATCTGGCACCGCGGCGCGGTGGATGCCGACGGCAAGACCGGCGACGGCGCGGGCATCCATGTGCAGATCCCGGTTCCGTTCTTCTATGACCAGATCCGCCGCACCGGCCACGAGCCGCGTCAGGATGAGCTGATGGCGGTGGGCCAGGTGTTCCTGCCGCGCACCGATTTCGGCGCCCAGGAGCGCTGCCGGACCATCGTCGAGACCGAAGTCCTGCGCATGGGCTATTCCATCTATGGCTGGCGCCATGTGCCGGTTGATGTGACCTGCCTGGGTGAAAAGGCCAACGCGACCCGCCCCGAGATCGAGCAGATCCTGATTTCCAACGCCAAGGGCGTGGACGAGGAAACGTTTGAGCGCGAGTTGTATGTGATCCGCCGCCGGATCGAAAAAGCGGCCAATGCCGCGGCTATCTCGGGCCTCTATATCGCGTCGCTGTCCTGCCGCTCGATCATCTACAAGGGGATGATGCTGGCCGAGCAGGTTGCGGTGTTTTACCCGGACCTGATGGATGAGCGGTTCGAGAGCGCCTTTGCGATCTATCACCAGCGCTATTCCACCAACACCTTCCCGCAGTGGTGGCTGGCGCAGCCGTTCCGCATGCTGGCGCATAACGGCGAGATCAACACGCTGAAGGGCAACCTGAACTGGATGAAGAGCCATGAGATCCGCATGGCGTCGGCGACCTTTGGCGACTATGCCGAGGACATCAAGCCGATCGTGCCGGGCGGTGCCTCCGACTCTGCCGCGCTGGACGGCGTGTTCGAGGTTCTGGTGCGCGCGGGCCGTTCGGCGCCGATGGCAAAGACCATGCTGGTGCCGGAAAGCTGGTCCAAGCAGGCGGTGGAACTGCCGCAGGCCTGGCGCGACATGTATTCCTACTGCAACTCCGTGATGGAGCCCTGGGACGGCCCCGCGGCGCTGGCAATGACCGACGGCCGCTGGGTCTGCGCAGGCCTGGACCGCAACGGCCTGCGCCCGATGCGCTATGTGGTGACCGGCGACGGGCTGGTGATTGCGGGCTCTGAGGCGGGCATGGTGCCGATTGACGAGGCATCGGTGGTCGAGAAGGGCGCGCTGGGCCCGGGCCAGATGCTGGCCGTGGACATGGAAAAGGGCAAACTGTTCCGCGACACCGAGATCAAGGACAAGCTGGCGCGCGCGCTGCCGTTCGGCGATTGGGTCAAGCGGATCAACGATCTGGACGCAACCCTGGCCCAAGTGACCGAGCAGCCGCTGTTCAGCGGCGAGGAGCTGCGCCGCCGCCAGGTGGCCGCGGGCTACACGATTGAGGAGCTGGAGCAGATCCTGGCGCCGATGGCCGAGGACGGCAAGGAATCGCTGGCTTCTATGGGCGACGACACCCCGTCTGCGGTTCTGTCCAAGATGTACCGGCCGCTGAGCCACTTCTTCCGCCAGAACTTCTCCCAGGTGACCAACCCGCCGATCGACAGCTTGCGTGAATTCCGGGTGATGAGCCTCAAGACGCGCTTCGGCAACCTGAAGAACGTGCTGGACGAGGACAGCTCCCAGACTGAGATCATCGTGCTGGAAAGCCCGTTTGTCGGCAATGCCCAGTGGGACAAGCTGGTGGAGCAGTTCAACGCGCCGCTGGCAGAGATCGACTGTTCCTTTGCGCCGGGCCGCGGCTCGCTGAACGCCGCACTGGCGCGGATCCGGGCCGAGGCCGAGGAAGCCGTGCGTTCCGGCGCCGGCCACATTGTGCTGACCGACCAGCATTCCGGCGCGGACAAGGTGGCGATGCCGATGATCCTGGCAACCTCTGCCGTGCATTCGCATCTGACCCGCAAGGGCCTGCGCACCTTCTGCTCGCTGAACGTCCGGTCTGCCGAATGCATCGACCCGCATTACTTTGCGGTGCTGATCGGCTGCGGCGCCACCGTGGTGAATGCCTATCTGGCTGAGGATTCGCTGGCGGACCGCATTGAGCGCGGGCTGCTGGACGGGTCGCTGACCGACAATGTTGCCCGCTACCGCGAAGCCATCGACCAGGGCCTCTTGAAGATCATGGCCAAGATGGGGATCTCGGTCGTGTCGTCCTACCGCGGCGGTCTGAACTTTGAGGCAGTGGGTCTGTCCCGCGCCATGTGTGCGGAATACTTCCCGGGCATGACCTCACGCATTTCCGGCATCGGTGTCACTGGCATCCAGACCAAGGCGGAGGAAATCCACGCCAAGGCCTGGAAAGCACCGGAAGGCATCCTGCCCATTGGGGGCTTCTACAAGGCGCGCAAGTCGGGTGAGACACATGCGTGGGAAGCGACCTCCATGCATATGATGCAGATGGCTTGCAACCGCGCGTCTTATGAGCTGTGGAAGCAGTATTCGGCGAAGATGCAGAGCAATCCGCCGATCCATCTGCGCGACCTCTTGCAGATCAAGCCGCTGGGTAAGGCGGTGCCGATTGAGGAAGTGGAATCGATCACCTCGATCCGCAAACGCTTCGTGACCCCGGGCATGTCCCTGGGCGCGCTGAGCCCGGAGGCGCACAAGACGCTGAACGTGGCGATGAACCGGATCGGCGCCAAGTCGGACTCGGGTGAGGGCGGTGAAGATCCAGCACATTTCGTGCCGGAGCCGAACGGCGACAACCCCTCTGCCAAGATCAAGCAGGTGGCGTCGGGCCGCTTTGGCGTGACCGCCGAATATCTGAACCAGTGCGAAGAACTGGAAATCAAGGTGGCCCAGGGCGCCAAGCCCGGTGAGGGCGGCCAGCTGCCGGGGATGAAGGTTACCGACCTGATTGCCCGCCTGCGCCACTCCACCAAGGGTGTCACGCTGATCTCGCCGCCGCCGCACCACGACATCTATTCGATCGAGGATCTGGCGCAGCTGATCTATGACCTGAAGCAGATCAACCCGCGCTGCAAGGTGACGGTCAAGCTGGTGGCATCTTCGGGCGTTGGCACCATCGCGGCCGGCGTGGCCAAGGCGAAGGCCGATATCATCCTGATCTCGGGCCACAACGGCGGCACCGGGGCGTCGCCTGCGACCTCGATCAAATACGCGGGCCTGCCGTGGGAGATGGGCCTGACCGAGGCGCATCAGGTGCTGGCGATGAACAACCTGCGCGACCGGGTTACGCTGCGTACCGACGGCGGCCTGCGCACCGGGCGTGATATCGTGATGGCGGCAATGCTGGGCGCCGAGGAATACGGCATCGGCACCGCGGCGCTGATCGCCATGGGCTGCATCATGGTGCGCCAGTGCCAGTCCAACACCTGCCCGGTGGGGGTCTGCACCCAGGACGAGAGCTTGCGTGCCAAGTTCACCGGCAGTGCGGACAAGGTGGTGAACCTGATCACCTTCTATGCCCAGGAAGTGCGGGAAATCCTCGCCTCCATCGGCGCCCGTTCGCTGGACGAGGTGATTGGACGCGCCGACCTGCTGGCGCAGGTGTCGCGCGGTTCTGCGCATCTGGACGACCTGGACCTGAACCCGCTGCTGATCACCGTCGATGGCTCCGCCAACATCGTCTACAACCGCGACAAGGACCGCAACGCGGTGCCGGACACGCTGGATGCGGAGATCGTGCGCGACGCGGCCCGCTTCCTGCAGGACGGCGAGAAGATGCAGCTGTCTTATGCGGTGCAGAACACCCACCGCACCGTGGGCACCCGCACCTCCAGCCATATCGTGCGCAACTTCGGCATGCGGAATTCGTTCCAGCCGGATCACCTGACAGTGAAGCTGCAGGGCTCTGCCGGCCAGGCGCTGGGCGCCTTTGCGGCGCCGGGGCTGAAGCTGGAAGTGTCGGGCGATGCCAACGACTATGTCGGCAAGGGCCTGTCGGGCGGCATCATCGTGGTGCGCCCGCCGCAGGTGAGCCCGCTGGTGGCGAGCGAAAACACCATCATCGGCAACACCGTGCTGTACGGCGCCACCGATGGCTACCTGTTTGCGGCCGGCCGCGCGGGCGAGCGCTTTGCGGTGCGCAACTCCGGCGCCAAAGTGGTGATCGAGGGCTGCGGCTCCAACGGCTGCGAATACATGACCGGCGGCGTTGCGGTGATCCTAGGCTCGATCGGCGCCAACTTCGGCGCGGGCATGACCGGCGGCATGGCCTATCTCTATGATCCGGAAGGCAAGGCTGCGAGCCTGATGAACATGGAATCGCTGGTCACCTGCCCGGTCTCCGTCGCACATTGGGAGGCGGAGCTGAAAGGCCTGATTGCCCGTCACCTGGACGAAACAGGAAGCCGCAAGGCTGCAGAAATCCTGCAGCATTGGGAGAGCGAGAAGGCAAACTTCCTGCAGGTCTGCCCGAAGGAGATGCTCGACAAGCTGCCGCATCCTGTGATGCAGGAGCAGGCCGCGGTTCCGGCGGAATAAGCCAAGTTAGAGACGACAATCAGAACCCCGCAGGCAAATGCTTGCGGGGTTTTCTTTTTGGCGGTTGGTTCCCGGGGGCATGCTGGCCTATAGAGAGTCATGGCGAAGGCAGTGGCAAAGAAAAAGAAATCCAAGAGCAGCAAGAAGGCGGCAAGGCTGAAGGTCCAGCCGCTGCGCTGGCTGCGGCGCTGGGTTTTGCGCGCGGCGCTGGCGGTTTCAGCAGTGTTCCTGCTGCTGATCCTGCTTTATTCCGTGGTGAACCCGCCAATCACCCACACCATCTGGGCTGAACAGCGCCGACTGGGCGAGGTTGACCGTATGTGGGTGCCGCTGGAGGAAATTTCGCCGGTGCTGGCGCGTTCTGTCGTGGCGGCGGAGGATGCGCAGTTCTGCCGCCATTGGGGCTTTGATGCCCGTGCCATTCAGGCCGCGATCGAGGCCGGCGGCAGCCGCGGCGGCTCGACCATTTCGCAGCAGGTGGTGAAGAACGTGTTCCTGTGGCAAGGCCGCAGCTGGCCGCGCAAGGTGCTGGAGACGCTGCTGACCCCGATGGTGGAGATCTTCTGGAGCAAGCGGCGCATTCTTGAGGTTTACCTGAACGTGGCCGAAATGGACGAGGGCGTGTTCGGCGCCGAAGCGGCGGCGCGCAAGTATTTCGGGGTTGGCCCGGATCAGCTGAGCGCGCGGCAGGCGGCGCTGATTGCCGCGGTGCTGCCCAATCCCAAAGAGCGGTCGGCCCGCAAGCCCTCAAACTTTGTGCAGCGCCGGGCGCGGCAGATCCAGGACGGGGCGGCTACCATTCGCGCAGACGGGCGCGCGGATTGTTTCGAGGATTGAATCTTTCTGCTGCCCAAGGCATTGCTGAAACAACCGTTGTAAGTTTTCTGGAGACCCCCTGTAGCCATGGCGCGCCTGTACCACGTTCCCCTGTCCCCCTATTGCCGCAAGGTGCGGCTGTCGCTGGCAGAGAAGAAGATCGAGGTTGAGCTGGTCGAGGAGCGCTACTGGGAGCAGGACCCGGACTTTCTGCGCCGCAACCCGGCCGCCAAGGTGCCGGTGATCCGGCTGGACGGCCAGATGATGGCCGAAAGCGCGGCGATCTGCGAATACCTGGAGGAAACCCGGCCCGAGCCGCCGCTGATGCCCAAAGATGCCGAGGGCCGCTATGAGGTGCGCCGCCTGGTGAGCTGGTTTGACGACAAGTTCCACCATGAGGTCACGTCAAAGCTGCTGTATGAGCGGGTGAACAAGAAGATCACCGGCGAGGGTTATCCCGACAGCCGCAACGTCAAGGCCGGCGCCAAGGCGATCAAGTACCATCTGGATTACATGGCCTGGCTGCTGGACCACCGGCGCTGGCTGGCCGGGGATATGATGACGCTGGCGGATTTCGCCGCGGCGGCACATTTGTCGTCGCTGGACTACATCTCGGATGTGGACTGGAACCGCTCGGCGGTGGTCAAGGACTGGTATGCCAAGATCAAGTCGCGGCCTGCGTTCCGGTCGATCCTGGCGGATCAGGTTCCGGGCTTCCGGCCGCCGCCGCATTACACCGATCTGGATTTCTGATATCAACCGGTTGAGGGGCGCTGCCCCCGCGGCCCTGATGGGCCGCTCCCCCGGAGTATTTGGGCAAAGATGAAAGACGGAGCCGGCATCAAGGAAAAACTGGTCGCTCAGGCGCTGGCCGAGGGGTTTGTGTCCTGCCGCATCTGCCGGCCCTGGGACGTGCCGCAGGTGCCGGGGCGGCTGCAGGCGTTTCTGGACGCGGGCTATCACGGGCAGATGGGGTGGATGGCGGAGCGCAGCCATTGGCGCGGCGACCCGGCGCAGCTGTGGCCCGAGGCGCGGTCGGTGATCATGCTGGCCGAGAGCTACACCCCGGATGAGGACCCGATGGCGGTGGTGGGGCAGGCGGATCGCGGGGCGGTGTCTGTCTATGCCCGGAACAAGGATTACCACGACCTGGTCAAGAAGCGGTTGAAGCGCCTGGCGCGGTGGCTGATTGCGGAGGCCGGGGCGGATTGCGAGGTGAAGGTTTTTGTCGATACCGCGCCGGTGCCGGAAAAGGCCTTGGGCATGGCGGCGGGACTGGGCTGGCAGGGCAAGCACAGCAATCTGGTGAGCCGGGATTGGGGCAACTGGGCCTTTTTAGGGTCTGTTTTCACCACGCTGGAGCTGCCTGCGGATCAGGCGGAGCCGGACCGCTGCGGGTCCTGCCGGGCCTGTCTGGACAGCTGCCCGACCGATGCTTTTCCGGCGCCCTATCAAGTCGATGCGCGGCGCTGCATTTCCTACCTGACTATTGAGCACAAGGGGCCGGTGGCGGAGGAGCTGCGCGGCAAGCTGGGCAACCGGATCTATGGCTGCGATGACTGTCTGGCGGCTTGCCCCTGGAACAAATTTGCGGTGGCGGCCAGCGACATGCGCTATGCCGCGCGCGACGAGCTGAAGGCGCCGAGGCTGGCGGAGCTGGCGGTGCTGGATGATGCGGCATTCCGGGAGAAGTTCTCCGGCTCGCCGATCAAGCGTATCGGGCGCGACCGGTTTGTGCGCAATGTGCTCTATGCGATTGGCAACTCGGGCCTGGCGGAGCTGCGCGCGGTGGCGCAGCGGCTGGCGGAGGATCCGGACCCGGCGGTGGCGGATGCGGCGCGATGGGCGGTTCAACGGCTTTCGTGACGCAAACAGGATGGACGGGCCGCAAATAGGCGTTACACCCGGTCCGGCGAACAGAGTTTGAGAGGGCTGGGCATGGCGTTGCTGCTGGGAGTGGACACGGGCGGAACCTATACCGATGCGGTGCTGATCCGCGACGAGAAGGAGGTGATCGCCTCTGCCAAGTCGCTGACGACGCGCCAGGATTTGGCAATTGGTGTCGGCGGCGCAATCCGGGCGGTGCTGGAGCAGTCCGGGGTACAGCCGCAGGAGGTCTCGCTGGCGGCGCTCTCCACCACTTTGGCCACCAATGCGCTGGTCGAGGGGCAGGGCGGCCGGGTGGCGCTGATCTATATCGGCTTTAAGGAGGATGATCTGGACCGGCACGGGCTGCGGGACGCGCTGAAGGGCGATCCGGCCTTGGTGATCGGCGGCGGTCATACCCATGCCGGCAGCGAGGCTGCGCCCCTGGACACAGAGGCGCTGGAGCTGTTCCTGCGCACCGAGGGCCAGGGGGTGACGGGTTTTGCCGTGGCCAGTGTCTTTGCCACCCGCAATCCGGCGCATGAGGTGGAAGCAGCGCGGATCATTCATGAGATGACCGGCGCGCCGGCCACCTGCTCACACCAGCTGTCGGCCAAGCTGAACGGGCCCAAGCGGGCGGTGACGGCAGTGCTGAATGCGCGCCTCATCGGCATGATTGACCGGCTGATCGGGCGGGCGCAGGACACGCTGCGCGATCTGGGGATCGAGGCGCCGATGATGGTGGTGCGCGGCGACGGCGCGCTGATGAGCGGCGAGCAGGCGCGGGAGCGGCCGATTGAGACCATCCTGTCCGGCCCGGCGGCGTCGATTGTCGGTGCGCGCTGGATGACCGGGGCGGATCATGCGCTGGTGAGCGACATCGGCGGCACCACCACGGATGTGGCGCTGATCAAGGACGGCAAGCCCGCGATTGACCCCGCAGGCGCGCGGGTCGGGGCGTTCCGCACCATGGTGGAGGCGGTGGCGATGCGCACCACGGGCCTGGGCGGTGACAGCCAGGTGCATCTGAACACCAGCGGGCTGTCCGGCGGGCTGACCCTGGGGCCGCGCCGGGTAGTGCCGGTCTCGCTGATTGCCACCGACGCGCCGGAGGTGGTGCATGCGGCGCTGGACGAGCAGTTGCGCAATTCCACCGTGGGCGAGTTTGACGGGCGCTTTGTGCGGGCGGTGCCGGGGGTGCCGGTGGCGGGCCTGAGCGAGCGGGAGGCCGGGCTGCTGGCGCGGATCGGGATGCAGGTGCATCCCTTGGGCCAGATCCTGCGCACCCGGATGGAGCATGGCTCCTTGGGCCGGCTGGTGGACCGCGGGCTGGTGCAGGTTTCCGGCGTGACACCCTCGGATGCCAGCCATGTGCTGGGCCGGGTGGAGGCCTGGGACCGCGAAGCGGCAGAGAAAGCGCTGACGCTGTTTGCCCGCCGCCGGGTGGGCAGCGGCGACATGGTCGCGAAAGACGCCGGAACGCTGGCGCAGATGATCATTGATCAGCTGACCGAACAGACCGCTTTGACCTTGCTGGAGTCTGCTTTTGCGGAAGAAGCTGAAAGCTTTGGCCTGCCGGAGGATCAGTTGGCACGGCATGTGCTGATGCAGCGCGGGCTGGCAAAGCACCGCGGGCTGCTGGCGCTGGATGCGTCGCTGAATGTCGATGTGGTGGGGCTGGGTGCCTCTGCCCCCAGCTACTACCCGGCGGTGGGGGAGCGGCTGCATTGCAACATGATCCTGCCGGAACACGCGGGCGTGGCCAATGCCATCGGTGCAGTGGTTGGGCGGGTGACCATGCGGCGCAGCGGCACCGTGACTTCGCCTTCTGAGGGCAAATACCGCGTGCATCTGGAGAGCGGGCCGGTGGATTACCAGGCCTCAGACGAGGCGCTGGCGGCGCTGGAGGCAGCGCTGGCGGGTGAGGCCCGCGGTGCAGCAGAGGAAGCGGGCGCCGAGGACATCCACGTGCATGTGGAACGGGATATCCGCACCGCGCAGGTGGAGTCGCGGGAAGTGTTTGTTGAAGGCACGCTGACGGTGGAAGCCAGCGGGCGGCCGCGGGTGGCGCACGATTGAACCTGTTTCCAGGTAGCGGGTTTTCGTGGAAAACCCGCGGCCTCCGGTGGGGGTATTTCTGACCAGAAAGAAGCGCGGGGATTGGATTGCTCTGGAAGCGTAAAGCCCCGCCGGAGGGCGGGGCTGAAGGAAGGGCCTTGTTAGAGCCTATTCTGCGGCGGCGTTCCGTTTCGGCAGCACCCAATCGGGGCGGGCGAAATGGCAGGTGTAGCCATTGGGCAGGCGCTGCAGATAGTCCTGATGCTCAGGCTCAGCCTCCCAGAAGTCGCCAACCGGCGCCAGTTCGGTGACCACTTTGCCGGGCCAGAGGCCGGAGGCGTTCACATCTGCGATGGTGTCTTCGGCCACGGCCTTTTGCGTCTCGTCCGTGTAGTAGATCGCGGAACGGTAGCTCATCCCCAGGTCATTGCCCTGGCGGTTGACCGTGGTCGGGTCGTGGATCTGGAAGAAGAACTCCAGCTGTTCCCGGAAGGAGGTGACGGCGGGGTCGAAAATGATCTCAATTCCCTCGGCATGGGTGCCGTGGTTCTTGTAGGTGGCATTCGGGACATCGCCGCCGGTATAGCCGACGCGGGTGCTGATAACGCCGGGGCGTTTGCGGATCAGTTCCTGCATGCCCCAGAAACAGCCGCCTGCCAGGACGGCGCGTTCGGTGGTGCTCATTTTACGACCTCCACTTGGTTGATGTAGGCGCCATAGCCCTCGGCCTCCATGTCGTCCAGATGGACAAACCGCAGGGAGGCGGAGTTGATGCAGTAGCGCAGGCCGCCCCGGTCCATCGGCCCGTCGGGGAAGACGTGGCCCAGGTGGCTGTCGCCATGGGTGGAGCGGACCTCGGTTCGGATCATGCCGAGGGTCCGGTCTTCCAGTTCCTGGATATGCGCGGATTCGATCGGTTTGGTGAAGCTGGGCCAGCCGCAGCCGGATTCGTATTTGTCGGAGGAGGCAAACAGCGGTTCGCCCGAGACGATGTCGACATAGATGCCTGGCTCCTTGTTATAGAGCAGCTTGCCGGTGCCCGGGCGTTCGGTGCCCGCGTTCTGGGTCACATAGAACTCTTCTTCCGACAGTGCTGCAACGGCGTCCGGGTTTTTGAAGTATTTGGTCATGGTGTCCTCCCGCCTGTTCGCGTTGCAGCAGAACATGGGGTCTGTAGCCGCAAATGCAAAGCCCTGTTACAGGCTGCTCGCAAAGCCGTGTGCGGGGCGGCTCAGGCGGCGAAGGCGCCGGCCAGCTCTGCGGGCAGGGTGAACTCGCCCAGCACCCGGGCGCGGGCGTCAGCCGACATCTTGCGGGCGGTCTTTTCGACAATGCGCTGCACCTTGTCTGCCGGGTGTTTGGCGGCGAAGGGTTCAAAATACCATTTCAGGAAGACAAAGCAGATGATGTCCTCCAGCGCCTGCACCTGATCGTCGCGCTTGATGCCCTCCTTGCGCAGCATTTTGGCTGCGGCGTCCACGTCCTCTGCGCCATAGCCCGCGTCCTGCATCAGGGCTGTGACCACTTCGGCGTGGTGCTCGGCCTCGGCCTTGCGCCAGGCGAGGTAGCCGGCGCGGCCTTCGGGGAAGGCGCTGCGCTCCAGCTTCCAGCGCTCCACATGCTGGCCGCGGGCGGCGATCTGCAATGGCTCGGCTGCGTCCGGGAACAGGCGTTGCTGCTCTGCGCTCATCCGCTGGCCGTAAAGCAGCGCGGCGGGCTGGCCGTCTTCCAGGGTCGGATCCTTGGCATTGGCGGCGTCGATTGCGTCCAGCACCTGGGATAGTTGCGCGCTCATGCCGCGTCCTCCTGCTTATGTCTTTGGGGATCAGGTTACGGCGGAAACGCAAGGACTTGCAACGGGGCCGCGCCGCGGCAGCGGCGCCGGGCCCAAGGGGCAGGGGCGGGTGTCAGCCCGGCTTTGCCGCGCGGGAGGGCCCTGTTTGCGGCTGTGCAGGCTGGCGGGAGAGCTGGACCGCCAGGATGCCGCCGGTGACGATGGCAACGCCCAGCACATCGAGCGGCCCCAGTTTCTCGCCCAGCAGCACGCTGGCGACGGCGACGCCGAATACCGGGTTCAGGAAGTGGAAGGTGGCGGCGCGCACCGCGCCGATGCGGTTCAGGAGCAGCACCCAGATGAAGGTCGCCATCAGTCCCGGCACGATGGTGGTGTAGGTAAAGGCCGCCGCCAGCCGCCAGGTGGGGTTGACGAATATTTCCTCGCTCAGCGGTGCGGCCACGAACAGGATGGCGGAGCCGATCAGCATCTGCAGCCCCACCACCATCATGAAGTTGCCGCCGGAGGTGGCGCCGCGCAGGGCGAGGGTTGCGGTGGTGAGGGCCAGCACGCCAATCACGCAGAGGAAGACGCCCGTCAGGTCCACGCCGGCGCTGAGGCGGGTGCCCATGATCAGGGCGACGCCCAGGATGCCTGCCAGCAGCCCGGCATAGCCGAGGGGCCGCAGCCGCTCGCCGAACAGCATCCAGCCGGCCAGCGCCACCAAGAGCGGCATGGTGGAGGCGATGATGGCGGCCAGGGAGGCCTCGATCCATTGCATGGCGACAAAGTTGAGGCCGAGGTAGAGCGCGTTCTGGCAGACGCCGAAGATTACCGTCGCGCGCCACTGGCCCGGAGTCAGCCGCCATGTCTGGCCCATGGCGCGGGCAATGGCGACGCCGATCAGGCCAGAGATCAGGAAGCGCACGGCCAGCGAGAACAGCGGCGAGGCGTCCTGCACGATGATCCGCGCCGAGGTGAAGGCCGAGGACCACATCAGGGCAAAGGCAAGCCCCATGGCTATTGCGCGTGCGTCCATTGTCCCAACCCTTTCTGCTGCGGCGGACTGTCGGGGAAGCGGGCGGCGGGATCAAGCCCCGTTCTTCAAGCCCTGTCAGCTGAGCCGGGCTGCAAAGATCTGCCAGCTGGCGGCGCCAAAGGCGGCGGCGAACAGGGCCTCGAACACGCGGCGCAGGCGGATGTAGATGCGGCTGGCGGCGGCGCTGGAAAACAGGATCGCGTAGCCGTGGAAGATCAGCGTGCTTTGCACTGCGATGGCGGCGATCACCACCAGCAGCGCCGTGGGCGCGGTGCCGGGCGGAATGCCGATGGCGTAGAGCGAGCCGAAGAACAGGATCGCCTTCGGATTGGTCAGGTGCAGCGCCAGCCCCTTTGCGTAAGCTGCGCGCAGCGAGGGCGCTGCCGAGGGGCGCAGTTCCGGGGCGCCGGAGCGCAGGGCAGAACGCGCCGAGCGGATCGCCAGATACATCAGGTAGGCGGCGCCGAAGTAGCGGACCACTTCGAACATCCAGGCATTGGCCAGCATCACCGCACCCAGGCCAAATGCGGCAGAGACCGACCAGATCAGTGAGCCGCTGCTGACGCCGGCCGCCAGTGCCAGCCCGGCGGCGCGGCCGCGCTGCATGGCAGTGCCGGCGATGGTCAGGGTGGCCGGGCCGGGGCTGACGCCGGCCAGCAAAGCGGCACCCAGGATCAGCAGCAGATTGACGTTCTCCATGGTGCGGCCCCCTCTTGTGCGTTGATCTCAGCCTGCGCCTCTGGACCCGGCATTGCAATCAGCAACGCTGCGGCGGCGGGCGAACTGTTGGCCGTATGTGCGGGGGCAAAAGAAAAGGGCCGCCCGCAGCGGGCAGCCCTCAAACCGTCCGGATCAGGTCCGGTATCAGCCGTTCACGCTGTCTTTCAGCGCTTTGGCGATGGTCATTTTCACCACCTTGTCGGCTTCCTTGGTGAACTTCTCACCGGTGGCCGGGTTGCGCACTTCGCGCTCGGGACGCTCGCGGCAGTAGATTTTGCCGACGCCCGGCAGGGTCACGGCACCGCCGCCCGACACTTCGCGGGTGATCAGCGAGCAGACCGCTTCCAGTGCGGAACCTGCGACTTTCTTGTCGCTGCCCATTTCCTCTGCCAGAGCGGCAACAAGCTGGGTTTTGGTCATCGGTTTGGACATTCTTCGTCTCCTTAAACTGCCCGAACTGTGGGGCCTCATCGCGTGACATTATCGTTATGTTGTATGATAACACAACTTCTTGTGTGCTCCGCACAGTCCAAAATGGGCATTTTTTCTAGGAAAACTGCAAAAAACCGCCTTAGAGGAAGGCTGTTTCGTCGAAGGAGCGCAATTTCCGGCTGTGCAGGCGCTCCAAAGGCATGCCGCGCAGGCGTTCCATAGCTCTTATGCCGATTTGCAGATGGCGCGCAACCTGGGTCCGGTAAAAGTCCGACGCCATGCCCGGCAGCTTCAACTCACCATGCAGCGGCTTGTCCGAAACACAGAGCAGCGTGCCGTAGGGTACCCGGAAGCGGTAGCCGTTGGCGGCGATGGTGGCGCTTTCCATGTCCAGCGCCACCGCGCGGGACTGGCTGAGGCGCTGCACCGGGCCGGATTGGTCGCGCAGCTCCCAGTTGCGGTTGTCGATGGTGGCGACAGTGCCGGTGCGCATGATCCGCTTCAGGTCGAAGCCTTCGTATTCGGTGATCTCGGCCACCGCCTCCTCCAGCGCGACTTGGATTTCCGCAAGCGCCGGGATCGGGGTCCAGATTGGAAGGTCGTCGTCCAGCACGTGATCCTCGCGCAGGTAACCATGCGCCAGCACGAAGTCCCCCAGCGCCTGGGTGTTCCGCAGGCCCGCGCAATGGCCGACCATCAGCCAGGCGTGCGGGCGCAGCACCGCGATGTGGTCGGTTGCGGTCTTGGCGTTGGAGGGGCCGACGCCGATGTTGACCAGGGTGACGCCGTTCCCGTCCTCGCGCTTCAGATGGTAGGTGGGCATTTGCGGCAGCTTGCCGGCCTCGGGGATCACCGCGTCAGGACCGGTTATCGCGTGATCGCCGGTGCTGACAAAACTGGTATAACCGCTGTCCGGATCCGCCAGCTGGGCGCGGGCATAGGCTTCGAACTCCGCCACGTAGAACTGGTAGTTGGTGAACAGAACGTGGTTCTGGAAATGCTCCGGGCTGGTGGCTGTGTAATGGCTGAGCCGCGCCAGCGAGTAGTCGATCCGCTGGGCAGTAAATAGCGCCAGCGGGCCGGTGCCGTTGGGGGGCTGATAGGTGCCGTTGACGATGTCGTCATTTGTGGTCGACAGGTCCGGCACGTCAAACACATCGCGCAGGGTGAAGCCCGCCGCACCCTCTTGCGGCACCGTCAGGTCCGGGCGCGAGGCCACTGCGAAATGCACCGGGATCGGGGTGTCCGAGACGCTGATGGTGACCGGCTGGCCGTGGTTGCGGATCAGCAGGGTGATTTGCTGGATCAGGTAATTGCGGAACAGGTCCGGCCGGGTCACCGTGGTGGCATAGGTGCCGGGTGCGGAGACGTGGCCAAAGCTGAGACGGCTGTCCACCTGTGCGAAGGTCAGGGTGGAGAACCGGATCTCCGGGTAGTAGGCGCGGATGCGCTGGTTGTCCGGCGCGCCGTCCGCCATTGCGCGGATGAACTCATCGCAGAGGAACCCGGTGGCCTGTTTATAAAGCAGCTCCAGCCGGTCCACGGCCTCGGTTGCGTCGTTGAAGCTTTCGTCCGGCGGATGGCCGGGGTGTTTTGTTGTTATCATTGGGCAGGCTCGATTACCGGGATTTTCTGGAATGTGCGCACGTCGACCAGGCCCAGGTCGGAGATCCTCAGTTCCGGGATCACCACCAGCGCCAAAAGCGAGTGCTGCATATATGCGTTGTTAAGGCTGCAGCCGCAGGCCTGCATCGCCTCCACCATCACCTGTGCCTTGGCGGCGACCTCGGTGGCGGGGCTGTCGGACATCAGGCCAGCGATCGGCAGTTCGATCAGCGCCAGTTCCTGCCCGTCCCTGTAAATGGTGATGCCACCGCCCACCTGCGCCAGCCGGTTGGCCGCCAGCGCCATCTGCGCGCGGTCGCTCCCGACAACAATCATGTGGTGGCTGTCATGCGCCACGGTGGAGGCCATCGCCATTTTACCGCTGTAGCCGAAGCCGGAGACAAACGCGTTGGTGACGCCGCCGGTGGCGCGGTGGCGTTCGACCAGCGCGATCTGGCAGACGTCGCCGCTGCCCTCGACCAGTCCGTCGACCACCGGCAGCTCTGCCTGCAGCGCCTTGGTCGGGGCCTGGTTTTCAACCACGCCGATCACATTGGCGGTGACCGCATTGGCGCCCTCCGGCGCGGCCAGTTCGAAGTCTTTGGCGGTCAGCTCATGGCCCAGGTGTACGGTGCCGCGGGCGCTGGCGGGCCAGTCGTAGTGCGGGCAGTCGACCTTGATAGAGCCTGATTCCGCCACGATCTGCCCGCGGGCGATGACCACCTCGATCGGCAGTTCGCTCAAGTCCGAGGTCAGGATCACATCGGCGCGGCGGCCCGGGGTGATGGAGCCGATCTCCCGCTCCAGCCCGAAGTGGGTGGCGGTGTTGATGGTCGCCATCTGCAGCGCAATCACCGGGTCGCAGCCGCAGGCAATGGCGTGGCGCACCACCCGGTTCATGTGGCCGTCGTTGACCAGCGTGCCGGAGTGGCAGTCATCGGTGCAGAGAATGAAGTTGCGCGGGTCCAGGCCCTTCTCGGTGACGGCGGTGATCTGGCTCTCGACGTCATACCAGGCAGAGCCGAGCCGCATCATCGACCGCATACCCTGGCGCACTCGCGCGATGGCGTCAGCCTCGCAGGTGCCCTCGTGGTCATCGGCTGGGCCGCCGGCCACATAGGCCGCGAAGTCCGGGCCAAGGTCGGGGGAGGCGTAATGGCCGCCCACGGTTTTTCCTGCGCGCTGGGTTGCGGCGATTTCGGCCAGCATCTTGGGGTCGGCGTTGGCGACGCCGGGGAAGTTCATCATCTCCCCCAGCCCGATGATGCCGGGCCAGTTCATCGCCTCAGCCACGTCCTCGGCAAAGATTTCATAACCGGTGGTTTCCAGCCCCGGCGCCGAGGGCGCGCAACTGGGCATCTGGGTGAAGATATTGACCGGCTGCATCAGCGCCTCGTCATGCATATAGCGCACCCCGTCCAGACCCAGCACATTGGCAATCTCATGCGGGTCGGTGAACATCGAGGTGGTACCATGCGGGATAACCGCGCGGGCAAATTCCGCAGGCGTCAGCATGCCGCTCTCGATATGCATATGGGCATCGCACAGGCCGGGGATCATGTAACGCCCGTTGGCATCGATGATCTGGGTGTCTGGCCCGGTGCAATAGGAGGCATCCGGCCCGACATAGGCGATACGCCCGGCCTTGATCGCAATATCATGGCCCGGCAGCTGTTCGCGGGTGTGGACATTGACCCAGATGCCCTGGCGGATCACCGTGTCAGCGGGCGCGCGGCCTGCGGCTACTTCGATCAATTGCGGGGCGGAGTCGGGCCAGCTCGGAAAAATGTTTTCTGACATAATCCAATTGTTCCGATTGCGGGCGGGAAGGCAAGCGGATTGCTGGCTTTGCTATCAAAGCTTCATGCGGATGGTGGAAAGGCGCCGAAGGCTGGCGCATTTGGCGTTGCCGCAGAGCCGCAACGGGGCGACACTGGTCCGTATGGATTACGAAAATACAGATGCCGACGGTTTCGGCCGCTCCCTGCGGGGCATCGGGATCAATCTTCTGGTGCGGGATGTGCCGGCAGAAATCGCTTTTTTAGAGACTGTTTTTGCGATGAAAGGCTATCAGGTGAGCAATGATTTTGCCATTGTCACCTATGGCGATCAGGTGTTTCAGCTGCACAGCGACGGCACCTATGCAGAAAATCCGCTGCTGGGGCTGCTGCCGGAAAACCCGCCGCGCGGGGCCGGGATTGAGATTCGGCTTTATGACACTGACCCGGATGCGGCTGCGGCGCGGGCGGAAGCCGCTGGCTTCACCATCCTGCAGGCACCCGCGGACAAGCCGCATGGCCTGCGCGAGGCCTATATCCTGTGTGAAAACGGCTATGCCTGGGTGCCAAGCAGGCCCAAGGGGTAAGGGCTGGGAATTCCTCCCCTTTTACCCGGGCGACGACCGGTCCATGCTGGGCGGAACCTTTTGGATGCCGCGAGGGACCGCTGATGCACGCCATTGCCGATACAACTGCCCTGGTCGAGGAGGGGGTGCTGACCGCGGATCAGGCCCGCACCATCGAGGCGCGCTCGCGCGAGGTTATGGTATCGCTGGCGGTCAACGCGATCCTGTGTTTCGGAATCATCGCCGCCACCGCCGGCTTCATCTTCTGGCTGGCGGATCCGCTTGCGGTAGCTGTGACGGGCATCCTGATGCTGGGCGGCGGGCTGGCGGTTCTGGCGCGCGGAAGCGAGACGCTGCGGATGTTCGGCAATTCCGCCACCCTGATCGGTGCGGGGATGCTGATGGGCGGTGCCGGGATTGAGCTCGTGGACAAATACGAGGACATCGCCGGCTGGGTGATGCTGCCTGCCGGCGCGCTGGTGGCGATGATCTGCACCTGGCGCTGGCGGCACGGGGCCTGGTCCGCGGGCTTTGTGCTGGGGGCGATCCTGCTGATGGGGCTGGCGATGCATCTGGCGGGGATCGAACTGCTGCTGCAACAATACGGCATCGGCTCACCGTTGCGGAACCTGGCGCTGCTGTATTATGCGGCGGCGCTGGCGCTGGCCGGCTGGCAAGTGGACGTGCGTTTTGTCACCGCGCTGGCAATTGCGCCCTTTGCCCAGATGCTAGAGACCGGCACCAGCTATTTCCATGCGGCCTATGTGTTCTATTCGCCGGAATCGACGCTGACGATCCTGCAGATGGTGCTGCTGATCGTGCTCTGTGTCTGGGGTGCGGCCCGGCTGGCGGAGCGCGATGCCCGGCACTTGCGCATCCTGGCGATATTGGGGTTTGTGGTCGCGAACCTTTGTGCGCTGGTCGGCTCCTTGTGGGGGGACGTGGTGGGCGAAACCGTTTGGGGGCCAGGCCGCTACAGCGACGGTTACGAGGATTGGGAAGCCTACTCTGCCGCCCGCGATGCCTTCCGCGACAGCGCACTGTTCATTTCCGAAAACGTCTATTCCGTGCTCTGGGCAGCGGTGCTGGCGGCGGTGATCTTCTGGGCGGCGCAGCGGCACCAGCGCGGATTGTTCAACGCGGCGCTGACCTTTGCCGCGATCCATGCCTACACGCAGATGTTTGAATCCTTCGCCGATGAGCCGCTGGCCTATGTGATTGGTGGTCTGGCGGCGATCCCGCTGGCCTGGGGATTGTGGCGGCTGAATCAGTGGATGGCGGCAAAGCAGGTCTAACCGGTACTGCGCAAGCTGCGCGGAGTGGTTCCGAACTCCGCCTTGAAGGCTCGGGTCAGCGCGCTCGGGTCGTCGTAGCCGCAGCGCAGGGCAATCTCTGAAACGCTCAGAACAGTTTCTAACACGAGCTTTCTGGCCTGTATCAGACGCAGCCGCCGGTAGACCGCCTGCGGCGTTGCCCCCAGTTCACCCTTCATCCGCGCCTCCAGATCCTTCTGGCTGCGGCCCGCCTTTCGGGCCACGGCAGCGATGGGCAAGGGCGTTTCCAGATTAGCCTGCATCACCGCAACCGCACGGGCAACCGACTTGCCGCGCACCAGGATCGGGTCCTGGGTCTCCGTCGCCTCAGGCGCCATGAACAGCGTGGCAACTTCCAGCCGCAATGCAGCGCCATGCTGGTCGCCGATCAGCTCCATCATGGTGTCAAAGGCCGCCAGCGCGCCGGTGCAGGTGATGCGGTCGCCGTCCCGGACCTGCCGCGCTCTTTCGGCCTCAACCTCCGGGAAAGCCTCGGTGAAGTGGCCCAGCTCTTCCCAGTGGATGGTGGCCCGGCGCCCGTCCAGCAGCCCGGCCTGCGCCAACAGCCAGGCACCGGTGTCAAAGCCCGCCAGTCCCTTGTAGCGGCGGGCAGCGGATTTCAGCGCCCGGGCGGTCGCCGCATTGGCGTGGCGCAGGAAGTCATAAGACGGCATCGCAATCAGCAGATCGCCGCTGCAATCACCCAGTTTTCCATGCGCCCGAACCTCCATGCCTGAGGACGAAACCGCCGGGGCGCCGTCCAGCGTCAGGAACCGCCAGGCATAGACCTGCCGCCCGGCGAAGGTGTTGGCGGCACGCAGCGGCTCCACCGTGTTGGCCAGGCAATGGGCCGAAAAGGCATCAAACAGCAGCACATCCAATTGCTGCGCCGCAGCGGCATCTTTTGTCCAACTTCGCATGATTATTTCTAACCTTGCATGATGAACGCGTGCAAGCGGCGTAATCTGATCCGCAACAGATTTGCCGAAGGAAGACCGCCATGCAGTTCGGGATGACCGAAGAACAGTCGATGATCGTTGAGACCACCCGCGCCTTTGTGGAAAAGGAGCTCTATCCGCATGAGGCGGAGATCGAGCGCACCGGCCACCTGGACATGGATGTGATCCGCGACGTGCAGAAGAAGGCAATGGAAGCGGGGCTGTATGCTGCCAACATGCCCGAGGAAGTGGGCGGTGCCGGTCTCGATACCCTGACCTGGCTGATGTATGAAAAGGAACTGGGCCGCGCCAACTATGCGCTGCACTGGACCGGGGTCGCGCGGCCGTCGAACATCCTGCTGGCAGGCACAGAGGAGCAGAAAGAGAAATACCTGTTCCCCTGCATGAAGGGCGAGAAATGGGACTGCCTGGCGATGACTGAGCCGGATGCGGGATCCGACCTGCGCGGTATGAAGGCCAGTGCCCGTCAGGACGGTGACGACTGGATCCTGAACGGCACCAAGCATTTCATCAGCCACGCCGATATTGCTGATTTTGCCATCTGCTTCATGGCAACCGGGGTTGAGGACACACCGCGCGGGCCGAAGAAGAAGATCACTGCCTTCTTTGTCGACAAGGGCACACCCGGTTTCGAGGTGCGCGACGGCTACGGCAACGTCAGCCACCGCGGCTACACCAATGCGGTGCTGGAATTCGACGACTGCCGCCTGCCGTCCTCGGCCATTCTGGGCGAGGTCGACAAGGGCTTCGAGGTGGCCAACACCTGGCTGGGCGCCACCCGCCTGCAAGTGGCCGCCACCTGCCTGGGCCGCGCCGAACGGGCGCTGCAGCACTCGATCGAATACGCCGCCGAGCGCAAGCAGTTCGGCCAGCAGATCGGCAAGTTCCAGGGCATTTCCTTCAAACTGGCCGACATGGCGCTGGAGCTGAAGGCGGCGAACCTCTTGACCTGGGAAGCCGGCTGGAAATTCGACCAGGGCACCGTCACCGAGAGCGACATGTCGATGGCCAAGCTGAAGGCAACCGAGATGCTGGCGATGGTTGCCGATGAGGCGATCCAGATTCACGGCGGCATGGGCCTGATGGACGAGCTGCCGCTGGAACGCATCTGGCGCGACGCACGGGTGGAGCGTATCTGGGAAGGCACCAGTGAAATCCAGCGGCACATCATCAGCCGCGAGATGCTGCGCGCCGTCGGAGGCTGATCCATGACCCAGACCGGGAAACCCGTTGTTACCATTACCTACTGCATCGGCTGCAACTGGCTGCTGCGGGCGGGCTGGATGGCGCAGGAGCTGCTGCAGACCTTCCAGGACCAATTGGGCGGGGTGACTCTGGTTCCCGGAGATTTGGGCGGGATCTTTGAGATCCATGTTGATAAGGAGCTGGTCTGGGAACGCAAACGGGACGGCGGCTTTCCTGATGTGAAAGAGCTGAAAACCCGCGTGCGCGACCGGATCAACCCTGAACAAGACCTCGGCCATCTGGACCGCGGCAAGACCGGTGAATAAGATCATATGCAGTCTCTAAACAGGCTTTTCCGCCCGAAAACCATTGCTGTGATTGGCGGCGGCGCATGGTGCCGTCTGGTGATCGAGCAATGCCAGAAGATGGGGTTCGAGGGCACCATTTGGCCCGTCCACCCCAAAGCTGAAGAGGTCGCGGGCCTGCCTGCCTTCAAGGATGCCGACAGCCTGCCGGAGGCACCTGACGCAGCCTTCATAGGGGTGAACCGTTTTGCCACGATCGAGGTGGTGCGGGCGCTGTCGGCGCGCGGGGCTGGCGGGGCAGTGTGTTTTGCCTCCGGGTTCCTGGAGGCTGCGGCCGAGGACGCGGAAGGCGCGGACCTGCAGGCGCAGCTGCTGGAAGCGGCAGGCGGCATGCCGTTCCTTGGCCCCAACTGCTATGGCTTCATCAACTACCTGGACGGCGCGCTGCTGTGGCCGGACCAGCATGGCGGGCAGCGGGCAGAAAAGGGGGTGGCACTGGTCACCCAAAGCTCCAACATCGCCATCAACCTGACCATGCAGAAGCGCGGGCTGCCGCTGGCCTATGTGGTGACCGCCGGCAATCAGGCGCAGTCGGGCATTGCCGCGATTGGCGAGGCGTTGCTGGAGGATGACCGGGTGACCGCGCTGGGCCTTCATATCGAGGGTTTTGGCGACCTGCGCGCCTTTGAGGGGCTGGCCGCCCGGGCGCGCGAGCTGGGCAAGCCGGTCATCGCGCTGAAAGTTGGCAAATCGGCTGAGGCCCAGGCCGCAACTGTTTCTCATACCGCCTCGCTTGCGGGCGGTGACGCGGGTGCGGGGGCTTTGCTCTCACGCCTTGGCATTCCGCGTCTGGATGACCTGCCTTCCTTCCTGGAGACGCTGAAATTGCTGCATGTGGCGGGGCGGCTGCCTTCGAACCGCATCGCAACCATCAGCTGCTCCGGCGGGGAGGCAAGCCTGGCTGCGGACACCGGCCATGCGCGCAAGGTGGAGTTCCCGCCTTTGAACGACCGCCAGAAAACGGACCTGCGCGCGGCACTCGGCCCGATGGTGGCGCTGGCAAATCCGCTCGACTATCACACCTATATCTGGCGCGACACCGAGGCGATGACCAAGGCGTTCTCAGCCATGATGGATCCGCAGCTGGCAATGACCATGCTGGTTGTGGATTTCCCGCGCGATGACCGCTGCGATGCCTCGGACTGGGAATGCACCATTCAGGCCGCCATTGGTTCGCGTGAACGGACCGGTGCCAACGTCGGTCTGGTGGCAACCCTGCCGGAACTGCTGCCGGAGGAAGTGGCGGCCCGGCTGATGGACGCGGGTGTGGTGCCCTTCTGCGGTCTCAGCGAAGCGATTGCCGCCTGCGAGGCGGCCAGCCTGCCGCTGCCGGAAGCGCCTGCGCCGTTGTTGCTGCCAACCCCGGTTGTGGAGCCCGATCTGGTGCCGGAGGCCGAAGCCAAATGGCAGCTTTCCAGCTATGGGCTGCGCACTCCGCGCTCCAAACGGGCGGCTTCGGCCACCAATGCCCGCGCGGTGGCGGTCGACGTCGGCTTCCCAGTAGTGCTGAAGGGCGAAGGTGTCGCGCATAAAACCGAGGCGGGGGCGGTGGCGCTGAACCTGAACTCAGGCCAGGAGGTGAGCGACGCCGCCTTCAACATGCCTGCGGAGCGTTTCCTGGTGGAGGAGATGGTTACTGGCGCGGTGGCGGAGCTGCTGATCGGCGTGGTGAAAGACCCGGCGCACGGGTTTGTCATGACACTGGCGGCGGGCGGCACCCTGACCGAGCTGATGGAGGACAGCGCGTCTTTCCTGCTGCCGGCCTCGGATGCGGAGATTGAGGCGGCACTCCAGTCGCTGCGCATCGCGAAGCTGCTGGACGGTTACCGCGGCGCCCCGGCAGCCGACCGCGAGGCAATCCTGCGCGCCATCCGTGCAGTTGAGGCCTACGTGGTGGAGAACGCGCTGGGCCTTGAGGAGATCGAGATCAACCCGCTTCTGTGCACGCCAAAGGATGCGGTTGCGGCAGACGCGCTGATGCGCCGGAAATACTGAGGCTTCGGCCCTGAAACAGAACGGCATGCCAAATGCCAGGAGGAGACGACATGAGTGAAAGCCCCGTAAAAACCCGCCGCGACGGCGCCATTCTGGAAGTCACGCTGGACCGGCCCAAGGCCAATGCCATTGACCTGGCCACCAGCAAGGTGATGGGCGAGGTATTCCGAGACTTCCGCGACGACCCGGAGCTGCGGGTGGCGATCCTGACCGGCGGCGGGGGGAAGTTCTTTTGCCCCGGCTGGGACCTGAAGGCGGCGGCTGACGGTGATGCCGTTGATGGCGACTATGGCGTCGGCGGTTTCGGCGGGCTGCAGGAGCTGCGTGATATGAACAAGCCGGTGATCGCCGCCGTGAACGGCATCGCCTGCGGCGGCGGGTTGGAGCTAGCGCTGTCGGCGGACATGATCATTGCAGCCGATCACGCCACATTTGCGTTGCCGGAAATCCGCTCCGGCACCGTGGCAGACGCCGCCAGCGTGAAGCTGCCCAAACGCATCCCCTATCACATCGCCATGGAGCTGTTGCTGACCGGCCGCTGGTTTGATGCCGAAGAAGCCAACCGCTGGGGGCTGGTGAATGAGATCGTGGCCGCAGATCAGCTGATGGACCGTGCCTGGGAACTGGCAAGGCTGCTCGCCTCCGGTCCGCCGCTGGTCTATGCGGCGATCAAGGAGATTGTGCGCGACGCCGAAGACAGCAAGTTCCAGGATGCGATGAACCGCATCACCCAGCGCCAGCTCAAGACGGTGGATGTGCTTTACGGCTCCGAAGACAACCTGGAAGGCGCCCGCGCCTTTGCCGAAAAACGCGATCCGGTCTGGAAGGGGCGGTAACGCAACTCTCCCGCCTGCTGCGGGACATCTGAAGATGCCCCTCCGCAGTTGGGCCTGGCGCCGCGCTTCGCGCGGCGTTTTCTTTGCGCTGAGAAGCTCTTGAGGAGCAGGTCTGCTCCTCAAGCAGCCGGATCGAGTGTATGACCCGCCATCGCCGCCTCAAGGGCAAGCCGCGCGTGCCGCGCGGAGGCTGTGCCTCCCTTGACCCGGCGCTGACGGGGCGGGGCTAAACCTTCTGGAACAGCGCAATAATCGCGGTATCGTCCTTGTGCGCGCCGGTGGCCCGGGGGCCATAGATGCGCAGCTCAGGCAGGGTCAGGCTTTTGATCCATTGCCCCTGCAGCAGCCTGTCAAAGGCTGCGGCAAATCCCGCCTTTTCATAGAACTTTGCGTTCACCGACAGGGCGAACCAGGCACCGGGCTCGGCCACCCGCAGCAGGGCGGGCAACACTTCAGGGCCAAGGTGGCCGTGGGTGAAGGTGCCGGAGGAAATAACCCCGCGGTATGAGCCGCGCGGCACCGGGATGCCCTCCATCAGGTCGGCCTCGATCACGTCGCGGTAGGCGTCTTTGCGCAGCGCCTCGGCCAGCATGGCGGCGCTGATGTCGGTGGCGTCCACAGGCTCAACCCCAAGCGCCCGCAGCGCCTGGCCGCAAAGACCGGTGCCCGCGCCCGCGTCCAGAACCGGACCTGTTCCCCCGGCGGCGGCAAAGGCCTTGGCCGTCAGTCCGGGCAGCTGGTAGTCCTGCCCGGCAGCAAAATCCTGATCGTAGGAGGTGGCCCATTCCGCATAGAGCTGCCGTGAATCTTCAGGCGTGCTCAGCGCATAGGCATCGGCCAATCCGGGTGTCTGCTTTTTCATCGGGCCATCAAAGCCGTGCGGGGGATTCGAATCAACCCTTGCGCACCGGGCACGGCCAACGCATCTAGGAGGCATGAGAAAAACGCTGCTTTGTCTTGGATTTGGCTATACCGCCCGGGCGCTTGCCCCGCGCCTGATGGCGGCGGGATGGCGTGTCATCGGCACCTCGCGTGAGGTGGCGGCGGCTGATGGTGTTGAGATGATCACCTGGCCCGGGCAGGACGTGCCGCTGGACGGCGTGACGCATGTGCTGAACTCGATCGGCCCCAATGCGGATGGCGATCCGGTGCTGGCAGCCATGGGGGACCGGATTGCCGCCGCACCGGATCTGGAATGGGTGGGGTATCTTTCGACCACTGCCGTCTATGGCCACCACGACGGCGCCTGGGTGGATGAAGACACGCCAGTGACGCCCTCCAGCCAGCGCGGCGACTGGCGCGCCCTGGCGGAGATGCAATGGCAGGCGATCCCCGGCCTGCCGCTGCACATCTTCCGGCTGGCCGGCATCTACGGACCCGGCCGCGGCCCCTTTGCCAAGCTGATGGCGGGCAAGGCGCGGCGGATCATCAAGCCGGGGCAGGTGTTCTCCCGCATCCATGTGGACGACATCGCCCAGGTGCTGGCAGCCTCCATTGCGCAGCCGCGTCCGGGCGCCATCTATAACGTCTGCGATGACGACCCGGCGCCGCCGCAGGATGTGCTGGGCCACGCCGCCGAACTTCTGGGCCTGCCGGTGCCGGCCGAAGTGCCCTTTGACGAGGCCGGCATGACCCCGATGGCGCGCAGTTTTTACGGGGAGAACAAGCGGGTCCGCAACCGCCGGATCAAGGATGAGCTGGGGGTGGAGCTTCTTTACCCGACCTACCGGGAGGGGCTGCGGGCGGTTCTGGAGGCCGAGGATATGGAAAGCTTTGTGCCGCCAGCAGAGCCGCCGGGGGTGTGACGGAAAATTAGCCAGGGCTGCCCAGACAGGCTCAAACCTGGTTTTTAACCCAAGTTAGGCTCGCTTCTCGCCTATCGTCGCCACGCCCAGAACATCCAGCACCTTCGCTTCGATCTGCGGCGCGTTCATTGCGGCGGTTTCGTACATATCCGCTGGGCTGGCCTGGTCGATGAAGGTGTCAGGCAGCACCATCGAGCGGTATTTGAGGCCGCTGTCAAAGACGCCTTCCTCTGCCAGGAGCTGCGCCACGTGGGAACCGAAACCGCCCACTGCGCCTTCCTCGATGGTGATCAGCGCCTCGTGGTCCGCGGCCAGTTGCAGGATCAGATCGCGGTCCAGCGGCTTGGCAAAGCGGGCGTCGGCGATGGTCGGCGTGATGCCCTTGGCAGAGAGTGCCTCGGCAGCTTTGCGGACCTCGCCCAGGCGGGTGCCGAAGGACAGAAGCGCCACGCGTTTGCCCTCCTGGATCATCCGGCCCTTGCCGATTTCCAGCACTTCCGGGATCTCCGGCATTTCGACGCCTTCGCCCTCGCCGCGCGGGTAGCGGAAGGCGATGGGACCGTCGTCATACGCAGCGGCGGTGGCGACCATATGGACCAGCTCGGCCTCATCGGCGGCGGCCATCACCACCATGCCGGGCAGGTTGGACATGAAGCCGATGTCGAAGCTGCCGGCGTGGGTGGCGCCGTCGGCGCCGACCAGGCCGGCGCGGTCGATGGCAAAGCGCACCGGCAGCCGCTGGATCGCCACGTCATGCACCACCTGGTCATAGCCGCGTTGCAGGAAGGTGGAGTACATCGCACAGAAGGGCTTCATGCCGCCCGCCGCCAGTGCCGCGGCAAAGGTGACGCCGTGCTGTTCGGCAATGCCGACATCAAAGCAGCGCGAGGGGTAGCGTTCGGCCATCAGGCTGAGGCCGGTGCCATCCGGCATCGCCGCGGTGACGGCGCAGATCTTGTCGTCCTTGGCGGCGTGCTTCACCAGTTCGTTGCCGAAGACAGAGGTATAGGAAGGCGCGTTGGAGGGGGCTTTCTTCTGCTCGCCGGTCACCATGTCGAACTTGGCAGTGGCGTGGCCCTTGTCGCGGGCGCGCTCGGCGGGGCCGTAGCCCTTACCCTTCTTGGTGAGGACGTGGATCAGGATCGGGCCGGTGGCGCGGGCCTTGACGGTGCGCAGGACCGGCAGCAGCTGGTCCATGTCGTGGCCGTCGATGGGGCCGAGGTAAGAGAAGCCAAGCGCCTCGAACATGGTGCCGCCAACCGCCATGCCTTTCAGCATGTCCTTGGCGCGTTTGGCGCCCTCGCGGAAGGGTTCGGGCAACAGTGAGACCGCGCCCTTGGCGGCGGCTTTCAATTCCTGGAACGGCTCGCCTGCATAAAGGCGGGACAGGTAGGAGGACAGCGCGCCGACCGGCGGGGCGATCGACATTTCATTGTCGTTCAGGATCACGAACAGGCGCTTGCCTAGGTGGCCTGCGTTGTTCATTGCCTCAAACGCCATGCCGGCCGACATCGAGCCGTCGCCGATCACTGCAATCGCATCACCGTTGCCCTCGGGGATCACGCCGCCGAGGTCGCGCGCCACGGCAAAGCCAAGCGCTGCGCTGATCGAGGTGGAGCTGTGGGCGGCACCGAAGGGGTCAAAGGGTGACTCGGAGCGTTTGGTGAAGCCGCTGAGCCCGTCCTTCATCCGCAGGGTGCGGATGCGGTCGCGGCGCCCGGTCAGGATCTTGTGCGGGTAGCACTGGTGGGAAACGTCCCAGATCACCTTGTCCCGCGGGGTGTCGAACACCGCGTGCAGGGCGGTGGTCAGCTCCACCACGCCAAGGCCGGCACCCAGATGGCCGCCGGTGACGGAAACCGCGGAAATGGTTTCCTGCCGCAGCTCCTGCGCCACCTGCACCAGCTGCGCATCCGTCAGCCCCTTCAGATCCGCGGGGCGCGTGATCTGGTCCAGAAGCGGGGTCTTGGGCCGGTCGGGCATGGTGTCTCCTTGGGCTGCGCCTTTTAGCGGCGTGGCGCGGGGTTAGCTGTCGCGCGCAATAACGAAACGCGCGGCTTCCTTCAAGGTTGCGGCGTCTTCACCATAGGGTGACAGCGCGGCACAGGCATCCTCGCAAAGCGACTGTGCGCGGGCTTTTGCCTCTGCCAGTCCCAGCAATGAGACAAAGGTCGCCTTGCCGGCATCGGCATCCTTGCGCACGGCCTTGCCGACCTTGGCGGCATCACCTTCCACATCCAAGATGTCGTCGGCGATCTGGAAAGCAAGGCCGAGGGCGCGTGCGTATTGCCGCAGCGGGGCCAGGTTGCCGCCTGCCAGCACCGCGCCGGCGGTGGCGGACCATTCGATCAGGCAGCCGGTCTTGCGGCCCTGCAGCTTGGTGATTTGTTCGAGTGTAAGCGGTGCGGCCGCAGATTCTGCCGCAATATCCAGCATCTGGCCGGAGACCATGCCGTCCTTGCCGGAGGATTGCGCCAGACTGCGGATCAGCTCCAGTGCATGGGGGCCAGCCTTGGGGTCTGCCAGCAGCTCAAATGCAAAGGTTTGAAGGCTATCGCCTGCCAGAACCGCCATCGCCTCGTCCCATTTCTTATGGACCGTAGGCTGGCCGCGGCGCAGGTCGTCGTCATCCATGCAGGGCAGGTCGTCATGCACCAAGGAGTAGGCATGGATGCATTCGATGGCCAGCGCGGCGTCAAGTGCGGCCTCTGCCGCGACCCCATGCAGCCGGGCGCTTTCCAGCACCAGGAAGCCGCGCAGCATCTTGCCGCCGGTAATGGCATAGCGCATCGCGGCGTGCAGTTCGTCACCGCCTGCGAGCCGCGCTTCCATATGCGCGGTGATGCGGGTCTGTGCGTCTTTCAGCGCCTCAGCAAAGGGGCGCGCAGTTTCAAGGAAAGACTGGGTGTCTGCGGCGGTCATGACTCAGCCGGCGTCCAGCGGCTGGGTGCCCTTGGGGGTGCCGTTGGCATCCAGAGTGATCGCGGCAACCTTTTCCTCGGCGCGCTTCAGCTCTTCCTCGCAGCGTTTCTTCAGCGCCGCGCCGCGTTCATAGAGCGCGATCGAGGCATCAAGCGCCACGTCGCCGCGCTCCAGCTGGTCCACCACGCCTTCCAGCTCGCGCATCGCCTGTTCAAAGCTCATCTGGTCTACGGGGGTCTCAGTCATGCCGGTGCCTTCATCAATTCTTCCACATGCGCGCGGGTTGCCGCGGACAGCGCGTTCAGATCATATCCGCCTTCCAAAGTCGAGACGATACGGCCCTGGCACAGCTCACTGGCAAGTTTGCCCAGTTCGGCGGTGATCCAGGCGAAATCGGCAGTGGCCCAGTTGAGGCTGGCAAGCGGGTCGTCCTGGTGGGCGTCAAAGCCGGCCGAGATGATGATCAGCTCCGGCTTGAAGGCGCGCAGGCGCGGGAAGGCCTGGCCCTCATAGGCCGCCTGCATCTCTGTCCGGCCCGAACCCGACGGCAGCGGCATGTTGAGGATCTGGCCATGGGCGCCGTCCTCATCCGGGCGGCCGGAGCCGGGCCACAGCGGCATCTGCTGGCTGGTGATCACCAGCGCGCGCGGCTCGTCCCACAACAGGTCCTGAGTGCCGTTGCCGTGGTGGACGTCGAAGTCCACCACCGCAACGCGGCTGAGGCCATGGTGATCGAGCGCGTGCTTGGCCGCCAGCGCGGCGTTGCCGAACAGGCAAAACCCCATTGCAGTGTCTGTTTCGGCGTGATGGCCCGGTGGGCGCACCGCGGCAAAGGCGTTCTGCACCTCGCCGCCCAGCACCATGTCGACACCGCGCACCACGGCACCCGCCGCGCGGAAGGCTGCGTCCAGCGAGCCGGGGGACAGGAAGGTGTCGCCGTCGATCTGTGCCCAGCCCTCTGCCGGGGAGGCCTTGCGCAGGTCCGAGAGGTAGCCGGCGGGGTGGATGCGCAGGATGTCATCCTCCGCCGCCATCGGGGCTGTCACCCGCTTCAGCTCCAGCGGCTCCAGTGCGTGCAGGATGTGTTCCAGCCGGGCGACACGTTCGGGGTGGCCCTCGGGTGTGACGTGATTGAGGCAATCCGCGTGGGTGATCAGGGCGGTGGTCATAAGCGCGTTCCTCCGGCTGCGGGACTTGGCGCGACACTAGGTGGGGGCGGTGTCTGGCTGCAAGGGAAAACCGGGGGGTGACATGCGTGCACCGGGCGTGCACCCCCTGTGCACCGCCTTGGCAGCATTTGGGCGAAAAGGGAGGGGCGCTGGGCCTCACCCACCGGCGTATTTTTGGGCCAGAAGAAGCGGGCGGGGTTAATCCGGTGCCAGCATGTAACCCGCGCCGCGGACGGTTTGAAGGTATTGCGGCTGTTTCGGGTTCGGCTCGATCTTGCGGCGCAGGCGGGTGATCTGCACGTCCACCGCGCGTTCCTGCGCCTGGCCGCGGTCGCGGCCAAGATCCTCGACCAGCTTGGTGCGGGAGACCGGCTCACCCGGCTGGGCGGAGAAGATCTTCATCAGCTGGCTTTCGGTGCCGGTCAGGCGGATCAGTTCATCGCCCTGCCACATCTCGCCGCGTTCGATGTCATAGCGGATGCTGCCCAGATGCAGCACCTTGGGCGCGGCCTCTTGTGCAACCGTGTCCGGCATCCGCCGCAGGATCGCGTTGACGCGCAGCAGCAGTTCCTTGGGTTCAAAAGGTTTGGGCAGGTAGTCATCCGCCCCGGCCTCGAAACCCGCGATCCGGTCCTCGGTCTCGCCCTTGGCGGTCAGCAGCAGGATCGGGGTGGCCATGGTTTCGCGCAGGGAGCGGGTCAGCGACACGCCGTCCTCGCCCGGCATCATCACATCCATGACGATCAGGTCAAAATCCAGCCCCGCCAGCACCCGGCGCGCGTGGGCGGCGTCGCGGGCAGCGGTCACCAGAAAACCGGAGCGCATCAGGAATTTCTTCAAGAGGCCGCGGATGCGTTCGTCGTCATCGACGATCAGCAGATGGGCGTCATGGGTGGTCATGCCTGATCAGTCCCGCAGCTTGGCGTAGGCGCGGCGCATGTCCGCGTCCATCATCGCCTCAAGCACTGTCTTGAAGCCCTGCACCGCCTCGGGGCCTGCGTCCTTATAGGCGGCGCGCATCCGGGCGCGCTGGGCATCGGACAGCGTCGCCTCCAGCGCTGCGCCCTGGTCGGTCAGGTAGAGGTGGCGTTCGCGTTTATCGAGCTCCCCCACTTTGGAGATCACCAGCCCGTCGCCGATCAGCGTGCGCAGAACCCGGTTCAGCGACTGTTTGGTCACGCCCAGGATGCTGAGAAGGTTGTTCACCGTGGTGCCCGGCGAGCGGTTGATGAAGTGGATCGCCCGGTGATGTGCCCGGCCATAGGACATTTCGGCCAATATCCGGTCCGGATCGGCGGTAAAGCCGCGGTAGGCAAAAAACATTGCCTCGATCCCCTGACGCAGCTGCTCATCTGTCAGAAACAGCAGGCTTTCGCCGCTGTATCCCTGCCCTGTCCGGCCCTCAGGCATGTGGTGCCCCCTCGTCTGTATTACCGGTCAGTTTATGTCAGTGTTGTTGACATTCCAAGGGTGAAGATGTATCGAATCGCAGCTTTGGCGCAAGATTGTGTCCGGTTCGGCCTTAACTTGCGCAATAAATGAAAATCACCGCAGAAATCAGGAGGGTGCGGCATGGCTGGTTACGACGACCGCGACGGTGTGATCTGGATGGATGGGGAGCTGGTCGACTGGCGGGATGCCAAGGTGCATATCCTGACCCATGCGATGCACTACGCCTCCTCCGTGTTCGAGGGCGAGCGCGCCTATAACGGCAAGATCTTCAAAAGCCGCGCGCATTCCGAGCGCCTGATCGCGAGCGCAGAAGCGCTGGACATGCCGATGCCCTACACCGTCGATCAGATCGAGGCGGCCAAGGAAGAGGCGCTGAAAGCCTCCGGCCTGCAGGACGCCTACGTTCGCGCGCTGGTCTGGCGCGGCTCGGGTGAGGACATGGGCGTGGCGTCGGCCAAGAACCCGGTGCGTATGGCGGTCGCGGTCTGGGGCTGGGGCGCTTATTACGGCGACGCCAAGATGAAGGGTGCCAAGCTCGACATTGCGGAATGGAAGCGCCCGAGCCCGGAAACCATCCCGGTTCACGCCAAGGCGGCGGGCCTCTACATGATCTGCACCATCTCCAAGCACAAGGCGGAGGCCAAGGGCTGCTCTGACGCGCTGTTCATGGACTGGCGCGGCTATGTGGCGGAGGCGACCGGCGCCAATGTGTTCTTTGTGAAGGATGGCGAAGTGCACACGCCGCTGGCCGATTGCTTCCTCAACGGCATCACCCGTCAGACCGTGATCCAGATGCTGAAGGACAAGGGCATCACCGTGCACGAGCGCCGCATCAAGCCGGAAGAGATGGAAGGCTTTGAGCAGTGCTGGCTGACTGGCACCGCCGCAGAGGTCACCCCGGTCGGGCAGATCGGCGACTATACCTTTGAAGTTGGTGACCTGACCCGCGAGATCGCCGAAGACTATGAGGCGCTGGTCCGCGCCTGAGGCAGATCACGACCTGCACAGAAGATACGGGCGTCCCGATGCGGGGCGCCCGTTTTCGTTGCAGCCTGTCACGCTGTGACGATCACTTGCGCTTTCATCTTTGGATGGAAGGCGCAGAAATAGGCATACGTCCCCGGTGTATCAAAGGTGAGCGTGGCAGACCCGTTCCTTTCCAGTTCGCCTGTGTCCCACAGATGATTATCTTCAGTCGCCGTATGCGGGGCAATGTCGTCATTCACCCACTCGACACGCTGACCAGCCTTAATAGAGACTGTTTTTGGCTCAAAGGCGAATTTCCGGATCCGGACCTGAACCGCCGGTGCGGCCGCAGCGGGCAATGCGGCTGCAGCCGCAGCCAGTCCGCCCGCTGCGATCAGCCGCCGCCGTGTCAGCTGCATTGCAGATTGCTGACCATCTGTTCCGCATGGCCTTCGTGCACCTTGAATGTCGCCAGCGCATCCGTCAGCAGCTCTTTGAGCGGCGCAACCGTGACTGCCGGGAGAAAGCTTTCCTCGACGGTCTTGTTGACAACCTGATGGTAGCCCAGCTCATTTTGGGCATAGGCGCAGTCGAAGGCGCTGCCGGAGAGGCCCATCAGCTCTGCCCGCTTGTCTGCGGCCCCCTTTACCAGGGCACGGCTGAGGTCGTTGTCCTGAGGCGTGACGTTCAATTCGGTGATCAGATCAACTGCAGCTGAGTTGACCGCGGAGTGGTCGCGGATCATGGTTTCAGCAAAGCTGCGCACGTCGGCATTCTCAGATACCGCCAGTGCGAGATGGGCATAGCGTATGTCCAGCTGGCCTGCAGTATAGGCGGTATGGGCGATTTCGAGGTCATTCATCGGCTCTGCGGCATGGGCCGGCAGGACCACGGCGCCAGCGAGAACAGCGGCGGAAAGCAAACGGAATGTCATCTTGCGACTCCTTGTTTTGTCAGTCCCACCTTGATCCGTGAAAACGCTGTGGCGTTGAATGCGTGATAGGCCGAAAGATATTGCAGATCGTCCAGCACTCTGGACGCGTGGCACCGAAGGGGTATCCTCCTGCCATGCTGGATCTGTTAAGCGACATTCTCACGCGGCTTTCCCTGAAGGGGACTCTCTATTTCCGCACCTCGTTCACGCCGCCGTGGGGGGTGCATGTGCCGTCCTTCCAGAATGTGGCGCGGTTCCATTTTGCCCATCGGGGAGAATGCCTGGTGCATCTGCCGCAGACCGGTGACACGATCCGGCTGGCGCAGGGGGATCTGGTGGTGATCCCGCATGGGGCGGAACATATGCTGTTTTGCTCCACCACTGGCAAAGAGGCAGTCCTGACGCTGGAGCGGGTGCTGGAGCTGTCCGGGTATCAGGGCGAAGGCGTGCTGGTTTACGGCGGGGATGAGGACGACCGGGATACGCAGCTGATTTGCGGGCATATTTCTTATGGCGCGCAAGGGCATACCGGTGCCGGGCATATGCTTTTGGACCGTTTGCCGCCCTATATGCATATTCAGGACTATGGCGAAGCCCGCGGTGCCTGGCTGGAGGCGACATTGCGGGTCATTGCCGCTGAGGCGGGGCACGCCCGTATGGGCGGCGACCTGATTGCGCTGAAGATGTCCGAGGCGATCTTTGCGCAGGCGATCCGGGTGCATCTGGAAAGCCTGACGTCGGATGACAGCGCCTTGGCCGGTTTTGCGGACCCCCGGCTCCACCGCGCCTTGACGGCGTTTCACAAGAATCCGGCAGCAAACTGGTCGGTGGAGGACCTGGCCCGGACGGCGGGAATGTCGCGGACCGGGTTTGCCCAAACCTTTACTGCCAAGATGGAGGTGACGCCGATGCAGTATCTTACGTCCTGGCGGATGCAAATTGCCTGCCAGGGGCTGGCGGAGCAGGGATTGAATGTCGCCGACGCGGCGGAACTGGCGGGCTACGCCTCCGAAGCTGCGTTTTCCAGGGTGTTCCGCAAGCAGGTTGGCCTCTCTCCGGCGGCGTACCGGCAGAAGCATACCAATGTCGATTTTCCTGAAACGTCGCACATGTGAACGATCTGCAAGGTTTCTTGTCTTAGCTAGAGTTATTCGTTCCTGATTTTGAGTCCACTCTGGGTTCATGGCCGCAAACCTTGCGGTCCTGAAAAACAGAAAAGGACCTGACACATGCCCCTCCGTTTTGTGACGCGCACCATCCACGCCTACCTTGATTACCCGGTGGCCATTGCCCTGATGGGGCTGCCGTTCCTGCTGGGCCTCGGGGAAAGCAATCCGCTGGCGCTGTGGCTGTCGGTGGCAACCGGCATCGCCGCATTTGTCCTGACGGTGCTGACGGACCATCACCTCGGCCTGATCCGGGTGCTGCCCTACAAGCTGCATCTGACGGTTGACCTGATTGTTGGCCTCTCCTTTCTGGCGGCGCCTTTTGTCTTTGGCTTTGCCGGGCTGGATGCGGCCTTCTACTGGCTGAATGGCGCGGCGGTTGTTGCTGTGATCTCGCTCAGCGCGCCGGAAGAGGCTGAGGCCGCCTCTGCCTGAATGTTATTGGCGCAGCAGCCAGTCCACCACCGTCTTGGCCCGGCCCTGAGTGCTGGGCCAAAGCACATAGAAGCCCTGATCCCCCAGCCGCGGCGCCTGCCACAGCTCTGCCAGCGGCTGGCTGCCCAGGAAAATGCGGGGCACAAGGGCGATGCCCTGCCCGTTCATTGCCGCGTCCATCGCCAGCGCCGTCTGGTTGAATTGCAGCACCCGGCCCGTGGCAGAGCGACCCTCCTGCCGCAGCAGAAGGTCCCAGTGGTGGTGCCCGTCCTGGATCAGCGTGTGCTGCGCCAGATCCGCCAGTTCGGGAGAATCCCCTTTTGTTAGAGCCGAATCCTGGCGTGCCACTGCCACCAGGTCCACCAGCGACAGCAGCGCGGAGTTCAGGCTGCTTTCCTGCGGCTTGCCGCCCTGGCGGATGGCGATGTCGATGCCGTCGCGCTTGAAATCCGTAAGGCTCTCCTCGGCCACAACCCGCAGGTCGATATCGGGGTGGCGGGCCTCGAACTCCGGCAGCCGGGGCACCAGCCATTTCGAGGCAAAGGACGGCGGCACCGACAGCGTCACCCGCTGCACCGCTGGGGCCAGCTGGTCTGTGGCCTCGCGGATCAGCATCAGCGCCTGCCGGACCGGCGCGTGATAGCTGCGGCCTGTATCCGTGAGGGTCAGCCCGCGGGCGTGGCGGTGGAACAGCTTGTGGCCCAGATCGGCCTCCAGCCGCCGCACCTGCTGCGCCACTGCGCCCTGGGTCAGGTGCAGCTCCTCCGCCGCGCGGCCGAAGTTCAGGTGGCGGGCGGCGGCATCGAACATCCGCAGGGCGTTGAGGTTGGGCAGGCGCATCAGGTTCCAGCCAGTAGTTTTCCTACAGTCTGGCGCGATGAGACATGATTGGTCAAGCGCGGCCTGAACCGCCATCCTGAGGGCAAGCAAAGGAGTATGGACATGACGAAGGTTGCTCTCTTCACCGCCGCAGGCAGCGGCATGGGCGCGGATGCCGCCCGCCACCTTCACGAGCAGGGGTACGAAGTTGCGATCCTCTCCTCCTCCGGCAGGGGCGAGGCGCTGGCGCAGGAGCTGGGCGGGGTGGGCCACACGGGCTCTAACCTGGTGCAAAGCGATCTGCAGGCGCTGGTGGACAAGGCGATGGACCGCTGGGGGCGGATCGACGTGCTGGTAAACTCGGCGGGCCACGGCCCCAAGGGCGATATCCTGGAGATCAGCGACGACGACTGGCATCTGGGGATGGAATACTACCTGATGAATGTGATCCGCCCGGCGCGGCTGGTGGCGCCCATCATGGCGGCGCAGGGCAAGGGGTCGATCATCAACATCTCCACCTTTGCGGTGTTTGAGCCGGACCCGCTGTTCCCGACCTCCGGTGTGTTCCGGGCCGGGCTGGCGAGCTTTGCCAAGCTGTTTGCAGACAAGTTTGCAGGCCAGGGCGTGCGGATGAACAATGTGCTGCCGGGCTTTATCGACAGCCTGCCGGAGACTGAGGACCGCAAGGCGCGGATCCCGATGGGGCGTTATGGCACTGCGCGCGAGGTGTCTGCGCTGGTAGCCTATCTGGCCTCGGATGATGCGGGTTATACCACCGGGCAGAACATTCGCGTGGACGGCGGTTTGACCCGCGCAATCTAAGCGGGCTGGTTCTGGGAGCAGGCTCAAGTAATGCAAAGGCGCCCTTTTTAGAGCCTGTTATCCGCCTTTTGGGTCGATCAGCGGCTTGGCCTTGCCGCGCCGCAGGCCCAGCCGGTGCTCGCGCCAGATCACCAGCACATTGCCGGCAATCACCAGTGCGGCGCCGGCCAGCATCACCAGCGTCGGCCATTCATCGAACCAGACGTAGCCGATCACGATGGCAAAGATCATCGAGGCATAGTCATAAGGCGCCAGCATCGAGGCGGGCGCAAAGCGGTAGGAGGAGGTGACCAGGATCTGCGCCACCCCGCCGACCAGCCCGGCGCTGACCAGCAGCGCGGCGGTTTGCACATCCGGCATCACCCAGCCGAAGGGCGCCGTCAGCAGCGCCAGGGCCGAGGCGGTCAGCGAGAAATAGAACACGATGGCCGCGGTATGCTCCGACTGGACCATGCGGCGGATGTGGATCTGCACAAATCCGCGCGCCACGGTGGCGCCGACCACCAGCAAGACGCCCAGCATGGCGCCATCGCCCAGGTCGCCGCCCAGGCGCGGCCAGATCATGATGAGCACGCCTAACAGGCCGATGGCCACGGCACTGATCCGCACCAGCCGGATGGTCTCTCCCAAAAACAGCGCTGCAAGGATCAGCGTGAAGATCGGCGTGGCATAGCCGATGGCCGTGACTTCCGGCAGCGGCAGCAGCGCCAGCCCCATGAAGGTCATCCCCATCGCCGAGGTGCCGACCAGCCCGCGCCACACGTGAAACATCGGCTTCTTGGTGATCAGCCCGTGCCGCAGCTCTCCGCGCGTTGCCAGCCAGGCCACGATCACCGGAATGGCAAAGAAGGAGCGGAAGAACACCGCCTCGCCTGCCGGAATGGTCTCCGAGGTGGCCTTGATGATCCCGGACAATGCGGTGAACAGTGCAATCGCGGTCACTTTCAAGAGGACCGCCAGCACAGGCCGATGCGATGTTAAGGATTTTGCCATGGCGCGACCCTGCGCCCAAGCGCCGCAAAGATCAATGGCTTGATTTTGGCTGGCCAAGCCGCGCAAATGGCGCCGCCAGATGAAGGAGCCGCCGATGTATGACGCCAACCACTTGATCCGCCAGCTGCGCGAGTCCTCGCTGGGGCGCGAGGAGGATGTTTTTGCCCGGCTCCCGGAGGGCGGCACGGTCACCTTCGGCGCGCTGTTTGCCGGCGCGGAGCGGATGGCGGCGGCTTTGGTCTCGCAAGGCGTGCAGCCCGGCGACCGGGTGGCGGTGCAGGTTCAGAAGACCTTTCAGGCGATTGAGCTGTACCTGGGCACGGTAATGGCGGGCGGCATCTTTCTGCCGCTCAACACCGCTTATACCGGGCCGGAAGTCGCCTATTTCGTTGGCGACGCAACGCCCCGGGTGGTGGTTTGCGATCCTGCACGGCTGGAGGAGATCAGCGCGGTCTCCGGAGAGGCGGAGGTGCTGACACTGGATGCGGCGGGGCAGGGCAGCTTGCGGGATCTGGCGGACGGGCAGGGCGGCTTTGATCCTGTGGCCCGAAAGGCGGATGATCTTGCGGCGATCCTGTATACCTCCGGCACCACCGGGCGCTCCAAGGGTGCGATGCTGAGCCATGACAATTTGGCCTCCAACTCGCTGACGCTGCGGGATTGCTGGCGGTTCACCAAGGACGACGTGCTGATCCATGCGCTGCCGATCTTCCACACACACGGGCTGTTTGTGGCAACCAATGTGGCGCTGTTTGCGGGCAGCCAGGCGGTGTTTCTGCCGGGGTTCGATGCTGATGCCATTCTGGACGCGATGCCGGCGGCCACGGCGCTGATGGGAGTGCCGACCTTTTACACCCGGCTGCTGGCGGATGACCGGCTGACGCCGGAGCGCGCTGCAAACATGCGTCTGTTCATCTCCGGCTCCGCACCCCTGCTGGTCGATACCCACGAGCAGTGGGAGGCCCGCACCGGGCACCGCATCCTGGAGCGTTACGGGATGACCGAAACCAATATGAGCACCTCCAACCCCTATGACGGAGAGCGCCGGGCCGGCACCGTCGGTTTCCCGCTGCCGGGGGTGGAGGCGCGGGTGATGCGGGACGGTTCTGAGGTGCCGGCCGGAGAGATCGGCGTGCTGGAGGTGCGCGGGGCCAATGTGTTCCAGGGCTATTGGCAGATGCCGGAGAAGACGGCGGAGGAGCTGCAGCCGGACGGCTGGTTCATCACCGGCGACATGGCGAAAATCGATGCCGATGGCTATGTCACCATCGTCGGGCGCGAGAAGGATCTGATCATCACCGGCGGATTCAATGTCTATCCCAAGGAGGTGGAGAGCCTGATTGATGACCTGCCCGGCGTGCTGGAAAGCGCCGTCATTGGCGTGCCGCATCCCGACTTTGGCGAGGCAGTGGTGGCGGTGGTTGTGCCGGAAGGCAAGGGCACCAGCGCTGAGGCGATCAAGGCGGCTCTGTCCGGGCATTTGGCCAAGTTCAAGCAGCCCAAGGAGATCATCCTGCTGGAGGCCTTGCCGCGCAACACCATGGGCAAGGTGCAGAAGAAAGCCCTGCGCGAGGCATACGCAGGGCTGTTTGGTTAAGCTCTGTTCCGTCCGGCCGAAAGGCCGGGCTGCGCCTGCTTGGGCAGGCGTGGCCCTAAGCACTTAGTGTTGGTGCGCTTCTGCGTGTGCCTCTTCCTCGCGCCACTCCCGCACCGCCTGCACCAGGATCTGGAAGGCAGAGCTCAGGAACAGCCCGCCCATGATGCCGGCCACGATGAGGTCCGGCCAGCCGGTGGCGGTGCCCCAGACCCCCAGGGCGGCAATCATCACCGCCACATTGCCGATCGCATCATTGCGCGAGCAGAGCCAGACCGAGCGCACATTGGCGTCCCCGTCCTTGTAGCGCGCCAGCAGCATGACCGAGATCAGGTTGGCCGCCAGCGCCATGAAGCCGATAACCCCCATGATCTGCGCCTGCGGCACGCCGACGTAAAACACCTGGTACACGGTGGAGCCAAACACCCAGGCGCCCATCAGCAACAGGCTGATGCCCTTGCCCAGGGCCGCCAGCGCGCGGGTGCGCAGGGTGGCGCCGATCACCGCCAATGAGATGCCATAGGTCAGCGCGTCACCCAGAAAATCCAGCGCGTCCGCCTTCAGCGCCTGGCTGCCGGACATTTGGCCCGCGCCCATTTCCACCGCGAACATGCCGGCGTTGATGGCGATCACCAGCCAAAGCCTGCGTTTGTAGTCGTCCGATACCCCGTCGAACCTTGCGTTGTGATTGCAGCAGCCTGCCATTGCTCTTGTCCTCATTCCTGATTCGATATCAATGTAGGTGCTCTAGTCACTAGAGCATCAAGAGGTCATTGCGATGTTTTCCATCGGCCAGCTGTCCAAGGCCACCGGCGTGAAGGTGCCAACCATCCGCTATTACGAGGAAATCGGCCTGCTGCCGCAACCGGGCCGTAATGCCGGCAACCAGCGGCGCTACGGGCAGGACGGGATGGAGGCGCTGGGCTTCATCAGACATGCCCGCGACCTTGGGTTTTCGCTGGAGGACATCAAGGTGATGATGTCGATCGAGGGACAATTGGGAGAGGATTGCTCAGAGGTGCACCGCATCGCCGAGGCGCAGCTGAATGCGGTGCGGGCGCGGATAACCCGGCTGGAGCGGCTGGCGGGGGAGCTGGAGCGCATCACCCATCTGTGCGGCCACGGTCAGGGCGGAGATTGCAAGGTGCTGTCGGCGCTGGGCGATCACGGGCAATGCGGCAGCGACCACGGCTGAGGAACGAAAAAGGCGAAGCCTGCATCTGCACGCTTCACCCTTGAGAATGCGAATTGGCGCTTATTAGAGCCTTACCTTCAGCCAATCCGGCCCTGGTTTTCGCCGATCTGGCCGCGATGCAGCAACAGGTGATCGAGGATCACGCAGGCCATCATTGCCTCGGCCACCGGCACCGCGCGGATGCCGACGCAGGGGTCGTGGCGGCCCTTGGTGATCACCTCGGTGGCGGAGCCGTCCTTGCGGATCGACTTGCGCGGAGTGAGGATCGAGGAGGTCGGCTTCACTGCAAAGCGCACCACCACGTCTTGCCCGGTGGAGATGCCGCCGAGGATGCCGCCGGCGTGGTTCGACGAATACTCAGGGCCGTTTTCGCCCATGAAAATCTCGTCGGCGTTTTCCGAACCTTTGAGGCGCGCGGCGTTCATGCCTTCGCCGATCTCGACGCCCTTCACGGCGTTGATCGACATCATCGCGGCGGCCAGATCGGTGTCCAGCTTGCCATAAACCGGCGCGCCGATGCCTGCGGGAACGCCGCGCGCCACAACCTCAACAACGGCGCCAACGGAATCATGCGCCTTGCGCAGGGCCTGCAAGTAGTCTTCCCATTCCTGCACTGCGCCAGCGTCGGGGATCCAGAAATCATTTTGTTCAATCGCGTCCCAGTCAAAGCGGCTGCGGTCGATCTCCAGCTCGCCCATTTGGGTCATGTAGCCCTTGATCTCCAGCCCCGGCACCAGTGCCTTGATTGCTTCACGTGCAACACCGCCGGCTGCCACCCGCGCCGCGGTCTCGCGCGCCGAGGAGCGGCCGCCGCCGCGGTAGTCGCGGTTGCCGTATTTCTGGAAATAGGTGATGTCGGCGTGGCCCGGGCGGAAGGTCTGGGAAATCTCGCCGTAGTCCTTGGAGCGCTGGTCGGTGTTTTCGATCATCAGCTGGATCGGGGTGCCGGTGGACATGCCGTCGAACACGCCGGAGAGGATCTTCACCGCGTCCGGTTCGTTGCGCTGGGTGGTATTCTTGTTCTGGCCCGGGCGGCGCTTGTCCAGCCACTGCTGCAGCATTTCCGGCTCCAGCGGCACGTTCGGCGGGCAGCCGTCGACGGTGGCGCCAAGCGCGGGCCCGTGGCTCTCGCCCCAGGTGGTGACGCGGAAGAGGTGTCCAAAGCTGTTCATCGACATGAGGCGCGGTCTCCTTTGCGGGACGTGCTTAGCGGGCAGGGGCCTGTGCCTCAAGCGGATTCCTCTGCGGCAAAGGGCACAGGGGGCGCTGCCCCCGCCGCCTAGGGCGGCTCCCCCGGGATATTTTCCGCCAGAAGAACATGGGATCGGCGCGGGCGGCGGTCCAGTTTGCAAAGGGTCATAGGTCCTGACGGGGCTTTGGCTTGTCATTGCCGCGCCCGGGGCATAATGTCCGCGCCACCTCGGGGTGCGCGCAAGCGCTGAGATGACACCCGTTGAACCTGAACCGGATCACACCGGCGGAGGGAAGGTACTGGACAGCCTCCACCCTTGCCCAAAGCCGCAAAGGAGGATGGCATGAAACATCTTGCATTTGCAGCGGGACTGCTTGGCGCCTCGGCAGCCTTTGCCGAAACGCCCGAACTCACCGTTTATACCTATGACAGCTTTGTTTCCGACTGGGGCCCAGGCCCGGCAGTGGAAAAGGCGTTTGAAGAGGTGTGCGGCTGCGACCTGAAACTGGTGGGCGCAGGCGATGGCGCGGCGCTCTTGGCGCGGGTCAAGCTGGAGGGCGCACGCTCGGACGCGGACGTGGTGCTGGGGCTGGATACCAACCTGACCGCGGCGGCCAAGGAAACCGGGTTGTTTGCAGAGCATTCCGTGAGCGCCGAGTTTGCGCTGCCGGTGGAATGGAACGACGCGACCTTTGTGCCGTATGACTGGGGCTACTTTGCCTTTGTCCACAACGCCGATGCTGCGGCGCCTGCGGATTTCAAGGCGCTGGCGGACAGCGACACCAAGATCGTCATTCAGGACCCGCGGTCCTCGACACCGGGTCTGGGCCTGCTCTTGTGGGTGAAGGCCGCCTATGGCGACGAGGCGCCGGAAATCTGGAAGGGCCTGTCTGACAACGTGGTCACCGTGACCAAGGGCTGGTCCGAGGCCTATGGCATGTTCCTGGAAGGGGAGGCCGACATGGTGCTCTCCTACACCACTTCGCCCGCTTATCACCTGATTGCCGAGGAAGACGGCTCCAAGGCTGCCGCCGCTTTTGATGAGGGGCACTACATGCAGGTGGAAGTTGCGGCCAAGCTGGCAAACACCGACCAGCCGGAGCTGGCCGACCAGTTCCTGGCCTTCATGGTGTCGGATGCGTTCCAGTCGATCATTCCGACCACCAACTGGATGTATCCGGCGGTGACCCCGGCGGCAGGCCTGCCGGAAGGATTCGGCACCCTGATCGCGCCTGAAAAATCGTTGCTGCTGAGCGAAACGGAAGCGGCAGAAGTGCGCGATGCGGCGCTGGGCGAATGGCTGGACGCGCTCAGCCAGTAAGCGCCTTTCCCGGAAGCGCCGCTGCCCTGCTGGTGGCGGCGCTGATTCTGGGGACGCTGGGGGCTGTTGCCCTGCGGGCCGAGGCCGGCACCGGGTTCGGCGTTAGCGACTGGGCGGCGCTGCGGTTCACGCTGACCCAGGCGAGTCTGTCGGCGCTCTTGAGCGTCGGCCTTGCCATTCCCGTCGCCCGCGGGCTGGCGCGGCGGCGGTTCCCGGGGCGGACGCTGCTGATTGCACTGCTGGGCGCGCCCTTCATTCTTCCTGTAATTGTTGCGATCCTTGGTCTGTTGGCTGTCTTTGGCCGGGCCGGCTGGCTGAGCCAAGGGTTGATTTTCCTTGGGTTAGAGCCTGTTCAAATCTACGGGCTGCACGGGGTGGTGCTGGCGCATGTGTTCTTCAACCTGCCGCTGGCGACGCGTCTGATCCTGCAGGGCTGGCAGGAAATTCCTGCCGAGCGTTTCCGTCTGGCGGCGCAGCTGGATGCCGGGCCGCTGGCGATGTGGCGGCTGCTGGAAGGGCCGATGCTGCGGCGGGTGGCGCCGGGCGCGCTGGCGGTGGTGTTTGCCATTTGCCTGTCCAGCTTTGCGGTGGCGCTGACCTTGGGCGGCGGCCCGAGGGCGACGACCCTTGAGCTCGCCATCTATCAGGCGTTCCGCTTTGATTTCGACCTGGGCCGCGCGGCGCTTCTGTCGGGGCTGCAGCTGCTGCTGACCGGTGCCGCCGCGCTGGTGGCGTTGCGGGTGTCGGCGGGCGAAGGATTTGGGGCCGGGCTTGACCGGGCTGTGCAGCGCTGGGACGGGCAGGGGTTGCTGGCGCGCGGATTGGACGGGTTCTGGATTGTCTTGTCGGCGGCGTTTTTGCTGCTGCCGCTGGCGGCAATCGTGCTGGCGGGTCTGCCGGGGCTGGCTGCCTTGAAAGGCTCCGTTTGGCAGGCGGCGGGCAACTCGATTCTGGTTGCCGCGCTCAGCACCGTGATTCTGCTGATGCTCGCCCTGCCGATGGCCGCTGCGGCTGCTGCCGGGCGCAGCGGCATCGCCGAACTTTCGGGTATCCTCGGCCTTGCGGCCTCGCCGCTGGTGATCGGCACCGGGTTGTTCATTCTGATCTATCCCATTGCGGACCCGTTTGCGCTGGCGCTGCCGGTGACGGCGCTGGTCAATGCGGTGATGGCGCTGCCTTTTGCCATGCGCATTCTGGTGCCGCGGGCGCGGGAGGTTCTGGGGCGCTATGGCCGGTTGTCGCTGTCGCTGGACATGCAGGGATGGGCGTTCGTGCGCCGGGTCTACCTGCCGCGGATGCGGGCACAGACGGGGTTTGCGGCCGGGCTGGCAGCGGCGCTGTCGATGGGGGATCTTGGCGTGGTGGCGCTGTTTGCGGATCCGGATTTCGCAACACTGCCCTTGCAGATCTACCGGCTGATGGGGGCCTACCGGATGGAGGCGGCGTCAGGTGCGGCACTGTTGCTGCTGCTGCTGTCGATGGGGGCATTCTGGATTTTGGACCGCGGGGGGCGCTGGCATGCTGAGGCTTGAGAGCTGCCGGATCATGAACGGCGATTACGCGGTGGAGGCGGATCTGGAGATCGCGCCCGGCGCCTGCGTCGCGGTGATTGGCCCGTCCGGGGCCGGCAAGTCAACGCTGGTGGAGGCAGTGGCCGGTTTCCTGCCCGTCACCCGCGGGCGTATTTTGTGGAACGGCGCGGAGCTGACCCGCCAGGCGCCGGGCAAGCGGCCGGTGGCGATGCTGTTTCAGGACGGCAACCTGTTCCCGCATCTGACTGTGGCGCAGAATGTGGCGCTGGGGCTGCATGCAAACCTGCGGCTGAGCGCGGCGGAGTGGAGCCGGGTTGATGCCGCGCTGGAGCGGGTCGGCCTGGGCGGCATGGGCGGGCGCAAGCCTGCGGCCCTGTCCGGCGGGCAGCAAAGCCGGGTGGCGCTGGCGCGGGTGCTGGTGCAGGGGCGGGACATTCTGCTGTTGGATGAGCCCTTTGCCGCGCTGGGCCCGGCGCTGAAAGCAGAGATGCTGGACCTGGTGGCGGAACTGGCCCGCGAAAGCGGCGCCACGGTGCTGATGGTCAGCCATGATCCGAATGACGCCCGCCGGATAGCGGATCAGGTGGTGCTGGTGGCGGAGGGCAGGGCGCATGAGCCGCAGGCAACGGCGGAGCTGCTGAACAACCCGCCGCCGGCCTTGAAGGCGTATTTGGGATCTGCCTGACGCGCCGCTGGGAGCCGGTTTCGGAGGTGTGTAAGTGAAAAGGGGTTTCGCTGCGAAACCTTGATTATAAACAAGTGGTTAAGCTGATTTTTTGGCCTTTTTGCCGGATGCCCGCCGCCGGTGCGGCGGGCTGGTGCAGGGGATAATGCACTGTAAGTGCTGCGTTTATGCGGCCAGCGCCGCCTCCCGCGTCTTGGTGATCATCAGCGCTGCACTGGCGGCTTCGTTGCCTTTTTGCACGAAGTGCGCGCGGTAGATGGCCATGTGATGCTCCGTTTCCTGGAAATGATGCGGTGTCAGCGAGACCGACAGAACCGGCACCCCGGTATCCATGCCGGCGCGCATCAGACCGTCAACCACGGCCTGCGCCACGAAATCATGCCGGTAGATGCCGCCGTCGACGACCAGCGCAGCGCAGGCCACGGCGGCGTATTTTCCAGTTTTTGCCAGCTCCTGCGCCAAGAGGGGCATTTCAAAGGCGCCGGGAACGTCGAACACGTCGACCTGCTCCGCCGGGATCAGCTGCAGGAAGCCCTCCAGCGCCTGGTCGACAATATCGGCATGCCATTGCGCCTTGATGAAGGCATAGCGGGTGTGTGTCATTTCGTAATCTCCTATACAGTTTGGTGGCCTGCTGGCGGCCGCGAAAACCGGTGTCCACTTTTCGCTGCCAGCACGGCATGACACGTCACCCAAGGCGATCACGAACAGACGGGCGCACGTATCCGTGGCTCGTCTGCACGTTCTCTTCCATCCGGACTATGACCGTCGGCTCTGGAATCGCACCAGATCTGCTGACACTTCCAAAAGCTTGGAAGCCGCTCGCGGGCTTACGGGACGTGCCCGCTTACCGCCGGTGGGGAATTCCGCCCCGCCCTGAGAACACGCGGACATTGCCAAGCGGCGCAGCCGATTTCAAGAACGGAACGTCAGACGCGCGGCTGGGACGTGAAATTGGTATTGTTCCTGAGCAGGGAAGTGGAGCTTTCAAATTGCAAAGCCGGGTTCCATGGTGTGCGGGACGGGCAGGCACAGGAGAATTTTCATGCACCCCAATCCGGTTTTCCACGATGCGGATACCGCGCAGAACCTGGCGTTTGCCCGTGCGCGGGCCTTTGGCGTGCTGGCGGTCTCCACGGAGGAGGCGCCGCTGATCAGCCATGTGCCGTTCCTGATTTCCGAAGACGGGGAATGGGCGGATCTGCATCTGGTGCGCTCCAATCCGATTGTGCGGATGCTGAAGGAAGCGCGCCCGGCTAGGATCGCCGTCAGCGGGCCGGATGGTTATGTCTCGCCGGACTGGTACGGGGTGCCAGATCAGGTGCCGACCTGGAACTATGTCGCGGTGCATCTGACTGGCGAGCTGGAGTTGCGTCCGGATGAGGAATTGCGCGATCTGCTGGACCGGCAGTCGGCGTTCTATGAGGCGCGGCTGGCGCCGAAGCCGCCCTGGACGACGGCCAAGATGGATGCAGCGGCGCTGGCGCGGATGATGCGGATGATCGTGCCCGCCCGGATGCGGATCACGGGCACTGATGGCACCTGGAAGCTGAGCCAGAACAAACCGGACGCCGCGCGCGCCGGAGCCGCAGAGGCCATAGCCGGCGGCATGGGCGCGGAGCTGGAGGAACTGGCGGTGCTGATGCGTCAGGCTTCTACCAGATCATAGTGTTTGATGGTGCGCGACTCGACCAGTTCGGCCTCGGCCGGGTCGATGTGCGGACTGGTGTAATCCTCGCCCACAAATGCCTTGAGCGAGGCCAGATCCCTCCAGACCATCACAAAGCTGAACTCCCGCGGGGTCTCAGAGTGCGGCGCGCCGGGCAGGACCGAGACGATGCCCTCGGTGCCCTTCATCAGCGGGATTGCGGTTTCGTGAAAGAACTTGCTGAACTCGGCTTCTTTGCCGGGCCGTATGGTAACCTGGAATATCCGCATGATCATTGTGGGGCTCCTGTCACTTGTTACACGGGCCCAGTCTAGCACAGTGCTGCATTTGCCCCTTCCCCTCAGGCCCGCTTGCAGTAGGCTGCGGCCAAACACCGGAGGATTTTCCATGAAGCTCACTTTTTCCCAGGCATCCCCCTTTGCCCGCAAGGTTGTGGTTTTGCTGCATGAAACCGGGCAGCTGGAGGATGTTGATATTGTGGACGTCACCACCACACCCCTGAAGCCCAGCCCGGATGTGAAGGCCAGCAACCCGCTGGCCAAGATCCCGGCGCTGGAGCGCAATGACGGGCCGGCCTTGTATGACAGCAGGGTGATCTGCGCCTACCTGGATGAGCGCGCAGGCGGCAAATTGTACGGCCGCGGCTGGGACAGCAAGGTGCTGGAGGCCACGGCCGACGGAATCATGGATGCGGCGGTGCTGATGTCTTATGAAAAACGGCTGCGTCCCGAAGACAAACAGTGGGACAATTGGCTGGACGCGCAGCGGGGCAAGGTGCTGGGCGGCTGCGCAGCGCTGAATGCCCGCTGGATGAGCCACCTGCAGGGGCCGCTGGATATCGGCCAGATCGCGGTGGCTTGCGCCCTGGCTTATGTGGATTTCCGCCACCCGGAAACCAATTGGCGCCAGGGCAATGAGGCGCTGGCGGACTGGTTCGCGGATTTCGAATCGCGCCCCGCGATGCAGGCGACAAAACCACCCGCGGCCTGAGCTCTGGGCCTTGAAACAGACAGGTGCCGCGCCGATATGGGTGCGGCACTGTCACACAGGCGTGACAGAATTGCCGTCTGCGGCTTTCTGCGCGCCTATGACCGCTGGACGAAGCGGCTTCTCCCCGCTAGACACGCGCCTGAGTCACTGCGAGCAATCGCGGTGCATGCGCATGTTTGCCCTAAACGGGCGCTGGAATTGGAGAAAACCTCGTGTCCCACGCAGAAGACCACGAAGGAACCCGGAGAGATTTCCTCTACTACGCCACTGCCGGCGCCGGGGCAGTGACCGCGGGTGCCGCCGTATGGCCCCTGGTCAACCAGATGAACCCCTCCGCCGACGTGAAAGCGCTGTCCTCGATCCTGGTCGATGTCAGCGGCGTGGAAGTTGGCACGCAGATCTCGGTCATGTTCCTTGGTAAGCCGGTGTTCATCCGCCGCCGCACCCAGGAAGAGATCGAGGCAGCCCGTGCCGTGGAGCTGTCCGAACTGATCGACCCGCGGTCGGAAAACGCCAACAAGCCGGGCACCGACGCGGCTGACGTCAACCGCACCATGGACGACGCCGGCGAATGGCTGGTGATGATGGGTGTTTGCACCCACCTCGGCTGTGTGCCGCTGGGCGACGGTGCCGGCGAATTCAACGGCTGGTTCTGCCCGTGCCACGGCTCGCACTACGACACCGCAGGCCGCATCCGCAAAGGCCCGGCGCCGGAGAACCTGCACGTGCCGGTGGCTGAGTTCACCGACGCCAACACCATCAAGCTGGGATAAGGAAACGCGCTCATGTCCGGTATTCCGCACGACCATTACGAGCCGAAGACAGGCGCAGAAAAGTGGCTGCACAGCCGCCTGCCCATCGTCGGCCTGATCTATGACACCATCATGATCCCCACCCCCAAGAACCTGAACTGGTGGTGGATCTGGGGCATCGTCCTGGCCTTCTGCCTGGCGCTGCAAATCGTCACCGGCATCGTCCTGGTGATGCACTACACCCCGCATGTTGATCTGGCGTTCGCCTCTGTCGAGCATATCATGCGCGACGTGAACGGCGGCCATATGCTGCGTTACCTGCATATGAACGGCGCGTCGCTGTTCTTTGTCGCTGTCTACATCCACATCTTCCGCGGCCTGTACTACGGCTCCTACAAGGCGCCCCGCGAGATCACCTGGATTGTCGGCATGCTGATCTACCTGATGATGATGGGCACCGCCTTCATGGGTTACGTTCTGCCCTGGGGCCAGATGTCCTTCTGGGGGGCCACCGTTATCACCGGCCTGTTTGGCGCGATCCCGTTCATCGGCGAAGCGATCCAGACCTGGCTGCTGGGCGGGCCCGCAGTGGACAACGCAACCCTGAACCGCTTCTTCTCGCTGCACTACCTGCTGCCCTTCGTGATTGCAGCGCTGGTGATCGTGCACATCTGGGCCTTCCACACCACTGGCAACAACAACCCGACCGGTGTTGATGTCCGCAAGGGGTCCAAGGAAGAAGCCAAGAAAGACACCCTGCCGTTCTGGCCGTACTTCGTGATCAAGGACTTCCTGGGCCTGGCCGTTGTGCTGGTTGTGTTCTGGGCCATCGTCGGCTTCATGCCGAACTACCTGGGCCACCCGGACAACTACATCGAAGCCAACCCGCTGGTGACCCCGGCGCACATCGTTCCGGAATGGTACTTCCTGCCGTTCTACGCGATCCTGCGTGCCTTCACCTCCGAGGTCTGGGTGGTGCAGTTCGCCTCCTTCGTGACCGGCGGCATCGTGGATGCGAAGTTCTTTGGCGTGATCGCCATGTTCGGCGCGATCCTGGCCATGGCGCTGGCGCCCTGGCTGGACACCTCCAACGTGCGTTCGGGCCGTTACCGCCCGATGTTCAAATGGTGGTTCGCGCTGCTGGTCGTCGACTTCTTTGCCCTGATGTGGCTGGGTGCGATGCCGGCGGAAGAGCCCTATGCATCGTTCTCGCTGATCGCATCGGCCTACTGGTTCGGCTACTTCTTCGTGATCCTGCCGCTGCTGGGCGTGATCGAGAAGCCGCTGGCTCAGCCTGCAACCATCGAAGAGGATTTCGACGCCCACTACGGCAAGAAGTCTTCTGCTGACGCCACTCCTGCCGAGTAAGAAGAAGGAACACCTGACAATGTTCAAGAAACTGGCAACCGGTGCCGCCTTCGCTCTGGCCATGATCCCTGCTGCGTCTTACGCAGCAGGCGGCGGCGAGCAGCACATCACCGACTACGCCTTCTCGTTTGAAGGCCCGTTCGGCACCTACGACCGCAACCAGCTGCAGCGCGGCCTGCAGATCTACACCGAAGTCTGCGCGGCCTGCCACGGGCTGAAGCTGGTGCCGCTGCGCACCCTGGCAGACGAGGGCGGCCCGCAGCTGCCGGAGGATCAGGTGCGTGCCTACGCAGCTGACAACTTCAGCGTCTACGATCCGGAACTGGATGAGGACCGCCCGGCCAAGCCGGTCGATCACTTCCCGGAGAACAACAACGCCGGCGCCCCGGACCTCAGCATGATGGCCAAGGCGCGTGCGGGCTTCCACGGCCCCTATGGCCTGGGCATCAACCAGCTGTTCAAGGGCATGGGCGGTGCCGAGTACATCGCCTCGCTGCTGGCCGGCTACACCGGTGAGTCCAAGGAAGAAGCAGGCACCACCTTCTATGAGAACACTGCCTTCCCGGGCGGCTGGATCTCCATGGCGCCGCCGCTGTCCGATGAGCAGGTGGAATTTGCCGACGGCCACGCCAACGACGTGGAAGCCATGTCGCAGGACGTCGCGGCCTTCCTGATGTGGACCGCAGAGCCCAAGATGATGGCGCGCAAGCAGGCCGGTTTTGTCGGCGTGCTGTTCCTGACCCTGCTGTCGGTGATGCTGTACCTGACCAACAAGCGCCTGTGGGCGCCGCACAAGGGCAAGCACTGATCCCTGTCGGCTGACTAAAGCTTTGAAACATCAAACCCCCGCAAGTGATGCTTGCGGGGGTTTTTCGTTGCTGACGGGGCGGGGCGCTGCCCCTCTGCGCGCGGACGCGCATTCACCCCGGGGTATTTCGGACCAGAAAGAAGCCGGAAGCCTAGGCCAGCGGGCTGACCGTCAGATGCGGAAGGCCGTTGGAAGTCTTCTGCGGCGAGCGGTCGTCGGCATTGATCACCGCGGACACCCGCTGACGCCAGGAGGAGAAGCTGTCGAACTGGACCACGTCAACAGGCGCGTCGAATTGCAGGGTGATCCGCCGGTGGCCATTGCCGCCGCAGGCAGCCAGACCGTGGACATAGCCGGTGAAGGGCTGGCCCAGATAGCGCCCCTCGACCCGCATCCCCACCTGCAGCTCCGGCGCGTTGGAGGCACGGGCGTGGAGCGTGTTCCAGTCGCGGAAACCGTAGTACTGGGCGATCCGCTCCAGGGCGGTGCTGTGGGGGATGGGCTGGCCCTGGGCCTTGGAATGCTTGCGCAACAGCCGGGCCTCGGCCTTGAGCTGCGCAACAGAAGGAAGGGCAGAGTTGGTCTGCATGGATGTACCTTTCGCGAAAGGGTGCATGTGCCGTTGCAGACAGGGCTCGCATTGCTGTCTGGGCGTGCACCCAGGCGTCAGGATAAACCTTGTCCGGATTTCACCATGGCCAGCGGCCGCGAGCGGCAGGTATCCGGGACCTGTGTTGTGAGATTTAGCGGGTAGGAGCGGGGAAAGCAATTCCCCTCTGGGTCAGGCCACCAGCTGGCTGCCTGCCGTACCGGTAATGGCGGCGGTGACGATCCGGCCTTCTTCCTGGGGGGCTGCGAACGCCACTTCCGTGAACTGTTCGGTGCGGCCCATGTGCGGGTTTTCCATCAGAATGCGGTGGGTCTTGCCGACCTGCTCTGCCAGATGGCGTTCCACTTGCGCATCGCCGGCCGCGCGCAGGCGGGCCGCGCGCTCCTTGATCACGCTGCCGTTCACCTGGTTCGGGATCTTCGCCGCGGGGGTACCCTCGCGCTTGGAATAGGGGAAGACGTGCAGCCAGGTCAGATCGCATTCGGTGACCAGTTTCAGCGAGTTCTCGAAATGGGCGTCGGACTCGGTCGGGAAGCCTGCGATGATGTCGGCGCCAAAGGTCATCTCCGGGCGCAGGCGGCGGGCCTCCTCGCAAAACGCGATGGCGTCGTCGCGCAGGTGGCGGCGGGCCATACGTTTCAGGATCAGGTTGTCGCCATGCTGCAGCGACAGGTGCAGATGCGGCATCAGGCGCGGTTCGGTAGCAATCGCCTGCATCAGGTTTTCGTCCGCCTCGATCGAATCGATCGAGGAGATGCGCAGCCGCGGCAGGTCCGGCACCAGCCTGAGGATCCGCATCACCAGGTCGCCCAGGCGGGGCTGTGCGGGCAGATCAGCGCCCCAGGAGGTCAGGTCCACGCCGGTCAGAACCACCTCGTTGTAGCCCCTGTCCACCAGCCGCTTGATCTGGTCGATCACCACGCCCGCGGGGACCGAGCGGGAGTTGCCGCGGCCGTAGGGGATGATGCAGAAGGTGCAACGGTGGTCGCAGCCGTTCTGGACCTGCACATAGGCGCGGCTGCGGGTGCCGAAACCGTCGATCAGGTGGCCTGCGGTCTCTGTCACCGACATGATGTCGTCGACCTGGACCTTCTCCGTGGTGCCGATGAAATCCGGGCCCTTGGCGATCTGCTGCCAGGTCTCGGGCTGCATCTTCTCGGTATTGCCGATGACGCGGGTGACCTCTTCCATTGCGGCAAAGGTTTCCGGCTCTGTCTGGGCGGCGCAGCCGGTCACGATGATCGGCGCCTCCGGATTTTCGCGGCGCAGCTTGCGGATCTCCTGGCGCGCCTTGCGCACGGCCTCGGCTGTTACCGCGCAGGTGTTGACCACCACGGCGTTCTCCAGGCCTGCCTGCTGGCTCAGCTCCTTCATCGCCTCGGTCTCATAGGCATTCAGGCGGCAGCCGAGGGTGGTGAACTTGGGCACGCTCATGCCAGCGACTCCAGGAATTCGCGGGTGAAGGTGCCGTCGAACACATGCATGGTCGGGCCGGTCATCCAAACGCCGTCCTCAGCCCAGTCGATCCACAGGGTGCCGCCATCCAGATCGATCTGCACCTTGCGGCCCGTCAGGCCGCGCCGGGCGGCTGCAACGGCGGTTGCGCAGGAGGAGGAGCCGGAGGCCAGTGTCACGCCTACACCGCGCTCCCAGACGCGCATGCGGATGCGGTCGGGGCCGGTGACCTGGGCGACCTGTACATTGGTGCGCTGCGGGTAGAGCGGGTGGTGCTCGTAGCGGGGACCGAATTCCGCCAGCGGGATGACCTCGGCGTCTTCGACAAAGAAGGTACAATGCGGGTTGCCCATGCCGGTGGCTGTGGGGCCGCCCTCGATCGGCAGCTCCAGCGTGTCCGCTTCCTCGGCCAGCGGGATGTCCTGCCAGTCCAGCTGCGGCGCCCCCATGTTGACGGAGGTGAGCCCGTTGCCGGCGTCGCGGGCATAAAGGTCGCCGCGGTCCGTGGTCAGGTGCAGCTCCGGCTTGCCGGTCTCCAGGATCAGGTGGCGGGCGATGCAGCGGGTGGCATTGCCGCAGGCCGCAGAGGTGGAGCCGTCGGCATTGAAGAAGGTCAGATGCGCGTCGCCCGGCCCGTTCGAGATCACCGTCAGCTGGTCGAAGCCGACGCCGAACTGGCGGTGCGCGATTCCCTTGGCCATCGCCGGGGTGATGGCAATGTCCTGCGCGCGCGCGTCGACAACGACGAAGTCGTTGCCCAGCCCGTGCATCTTCATGAAGGGGAGATTTGTGTGTGCCGAGGTGCTCATGGCGGGCATATAGACCCGGCGCGGAGATGAATCCAGCCTTCGGTGAGAAAAGTTGAAAAAAGGGGTTGACCCCCCGCCGCACTGGCCCTAGATACGCCGCCTATCGGGACAGCGTGACACACACCGCCACGCCGGACCAAAGCGAAATAAGTGCTTGAACCTTCTGGGAAAAACACTTAGATCGCGACGAAGAAGTGGGCCGTTAGCTCAGTTGGTAGAGCAACTGACTTTTAATCAGTGGGTCGCAGGTTCGAATCCTGCACGGCTCACCACTTCCTCCCCAAACCGCTGATGATGAGACGACCGAACCGCTACAGGTAACCCTGAGCGCGGAAGCTGAGTTCGGCGGATTTTCCGATGATCAGGTGATCGTGCAAGGTGATTCCCAAGGCGCTGAGGGCGGCCTGGATCTGATCTGTCATACCGATGTCACTGTCCGAGGGCGTGGGGTCTCCGGACGGGTGATTATGCACCAGAATCAAGGCGCTGGCGTTGAGTTCCAGGGCGCGTTTGGCGACCTCGCGGGGGTAGACGGGCACGTGGTCGACGGTGCCGCGGGCCTGTTCCTCGTCGGCGATCAGGACGTTCTTGCGGTCCAGGAACAGGATGCGGAACTGTTCGGTTTCGCGATGCGCCATGGTGGTGTGGCAATAGTCCAAAAGGGCGTCCCAGCTGGAGATCACCTGGCGCTGCATCACCCGGGCGCGGGCCATGCGGTGGGCGGCGGCCTCCAGCACCTTGAGGTCGGTGATGACGGCGTCGCCGATGCCCCTGACCTGCGCCAGCCGTTCCGGTGCGGCTGCCACCACGCGGTTGAAATCTCCAAATGTATCAAGCAGTTGCCGCGCCAAGGGTTTCACGTCGCGGCGCGGGATGGAGCGGAACAGGACCAATTCCAGCAGCTCATAATCCGGCATCGCGGCGGCGCCGCCGGCCATGAAACGCTCCCGCAGGCGGGCGCGGTGGTCCTTGATGTAGGAGGGCAGGCGGCCGGGGGAGAGCGGGGCCGCAGGGGCCTCCTCGCTGCCGGGAAACAGCGGCAGGGAGACGTCCTCGAATGCGGGGTCCTGTGCCATGGCGCCATGGTGCCGCCATCATGGTTGAGGAAGTGTTAATGGATGCCCTGCGAGAGCGGCGGAGGGGCGGCAGCAAGGGGGTGACAGGCGTGCACCCCCTGTACACCTCCTGTGCACCGCCGCAGCGCGGCGTGGGGCGTCTGGGCAGGGCGCTGCGTAAAGGATGCGCAAAAGAAAAGCGCCCCGGGCGGGGGCGCTTTGATCGAGTCGTTTCAGGCTAGTGGCCGGGGCTCCGCCCGTTCGCAAGCGAAACGCTCCCCCGGAGCGTTTCCGGGGAGCTTGCTCACCCCTTCATCCCATCCCAGAAGCTTTTCACCGAAGAGAAGAAGCTGCGGGATTCGGGGTTGGTGTTTTCCTCGGATATGTCCTCGAACTCGCGCAGAAGCTCCTTCTGGCGGGCGGTGAGGTTCATCGGGGTTTCCACCGCCAGTTCGATGAACATGTCGCCGGTGGCACCACCGCGCAGCGCCGGCATGCCCTTGCCGCGCAGGCGCATCTGGCGGCCGGACTGGCTGCCCTCGGGGATTTGCACGCGGCCGCGGCCTCCGTCGATGGTCGGCACCTCGATGGAGCCGCCAAGCGATGCCTTGGCCATGCTGACCGGCACCCGGCAATAGAGGTTGTTGCCGTCGCGTTCAAACAGCTTGTGCGGGCCGACCTCGACAAAGATGTAGAGATCGCCCGGAGGGCCGCCGCGCAGGCCGGCTTCGCCTTCGCCTGCCAGTCGGATGCGGGTACCGGTTTCCACCCCTGCCGGGATGTTCACCGACAGCGAGCGGTCTTTTTCCACCCGGCCGTGGCCGTGGCAGGATTTGCACGGGTTCTTGATGATCTGGCCCAGGCCCGAGCAGGTCGGACAGGTGCGTTCAACGGTGAAGAAGCCCTGCTGCGCGCGGACCTTGCCCATGCCGGAACAGGTCGGGCAGGTAGTGGGCTCGACGCCGCCCTCAGCCCCGGTGCCCTCGCAGGAGGTGCAGGAAACGGAGGCCGGGACCTTGATGGTCTTATGCAGGCCGCTGAAGGCTTCCTCCAGCGAGACGCGCAGGTTGTAGCGCAGGTCTGCGCCGCGCGATGCGCGCTGGCGTCCGCCAGCACCGCCGCGCTGGCCGCCCATGAAATCGCCGAACAGGTCGTCGAACACGTCGGAGAAGGCGGAGGAGAAATCGCCGCCGCCAAAGCCCTGGCCGCCGCCGCCGCGCTGGCCGCCGCCCATGCCGTTTTCAAAGGCAGCATGGCCAAAGCGGTCATAGGCCGCCTTTTTCTCGGCGTCCTTGAGGACGTCATAAGCCTCGTTGGCTTCCTTGAACTGCGCCTCGGCGTCCGGATTGTCGGAGTTCCGGTCGGGGTGCAGTTCCTTGGCCTTCTTGCGAAAGCCTTTTTTGATTTCGTCTGCGGTGGCGCCTTTGGCCACGCCCAGAACGTCGTAATAGTCACGTTTTGACATCGGTTACCCCATCTGCCTCAACGAAAATGGGCCGGTCCGGGGTCGGACCGGCCCGCCTTGGCCTGAGTGCTCAGGCGTTAGCGCTTGTCGTTGTCCAGGTCTTCGAACTCGGCATCGACGATGTCGTCGTCAGCCGGGCCTGCGGCTTCGTCAGCTGCTGCCGGCTCGTCGTCGCCGCCTTCTTCGGCCTGCGCCTTGTAGATCGCCTCGCCCAGTTTCATCGCAGCTTCGGTGACGTTCTGGATGCCGGACTTGATCTTGTCGGCGGTTGCCTTGTCGTTCTCCAGCTCGTCCTTCAGCGCGGCCACGGCCAGCTCGATCACCTCGACAGTGGACGGGTCGACCTTGTCGCCATGCTCTTCCACCGATTTCTCGGTCGAGTGGATCAGCGATTCGGCCTGGTTCTTGGCTTCGATCAGCTCGCGGCGTTCCTTGTCCGCCTCGGCGTTGTCCTCGGCGTCCTTGACCATCTTTTCGATGTCCTCGTCGGACAGGCCGCCCGATGCCTGGATGGTGATCTGCTGTTCCTTGCCGGTCGCCTTGTCCTTGGCGCCGACCGACACGATGCCGTTGGCGTCGATGTCGAAGGTCACTTCGATCTGCGGCATGCCGCGCGGTGCCGGCGGGATTTCCTCGAGGTTGAACTGGCCGAGCATCTTGTTGTCGGCCGCCATTTCACGCTCACCCTGGAACACGCGGATGGTCACGGCGTTCTGGTTGTCTTCCGCGGTCGAGAACACCTGCGACTTCTTGGTCGGGATGGTGGTGTTGCGGTCGATCAGGCGGGTGAAGACGCCGCCCAGGGTTTCGATGCCGAGCGACAGCGGGGTCACGTCGAGCAGCACCACGTCCTTGACGTCGCCCTGCAGAACGCCGGCCTGGATGGCGGCGCCCATGGCAACCACTTCATCCGGGTTCACGCCCTTGTGCGGCTCCTTGCCGAAGAACTTGGAGACCTCTTCGATGACTTTCGGCATCCGGGTCATACCGCCGACCAGAACCACCTCGTCAATGTCGGAAGCCGACAGGCCTGCGTCCTTCAGGGCCGCCTTGCACGGGTCCATCGAGCGTTTGATCAGGTCGGAGACCAGGCTTTCCAGCTTGGCGCGGGTCAGCTTCATTACCATGTGCAGCGGCTGGCCCGAGGACGGGTCCATCGAGATGAACGGCTGGTTGATCTCGGTCTGCGAGGTGGAGGACAGTTCGATCTTGGCTTTTTCAGCGGCTTCTTTCAGGCGCTGCAGGGCCATCTTGTCCTTGGACAGATCGACGCCGTTTTCCTTTTTGAACTCATCCGCCAGGTAGTTGACGATGCGCATGTCGAAGTCTTCGCCGCCCAGGAAGGTGTCGCCGTTGGTCGACTTCACTTCGAACAGGCCGTCGTCGATTTCCAGGATGGTGACGTCGAAGGTGCCGCCGCCGAGGTCATATACGGCGATGGTCTGGGTGTTTTCCTTGTCCAGGCCATAGGCCAGCGCAGCTGCGGTCGGCTCGTTGATGATGCGCAGCACTTCGAGGCCTGCGATCTTGCCGGCGTCCTTGGTGGCCTGACGCTGGGCGTCGTTGAAGTAGGCAGGCACGGTGATCACCGCCTGGGTGACTTCCTCGCCCAGGTAGGATTCCGCGGTTTCCTTCATCTTGCCCAGGGTGAAGGCGGAGATTTGCGACGGGGAGTATTTCTCACCCTTGGCTTCGACCCATGCGTCGCCGTTGCCGCCGTTGACGATGGAGAACGGCACCATCTTCTTGTCTTTGGCGACGGCCGGGTCGTCGAACCGGCGGCCGATCAGGCGCTTGACGCCGAACACGGTGTTGTCGGGGTTGGTGACGGCCTGGCGTTTGGCCGGCTGGCCGACCAGGCGCTCGTCGTCGGTGAAGGCAACGATCGACGGGGTGGTGCGCGCGCCCTCGGCGTTTTCGATCACGCGGGGCTGGGAGCCATCCATGATGGCCACGCAGGAGTTGGTGGTACCCAGGTCGATGCCGATAACTTTGCTCATTTGCGATCCCTTTTTACTACTCAAGGCGATTACCCGAGGCCTGAACCCGTTGCGGCATCCTGGCCCCGATTGTTTTGCGGTTTGGTCTGCACCTTGCCGCGTCCCGGCGTATATAGGGACGTGAAAACGGCCCTGCAAGCGCCAGTGCACGCCCGGAGGCGTGAATCAATGCGCTTTTTTGCAAGGGCTATGGTTAAGGATGGATGAACGGCAATGACCCTGCTGCGGGTGCGCGGATTTGATGTTCACAAGGGGTATCTCGATGGCGCCCGGCAGGCGGCGCTGATCGAGGCCTTGCGGGGGGTGCTGAAGGCGGCGCCGCTGTTTTCGCCCAAGGTGCCGGGCGGCGGGCAGATGTCGGTGCGGATGACCTCGGCCGGACGGTTCGGCTGGTATTCGGATGCCAAGGGCTACCGCTATGCGGAGCAGCACCCGGCGGGGCGGGACTGGCCGGCGATCCCGGCGGAGGTGCTGGAAATCTGGGCGGAGCTGACCGGGCTGGAGCGGCAGCCGGAATGCTGCCTGCTGAATTACTACGGTGAGGGTGCGAAGATGGGGCTGCACCAGGATAAGGATGAGGCGGATTTCTCCTTTCCCGTGGTTTCCATTTCGCTGGGCGATGACGGGCTGTTCCGGATCGGCAGCCAGACGCGGGGCGGCAGGACGGAATCGCTCTGGCTGAGTTCCGGCGACGTGGTGGTGATGGGGGGCGAGGCGCGGCTGACCTATCACGGGGTGGACCGGATCCGGTTCAAGTCGTCGCGGCTCTTGCCCAAGGGCGGGCGGATCAACCTGACGCTCAGGGTGGTGACGTGACGCTGGCGGGGCGCAAAAGTTTTGCGGAAAACTTTTGCCAAGACTTTTGCTGAAAAGTCTTGGGGCCGGCGGCTAGGGCACCAGCGAGCAGCAGCCGGTCAGGACGTCGAGCTGGCCCGTGCCGCGCAGGTGCAGCAGGTCGATCGAAATGCCATAGCTGCGGTCCGACATGCCGTCGGTGCAGTGTTGTGACGTCAGGGTGCCGGACAGGCTGGCGGTTCCTGGTACGGACGTTTCGTTGCTGGGGTGGTGGACAGCGTGGAAGCCGGATTTGCCGCTGTGGCCTGCTGCCCGCTGCCTTGCCAGCAGTGTGAAGCCGGTGACCGGGCCCTCCGGGGTGGTCATGCGGGCGGTGTCATCCAGGGTCAGGGACCAGAAGGGCTCGGTGCCGAAGCAGTCCAGCGCCTGTCCGTGCATCATGCGCCAGTCGTTTTGGGGTTGCAGGCTCAGATACCGCAGGGCGGCCCAGCCGGATTGCTCGCCGCTGTTCACCTGGCCCCATTTACCGCTTTCATCCGCTAGAATCACTTCCACACCGGTTTGATCCGGTGCCAGGGTTCCGATGACTTCAGCACTGGCGGAGGGGGTGCTGCGGATGTTGAGCACGTCATCAGCTGCAACACCGGTGACGCTGTGAAGGGCGGGATACTCCTGCGCTGCGGCGGGCAGAGCCAGCAAGGCCAGCCAAAGAAGGGCAGCAGCGTGCCGCCCCCTCACCGGCGCGCGTTCCAGCTGAGGGAGACATGGCGGCGGGTGTAAAACTCGCCCATCAGGCCGATCACGATCAGAACCAGCGCCACCCAGGCGGCATACTGCCAGGAGCTGAAATGCGGGTTGTAGTTGATGAAGACATAGCCGCGCGACTGGTCGATGCAGTGGAACAGCGGGTTCCAGTCGAACATTGCCAGCATGAAGCTGGGCAGCGTGTTGGCCAGGAACATCTTGCCCGAGGCAATCATGTTGGCGCGCTGGTAGATCATCATCAGGATGCTGACAAAGCTTGGCGCCCAAGGCTTCAGAACCAGAAACACCAGCCCCACGCCGAACCCGGTGATCCAGGCCAGCAGCACCATGCCGAAGGCGGGAATGGGTTCCTCGATATGCACAGGCGTGTAGGCGACGTGATAGGCAAACAGGATGATGATCAGCGACAGAACCTGAATATAGAGCGCGCCGATGGCGGCGGACAGCAGCGCCACCATCGTGTTCATCGGCGCGTGCTGCATCATAGGGCTGCTGGGGCCCTCAGCGCCGGCAACGGCACTGACAGTCTTGGTGTGCACCATGAACAGGTAGACGCCGGACATCACATAGAGCAGAAAATCGCCGCGGATGGCGGAGCCGCGCAGGCCCAGCACCGCAAACATGACATAGAAGGCCAGCACGAACAGAATCGTCTGCAGCAGGTTCAGGCCAAGCGCGATGAAGGCGTTGTTGTGCTTGGAGCGGACGCTGCGCACGGCGGAGTGGAATACCACTTCGCTCAGGGAAAGAAATCCGGACATCCACGATTGCTGCGTGCGCTGCTGAAACATGAACCTGCGTTCTCTGCCTTATCTGATGCGGCTGCTTGCCGTTCTGCTGTCTGCGCATCATAAGTGGCAACAGGCAAATTTTCAATTAAACCCGTGTTGGGGAGACCTGCGTGACATATGAAGACCTGGTGCCCGTGATCCGCAAGCTGGCCATCGAGGCCGGTGCAAAGATCATGGAGATTTACAATTCCGACGATTTCGACGTGAAGGTGAAATCCGACGACAGCCCGGTGACCGAAGCGGATGAAGCGGCGGATGCGCTGATCTCGGCCGGTCTGCGGGCGGCATTTCCGGGCGTGATGCTGGTCACCGAGGAGCAGGCGGCCTCGCACAAGGAGCGCGGCGACACCTTCCTGATTGTCGATCCACTGGACGGCACCAAGGAGTTTATCCACCGCCGCGGCGATTTCACCGTGAACATCGCGCTGGTGGAAAACGGCGTGCCGACCCGCGGCGTGGTCTATGCGCCGGCGCGGCAGCGGATGTTCTTTACTCTGGCTGACGGCAGCGCGGTGGAGGAGACCGGCAGCTTTGATCCGGAAACCATCGGCGCAACCCGGGTGATCCGGGTCGCAGACAGCGATAACTCCGCGCTGATGGTGGTGGCGTCGAAATCGCACCGCGATCAGGCCACCGATGACTACATCGGCAAGTACAACGTGAAGGACAGCAAGAGCGCCGGCTCCTCGCTGAAGTTCTGCCTGGTTGCCACTGGCGAAGCGGATATTTATCCGCGTGTCGGCCGCACCATGGAATGGGACACCGCCGCGGGCCATGCGGTGCTTGCAGGCGCTGGCGGCAAAGTGGTGCGTTTTGACGATCATTCCCCGCTGAAATACGGTAAAGAGGGCTATGCCAACCCGTTCTTCATCGCCTATGCACCAGCTGTGGAACTGAAGGAAGCCTGATGTCCGTCCTGATTGTCATCCCCGCCCGCTATGCCTCGACCCGCTATCCCGGCAAGCCGCTGGTGCCGCTGACCGGCGCCACTGGCGAAAAGCGCTCGCTGGTGGAGCGTTCCTGGCGGGCGGCCTGTTCGGTGCAGGGTGTGGACCGGGTGGTTGTGGCTACGGATGACGATCGCATCAAACAGGCGGCGGAAGCGTTCGGGGCCGAGGTGGTGATGACCTCGCCGGAGTGCGCCAACGGCACCGAGCGCTGTGCCGAGGCGCATGCGGCGCTGGGCGGCGGCTATGAGGTGGTGGTGAACCTGCAGGGCGATGCGCCGCTGACGCCGCACTGGTTTGTCGAGGAACTGGTGGCGGGCCTGCGCGCCGCACCCGGCATGGGTCTGGCAACGCCGGTGCTGCGTTGCAACGGCGAAACGCTGAACAGCCTGCTGGCGGACCGGAAAGACGGCCGGGTCGGTGGCACCACGGCAGTATTTGCCGCGGACCACAGTGCGCTCTATTTCTCCAAGGAGGTGGTGCCCTATTGCGGGCATGTCTACGGGGATGGCGAAAACACGCCGGTCTTTCACCATGTCGGGGTCTATGCCTACCGGCCGGATGCCTTGGCAGCGTATCCTGATTGGGATACAGGGCCGCTGGAACAGCTAGAAGGGCTGGAGCAGCTGCGATTCCTGGAGAACGGGCGCAAGGTGCTCTGTGTTGAAGTTGAGGCGCGCGGCCGTGAATTCTGGGAGCTGAACAACCCGGAGGATGTACCGCGGCTGGAAGCCATGATGAAGAAAATGCGGCACGAGTGAGTGAATTATGTTAAAGAGAAGCCGAATGAAAAGGGCGCTGCTGCAAGACGGCAGCTGGGGGCAACGGGCAGTTGCTTTACATTTTGTTGGAGACAGCCGGGCATAATGCGCGCCAGCTTATCAGCGCCGTTTGGCGGTTGCGGCGGCCAGCCCGGAATTTGAGTGCAGAGAGAACCACATGCGTAAAAAAGTAACCAAAGCGATTTTTCCCGTTGCGGGTCTGGGAACCCGTTTCCTGCCGGCAACCAAATCCGTGCCCAAGGAAATCATGACATTGGTCGACCGGCCGCTGGTGCAATACGCCATCGACGAGGCACGGGCTGCCGGGATCAAGGAATTCATCTTTGTCACGTCGCGCGGCAAGGGTGCGCTGGAAGACTATTTTGACCACTCGCCGGTTCTGGAACAGGAGCTGCGCAAGAAGGGCAAGGATGAGCTTCTGGAGATCCTGAAGAGCACCGACATGGAATCCGGTGCCATTGCCTATCTGCGCCAGCACAAGGCGCTGGGCCTGGGCCACGCGGTGTGGTGCGCCCGCCGCCTGATCGCCAACGAGCCCTTTGCGGTGATCCTGCCGGACGACGTGATTGCGGCAGAGAAACCCTGCCTGCAGCAAATGGTCGAGGCCTATGAAGAAACCGGCGGCAACATGGTTGCCGCGATGGAGGTTCCGCCGGAGAAGACCTCTTCCTATGGTGTGCTCGACGTGAAAGAGGACATGGGCCGGGTGGTCGCCGCCAACGGCATGGTCGAGAAGCCCAAGATGGAAGACGCGCCGTCGAATCTGGCGGTGATCGGGCGCTATATCCTGTCGCCGTCGGTTCTGAAGAACCTCAACAAGATGAAGTCCGGCGCCGGCGGCGAGATTCAGCTGACCGATGCGATTGCCGAGGATATCGCCCAGGACGTGCCGGTTTACGGCTACCGCTTCAACGGGCAGCGGTTCGATTGCGGCTCCAAGGCGGGCTTCCTGCAGGCGACCGTCGCCTTTGCGCTGGCGCGCGATGAACTGCGGGATGACCTGATGAGCTACATCACCGAGATCGCGCAGGTCGGCAAGGCCGCGCAGTAACCAAACTGGCCGCCCGCCCTGGGCGGCCCAGCATGGGGCAGAGACAGTGACCAATATCCTCGTGACCGGCGGTGCCGGATACATCGGCTCGCACGCCTGCAAGGCGCTGAAGGCGGCGGGCTATACGCCGGTGACCTATGACAACCTGGTGACCGGCTGGCAGGATGCGGTGAAATTCGGACCCTTCGAGAAAGGCGATCTGAACGACCGCGCGCGGCTGGATGAGGTGTTTGCCAAGTACCAGCCGGCCGCGGTGATGCATTTCGCGGCGCTGAGCCAGGTCGGCGAGGCGATGAGCGAGCCGGGCCGCTACTGGGCCAACAACACCGGCGGGTCGCTCAATCTGGTCGAGGCTGCGGTGGCGGCGGGATGCCTGGATTTCGTGTTCTCCTCGACCTGCGCCACCTATGGCGAGCATGACAATGTGGTGCTGGACGAAAACACTCCGCAGCTGCCGCTGAACGCCTATGGCGCTTCCAAGCGGGCAGTTGAAGATATCCTCAAGGATTTCGGCGCTGCACACGGGCTGCGGTCGGTGATCTTCCGCTATTTCAACGTGGCGGGCGCTGATCCTGAGGCCGAGGTGGGCGAGTTCCACCGCCCCGAGACCCATCTGGTGCCGCTGGTGCTGGATGCGATTGCGGGCAAGCGCGATGCGCTGACCATCTTCGGCACTGACTATGACACCCCGGACGGTACCTGCATCCGCGATTATGTGCATGTCTGCGACCTGGTGGAGGCGCATGTGCTGGGCCTGAAGTGGCTGGAAGGCGGCAAGGGCAGCCAAGTGTTCAACCTGGGCACCGGCAGCGGTTTTTCGGTGCGCGAGGTGATGGACAAGGCGGAAGCCGTGACCGGGCAGAAAGTGCCCTGCAACACCGGCGCGCGCCGGGCGGGCGACTGCACCAAGCTGGTGTCGGGATCGACCCGCGCGGTCACCGATCTGGGCTGGGAGCCGCGCCGCTCTACCTTGGAAACGATGATTGCTGATGCCTGGAAATGGCATAAGACGGGCCATTACGAGGGCTAAGCATGACTGGCCCCGCCGCTCCTGATCTGCCGCCGCTGGGCCTCACCGGGGCTTACCGGATGCGGTGGAAGCGGCGGCGGATGCTGTGGCGGGCGCTGCGTGCCCGCCGGCAGATGCAGAAAACGGCGGACCGCACCCGGCAGATCCCCAATGCCGGCGTTCTGGTTTTTACCGTTCTGCGCAATGAGATCACCCGGCTGCCCTATTTCCTGGAGCACTACCGGCGGCTGGGCGTTGCGCATTTCCTTGTGGTGGACAATGGCAGCGATGACGGCAGTGCGGAGCTGCTGGCGGAGCAGCCGGATGTCTCCCTGTGGCGCGCTGAGGGCAGTTACCGGGACACGCGCTTTGGCCTGGATTGGCTGGGCTGGCTGCTGATCCGCCATGGCCACGGGCGCTGGTGCCTGACCGTGGATGCCGATGAGCTGCTGGTCTACCCCGGCATGGACGCGCACGGGCTGGACGATTTGACCCGGCTGCTGGAGCAGCAAGGGCGCGCGGGGTTCGGGGCGCTGATGCTGGACCTTTACCCCAAGGGGCAGCTGGGCGCCCGGACCTATGCACCGGGGCAAGACCCCTGCGAGGTGCTGCAATGGTTCGACGAAGGCCCCTACCGGGCAGTGCGGCAGCAGCCGAAGGGCAACCTGTGGGTCCAGGGAGGGGCACGGGAAAGAGTGTTCTTCCAGGATCAGCCGGAACGCTCGCCGACGCTGAACAAGCTGCCGCTGGTGCGCTGGAACCGGCGCTATGCCTATATCAATTCAACCCATTCCATGCTGCCGCGGCAGCTGAACATGCTGTATGACGGACCCGGCGGCGAGGCTCCGTCCGGCGTGCTGCTGCATACGAAGTTCCTGCCGGAGATTGTTTCCAAATCGGCAACGGAAAAGCAGCGCCAGCAGCATTTCCATACACCGCAGGAATTTGACGTGTATTACGACCGGATCACGGAGGCGCCGGATATGTGGCACGCCGGGTCGGTCCGGTACCGCGGACCGGACCAGCTGGCGGCGCTGGGGCTGATGACACCGCTGGCCTGGTGACGCCTGGGCGGCATCGCCTGAACTGTTGCAACTGCGCCGTGCGCCCGCGTAACTGTTTCTAAATCCGTTGTTAATAGACTGCGTGCGTGACATATTGCGCGGAAACTTGCCGCTGGCAGAAGGCTGGACCGGGCAGGTGCGCTCCTTGGATAGCGGTTTGGAGTAGACGTGGGGCTTTGGGATTCTTACCGGATGCGGTTGCGGCGCAAACGGCGGCTGGTCCGCGCGGTGCGCAAGTCCGGTGAGCTGTCGCCTGTGCAGGACAACACGAGGGCGATCCGTCCGGGGGATATTCTGCTGGTCTGCACCATGCGCAACGAGCAGATCCGCCTGCCCTACTTCCTGCAGTATTACCGCGGCCTGGGCGTCAATCATTTCCTGTTCGTGGACAATGGCTCCACCGATGGCACCACAGATTATCTTCAGGGAATGGAGGATGTCTCGCTGTGGCAGACCACCGCCAGTTACAGGCGGGCGGGTTTCGGCATCGATTGGATGAACTACCTCAAGCGCAAGTACGCGCATGATCACTGGGTGCTGGTGGTCGACCCGGATGAGTTCTTTATCTACCCGTTCTGCGACACGCGGCCGATCCGGGCGCTGACCGACTGGCTGGACAATTCGGCGATCCGTAGCTTCTCGGCGATGCTGCTGGATGTGTACCCCAAGGGCCGGATCGGCGAGGTGCCGTATCAGCCCGGGCAAAACCCGCTGGAGATTGCCCACTGGTTCGACAGCGGCAATTACACCATCAGCCGCAACAAGGAATACGGCAACCTGTGGATCCAGGGCGGGCCGCGGGCGCGGGTGTTCTTCGCCGATGAGCCCAAGAAGGCACCGGCGCTGAACAAGATCCCGCTGGTCAAATGGCACCGGCGCTATGCCTATGCCAGTTCCACCCACGCGCTGCTGCCGCGCGGGCTGAACCAGGTTTATGAAAGTGATGGCGGCGAAAAAGCCAGCGGCGCGCTGCTGCACACCAAGTTTTTGGATACCTTCACCGCCAAGGCTGAAGAGGAGCTGGTGCGCGGCCAGCATTATGGCGGGTCGGCGGAATACAAGGCCTATGCCGCCAAGATGGCGGAGCAGCCGGAGCTGTGGTGCAAGTGGAGCGAGAAATACATCAACTGGCGCCAGCTTGAGATCCTGGGGCTGATGTCCAAGGGGAACTGGGCATGAGCACGGTTGGGATTGTCATGCTGGTGCACACGGCGCTGGACCGGGCGGCGCAGGTGGTGCGCCACTGGACCGCAGCGGGCTGCCCGGTGGTGCTGCATGTGGACCGCAATGTCAGGCGTGACGTGTTTGACCGGTTCCGGCAGTCGCTGGATGGCAGCCCGCTGGTGCGGTTCTCTGCCCGCCACCGCTGTGAATGGGGCACCTGGGGCATCGTCGCGGCTTCGCAGTCGGCCTCCGAGGTGATGCTGGCGGAGTTTCCGGATGTGCGGCATGTCTATCTGGCCTCAGGCTCCTGCCTGCCGCTGAGGCCGGTGCAGGAGCTGGCGGATTATCTGGCGGCGCGCCCGGAGACCGATTTCATTGAAAGCGCCACCACCGCGGATGTGCCCTGGATCGTTGGCGGCCTGAGCCATGAGCGGTTCACGCTGCGGTTCCCGTTTTCCTGGAAGAAGCACCGCTATCTGTTCGACCGCTACGTGAACTTGCAGCGCAAGCTGCGGTTCAAGCGGCGGATCCCGGCGGGGCTGGTGCCGCATATGGGCAGCCAATGGTGGTGCCTGACCCGGCGGACCCTGGCGGCAATTCTGCAGGACCCGGAACGTCCGGCCTATGATGCCTATTTCCGCAAGGTGTGGATCCCGGATGAAAGCTACTTTCAGACCCTGGCGCGGCAGTATTCCAGCAATATCGAGAGCCGCTCGCTGACGCTGAGCAAGTTCGATTTCCAGGGCAAGCCGCATATTTTCTATGACGACCACTTGCAGCTGTTGCGCCGCTCCGACTGCTTTGTGGCGCGCAAGATCTGGCCCCATGCGGAACGGCTCTATCAGGCGTTTCTGACTGATCCGGCCGGGGCGATGAAAGGCGCGGAGCCCAATCCGGGCAAGATCGACCGGATCTTTGCCAAGGCGGTGGAGCGGCGCACCCGCGGGCGGCCGGGCCTCTATATGCAGAGCCGTTTTCCCGGCCACGGATCGGAGAACGGGATCACTTCCAGCCCCTATTCGGTGTTCCAGGGATTTGCCGAGCTGTTCGAGGATTTCGAGATCTGGCTGGCCCGGACAACCGGCGCCCGGGTGCACGGGCATATCTTTGCGCCCGAGGGGGCGGCGTTTTCTGAAGGCCAGACCCTGATCAACGGCTGCCTGAACGGCAACGCGAAGCTGCGCGACTACAATCCTGAGAGCTTTCTGACCAGCCTGATCTGGAACACCCGCGGCGAGCGCCAGTGTTTCCAGTTCGGCCCGCGCGACAATCAGGCTGTGAACTGGCTGGTGGCGCGGGACACCAATGCGCAGGTATCGGTCATCAGCGGCGCCTGGGCGGTTCCGCTGTTCAAGTCCAGCCGCAGCTTTGCGGAGCTGCGCCAGGAAGCGGCCCGGCTGCAGCAGCGCGAAGCCGAGCAGCTGCAGATCCTGCGCTCGCAATGGACCAAGGCGCGGGTGCGGATCTGGACGATGGCAGAGTTTGTCGAGGCGCCGATGGAGCCCTTGCAGACCATCATTGACGAGATCGGCCCGCTGGCCGCGCGGCATCTGGGTGAGGCGCCGAGGATGACAGATCTTGAAGGCTTCGGGCAGTTCCTGCAGAATCTGAAAAACCAGGGCATGCATCCCTATCTGATGGGGGATTTCCCGGTCGGGCAAAGCCCTGCCAGCCCACCGAAGCCGCAGCGTAAACCCTATCTGGTGCGATAATTCCTGATGCCTTCTTCCTTTGATTACTTTGTTGTCTTTGCAGAAATGCGGACCGGCTCCAATTTCCTGGAGACCAACCTGAATGCCTTTGACGGGCTGGTCTGTCATGGCGAGGCTTTCAATCCGCATTTTATCGGCTATCCCAACAGCACGGACATCCTGGGCGTGACCCGGTCCATGCGGGAAGCAGACCCGGCGCGGCTGATCCGGAAGATCAAGGAAGACCCGCGCGCGCTGGGGGGCTTCCGCTACTTCCACGATCATGACCCGCGGGTGCTGGACCTGATGCTGGAGGATCCGCGCTGTGCCAAGATCATCCTGACCCGCAATCCGCTGGACAGTTATGTGTCGTGGAAAATTGCCAAGGAGACCGGCCAGTGGAAGCTGACCGATGTGAAGCGGCGCAAGGACGCCAAGGCGCGGTTTGATGCGGCGGAGTTTGCAGCTCATGTGGGCGCGCTGCAGGATTTCCAGGTCACACTGCTGAACAGGCTGCAGGCGCTGGGCCAGACAGCGTTTTATGTGGCCTATGAGGACCTGCAGAGCGTTGAGGTGATGAACGGGCTGGCCCGGTGGCTGGGGGTGCCGCACCAGTTGGAAGCTCTGGATGGCAGCCTCAAGCGGCAGAACCCGGCGCCGGTGCTGGCCAAGGTTGCCAATCCTGAGGAGATGCAGGAGGCGCTGGCCGGCATGGACCGGTTCAATCTGACCCGGACCCCGAACTTCGAGCCGCGCCGCGGCCCGGCAGTGCCAGGATATGCGGTAGGGGTGGTGACACCGCTCTTGTACCTGCCGCTGAAAGGCGGGCCGGAGGCGGAGGTGGTACGCTGGATGGCCGGGCTGGACCACGTGGCACCAGAGGGGCTGATCCAGGGCATGAACCAGAAACAGCTGCGCCAATGGAAGCGCGGCAACAAGGGATTTCGCAGCTTTACGGTGCTGCGCCACCCGGCGGCGCGGGCACATGCGGTGTTCTGCCGCCGGATCCTGAACGCAGGCGAGGGCAGTTACCGGCAGATCCGCAATACGCTGCGGCGGCAGTTTGGCTTGCCGTTGCCGGAGCAAGGGCCGGACGCGGGCTATTCCCGGTCGCAGCACCGGGAAGCATTTACCGGATTTCTGGAGTTTGTGAGGTCCAGCCTGGCCGGGCAGACCTCAGTCCGGCTGGATGCGGAATGGGCAACCCAGAGCCAGGCTTTGGCCGGATTTGCCGAACTGGGTCCGCCGGATTTGCTGATCCGCGAAGAGGAAATGGGCGAGGATCTGGTGGCGCTGGCCCGCAAACTGGGCCGGATGGAGCCGGGTGCAGTGCCTGAAGCAGAGCCGGAAACGCCGTTTGCACTGGCGGATATTTATGATGCGGAACTGGAGGCGCTGATCGCCTCGGTTTACCAGCGTGACTACTTGGCCTTTGGGTTCGGGCCCTGGCGGCAGGGCTGACCCTTCCGTTCCCGCTGCAAACTCAGCGCTCCCGCGCCCGCCGGATGTTCAGGGGTCTGAACAGCCGGAACGGCCTTGGGCCAGGCGCCGCACGGGGGCGGCGCGGGCTTGGCGCGGCGGCGGTGCCGGTTTTCAAGAACACATGCCCTGCGGCCGCTGTTGCGCGCCGGAGCCGTCGCATCGTCGATGCCCGTGCCTCAGGCCGCCTGGACGGACTGGCCTTCTGTCAGGATGGTGTAGAGCGTGGCCGGGTCGTGATTGGCCCGCAGCTTGGTGCAGAAGCTTTGCTCCCGCAGGGTGCGCGACACCAGCGCCAGCGCCTTCAGATGTTCGACACCGGCGTCTTCGGGCGCAAACAGGGCAAATGCGATGTCCACCGGCTGGCGGTCAACCGCGCCGAAATCCAGTGGTTTCTCCAGGATCAGGAATGTGCCGCAGACCTCGCTGATGGTGTCGAGCCGGGCATGCGGAAGAGCCACGCCGTGGCCGACACCGGTGGGACCGAGGCTTTCACGGTCCAGCAGCGCTTCGAGTGTGGGCTGGGCATCCAGCCCGTAGGCGGATTGAGCGACCTCTGCGATTTCCTGAAACAAGCGCTTCTTGCTTGAGACCGCTCCGATTACCCGGACGGCCTCTGGCTTGAGGATGCTGGAAATCTGCATGTGTCTGCTCCGTTCCGGCGCCCCTGCGGGGGCGCCGATGCCTTAAGTGTGTTTACGGATCGATCCAGCCGATGTTGCCGTCTTCACGGCGGTAGACCACGTTCAATCCGTCTTTGCCCTCATTGCGGAAGACCAGCACCGGTGCGCCTGCCAGCTCCATCTGCATCACTGCTTCCCCGACAGACAGGGAGGGGATGCGGGTCTCCATTTCGGCGACGATGATCGGCTGCAGCGAGTCCGGTTCGGAATCCGCTTCCTCAGAGGCGAGGATATACGAGTTGGCGCCCAGATGTTCAACCGGCTCGCTGCGGTCCTTGTGGTGATCCTTGAGACGGCGCTTGTAGCGGCGCAGCTGCTTTTCCATTTTCTCGCAGCAGGCATCAAAGGCCGCATAGATTTCGGTTTCGTGGGCTTTCGCCTGAGCACTCAGCCCGGTCGACAGATGGACGGTGGCTTCACACACATATTCATGCGCCGAACGGGAAAAGACCACAGTCGCGTCGGTGGGCCGTTCGGCGTATTTTTGAACGGCCGAACCGAGCTCGTTCTGCACATGAACCTGCAGAGCGTCGCCGATGTCGATCTGTTTGCCGCTGATTTTGTAACGCATGTGATCTCCTTCACAATTTATTGCGGCCGGGCCTGCCGCCAAGGCAATCCTTGGCGGTGTCACGTCAGGTCCGGAACCGGGGGGCAGGCCAGCGGTCCGGTTGCATCCGTCCGGGCCTTGTCGCCAAGGCTGGTGTTCGGACTGCATCGGACTGCGCGTATGCCATGGGTCAATTCCACGGCAAGACAGCGGGAGAGTCAATGGATAACGCGAAAAAAGAAGCCTGGGTTTGCGGCGGTTATTTGCTGCCGCGGAGGCGTGAAAAGGATCAGGAAATACGGAAGTTGTCGCCCAGGTAAACGCGGCGCACGTTCTCGTTTTCCACCACTTCTTCGGGGCTGCCGGACATCAGCACCTGGCCGTCATGCAGGATGTAGGCGCGGTCCACAATCTCCAGCGTCTCGCGCACGTTGTGGTCCGTGATCAGCACCCCGATACCGCGTTTCTTGAGGTCTGCGACCAGGTGGCGGATGTCTCCGACCGAGATCGGGTCGACGCCGGCAAAGGGTTCGTCGAGCAGCAAGTACTTGGGGTCGGCGGCCAGGCAGCGGGCGATTTCCACCCGGCGTCTTTCACCGCCCGACAGTGCCAGCGCGGGGGCGCGGCGAAGGTGTTCGATGGAGAAGTCTGACAGCAGTTCTTCAAGCCGTTCGCGGCGCTTGTGCTCGTGCTTTTGCGAGATGTCCAGAACGGCAGAGATGTTGTCCTCCACCGAAAGGCCGCGGAAGATCGACATTTCCTGCGGCAGGTAGCCGATGCCCAGGCGCGCGCGCCGGTACATCGGCAGGCCGGTCACGTTCTGGCCGTCGATGCTGACGGTGCCGGCCTCCGGAAACACCAGCCCGGCAATGGTGTAGAAACTGGTGGTCTTGCCGGAGCCGTTGGGACCGAGCAGCGCCACCACCTCGCCGCGGTTCAGGGACATGGAGACATCCCGGATCACCACCTTCTTGCGGTAGGATTTGCGCAGCCGTTCGATGCGCAGCCCGGAGGAGCCCTCGGTCACTTTCAGGTCCGGTTTCGCCATCAGTTGCTGCCGCCGTTTGGATTGAGGATGGTTTTCACCCGGCCGGCCATGCGGGCAGTGCCCGAGGTGAGGTTCACCTCCAGCCGGTTGGAGGCCAGGGTGCCGTTTTCCTGATTGAGCAGCACATTTCCGGTCATCACGATGGTGCCGCGGTCGATGGTGTATTCGGCGCGCTGCGCCTCGGCTGCGTCCGGGCCGCTGACCAGGATCACATTGCCGGTGGCCTCCAGCCGTTCGATCCCGGCCTCGCCGCCGCTTTCGCCTGCCGTTTTGTAGATCACCAGAACCTTGTCGGCAGAGAGCCGCATGATACCCTGCACGATCAGGACGTTGCCGGTGAATTCGGCGGAGCCGTCTGCCTGGTTCACTGCCAGATTGTCGGCCGTCACCTCAACCGGCTGGCTGGGGTCGGCCTTGACGGCGCCAAAGGCGACGGAGGCCGTTTGTGCCATTAAGAGGCCGGGAAGCACCGCAAGGGGCAGGCAGAAAATCAATGCGCGCAAATAGGACACAGGTTATCTTTCCGGTTGCTGGGGATCATATAGCAGCTTCACCCCGTTTTTGAACACCATATGGACCGGGCCGCCCTCTGTTTTTGCGCGGATCTGCATGTTACCTGCGGTCAATTCGCCGATAACACCGGTTGCGCGGACCGGACCGGGGCTGCTGGCTTCCAGTCCGCTGAGGGCTGTATTGAGCTCTTCCGTCTCGACGATCAGGCCGTCCGCAGAGGTGATGGTCACATGGCCGGTAAACCGCGCCATATCCTGGCCGGGGTGGATGGCACCGGAGTCGGAGGCAAGGGTGATCTTGCCGCCTTCCGCCAGTCTGAACTCCGCCGATAGGTCGCTTGCAACCGCGGGTGCGCCTTCGCCGCCCGGGCGGGCCAGTGCCGCTGTGACCATAATCTCATCACCCTTCGCGGTGGTGCCTGAGAAAAAGGGCGAGGTGACCTGCTGGCCTTTCATCCGGTCCTCGATATCCCTTTGCGCAAAGGGGATTACCGCATCGGTGTTTACGCCGCGGGAAATCAGGAACAGGGTCGACAGCAGGACCAGGGCGGCCAGCGGCAGCAGCACCTTGAGGTAGGCGACGGCTCTGGAATGGCTGTCCATAGTTTCCTTTCAGGCCCCCTTGTCAGCCCAATCCTGCACGCAGGCAGTCGTGGATGTGGAGAAGCCCCTCGGCCTTTTGCCCGTTGTCAGGATCGACCACAAACAGGCAGGTGATCTTGCGCTGGTTCATCACTGCGACGGCCTCTTGCGCCATTGCGCCGGGGGCAATGGTGGCCGGTCCAGTGGTCATGACCTCGGCCGCCGTCTTGTCCAGCAGCCCGTCCATGTGGCGGCGCAGGTCGCCGTCGGTGATAATGCCGGCGAGGGAGCCATCGGCGGCAGCAACGCCTGCCACGCCGAAGCCTTTCTGGCTGATTTCGATCAGCGCGTCGGCCATCGGGGTTGTCTCGGAAACCAGCGGCAGCGCGTCTTCTGCATGCATCAGGTCGCGCACCTTGCTGAGCTGGGCGCCGAGTTTGCCGCCCGGATGGAAATCGCGGAAATTCTCAGGGCGGAAATCGCGGTGTTTCATCAGCGCAATCGCCAGTGCGTCGCCCATTGCCAGCGTCAGCGTGGTGGAGATTGAGGGCACCATGCCAAAGCCGCAGGCCTCGCCCATCGAGGGGATCTGCAGGTGGACATCCGCCTGTTTCATCAGGGTGCTGTCCATTTTGCTGGAGAGCCCGATCAGCGGGATGGCAAAGCGGCGGGTGAAGGCCAGCAGGTTTGCCAGCTCCGGTGCCTCGCCCGAGTTGGAGATGGCCAGCACCACGTCGCCTTCCGACAGCATGCCCAAATCGCCGTGGCTGGCCTCGGCCGGGTGTACGAAATAAGCAGGCGTGCCGGTGGAGGCCAGCGTTGCCGCGATCTTGTGGCCGATGTGGCCGGATTTGCCGATGCCGCTGACGATGATGCGGCCCTTGGCCTGCAGGATCAGCTGCACGGCTTCGGCAAAACGCTCATCCAGACCTTCAGCCAGGGCGTTCAGTGCCTGGGCCTCATCTGTGATCACCTGACGGGCGGTGGCGAGGAATTTTTCTGAATCGGTCATGAGTGGGCAAAAATGTCAGTTTCGGGCCAGCCAGCCAGGTCCAGCTTGGCGCGCGTTGGGAGGAAATCGAAACAGGCCTGGGCCATTTCGGTGCGGCCTTCACGGGCCAGGCGCTTGTTCAGAGCATCGCGCAGCTTGTGCAGGTGCAACACGTCAGAGGCGGCGTAGTCGAGCTGAGCCTCGGTCAGTTCTTCGGCGCCCCAGTCGCTCATCTGCTGCTGTTTGGAGATGTCGATGCCAATCAGTTCCTGGGTCAGGTTCTTGAGCCCGTGGCGGTCGGTGTAGGTGCGTACCAGGCGGCTGGCGATCTTGGTGCAATAGACCGGCGCTGCCAGGGCGCCGAAGGCGTGGTACATCGCAGCGATGTCGAAGCGGCCGAAATGGAAAAGCTTCAGCACATTGGGATCTTCCAGCATCCGGCAAAGATTGGGGGCATCGGTCTGGCCGATTTCCACCTGCACGATATGGGCATTGCCGTCGCCACCGGACATCTGGATCACGCATAGACGGTCGCGGTGGGGGTTCAGACCCATGGTCTCGCAGTCAATGGCGACAACGGGACCGAGATCCAGCCCGTCGGGCAGGTCGCTCTTGTATAGGTAATTGGCCACTGGAATTCCCTTTTGATTTTCACCGCACCGGAGCTGTTGCAGAGGAAATAGGCGCTTTGGCCTGCAAACTCAACTGCGCGAAGACAGGCTGGTTTACGCGGGCCGATTATCCACGCAATGAGACCCGAAGGAGGCTGCGGATTGTCATTCTTGGGGAATGGTGCCCAGGAGAGGACTCGAACCTCCACGTCCATACGGACACTAGCACCTGAAGCTAGCGCGTCTACCAATTCCGCCACCTGGGCAGGTGTCGTGGAGAGGGCGTATAAGATGGTTTGCCGGGGCCGTCAAACGGAAAAGACGGGCAAAGCCAACAGTGGCGCGCGTATTGGTCTGCGGCCTTGGGCGTGCGCGCGGCACTTCCGGCCATTATGTGACGATCCGGACTGATTGGCGGATTTGACATTCCGTTTTGGAATGATGCCAGTACGCAAACTCATTGGCTTCACGTCCCGGATTCGCGGATAAGGACATGGTCAATCAGCGTAAGGAGGCCGCATGGACCGCGCCCAGATCGTGCATCAGAACTTCCTGGACCGGGTCAAGGCCGGGGACTTCCCCGCAGGTGCTGCACCAAGCGGGCCGCTGGCGGCGGCTGAGGCTGTTTCCACCTTTCGCGCGCAGGTGCTGAGCCGGGCGCTGGACCTGACCAGCCGGGACATGCAGAAAACGGGGCAGGGGTTCTATACCATCGGCTCCTCCGGGCATGAGGGGATGGCAGCGGTGGCCCGCGCCCTGCGCCCCACTGATATGGCGTTTCTTCATTACCGGGATGCGGCGTTTCAGATTGCCCGCGCCGATCAGGTGCCGGGGCAGCGGATTGCCTGGGATATGTTGCTGTCCTTTGCCTGTTCTAGCGAAGACCCGACCTCGGGTGGGCGGCACAAGGTGCTGGGGTCCAAGGCGCTGATGATCCCGCCGCAGACCTCGACCATTGCCTCGCATCTGCCGAAGGCAGTGGGCGCAGCCTATTCCATCGGTGCCGCCAAACGGCACCAGCCGGAGCATCAGCTGCTGCCGGAGGATGCGATTGTCCTGTGTTCATTCGGCGATGCATCTGCCAACCACTCGACAGCGCAGGGAGCGTTCAACACGGCCGGCTGGACCTCGGTGCAGTCGACGCCGCTGCCGCTGCTGTTTGTCTGCGAGGACAACGGTATCGGAATTTCGACCAAGACGCCGAAAGGCTGGATCGAGGCCTCGATGGCGGGGCGGCCCGGCATCAAGTACTTCAAAGCGGACGGGCTGGATATCTACAACGCCTACACGGTGGCGCAGGAGGCGGCGGAGTATGTGCGCACGCGCAAGAAGCCGGCGTTCCTGCATCTGCGCACCGTGCGCCTGTACGGTCATGCCGGGGCGGATGTGCCGACCACCTATATGGCCAAGGCAGAAGTGGAGGCGGATGAGGCCAATGATCCGCTGCTGCATTCGGTGCGGCTGCTGGATGAGGCGGGGGCGCTGCGTCCCGAGGACGCGCTGAAGATCTACCAGGACACCTGCGCGCGGGTGGAGCGGATCCGGGCGGAAGCGGTGACGCGGCCGCATTTGAAAACCGCAGCGGATGTCGTGGCCAGCCTGATCCCGCCCAAACGGGCGTGTGCGCCCACCAATGGCCCCAGTGCCGAGGCACGCGCCGCGGCCTTTGGCAGCGACATGCGGGCGATGGAGGAGCCGCAGCCGATGTCGCGTCTGATCAACTGGGCGCTGACCGACCTGATGCTGGAGCACGGCGAAATCGTCATGATGGGCGAGGATGTGGGCCGCAAGGGCGGGGTCTATGGCGTCAGCCAGAAGCTGCAGCAGCGGTTCGGGCCGGACCGGGTGATCGACACATTGCTGGATGAGCAGTCGATCCTCGGACTGGCGATTGGTATGGGGCACAACGGGTTCCTTCCCATACCCGAAATCCAGTTCCTCGCCTATCTGCACAACGCCGAGGACCAGCTGCGCGGCGAGGCGGCAACGCTGCCGTTCTTCTCCAACGGACAGTTTTCCAATCCGATGGTGCTGCGGATTGCCGGGCTGGGGTACCAGAAGGGGTTTGGCGGCCATTTCCACAACGACAATTCGCTGGCGGTGCTGCGCGATATTCCGGGGCTGGTGATTGCCTGCCCGTCGGACGGGGCGGAGGCTGCGATGATGATGCGCGAGGCAGTACGGCTGGCGCGCGAGGAGCAGCGGGTGGTGGTCTTTGTCGAGCCAATTGCGCTGTATCCGATGCGGGACCTGCATGAGGCGAAAGATGGCGGCTGGATGCGCAGCTATCCCTCTCCGGACCGCCGCATCGGCTTGGGCGAGGTTGGCGTGCATGGGGACGGCACCGATCTGGCCATCGTGACCTATGGCAACGGGCGCTACCTGTCGGCCCAGGCGCAGGCGGAGCTGGCGGCGCAGGGCGTGGATGCGCGGATCGTCGATTTGCGCTGGCTGGCGCCCCTGCCGGAGGCGGCGCTGCTTGATGCGGTCGAGGGCTGCAAGAACGTGCTGATCGTCGATGAATGCCGTGTCACCGGCAGCCAGTCCGAGGCGCTGATGGCACTGTTTGCGGAGCAGAGCGATATCCCCACCGCTCGGATTGCTGCGAGCGACTGCTTCATCGCAACCGGCCCTGCCTATGGCGCGACGCTGCCATCGAAGGACAGCATTGTTGCGGCCGCATTGCAGCTGGCAGGAGGCAAGAAATGACCCGCACTGCTGTTCTGATCTGCCCGGGCCGGGGAACCTACAACAAGGCGGAGCTGGGGTATCTGCACCGCCATCATGCGGACAAGGCGGCGCTGTTTGCGGGTTTTGACGCGCAGCGCCGGGACGCCGGGCAGGAAGAGGTCACCGCGCTGGACAGGGCCACGCGGTTTTCCGTGTCGAAATATTCGCGCGGGGATATTGCCTCGCCGCTGATCTACGCCTCGGCATTGGCGGATGCGCAGTCTCTGGCGGAGGACATCGAGGTGGTTGCTGTCACCGGCAATTCGATGGGCTGGTATATCGCACTGGCGGCGGGCGGGGCGCTGAGCGCTGATGACGGGTTCAAGATTGTGAACACCATGGGCACGCTGATGCAGGAGCAGCTGATCGGCGGCCAGCTGGTCTATCCCTTTGCTGGGCCGGACTGGCAGAACGACCCCGCGCGCAAGGCAGAGCTGCTGGCGCTGGCGGCAGAGATAAATGACCGCGAGAGGCATGACCTGGCGCTGTCGATTGATCTGGGCGGGATGCTGGTGCTGGCTGGGAACGAGGCCGGTCTGGCGGCGTTTGTGCGCGCGGTACCGGTGGTCGAGGAGCGGTTCCCGATGCGACTGGCCAACCACGCGGCGTTTCACACCAGCCTGCAGGCACCGGTGGCTGCGGAAGGGCGCAAGCGTCTGGGGCAAGGGATGTTCACCCAGCCAGAAGTGCCGCTGATCGACGGGCGCGGGCAGATCTGGTGGCCCGGTGCCACGGATACGCAGGCCTTGCGGGACTACACGTTGGGGCATCAGGTGGTGGAGCCCTATGATTTCACGCTTGCTGTGCGGAATGCCGCCCAAGAATTTGCGCCGGATCTGTTCATCGTGACCGGTCCGGGCACCACGCTGGGCGGAGCGGTGGCGCAATCGCTGGTGCAGGCGGGCTGGCAGGGGATGACTTCCAAGGCGGATTTCAAGGCGCGCCAGGAGGAGGCGCCCCTGCTGGTTTCGATGGGGGATGCGGCGCAGCGGTCCCTGGCCGCGGGCTGATCGAGAGGCAAGCGGCGGCTGCGCCGCCCTTTACCCGGTGCTGAGCAAAGGCTGGGCTACTCGGCTGCTGCTTGGGATTTCCGGGCAGGCTGAATTGCAAAGCAGGTGACCGGCTGGGAGACATTGTGCAGGCTTACAGCGCCGAGCGAGACGCCCTGCGAGGTGTCGCCCAGGATGTCGCGGCTGACGACAATCGCGTGGTCGGCGGTTTTGCCGTAGTCGCCCAGCCGGGCGGCGATATTGGCGGCCTGGCCGATCACCGTGAAGTCCAGCCGCTCGCGCGAGCCGATGTTGCCGTAGGTCACACGGCCATAGGCAATGCCGATGGCGGCCTCGCAGCGGTGGCCGTCTTCTTCCTGGGCGATTTCCTCCAGCCGGGCAACGATGGCGCGGGCGCTGCCCAGGGCCTGGGTGCGCGCCTGTTCCGGATCGCTGCCGGCCGGGAAGACGGCGAGTACAGCGTCACCGATGAATTTCAGCACCTCGCCGCCGTGATCATGCACGATGGTTGAGGCGGTTTCGAAGAACTGGTTCAGAAGCGCGATATAGTCTTTCCGCCCCAGCTGCTCTTCCAGCCGGGTGGAGCCGCGGAGGTCGCAGAACATGATGGCGGCGTCGATCTCATCACCGTCACCGCGGCGGATCTCGCCGCCGAGCACCCGGGCGCCGGTGCGCTTGCCTACGTATGTCTCCAGCAGCGCTTGGGCGTTTTCGCGCTGCATGAAAATCTCGTAGTAGCGGGCGATCACCCCGGAGCATTCGAAAATCAGCCCCAGGTTGGCGGTGGAAAAGCCATTCGGGTGATCGCTTGTGAGCGTTAGCACATTGATGCGCCCGTCGGAGAACCGCAGCGGCATCGCGACATAGTCGGTGGCGCCTTCCTTGCGCAGATCCTCAAGAATGGGAAAGGCATCGTCGGTGCAGCAGGCGTCCAGCCGGTGCCGCACCCCGCCCAGACCATTGGAGACATGGCGCAGCGGACTGTTCTGATACGCGGGATGGTCGTGGATTTCATAAGACGGGGCGTAGGTGGTAACCTCGCCGGTTTTCTTCTGCCAGATGTAGTTCTTGCCCGCGATCAGCGGGTGCAGCGACCAGGCCATGACCGACAGGCGGGACAGGTAGATACCCTGCTCGACAAACTTCTCTGCCAAGGCGGCGGTCAGCTCTTCCGGGGTTGCCACCATCGAGGCATCGCGCAGCAGCCAGTCGATTACCGGGCCGGAGATATTGCCGTAATCCGGCATCTCAACAGTGTTTCTGCCGAAGTCGAACTCAACTTCGGCGCCGGGCATGAAGCCGATGTGGCCGGAAATGGCGGCGGCCTCCGGCATGGCGTCCTCGTAGGCCCAGACGCCGTTTTGCACTGTGCTGCCGGGCAGCAGGATGTCGCGGTAGCTGGCGGTGCCCTTGAAGGGGCAGAAAGTTTGCAGGGGAGTATGGGCTGACAGCGGCGCGGTCACGTCTGCCGCGGGGAAGTAGACCGCCGGCGGGAGCCGGGTTTCGAACATCACCTTGGCATGGGAGCTTTGCGCCACAACTGTGCCGTTGCGCCGGGCGGTGACCAGGCCTTGCAGCGGTTCGACAACAATGCCGTAGCCCCGGTTGCGGGTCTGCACCTGTGTGTCCATCCCAGAGATCCTTGTCCTATGTGCCGTTCAGGCGGCGGAAACAGGACCGGCCGGCGCAGGCCGGTTCTGAACTATCTGGGGACTGTGCCGGAAAAATCCAGAGCCGGACACAGGATATTGAGCAGAACGGAGCGGAAGGGTCAGACCATGCGGATCACGTCCTTGCTGATGGCCAGCACATAGCCGCGCTTGGCAATGTTCTTCACCAGCAGTTCGCTGACCATCTGGTTCCCAAGGGTATCACGCAGGCGCTTGATCCGGGTGGCGCCGGCGGCCTCCTCGCAATCGGCGGAGGTGCGGCCGGAAATCACAGCCTCAATCTCGGCGCCGGACAGCACATCGTCGTCCAGCCGGGCCTCGGCCAGGACCGAGAGGGTTTCCATCGCGGCGGGTGTCAGCTTGAACCCCATGTTGTTTAGATAGACGGTGTTTTCATCGCGGCTGATCAGCAGCTCGTTCACCTGGATGCCGGAGCGTTCGATCTGGGCCATGCGGCGGTTCAGCATCACCAGCATGCCCAGAACTGCCAGCGCCGCCACCATCATCGCCGCGGCGAAGACCAGCAGCACAAAGATCACCATCCGGTAGCTGGTCAGCGTGTCGGCAAAGGCGGTGCCGGACTGTGCCAGGATTTCCAGCAGCTTGATCTCGGCCTGGGTGGTCAGGTCGTTTTCGATAAACAGCTGTTCGACCCGGGCGTTGAAGGCATTTGCATCGGGCAGCGTCAGCAGCAGCACCGTGCCGGCCGCGGCCAGAATTGCCACGATGACAGCGATGCCAAAGCCGATGACCTTGCTGCCGGCCGCACGGGCCTCAGAAACGGAGATAGTAGGGTCCGGCATTGGCCTTCCTTTGCTGCAGGCCTTCGGGGCCGAAGACGGAGAGGACATTCAGGAGCGTCCATCCAGCGGGTGCGATGCGGGCCTGGATTTCACCGCGGGCGGCCTGTTTCTGGCAGGCGCCGGAGAGCTGGATCACACCATAGTGCAGCCGCAGCGGGTTGTCCTGCTTGGCCTTGTAGTCGGCATAGCAGTCTGCGGCCATCACGGGCGAGGAAAGCGCCAGAAGGGCGGCCGCAAGGGCGGGGATCAGAAGGTGCTGTTTCATGGGGCCATCCTGCGTTCGCGGTGCGTGAAATTCAATAACCGCAGGGGGTTGGGGCAGCTGATATCTGATAACAACCCGCCGATATTGCCTGTCTGAAAGGGGCCGGGACAGGCTGGCGGCATCAAGTGTTCTGCATATTCAAAAGAAAGGTCCCGACATGACCCAGATTCACCGCCCCCAGCCGCACCGCAAATTCATTGCAATGATTGTCGCCGCCGCCATTGCCATTACCGGTTTCTCTGCGGCGCCTGCCCGCGCTGACGACGATGTCGCGAAAATCCTTGGTGGCCTGGCGCTGCTCGGGATCCTGGGCGCAGCCATCAAGCATTCCCGGGATCGGGATGACCATGCGGTGACCCGCACGTACAATCCGCCGCAGAACCATTCGCACGGCGGCCGTGAGTACCGCGGGCACAACCGTCACGGCGGCCACGTCAAACCGCTGCCGCAATCTGTGCGCCGTTATGATCTGCCCGCGCATTGCGTCCGCTACTTCCCGCGCTACAGCCAGAACTATCCGCTGGCCGCAAAGCGCTGCCTGGACCGCAACTATGGCTACACGCACAAACTGCCGCGGGCCTGTAAGGTGACGTTCTGGAACGGTCAGCGCAACCGCACCGGCTTTAAACCCGGCTGCCTGAAAAGACATGGCTACCGGATGGTGAACCGGTGACCCGCACAACGGTTTCGAGCAGCAGCAAACTTGGGGGGCTTCGGCCCCCTCTTTTTGTGCGGGTTGCATACAGCGCCGGGATTGGCTTTGTCAGAACCATGACACAGCCAGATTACAGTCTCGAAATCGCAGCCCATGAAAAAGGGTTCCTTAGAATTGCCGGTGTGGATGAGGTGGGCCGCGGTCCGCTGGCCGGCCCGGTGACCGCTGCCGCGGTGGTTCTGGATATCAGCGCAATTCCTGAGGGTCTTAATGACTCCAAGAAACTGAGCCTGAAGAAGCGGGAGGCACTGGAGGGGGATATCCTGTCTTCGGCCCAAACGGCGATTGCTCATGCGACGGTTGAAGAGATTGATTCCCTGAACATTTTACGCGCATCGCATCTGGCAATGGAGCGCGCCGTAGCAGCGCTGGATCCGGCACCGGATTACCTGCTGATCGATGGCAACCTGATCCCCAAGGGACTGGCCTTGCCGGCTGAGGCCGTGGTGAAGGGCGATGCCAAATCGGTGTCGATCGCCGCAGCCTCGATCCTGGCGAAACTGGCTCGCGACCGGATCATGGTGGATTTGGCGCAACAGTTTCCGGGATATGGCTGGGAGAAAAACGCAGGCTACCCCTCGAAACAGCATCGGGATGCGCTAGTTCAGCTGGGGATAACCCCACATCATCGGCGCTCATTCAAACCGGTACACAATATCTTGTATCAAGAGTGAACCGTAAGGCGTTGTTGTAATAAACAAATTGACCTCGAATCCGCGATGACTCATCCTGTGGACAACCTAATGAGCGCAAAAATGCGCCGCGGTTATGAGGCAGAGCAATGAATAAAACCATGACAAAGGGCGCGGCAGCGCTCCCTTTAAACACGATTATTGGCGGTGACTGCGTCGAAGCGATGAACAGTCTGCCGGCCAATTCGGTTGATCTGATCTTTGCGGATCCGCCGTATAACCTGCAGCTGAAAGGCCAGCTGCACCGCCCTGACAACTCCAAAGTCGATGCTGTGGATGACCACTGGGACCAGTTCTCCAGCTTTGCGGCCTATGACCAGTTCACCCGTGAGTGGCTGAAGGCGGCGCGCCGGGTGCTGAAGCCGAATGGCTCTATCTGGGTGATCGGTTCCTACCACAACATCTTCCGCGTTGGCGCCGTGTTGCAGGACGAAGGCTACTGGGTTCTGAACGACGTCATATGGCGCAAGTCGAACCCGATGCCGAACTTCCGCGGCAAACGTTTCACCAACGCGCATGAGACGATGATCTGGGCGTCCAAGTCCGAGGGTGCCAAGTACACGTTCAACTACGAAGCACTGAAGGCGCTGAACGAGGGCATTCAGATGCGCAGCGACTGGGTGCTGCCGATCTGCACCGGCCATGAGCGGCTGAAGGACGAAAACGGCGACAAGGCGCATCCGACGCAGAAGCCGGAGTCGCTGCTGCACCGGATCCTGGTGGGCGCGACCAACCCGGGCGACGTGGTGCTGGATCCGTTCTTTGGCACCGGCACCACTGGCGCGGTCGCCAAGATGCTGGGCCGCGAATTCATCGGCATTGAACGTGAAGAAGCCTACCGCAAGGTGGCAGAGAAACGGATCAAGGCAGTGCGCAAGTTCGACCGCGAGGCGCTGGAGGTTTCCGCCAGCAAGCGCGCGGCGCCGCGGGTGCCCTTCGGCCAGCTGGTCGAGCGCGGCATGCTGCGCCCGGGTGAAGAGCTGTACTCGATGAACCGCCGCCACAAGGCGAAGGTGCGGGCAGACGGCACCCTGATCGGCGACAACATCAAGGGGTCCATCCATCAGGTCGGTGCGCATCTGGAAAATGCTCCGTCCTGCAACGGCTGGACCTACTGGTGCTTCAAGCGCGACGGCAAGACCGTGCCGATCGATGTGCTGCGCCAGCAGATCCGGGCGGAAATGCAGAACTGACGCCCCCGGAGCTATTCAGAACACGACAGTCTATTGCAGGTGCCTGTGCAAATTGCGCAGGCGCACACCTTGCCCCGCCTGGATCAGGCGGGGTTTTTTGCATGTTTGCGGCCTGATGGGCTATTCCCTGTTTGAGGCGAGGTGACTATCTGAAGCAGGAATGCTGCTGCAGCCAGCGGGAAGAGGGAGAACCAATGACCGATACGGCGTTTGCAACTGGAACCGGAGCTGCCAGAGCAGCAGAAGCAAGCAGCAAGGAGCTCTCTGCTGCGGAAGGCAGGTTTGCGGAAGCTGCTTTGGACGCGCACAAGCGGCGCGGGCTGCAGCTGGCTGTGCGGGCGCGTTGGATTGCGTTGCCGATAGTCGCGGTATTCATCGTCTTTCTGAATCCCGTTTGGAGTGTCCTTTACTACCACGGGCTTCTTGCGCTTCTGTGCCTGAACGGCTGGTTGATCAGCCGCGCCGGAAAGGTCGGCAAATCGAGGCTGGAGCTGTTCCTGATCTTTTTAGACCTGGCAATCATGACATTCGGGTTTATCGTGCCGAATCCCTTCGATTTCCGCGAAATTCCGGCGGCGATGCACTACAGGTTCGACAACTTTCAGTATTTCTTTATCATTCTTGCAGCGGGCACCATGGCCTATTCCTGGCGCACGGTGATTGCGATCGGAACCTGGACCGCGATGATGTGGCTGAGTACGCTGGGGCTGGTCTGGTGGTTCTCCAGCCCGGTTCCCGGCCTGACAGAGGCTGTTGGCGACGCCCTTAGTTTTGAGCCGGAACTGGCACTGTTCTTTGACCCTAACAGCTTTGTGGTCAAATTGCGGGTGCAGGAAGCGCTTGTTTTTGTGCTGGTGGCAGTGACGCTGGGTTTCTCGGTGCGCCGGTTCAACGGGCTTTTGCGCAGCAATGCCAGCCTGGAACGGGAGCGGGCGAACCTGTCGCGTTACTTTTCACCCAACGTGGTGGAACAGCTGTCCCAGAACGATGAGCCGCTGAAGCAGGTGCGCAGCGAGTACGTGGCGGTTCTGTTTATCGATATTATCGGCTTTACCCGGCTGTCAGCAGGCATGGATCCGCACGCGGTGATTGATCTTTTGCGTGAATTCCATGGCCGGATGGAGCGGGAGGTGTTCCGCCATCACGGCACGCTGGACAAGTATCTGGGAGACGGGCTGATGGCGACCTTTGGCACGCCGGTGGCTGGCAAGCAGGACGCCACGAATGCCCTGGCCTGCGCCCACGCGATGCGGGCTTCGCTTGCGAGATGGAACCGGGACCGTGCAAAACAGGGCAAGCCCGAGATCCGGGCCGGGATCGGTATTCATTATGGCGAGGCGTTGCTGGGTGATATCGGTGCCAACCGGCTGGAATATGCGGTCCTGGGCATGACGGTGAACATCGCCGCGCGGCTGGAGAACCTGACGCGCAGGCTGCAAGCCAGTATTGTAGTCAGCGAAACGATGGCCGCGCAGGTCAAGGCGGAGCTGGCTGGGCTGGACTTGCTGGACGGCGCAGCCCGCCATCCGGATCAGGAAGTGCGCGGGCTGGATCTGCCGATGACCGTCTTTGCTTGGGCCTGACCTCTAGCGCGGCATCGGGTTCTGCGCCTTGTTATAGGCGTACCAGTTGGTGATTTCGGGATAGTAAGTCTGCCGCCAGCGGCGCACCCGCGGATTCATCACCCGCCGCCACAAGGGCGGGATCATCGCGGCAATGGTCATTACCGGATAGCCGTATGGCAGCTGCGGTGCGTCAGCCTCGGTGTAGTTCTGCAGCAGCGGAAAGCGGCGGTTCGGCTTGTAATGGTGGTCCGAATGGCGCTGCAGGTTGATCAGCAGCCAGTTCGATGCCTTGTGCGCCGCGTTCCAGGAGTGGCGCGGCTGGACCGGCTCGTATTTGCCCTCGCCCAGGTGTTTGCGGGTCAGACCGTAGTGCTCGACGTAGTTGACCACTTCCAGCTGCCAGATCGCGGTGCCTGCCTGAACCAGGAAGAGGAGGACACCGGTCAGACCGCCGAGCATCAGTGCCAGCAGCAGCATTGCGGCCTGCAATGCCCAGTAGCGGAAGAACGGGTTGGAGCGGTCGGTCCAGGGGCGGTTCTTCTTGGCAAGTTTCTCTTTTTCGGCTCGGAAGGCAGAATGCCAGCATTGCCGCAGCACCCGGGGATAGAAGCGGTGGAAACCCTCGTTGTAGCGTGCAGTGACCGGATCGCGGGGGGTGCCGACGTAGCGGTGGTGCACCAGCAGATGTTCGGAGCGGAAATGCGAGTACAGCACCATCGCCAGAAGAATGTCCCCCAGCCAGCGTTCCATCCGGCTGGACTGGTGCATCAGCTCGTGGCTGTAGTTGATACCGACGGCGCCGGTCACAACCCCGACACCGAAGAACGCGGCGAACTTTTCAAAGCCATTCAGGTGTTCAGCGCCGCTCACGTACCAGATCAGCCCGAACAGCGTGATGAACTGCAGCGGCACCCAGGCCGCTGTCAGCGCCTTGTACCACTTGAGGTCTCTGTCCGGTGTTTCCGGGTCGGCGTTTTCCAGATTGAGCCCGAAAACCCCATCCAGCACCGCAAACAGGTGCCAGGTCACGAGTGGCGGCAGCAGCAGCGCCCAGCCGCCCTGCAACGCCGCGATCCAGACCAGCGGCAGCAGCAGAAATGACATCCAGAACGGCAGGGCGCTTTGCCAGCGGGAAAGAGTTTCGGGGGCAATCATGCCAGGTCTCCCAAATCAGTCAGCGCGCGTTTGGGGAAACCCTATGCCCAGACATTTAAAAACCCAATAGGGGCGCAGGGTAACCTAGCGGCCTTTGTATAGATCGAAGGCTTTACGCATCACCGTGGGCAGGCTGGAAGGACGGAAATGGTGGCGTGAAATCAATTCCTGTTCCGCACTTTGATTGAACCCGCCAGGCAGTTCTGCGGTCATGATGCGCAGGATCAGGTGAAAATGGGTGAAGGTGTGCCGCACTTCTCCAGCCAGTTCCTGCCAATCTGCTTCAAAGGGCGGGTTCGGGACGGGCGCATCGCTCCAGTCCGAGCCGGGCCAGCCCAGCATGCCGCCCAGCAACCCCTTGTCCGGCCGCCGTTCCAGCAGCCAGGTTCCATCGGCGGATTCCGCCAGATAGACAATTCCTTGCCGGGTGGGTTTGGGTTTCTTTGGTGTCTTCTTGGGCAGTTCAGCCGCTGTTCCGGCAACGCGGGCCGCGCACGGGCCGCGCCAGGGGCAAATGCCGCAGGCCGGGTTGCGGGGGGTGCAGATGGTGGCGCCCAAGTCCATCACCGCCTGCGCGTAATCGCCGGGCCGCTGCACCGGAGTGAGCTCTGCTGCGCGGTCTTTCAGCACCGGTTTGGCACCTGGGAGCGGGTCGTGGATGTCGTGAACACGGGCCATCACCCGCTCCACATTGCCATCCAGCACGGTCTCGGGCCGGTCAAAGGCGATGGATGCGATGGCGGCAGCGGTGTAAGGGCCGATACCGGGCAGCTTGAGCAAGCCTTCGTAGCTGTCCGGAAAGCTGCCGCCGTGATCCTGTGCCACAGCGCGGGCGCATTTCAGCAGGTTGCGGGCGCGGGCGTAATAGCCGAGGCCGGCCCATTCGCTCATCACGTCTGCGTCTTCCGCGGCGGCCAGGTCCAGCACCGATGGCCAGCGGCTGGTGAATCGCAGGAAGTACTCCCGGACGGCGGCAACCGTGGTTTGCTGCAGCATCACCTCGCTGAGCCAGATCCTGTAAGGGTCCGGGCGGATGCCTGCAGCGCGGCTTGCCGGACCTACCCGCCAGGGCATCTCGCGGGCATGCACGTCATACCACGCGAGCAGTTCTTCGCTCATCGTGGCGGAATCGCTCTTTAAGTCACGCATTCGTTATTCCTTGGGCGGCGGTTTGGCTGGCGCCTGCATAACCGCTCTTTACAATAGGGCGGGCAGTCGAGCAAAACCTAGATCATGGCATTCAGGCGCAGCACCACACGCGGGTTCTCCCGGACCTCCAAGCTCCTTAGCGAGCAGATCCGCAAAGCGGGGGAAAGCCGCGGATTCGCGGTGTCCCGGCTGCTCACCCATTGGGAGGAGATCGCCGGGCCGGATATCGCTGCGATGGCACGTCCAGTGAACATCGGCTACGGGCGGGGCTCTTTTGGCGCGACGCTGACGGTTCTGACCACCGGGGCCAATGCGCCAATGCTGGAAATGCAAAAGGAACGCCTGCGCGAGCGGGTGAATGCGGTCTATGGCTTTAACGCCATTTCCAAGGTGCGGATCACGCAAACGGCACCGACGGGATTTTCCGACGGCCGCGTGGAATTCAAATATGCCCCCAAAGTGCAAGCGCCGCTGCAGCCGGATCCGCAGGATGCGGCAGAGGCCAGCAAGGCTGCCGAAGGGGTGGAAAACGATGATTTGCGCGCCGCCCTGGAACGCCTGGGGCGCAATGTGCTGACAAAACAGAAAACGCAAGGAAAGGGGTTCAAATGACCCGTTTGATGTCTGGTGTCTTGGCCGCGGTTGCGGTGGTTGCGGGCGGTTATGCCCTGTCGGGTTTGGGCAGCCAGAGCAATCTGCCTGCAAACCCGCTGGTCGGCGCGGCGGTCGCACAGGAAGCAGAAGTAGACACCTCGACCATCACCGAAATGACCCTGGGGGCGGAGGATGCGCCGGTCACGCTGATCGAATATGCCTCCTACACCTGCCCGCACTGCGCGAATTTCCACAACAACACATTCAAGCAGTTGAAAGCGGATTACATCGATACCGGCAAGGTGAAGTTCATTTACCGCGAGGTCTATTTCGACCGCTACGGGCTTTGGGCATCGATGATTGCGCGTTGCAGCGGGCCGGAGAAATTCTTTGGCATTTCCGACCTGATCTACAAAGGCCAGTCGGAATGGGCGCGGGCCGGCGGTGCGCCGGAGATCATTGATGAACTGCGCAAGATCGGCCGCCTGGCGGGCATCGAAAACGACCAGCTGGAGGCCTGTTTGCAGGACGGCGAGAAGGCGCAAACTCTGGTGACCTGGTATCAGGAAAATGCGACTGAGCATGGGATTGAATCCACGCCGTCCTTCATCCTGAACGGCGAGAAGGTTTCGAACCAGTCCTACGACGAGTTCAAGAAACTGCTGGATGCCGAACTGGAAAGCTGAGCGGCAGTAAGCTGATAAGCAAAAGCCCGGGCCATGTGCCTGGGCTTTTTGTTTGAGCAATTGCTGTCTTTTCGGCGGTCAAGGCGCAGGAGCAGCTGCTTTCAGCATGTCTTTCAGGCTTTCGTCACGGGCGATCTGCAGGCGGACAGGCAGAGTGATCACCCTGGATCGGAAACTGTCCGGCAGACGGACGGCGTCTTTTTCCGTTGTGACCAACTGGGCGTTCAGAAGCTTTGATTCATTGTCCAGCCGGTTCAGCAGCGCCGGGGTCAGCGGCTGATGATCGTCCAATGCCTCAGACCGGGCTATTTCGGCACCAAGGCTGCGCAGGGTGCTGAAGAACTTCTGCGGATGGCCAATGCCGGCAAAGGCCAGCACGCGGGTGCCGTTCCAGGGCATCCCGGTCTGCAACGGTTCCAGCGCGCCGGTGAAATGCGGCAGCCCCTGCAGATGGCTGCCCCAAACGTCCGTGAATGCTTTTTGGGCGGGCTCTGGCCCCAGCGACAGCACCGCGCCGGCGCGTTTCAGCCCTATGGCAACCGGTTCGCGCAGCGGGCCGGCCGGCAGGCAGCGGCCGTTGCCGAAACCGTGCTGGGCGTCGACCACAACAAGTGACAGGTCCTTGGCGACCGCAGGGTTCTGAAAGCCATCGTCCAGTACAATGACCGTCGCCCCGGCGCTGGCTGCAGCGCGGGCGCCCGCGGCGCGGTCCTTGGCGACCCAGACCTCGCCAAAGGCTGCCAGAAGCAGCGGCTCATCTCCCGTTTGCGCTGCCTTGTGCTTGCCGGGCATCACATGCACCGGCCCCTCCAGCGTTCCGCCATAACCGCGGGTGACCACATGCGGATCATGGCCAAGGCTGCGCAGGGCTTCCAGCAGCCAGATCACGGTTGGCGTTTTGCCAGTGCCGCCGGCATTCAGATTGCCCACGCAGATAACCGGCACACCGGGTGCAACCGGATTACCCTTGGACAGACGGGAGGCCGTTGCACGGGCATAGGCCCAGCCTAATGGTGCCAGCAGGGCGGACCGCAAGTCAAACTCCCCCGGCAGCTTGTGCCAGAAATCAGGTGCCCGCATTAGTGTCCTCGCGCTGGTCAAGAAGGGTCTGGATCTTTTCCAGTAGTGTGTCAGTGGTTGCGGCGCTTTCGGTGACGCTTTGCCAGCCGGCCAGGGCCATTTCGGCGGCTCTGTCTGGAGCTGATAAGGCAACAACGGTGTCTGACATCTCGTTGTGGGTCTGCACCTGAACCGCGGCACCGGCCTTGGTCAGCCTGTCATAAAGTTCACGGTGCGCGTGGATGCCGGGGCCATGCAGCAGCGCAGAGCCCAGAGCCGCGGCATCCAGGGGGGATTGACCCTGGGCAGCCGGATCAAGGCTGTTTGCGAGCAGGGCGACCGGCGACAACCGGTACCAGAGGCCGAGGTCCTCGCCGCCGGTGAGCAGAACCTGGTTGAAGTCTTCAGGCTCTCCGCCGTTTTCCCAGTCGGCAAAGGACAATCCGCTTTTCTGCAGCAGGCTGCGGGCCGCCTCAAGATCCGCAATATCGTCCAGCGCAACGACCAGCAGCAAGCGGTGCAGCAGACGCAGGGCATTGCGGTGAGCGTCCAGAACGCGGGACAGTTCATTCAGTTTGACGTGGGCCGCAAGCCAGACCGGGCGGCTGCCCAGGGTCTGCTGCATGGCGGCCAGTTCGTCGTCGTTGCACCCGGGCGGAATGGCCGATACACGCAGCTTGCCAGCCACTTCCAGCCGTTCCGCCGGAAAGCCCAGCCTGATGAGCCGGTCCCGCACAGTTTTGGATGGCGTCAGGATACATGTCAGCCCTTCCAGCATCCTGCGGCGCTGATCCGGCAGCCAGCGGCTGGTGCGGTGAGGCATTTCAGCGTCAAGAAGATCGGCCAGAAGTACACCGGTTCCCTGGTCACGCAGATGCCGCAGCAGGGTCCGGCGGGCTGGCGGGCCTGTCCAGATACAGGCATCGGGCCGCCAGTGCGCCACGAATTCGCGGGCTTCTGCCAATGTGTCCTCCGCCAGCGGGCCAACTGGAATGTCGCAGCCGACAGTGCCGGTCAGTCTCAGATCAGGCTCCCAGCTGGCCAGCACAGAGAGGTCCGGGCGCAGGGTCTTGAGACGGCGGCCTATGTCGCAGAGCGCGAGGTAGCGCTCTGGTGTTGTCGCGTGCACCCAGAGCACTTCACCCTTTGGACGGGGTTGCAGCACCGCAGAGCGGCTGGAATTTGTGCTTCGCCGTTGCATCTGTTTCGATTTGATTTTTCCGGCCAAAGGTAGCTGCAACATGCGGGTTTGTCTGTGAAAAGTTTACGTCCAGCCATTGCAGGACAGCTGAGACCGCTTAAGCCGGGGCAGGTTTAATGTCCAGCGATGCCGGGGCCTGCCGGGTCCAGGGCTGCGATAAGCGCCGTGTGCAGAGACGTATTTCCGGCAACCACGCCGTTCAGGCGGGGATGCGGGTTGTTGAAGCGCAGGGGCTTGCCTGACCTGTCTGAGATGGTGCCGCCTGCCTCGCGCACCAGTAAATCGCCGGCGGCAATGTCCCATTCCCAGCTGGGGCGCAGCGTCAGCATGGCTCCGAACCGGCCGTCGGCCACCTTGGCCAGACGGTAGGCCAGCGAGGGCCGGTAACTGCGGATGAATGCAGGCGGAGTGCCGCCCTGCCAGTGGTGCGGTTGCAGATTTGGCTTGGCGGCCAGAACCTCAGTATCTGCAAGTTCTGCCGCAGCCGAGATCCCGATCGGGCTGCCGTTGCAGGCTGCACCCTTTCCCTTGGCGGCAGTATACATAAGCTCACGTTGCGGCAGAAAAATCACCGCAGCCGTGACCTCGCCTGCTTCGGCAACCGCGATGGAATGCGCCCAGGTGCGGGAACCTTCGGCAAAGCTGCGGGTGCCGTCGATCGGGTCTATGATGAAAACCTTCTCGCGAGTCAGGCGGGCTGGGCTATCTTCGGTCTCCTCCGACAACCAGCCGTAGCCGGGCCGCGCTTGCTGCAACATGTCCTCGAGCATGGTGTTAACGGCCAGGTCGGCTTCGGTCACCGGACCCGCACCGCCTGGCTTGTCCCAGCGCTTGGCGTCGGGACCAGTGTAGCGGCACGCAATGTCTCCGGCCTGTTCCGCCGCTTTTACAAGCAGGGATAGGTCAGTTGCCGGCAAGGGTCATTCCTTCGACCAGCAGTGAGGGTACTACAGTGGACAGATGCGTGCGCGCGTCATTGGCCGGGATAATCCGGCGCAGCATATCGTGCAGGTTGCCCGCGATGGTGCATTCGTTGACCGGATAGGCAATCTCGCCGTTTTCCACCCAGAAACCGGATGCGCCGCGGGAGTAGTCGCCGGTGTTGGGGTTGATGGTGGAGCCGATCATAGACGTGACCAGCAGGCCGGTACCCATCTGGGCGATCAGGTCTTCACGGCTGGCATCACCCTGGGTCAGCGCGATGTTCCAGGTCGAGGGAGAGGGCACCCCGCCGATGCCGCGGGCGGCGTTGCCGGTGCTTTCCAGCCCCAGCTTGCGGGCAGAGGCGAGGTCCAGCGTCCAGCCGGTCAGCACACCGTTGTCCACCACGGTGCGTCTGCGGGTCGCCAGCCCCTCGCCGTCAAACGGGCGGGAGCCGGAAATGCGCGGGCGGTGCGGGTCCTCAACGACAGAGAGGGTTTCGGGCAGTACCTGCTGGCCCAGCGAATCCTTTAGCCAGGAGGAGCCGCGGGCGATTGCGGCGCCATTGGCGGCCGACATCAGATGGCCGATAAGAGAGGAGGAGATGCGTTCGTCGAACAGGATCGGGAAACTGCCGGTCTTGGGCTTGCGGGCGCCCAGCCGGGCGACCGCGCGCTCACCTGCAGTGCGGCCAATCTCTTCAGCGCTGCGCAGATCAGACTGGAAGGTACGGGAATCCCCGTCGTGGTCCCGCTCCATTCCTGTGCCGGTGCCCGCGATTCCGGTGCAGGACAGGGACCGGCCAGTGCGCTGATAACCTCCTGAGAAACCATTGGTGGCTGCCAGATGCACCACATGGCGGCCATATCCTGCGGCCGCGGACTGCACCTGAGTGATGCCGTCCACCGCCTGACAGGCGGCTTCGGCGGCTAGTGCATCCTGTTGCAAGGCAGAAGGCTCAGGTTCTCCGCTGGGGTCTTCCAGTTCCAGTGCAGCAAGATCCCAATCCTTGGCCAGCTGAGACGGGTCAGCGAGGCCTGCGTAGGGGTCTTCTGGCGCTTCCTTGGCCATTGCAACGGCGCGTTCGGCCATCGCTGCAATGGTTTCGGGCCGCATGTCGGAGGAGGAGACCAGCGCCTGGCGCTTGCCTATAAACACCCGCAGGCCCAGATCGGTGCCTTCGGAGCGTTCCGCGTGTTCCAGCTTGCCCTCGCGGACTTCGATGCTGAGAGAACTGCCCTCAGCGGCCATGGCGTCGGCGGCATCTGCGCCGGCCTTGCGGGCGGCGTCGATCAGGGCGTGGCAAAGCGCTTCGGGGGACTGGGTCATGGGCACCTTCTGTTCTGCTCTCTAAAAGAGCTATCCAGTGCAGCGCCATGCCGCAAGTGCGGGGTGCAAAAAAGGGGCCGCGCCAGGCGGCCCCTTTCGAGATCCGGTTCGGGATTTGACGGTTATTTGATGCGCTGGCCGTTGGCGAGCACCTGGCCGTCTTCGGTGACTTCGATCTTGGAGGTCAGGGTGTCCTCACCTTCGCCAGGGACTGCCAGCATGCCCATCATCATCCGCGCGCCCATAGCGTCGCTGTCGGACATCAGGCCCATGCCAATCAGCTTGTCAATCAGGGTGTTGGCGCCGACCAGTTTGAGGTTGGCCTCACCTGCCGGTGCCGGCATGCCGTCAAAGCTGGTCAGGTCTTCGTTGTTGAAGGTGAAATCACCGGTGCCGGTCAGCTCGGCGCCAGCCGCCGAGACCTGCAGTTGCTTCACGGTCAGCGCGTTCAGCTCACCCGGCTGTTCCTCACCTTTTTCCACGGCTTCCATGGCTTCCGGATCGAACAGGTCAAACAGCACCTTGCCCTTGCCGGCCAGGTCCAGAATGACGGTTGCCGGGTCATGCGGCAGCTGGCCGGTCGGGTCGACCATGCCCCACAGCATTTCCGGAACTGCAAAGTCGCGCAGGGTCACACCCAGGGCAAAGTCTTGCTCTTCTTCGGACTTGGCCAGCGGCATCATCAGTTTGAAGCCGGTCTCCGCCATGCTGAGCGCCAACGGGAACGGGATTTCGGAACCGGAAATGTTCACGTTGGTTGCAACCTGCGACACATCGTAGGTCAGGTGCTGCTTGTCCATCGAAACGGTGAAAGCACCACCTTGGGAATTGCTTTCCATGGCGAAGCTTTCGCTGCCGTCCACGCCAGAGAGGGAACCATTGCCACCGGTGAAGGTGAAGGTGCCGTCGAAGGCAAAGCCGGCTTCCAGCAGCGCGGCCATGTCGGGGCTTTCCAGCCCGTCTGGAACGGTGCCGGTACCGGTGAAGCTCAGGCCTTGCAGGGCGCCTTTGAACGCACCTGTGCCGTCGCCCTCGGGATCGTTGAAGCCCATGTCATAGCTGAGGCTGGAGGCGGTCATGGTCTGGTCGTAGCTGCGCCCCTCTGCAACCTTCATGGTGCTTTTGGTGGTCACGTCGTTCATTACGACCTGAACTTTCGCCACTTCTGCAGGCACAGGCTCGCCGTCCGCAGACAGTTCATCCAGCGTCATGGTCACCGTGGAGGAGCTGTAGTCATAGCTCATGTTTTCTGCATCACCTGCGACTTTCATCGGCGAGCCGTCGTGCGCATAGATCAGTTTGCCTGCAAAGGTTTCGCCGTCGCCGGAAAATTCAAAGCCCATCGGGAACTCGGCAGGCAGCATGACATTGACGGTGCCATCGCCGTTCTCAACGAACTGGATTTCCGGGAAGCTGATGGTGCCGGAGCCGTCTTCTTCGGGGATCGGCATGGCCATCGACACATCGGAAACGGTCAGGGTGCTGCCCGAAACGGCCTCAGTCCCGGATACGGTGTATCCGGTGCTGGTCAGATACGCCTTCCAGTCGGCCCAGACGTCCTGGGCGCTCAGATCGGCGAGGGCGCCTTGAGCGGAAACAACCAAAATTGCCGCTGCGGCACCGCCGCGCGCAAAAATTACGGACATTAGAGAACCTTTCTCTGAGAGATAATTGAACGCATCGTCGGCCCGGCGGGCGGTGCCGTCAAGGGGGCCTTGGGCTGGACCGTTCCCCCTAACCGCTTTACCACTTGGGTTATCAGTCACTTGGAGGTTGCGGGCATGGAATTCAACGGAAAAACAGTTGCAATTACAGGCGCCAGCCGCGGCATCGGGGCGGATGCGGCCCGTGTTTTTGCCGCTGCTGGCGCCAATCTGGCATTGCTGGCAAGGAGTGCGGGCGCACTGCAGGACCTTGCGGATGAGATCGGCAAAAATGTGCTGACATTTGCATGCGACGTTTCTGATTACGCTTCCGTGGAGGCCGCATTGGGCAAGGCAAATCAGGAATTCGGCAGCCTGGACGTTCTGATCAACAACGCGGGTGTAATTGAACCGATTGCCAGGCTGGAGGACGCTTCGCCTGAAGATTGGGGTAAGCTGATCGACATTAATCTGAAAGGTGTGTTCAACGGGATGCGGGCCGCGCTGCCGCTGATGAAGCCGGCGGGCGGCGGGACCATAATTACCGTCAGCTCGGGCGCCGCGCACCGGCCTTTGGAGGGGTGGAGTGCCTATTGTTCGTCGAAGGCAGGCGCGGCGATGCTGACCTCTGCGCTCGACCTGGAAGAACGCGGCAATGGCATCCGAGCCATGGGCCTGTCGCCGGGTACAGTCGCGACCCAAATGCAGCGCGAGATCAAGGCCAGCGGCATCAACCCGGTGAGCGAGCTGGACTGGGAGGATCATATTCCGGCTGAATGGCCGGCCCGGACCCTAATGTGGATGTGCAGACCGGATGCGGATGACTGCATAGGTCAGGAAGTCTCTCTGCGAGAAGACAGCATCCGCCAACGGGTGGGCCTGGTATGATCGGGCTGGAGATCGCGGAAAACGGTCTGTGGACTGTTACCATCAACCGGCCGGACAAGGCGAACTCGCTGACAGAAGCGATGCTGACGGAACTGGCGGAAATCGCCGAACGCGCGCAGGAGGCCCGCGGGCTGATCCTGACCGGAACCGGCAAGGTGTTCAGCGCCGGGGCCGACCTGGACGAAGCGCGGGCGGGCCTGGCGACCTCGCCGGTATGGGAGCGGCTGTCGGCGGCAATGGCTGCTGTTCCCTGCCTCAAGGTGGCTGCACTGAACGGTACCTTGGCGGGCGGCGCCAATGGCATGGTGCTGGCTTGCGATATCCGCATTGCGGTGCCGTCGGCCAAATTCTTCTACCCTGTGATGAAGCTTGGCTATTTGCCACAGCCTTCGGACGCGGGCCGGATGGCAGCACTGATCGGGCCTGCCCGGACCAAGGTGATCCTGGCGGCCGGGCAGAAGATCATCGCGCAGGAGGCATACGACTACGGCCTCGTAGACCGGATTGTGGAGCCTGAGGCCTTGCTGGATACGGCGGAGGACATGCTGGCACACTCGCTGGAGGCCAAACCGGAAATTGCGGCCGGGATCCTTAGGATGTGCCGGTGAAGCGGCTGTCCGGACTTCAGCTGCAGGTCGAAGACCCTGAGCGGTTGGCTGCATTTTATGCGGATGTGTTTGGCATGGAAGCGCGGGTTGAAGGTGAGACCTGGCGGGCCGGGTATGCGGGTGAGGATGCGGATCTGGTATTGCTGCCTGGCGGCACACGGGCTCCGCATACGCGCGATGAACGGTACTGGAAGATCGGTATTTGCCTGCCCGATCTGGACATTGCGTGTGAACACCTGCGGCAAAAGGGCATTGAGGTGTCAGCGCCGCATCAGTTCCGCGACATTGGCTATATGGCGCATCTGCACGATCCCGAAGGATTCTCCGTAGAACTCCTGCAGCATGATTTCCAAGGCAACCGGCCAGACGGTGCTGGTGATCCGGCGCTTCCGCTGGGCGGCGGTGCGCATGTCGGGCAGATCACTTTGCGGACCGGAGACATCGCGGCTGAGCTTGCCTTGCGTGCCGACATGAAACTCTTGTCAGTTCAGGATGTAGCGGAGTTCGGATTTGACTTGCATTTCCTTGCCTTTACCGAAGAAACGCCGCCAAACCCGGATCTGCAGTCCGTGGCGAACCGGGAATGGCTGTGGCGGCGCTCCTATACAACGCTGGAGTTCCAGCACATTCCCGGGGCGCAGTTTCGCGACAGCCCGGCCTTCATGGGGGTTGAAGTCAGTTAGCGCTTGCGCCGTTTGCCGGGCACGCGGGAGCGGAATTCGGGCGGGCGTTTCCGGATCCAGGCGATGAATTTCGCCAGCCGGGGGTGAGCCTGCAGCGCTTCCGGAGTGTTGAAGTCGCGGGCCAGCTCCGCCTCGGTCAGCGTGGCGTGAATCTCGCGGTGGCAGATGTCATGCAGCAGAACGGTTGGTCCGCCCTTGCCTCCTTTCAGTTTTGGGATCAGATGGTGCAGGCTTTGCGGCGCGCCCTTTGGGATTGGGCGGCCGCACAGCGGGCAGTTCGGATCAGACATGCACAGGCCTCAGCTGGTTTCGTGCGGGCACTAGACACGTCGGCGGCAAGGGCTGGCAAGGGGATGGCATGACAGAGGCGTGGGACGCTGTGGTGATCGGAGCCGGGCCAGCCGGGCTGATGGCTGCCGAAGAACTGGGCAGCGCCGGGCACCGGGTGCTGGTGGCTGAGGCCAAGCCGTCAGCTGCCCGAAAGTTCCTGATGGCGGGCAAATCCGGTCTGAATTTGACCAAGGACGAGCCTTTCGAGCAGCTGATTGCATCTTATGGAGAGGCCGCGGACTGGCTGGCGCCGATGATCCGGGCCTTTGATGCGCAGGCAGTGCAGGCCTGGGCGCAGGGGCTGGGGAGCGCGCTGTTCACCGGCTCCACCGGCCGGGTGTTCCCGAAGGTGATGAAGGCATCGCCGCTTTTGCGGGCCTGGCTGGGGCGCTTGGACCGGTATGGCGTGCAGATCCGCACCCGCTGGCGCTGGGCCGGCTGGGACGGTGCGGCACATGCTTTTGAAACGCCAAGTGGTTCGGTGCGGATTGAGGCAGGCGCTACCGTTCTTGCGCTTGGCGGCGCAAGCTGGGCGCGGCTGGGGTCGGACGGGGCGTGGCGGCCGCTGTTGCAGGAACGATCAGTAGAAGTTTCGCCATTCAAGCCTGCCAATGCCGGGCTGCTGGTGGAGTGGTCCAGGCATATGGCACCGCAATTCGGCCAGCCGCTTAAAGGGATTGCGCTGCGGGCGGGTGGCCAGGTTTCGCGCGGTGAAGCGGTAATTTCGCAGCGCGGGCTGGAGGGCGGCGGCATCTATTCCGTCTGTGCCGCAGTGCGGGAGGGTGCGGTGCTGCATATGGATCTGTTTCCGGATCTGGAAGAGGCGGAAATCGCCCGCCGCCTGTCGCGCCAGCGTGGCAAGGCGAGTTTCACGAACCACCTGCGCAAGACCTTGAAGCTGGCTCCGTCAGCTGTGGCGCTGCTGCAGGAATTCGGGCGACCGCTGCCGCAAGAGCCAGCGGCACTGGCGCGGTTGATCAAGGCGCTGCCGGTGAAACACGCAGGTTTGCGCCCGATGGACGAGGCGATTTCGACCGCGGGCGGCGTTAGCCGCGATGCTGTGGATGGCAACCTGATGCTGAAACAAATCCCCGGAACTTTCTGCGCCGGGGAGATGCTTGATTGGGAAGCCCCGACGGGCGGTTATTTGCTGACCGCCTGCCTGGCGACTGGGCGCTGGGCGGGGCGGGGGGCTGCGGAATATTTGGCCAGTGCCGCAACCCGCTGAAACGCAGGGCGTTCCCGCATCCGTTTGCCGTAGTCCTGCAGCTTTTCACCCTCGACCGGAAACTTGGCGCTGCGCGCCCAGTTCAGGCAATGGGTGCAGATGATATCGGCGATGGTGAACTCTTCCCCCATCAGGAAGGGGCCGGCCATTTTGTCTTCGAGATGGGCCAGGTTGTGGGCGAATTCCCACTTCAGGCTGCCTTTCACTTCCGGCACCCGCTGCTCCTCAGGCAGGATGAAGCTGTGCCGGGCCGCGGCCCAAAGAACGGCGTCGATCTCGTCCAGCAGGAGATGGGTCATTGCGTCCTGTCTTGCGCGCGCAATCGTTCCCGCAGGAGCCGTCAGCGCGCCGTGTTTGTCAGACAAGTAGGTAAGAATGGCTGTGGAATCGGTGATAACTTCACCTTCAGCCTGAAGCACTGGCACCTTGCCCGAGACATTCAGCGCCTGCACTTCAGGGCTGCGGGGCCCATGCAGGTTCAGCTGATAGGGCTGCCCAAGCTCCTCGAGCGCCCACAGCACCCGGAAAGTGCGGGTGAGAGGGGTGCCAATGACCGTATACATCATTCTTCTCCTGTTGGTTCCCGTCCAAGATGGGCAGCAACAGCGGGAGGATCAAGCAGGACGGAGCGTTGGCAGCTCAGCGGGCGCGGCTGAGCATGGCAAGCCGGATCAGGGCGCGTTCCATCAATGCCAGCGCTGGGGCAGTCTGCCCGGCAGAGCGCAGCGCCAGATCGGTGTCGGTAATGATCGTCAGCGCTGTTTCCAACCGGTTTGCGCCCCAGTTTTGCGCCTGCCGCAGCATCCGGTCGCGGCGTTTGCCATAAAGCGGCGGGCGCAGCTGGCCGATGCCCTGGGCCGGGCCGCCGGGTGCCGAGGCAATGGTGTAAAGCGTGCGGAAATGCCGGGTGGCACCAATGCAGAGGGTTACGGCGTTGGTGCCCTGCGCCTGCAGACGGCGGATCAGCGGTCCGATTTCGGGGCTGCGGCCCTCAGCCACCACATTGAGCACGTCATCCAGCGCAGCTTCGGTTGATTGCGGGGCCACGGCGCCGATGTCGTCCAGTGACAGCGGGCTGCTGTCGCCGTGCTTGTAAAGCGCCAGCTTCTCGATCATGCGGGAAAAGTCGCCGGGGCCGATGTCATTGGCGATGTCGGTCAGCGCCGACATGCTGTCGCCGGGCACGTCGCGGATGCCAGCCTCGCCCAGAATGCGTTCGATCTCGGCACGCGAAGGCGGGTCGTCGTAAATGCCAACCGCATAGGCGTTGCTGTGGCCCTCAAACGCCTTGCGCAGCTTGGAGGACGCTTTCAGCTGGCCTGCCGTAACCACGATCTGGGCGTCGCCGAGCTGCCATTCTTCAAGCGCTGCAGTGATTGCGGGGGTGGCTGTGTCATTTGCGCCCTCGACAAACACCGCACGGACACCGGGAAAGAACCCGACCGCCTTGACCGCGTCCAGCAATTGCGCCGGATCTTTGCGCAGGTCGCTGCCGGGCAGGCGCGTCAGGCGCATTTCTTCTTCTGCGCCGGGGCCAAGCAACGCCGCCAGCACCTGCTGCCGCTTCAAGGACACGCGCATTGCGTCGGCGCCATAGATCAGGATGCCGGTCTTGCCCGGATCCGGCTTGGCGAAATAGCCGTCCGCTTCGCGTGGTGAGAGCTTCATTCAGCCGCAGCGGAGAGATCCGCGGTTGCCAGGATCTGTGCGGTGATCTGATCGGCCAGTACGGCCATAAGCCGTTCATGCGCATCCCGTTCCCCGGCCAGTGTTTCCACGGTGGAACCGGTAGCAGAGTAACCGGTGAAGTTCCGAACTGTGCCGCTGGAGGTGACCTTGCCATCCGAAAGACGGGTCAGCGAATACGCTGCGGTGCCGATCACCGAATACCGGGTGATCTCATTGTCCGCTGTGATCGCTTGCCCCTCTTCCCGGGTGCTGAGTGTCAGGTCCAGCTTGTACGCGGCACCACTGCCGCGGCCGAGCCGTTGTTCCAGGTTCTGCACGAGAAAATAGGCATCAGAGCCGCTTGCGCCTTTGATTTCTTCCGGTGCCTGCACTTCGATATTGTCATGCAGTTCTGCCCCGGTTCCGCCGGGGGCGTAAACCGGAGTGAAGCCGCAGGCCGCTACCACCAGGGGCAGGGCCAGCAGCAGGGTTCTGCAGTTAAGCAACGACATTCACAATCCGGCCTGGCACCACAATTACCTTTTTCGGCGCGGCGCCATTCAGCGCCTTCTGCACAGCTTCGTGTGCCAGTGCAAGTTTTTCAACCTCGGCTTTGTCCAGATCCTTGGCGACTTCGATTTCGCCGCGGCGTTTGCCGTTGATCTGGATCGGCAGGGTGACTGTGTTCTCGACCAGCATCGATTCGTCGGCAACAGGCCAAGGCGCGGTGGCGCAAAGGCCCTCGCCGCCCTGATGGTTCCAAATGTCCTCCGCCAGGTGCGGGGTCATTGGCGACATCAGCTGCGCAAGCGTCATGATCGCTTGTTTTTGAATCTTGGCGCTGGCTTTGGATTTGGCGAGCGTGTTGGTGAAGGCATAGAGCTTGGCAATTGCAGCGTTGAAACCGAAGGAATCAACACCCAGGGTCACGTCCCGGATGCACTTGTGCATCTCGCGCAGCAATTCTTGGTCGCCTTCACCAGCCGCTTCCGGGTCCATCTCCCCAATACGGTCGCACAGGTTCCAGACCCGGTTCAGGTGCTTGTAGGCCGCCTCAGCGCCTGCTGCGGTCCATTCCACGTCACGCTCGGGCGGGGAATCAGACAGTACAAACCAGCGCGCGGTGTCAGCACCGAAGGACGAGATGATGTGCAGCGGGTCCACCACGTTGTTCTTGGACTTGGACATCTTGGCGGAGGGTATGATTTCTACCTCTGTGCCGTCCTTTAGGAAGCCCTTGCCGTCGCGCAGCTCCACTTCCTCGGGGTAGTGGTAGACCGGGCGGTGGTTTGAACCGGTGGTCTTGTAGATTGCGTGGGTCACCATGCCCTGCGTAAACAGCGCATCAAACGGCTCGATGGATTTCTCCGGCAGGTGACCGCAGATCTGCATCGCGCGGGCAAAGAAGCGCGAATAGAGAAGGTGCAGAATCGCGTGCTCGATGCCGCCGATGTACTGGTCGACGTTCATCCAGTATTCGGCCTCGGCCATGTCGGTGGGGGTTTCTGCGCGCGGAGCGGTGAAACGGGCGAAATACCAGGACGAATCCACAAAGGTGTCCATGGTGTCGGTTTCGCGCTGGGCCGGCTTGCCGCAGGACGGGCAGGCGCAGTTGCGCCAGGTCGGGTGGCGGTCCAGCGGGTTGCCCGGCACCGAGAAGTCGATGGCCTTGCCGCCCTCATCATAGGGCAGGGCGATGGGCAGATTCTCTTTCTTCTCGGGAACCACGCCGCAGTCTTCACAATGCACCACGGGAATTGGGCAGCCCCAATAGCGCTGGCGTGAAAGGCCCCAGTCGCGCAGGCGGTATTTGGTGACGCCCTGGCCCCAGCCGGCCTTTTCGGCAAAGTCGACGGTCGCGTTGATTGCGTCTGAAACGACGCCCATGGAGAAAACTGGAAAGTCTATGTATTCGAAATCTGTTGAATCCTGCCGGATAGACTGAATCAGCTTAAGCAACTTAAGTGTGTGGGGTGAGGAGGCCTTGATGGCGCGCTCCCGCGTGCCAAAGGTCTCAGCGATCGTTCCGATCCAAACGAACTCAACCTCGCCACCTTCAGGTGTTTCAAATGCCCAATAGGATTGTTTGCTATTGTCGAGTTCGAGAATGGAAATGAGTTCTTGGTGTTCAGGCAGGGAAGGGTCAATTTCGGTTGCGCCAATCGGTTTATATGCCAGCTTTACCGGCAGATCATACTTGCGGCAGAAGTCGAGGTCGCGTTGGTCATGCGCCGGGCAGGCGAAGATTGCACCGGTGCCGTAATCCATCAGGATGAAGTTGGCGATCCAGACGGGCAGTTCCCACTCCGGGTTCAGCGGATGCTTCACACGGATGCCGGTGTCATAGCCCAGCTTCTCGGCGGTCTCGATGGCTTCCTCAGTGGTGCCGCCCTTGCGGCATTCGGCGACAAACGCGGCAACCTCTTCCGATTCGGTTTCCAGCGCCTTGGCAATCGGGTGATCAGGCGAGATGCCGACGAAGGACGCACCCATCAGCGTGTCGGGGCGGGTGGTGTAGACCTCAATCGGTTCTGCGCCATCGGTGCGCTCAAACGAGAACTGCAACCCGCGCGATTTGCCGATCCAGTTTTCCTGCATCAGGCGGACCTTGGCGGGCCAGTTCTCCAAGCTGTCCAGCGCTGACAGCAGCTCTTCGGAGAAATCGGAAATCTTGAAGAACCATTGGGTCAGCTCGCGCCGCTCCACCAGCGCGCCAGAGCGCCAGCCGCGGCCGTTCTCGACCTGCTCGTTGGCAAGCACGGTCATGTCGATGGGGTCCCAGTTCACCACCGCATTCTTGCGGTAGACAAGGCCCTTTTCCAGGAAGTCGAGGAACAGCGCCTGCTGCTGGCCGTAATACTCCGGATCGCAAGTTGCGAACATGCGGGACCAGTCCAGGGAAAGGCCCAGCGGTTTCATCTGCTCGACCATCGTGTCGATGTTCGAATAGGTCCAGTCCTTGGGGTGCCCTCCAGAGGCCATCGCGGCGTTTTCTGCCGGCATGCCGAAGGCGTCAAACCCCATCGGGTGCAGTACGTTATGGCCGGTGGACAGCTTGTAACGCGCGATCACGTCGCCCATCGTGTAGTTGCGCACATGGCCCATGTGCAGCTTGCCCGACGGATAGGGGAACATCTCCAGCACATAATACTTGGGCTTGCCGCCAGTACGCTTGGCCTGGAAAATTCCGGCCTCGTCCCAGGCCTTCTGCCATCGTGCTTCGATTTCAGGAGCTATGTAACGCGGCATCAGAGCTGTCCTTTGCATGAAAACGCCGGGCTTCGGGCCCGGCGCTTCTGATAATGGGGTTTGGCTGGCGTTTCCAGAGGGCGCGGGGTCAGAGTTTCTTGTCTGCAATCCGCAGCTGGCGCGCGCGGGACAGAATAGCGTCCTCGACAGCGCGAGTGGTGCTGGCGCTGACCGGACCGCCCTTGGACTGCAGCGCGACATTCAGGGAACGCGCGTCCAAAGCCGGGTCCTTGATATGGATCGTCGCCCGATAGGAGCGGCCGCCGCCAGGCGGGGTGCCATAGCCAGTCACGATGACACCAGTGAATGGATCAACCGACTGCACCGGAAGGAAGCTCAGCACATCCAGGCTGGCCGTCCAAAGGTAGCGGTTCACCTGCACAGTCTGGTCCGGCTTGGCATTCAGAAAGTCAAAGACGGAGGACTTGGTGGCAGCACCCTGCACCTCTTCCTTGTGGCTAGTTGTCCGGGCCGTGCTTGCTGGTGCTTTTCCGCCCCGGCCGCCGCAAGCCGCGAGGCTGAGACAGATCGCGCTGATCACTGTTACCCGCAGGGTCTTTCCGTATTTCATAACCGCTCCCGGAGCCAATTTCTGCGCGAACACCTAACGCAAGCCGCGCCGGCTGAGCAAGGGCTTTGGCTTCTATGACTCTGCTCCTGTGAGGCATTTTCAGGTTAACCAGCTTGCTTGCGTGCGGATCAGGGCCGTTTCTGGCGCTCGAACGGGGCGGACTGTGGCAAAGCTGCACCATCCCGGACCGCATCGTTTCACCTGACTTTCCCAAGCCTTGCCAAAACGGGGGTGAAAGAGCGAAACCCCTTGGCATACCCACGCCGGATTCCCCGGTTTGGGCATAGGATTAGAAAACCGAGGGAAAAACATGAAAAAGGTTCTCTTCGCGACTACCGCGCTGATCGCCACCGCAGGCATGGCCGCGGCAGAAGTCAAAGTGTCCGGCTATGGCCGCTTTGGTCTGGACTGGAACGAAGCAAACGACGTTGTTGCCGGCCGTTCCGACACCAACATCACCAGCCGTTTCCGTCTGCAGTTCGACGCGTCGACCGAAACCGACGGCGGCGTGACCGTTGGCGGCCGTATCCGTGCCCAGGCTGAAAGCCGTGACGGCACTCCGGGCACCGCAGCATGGTCCGCACCGCAGTTCCACGTCGCATACGGCGGCCTGCGTGTGAACGTTGGCAACATCTGGGGCGCGATCGACTCCGCACCGGGCCTGTACCTGAACACCACCTCCGTTGGCACCGGCATCGACGGCATGGGCTTCAACTCCCTGGCCATCGGCAACAGCTTCGCTTGGGACACCTTCACCTCCGCAGGTGCTGGCCGTAACGGCATTGAAGCCATCTACTCTGCTGGCGGCTTCACCGGCCACGTGTCCTACTCGCAGTCCAACGGCGGCACCGTTGCCGGTTCCGCACAGGGCCTGGAGCGCACCGCAATCATGCTGAGCTACTCCTTCGGTGACTACTTCGTGACCGGTGCATACCAGTCCGAAGACAACAACACCAACACCGTGACCTTCAACAACGGCGCTGTCGAAAGCCAAGGTGACGGCCTCGGCTTCTTCGCCATCGGCGGTGACTTCGGCCAGTTCGGTGCAACCCTGTCCTATGGTACCACTGAAGAAGCTGATGCTGTGACCCTGGCAGGTGAAGCGGAAATCGGCGCAGCCTCCACCATCGTTGGCTGGGTGAGCTCCACCGACGTCGACACCAACGTGGTTGCTGGTCAGACCCGCACCGACGGCACCGCCTTCGGCATCAACTACGAGTATGACCTCGGCGGCGGCGTGACCTTCGTTGCTGGCTATGTGAACACCGCAGCAGCCACCAACGAAAACTCCCTGCAGGCAGGTCTGCACTTCAGCTTCTAAGCTGAAGCACGCCTAGCGTGACTTTCGGGGCGGGTTCCTTCGGAACCCGCCCTTTTCTTTTGCCCTTAACATTTCCAGCCAAACAGTGTTTTTTGCGGCCAAACAGTGATGAGGCCGGACCCATGCCGCTTGCAGAGATTAAATCCAGAATTGCCAAGGCCGAGAGCAAGGCTGGCCGTGAACCGGGCAGCGTGCAGCTGATTGCGGTGTCAAAGGTGCAGCCGAACGAGCGGGTGCAGGCGGTGCTGGAGGAAGGCCACCGCTGCTTTGGCGAGAACAAGGTGCAGGAAGCGGCCGGAAAATGGCCGGGGTTCGCCGAGCAGTTCGACGGAATTGATCTGCACCTGATCGGCCCCTTGCAAACCAACAAGGCGCGCCAGGCGATGGAGCTGTTCAACAGCATTCATTCAGTGGACCGTCCTAAGCTGGCCAATACAATCGCCCGGCTGGCGCAGGAACTGGGGAAATGCCCGGACCTTTTTGTGCAGGTGAATACCGGCGAAGAAGAGCAGAAGGCTGGCGTGATGCCGGCCGATGCAGATTCATTTATCTCCGAGTGCCGCACGCTGGACTTGCCGGTTAAAGGCTTGATGTGCATCCCGCCGGTGGATGAAGAGCCGAGTCTGCATTTCGCGCTGCTGGCCAAGATCGCCGAGCGCAACGGCTTGCAAGGTCTCTCGATGGGTATGAGTGGAGATTTCGAGTCAGCAATTGCCCTTGGTGCAACGCACGTTCGGGTCGGGTCGGCAATTTTCGGCGACCGCACCTACTGAGTTATAAAAGTTCTCAGAACACTTTTGCCAAGACATTGAAAGGCCGGGGTTGCTTCAAGTCCCGGCCAGTTCTGGAACTATGACCCGTGTGCCAATTTGAACCCGGGCGGCGAGCCAATGGAGGTCCTGTCTGGAAAAGGCGACACACCCTTCGGTGGGGTAACCGGGGCGGCGCCACTGATGGATGAAAATGGCCGACCCTCTGCCTGGAATGGCATCCGGCCAGTTCCAGTCGGTAATCAGAACCAGATCGTACAGCGGATCTGCCCTGCGCAGTTTTTCATGACTGAAACCGTAGGGAGCCCGCACTTGCAGATTGTAGCTGCAATGGCGGGGATCATCCGACCATAAATCCCTGGGACCGATGGGTTTTGCCCATTGCGCCGGCCGGGACAAGCGATCCGGGCGGTAGAACATTGCAGCGATTCTGTGCGTGCCGACCGGCGTTGCGCCGTCGCCTTCACGCTTGTTGCCTGACAGCCCGCCTTTGCCGATTGCGCAGGGCAATACACGGCCCATAAACCGGACGCCGGCCCGGGTCAGGACAAGATCCGCAGGAGTCATTACAGCATGTGTCCTGACTTGCGGGCTTTAGTGGCAAGGTAATGCTGGTTATGGGCATTTTCACCAACTTTCAGCGGCACCCGTTCGGCCACCTGAATGCCCGTTTTCTCCATCATGGCGATCTTGTTCGGGTTATTGGTTAGCAGCTTCACCTGTGAAAAGCCCATCTTCTTCAGGATGGCCGCGCCCAGCCGGAAATCCCGCTCGTCATCCTCAAAGCCCAGTCGGTGGTTGGCTTCCACTGTGTCAAAGCCCTGATCCTGCAGCGAATAGGCCCGCATCTTATTGGCCAAGCCGATGCCGCGGCCCTCCTGGTTGAGGTACAAAAGTACGCCTGCGCCTTCGGTTCCCATCTGTGCCAGTGCGCCGTGCAGCTGCGGACCGCAGTCGCATTTGAGGGACCCCAGAACGTCGCCGGTGAAACAGGCGGAATGGAGCCGGGCGAGCACCGGTTTGCTGCGGTCGGGGCGGCCGATTTCCACCGCATAGTGCTCCTCAGCGCCATCTTCAGGGCGGAAGATATGGAGCCTGCCAGCTTCGGCGGCCGTCATCGGCAAGCGGGCTGCTGCTACCGGATGCAGCGGAGAGCTTTCGCTCAGCAGCGGTTCAGCTGCCAGTCGTGAAACGGCGGTCAGGCCGTGGGATGCAGCAAAGGCCGACGGATCACTGATGGGCACCAGCGCGGCAGCAGGCAAAAGGCGGGCGGATTTCGCTAGGGCAATCGCCAGCCGGTGCAGGTCCGCGCTGCCGCCGCGCTGGCTGGACAGCGGGCCTTTCATTGGCGTGTTCAGATCATCTGCCGGGTCTGCCAGGGCCAGGATCCAGTTCAGCCCTTCGGTCTCCGGGACGCATACACGGGCGGTATCCTCGTCGTAAACCCGCGCCTTCAGCGTTTCCGCCCGGCGGGCCGTTAGCGCCAGAGACAACGGGCCCAGGGACCGCATGTCAGACAGGCGCGTCTCAGTCAAAGCTTCCACTGCAATTGCCAGCGCAGCCTCGCGGCCGTCCGTCAATACTACCGGAAGACCCATGCGCAGATCGACCCGGGCGCGGGCCAGCAGTTCGATCATGGTGGGCATCAGGCTCATGCGGGGGTCCTGGTGTTATTTTGTAACAGAAGCTCGCTGTCTTTACGCCTAAATGCAACGGATGTGAAACATTTTCCATGCCATGGACACGTCGGCGTGAGAGTTTTGCAGCAAATCTTGCCGCGGGCGCAAGGGATGCGCATGTGTGGTCAGGAGAACAGGAGGGCGAGCCGATGGCGCAACTGAAGAAAATTCTGCTGGTTGATGACGACGAGGACCTGCGCGAGGCCTTGAGCGAGCAACTGGTGATGACCGAAGACTTCGATGTGTTCGAGGCCGAGAATGGTCAAAGCGCGATGGAGCGTGCGAAGGAAGCCCTGTACGACCTGATTATCCTGGATGTCGGCCTGCCCGATACTGACGGGCGCGAGTTGTGCCGCCTGATGCGCAAGCAAGGCGTAAAAGCGCCGATCCTGATGCTGACCGGCCACGACACTGATGCGGACACGATCCTGGGTCTGGATGCTGGCGCAAACGACTATGTCTCCAAGCCCTTCAAGTTTCCTGTGCTTTTGGCCAGAATCCGGGCACAGCTGCGGCAGCACGAGCAGTCAGAGGATGCTGTCTTTGCGCTTGGCCCATATACGTTCAAGCCCTCGATGAAGCTCTTGATCACAGAGGATGAGCGCAAGATCCGGCTGACGGAGAAGGAAACCAATATTCTCAAGTTTCTGTACCGCTCCAGCGACGGGGTGGTGCCGCGCGATGTGCTGCTGCATGAAGTCTGGGGGTATAACGCAGGCGTGACGACCCATACGCTGGAAACACACATCTACCGCCTGCGGCAGAAAATTGAGCCTGATCCCTCGAATGCACGCCTGCTGGTGACAGAATCTGGCGGCTACCGCTTAGTTGCCTGATGCGGCTGGCGTTGAGCCAGATCAAAGAGGGACCTGAGGTTCATATTTAGAGTAACCCCGAACCCGCGCATATCCGGGTCACGATATGCGCCTCCCTGTTGGACTTGGCCGGGCTGCCTGCCCGGCCTTTTTTGTAAGGGCTGCCTGCAAAACGTCTCTGGCGCTTCCAGCCCCGCGCAGGCAGTATCGCCGCTGAACCCGGATCACATGACGAGGCGCGCGATGCCATTTACTCTTGCCACCTGGAACATCAACTCTGTCCGCCTGCGCGAGCCGATTGTGCAGAAGCTTTTGCAGGAGGAAGGGCCGGATGTGCTGTGTCTTCAAGAGTGCAAGAGCCCGGTGGAGAAGATCCCGATGGAGGGTTTTGCGGCGTTGGGATATACGCACATGATTGCCCGTGGCCAGAAGGGCTACAATGGTGTCGCGATCCTGTCTCGGCTGCCGATCGAGGATGCCGGCGACAAGGATTTTGCCGGTCTCGGCCATGCCCGCCACGTTGCGGGCCGGCTGGAGAACGGAGTGGTTATCCACAATTTCTATGTGCCTGCGGGCGGCGATGTGCCGGACAGGGAGCAGAACGAAAAATTCGGCCAGAAACTGGATTACCTCACGGACATGCGCGACTGGTTCCACGCGGAGAAGCCTGAGAAGTCCATCCTGGTTGGCGATCTCAATATCGCCCCGCGCGAGGATGATGTCTGGGACCACAAGAAGCTTTTGAAAGTTGTGAGCCACACCCCGATTGAGGTCGAGCATTTTGCTGAAGTTATGGAGGCGGGCGGCTGGTCGGATGTAACGCGGGCAGATATCCCCGATGGACGTCTTTACAGCTGGTGGAGCTACCGGGCCAAGGATTGGGATGCCGCCGACAAAGGGCGCAGGCTCGACCACGTCTGGGCGACACCTGATATCAGCAACGCAGCCCACTCCAGCCGAATTTTGCGAACTGCCCGCGGTTGGGAAAAGCCCAGCGACCATGCTCCGGTTTTTGCAACCTTCGATCTGTGACAGTTGGGCATGGTACTGCGCTGACGTTCTGTGCCGCTCCTTCAGCGGGGGCGTAAGCAGTCTGGGTCAGCGCAGCCATCGTGCGTAGTCGGGATGTTTATCCTGCATGTCCTGATACAGCCAGGCCATCCGGTCCACGAACCACAGCTTGCCGCCAAGCATCAAAACCAGCCCGGCCAGAGCGGTTCCCGGGTTCAAAGCCCACAGGCCGTGAACCCAAGGAATCACGCCGGCGCCTGAAGCCAAGGCGAGACCCTTTGCCCACTTTTCGTGATGGGGCGGAATAGGGACGTGTTTCCGGTTTAGAAATACCCGTTCGCCGAATGTGCCGCGAGAGGCCCAATTGTCCGTGCCGGCAGGCCGGGCAAAGGCGCGCGGGTTCCACCAAATCCACGCCAGCACCAGCAGAACCGGCAGCAGAGCACCCCAGCCCAGCCAGACTCTGGACCAGACGGCAAGTGTCATCAGTGGCAGTACCGACATCCGGCTGTAGACGCTCCACGGGTTTGCGTGCCGCGCCCAAGCGGCGTCATCCATCTTCATCAGCCGCTCTGATGCAGCGAAGATATCAAACTTGCGGCTGACCATCGGCAAACTCCTCTCTTGGTTTCCGGCGCGCAGGATTCCATATAGGGGGCAAGTTCCTAGCGGAGAACAAACTGATGAGCGAAATTCTTGGCAATGCCGCACCGGCGGATGACCTGATCAAAGACGTGACCGAAGCCACCTTTATGCAGGATGTCGTAGACGCTTCCATGAAGGCCCCCGTAATCGTGGACTTCTGGGCGCCGTGGTGCGGCCCGTGTAAGACCCTCGGCCCGATGCTGGAGGCTGCAGTTACCAAAGCTAAGGGTGCGGCCACTATGGCCAAGATCAACGTGGATGAGAACCAGCGCTTGGCCCAGGCGCTGGCTCAGCAGGGCTTGCCACTGCAGTCGATCCCGACAGTTGTGGCCTTCGTGCAGGGCCGCCCCATCGACATGTTCCAGGGCGCGCTGCCGGCGTCCGAAATTGATGCCTTTGTGAAGAAGGTGATCGAAGCCGCAGGCGGCACTGCCGATGGCGGTCTGGGAGAGGCGCTGGAAGCGGCGGAGCAGATGCTGGCCGAAGGCGCGGTGGCGGATGCGGCCCAGACCTTCGCAGCTATTCTGGGTGAGGATGACAAGAATGCTGCCGCCTATGGCGGTCTGGCCCGCGCCCACATCGCGCTGGGTGATCTGGATCAGGCAGAGGCGGTGCTGAACGGCGCACCCGCGGAAATTTCCACTGCAGCAGAAATTGAAGCAGCCCATGCCCAGATCGAACTGGCACGGCAGGCAGAAAATGCCGGACCAGTGGCCGAACTGCGCGCCGCAGTGGATGCCAGCCCGGACGATCTGCAAGCCCGTTTCGAACTGGCACAGGCACTGCATGCGGCAGGCGATGCTGAGGCTGCCGTGACAGAGCTTCTGGAGCTGTTCCGCCGCGACCGCGAGTGGAATGACGGTGCCGCAAAGACGCAGCTGTTCACCATTTTTGATGCGTTGAAACCGAATGACCCGGTGGTGCTGAACGGACGCCGCAAGCTCAGCTCAATGATATTTGCCTAAAACCGGGGTAGCACTACACTCTGTCCCATGATCCAGCATGCCGATCTGCCGGACACGATTGCCGTGTTTCCCTTGCCCGGGGCGCTATTGTTGCCCCGGTCACGCCTGCCGCTGCACATCTTTGAGCCTCGGTATCTGCAAATGTTTGAAGACACGCTGAAAACGCGGCAGAGGCTGATCGGCATGGTCCAGCCCTGCCCCCCGCCTCACGGCAACGGAGAAGACCTCCATAACATTGGTTGCGCCGGGCGTGTTACCCAGTTCTCTGAAACTGAGGACGGGCGGTATCTTGTCACGCTGTCGGGAGTTTCCCGGTTCCGGATCACCCGGGAGGCCAATGGGTTTACGCCTTACCGGCGCTGTGATGTCAGCTGGGCGGGTTTTGACAGGGATCTGGGCCGCTGCGAGGCAGATGAAACCTTGGACCGGCCCTCCTTCTTGAATCTTCTGGAGCGCTTCTTTTCAGCCCGCAGTCTGTCCACGGACTGGGAAGCGCTGAAGGATGCGGATGACGAATTGCTGATCAACTCGCTGGCGATGCTGCTGGAATTCGACCCTGAGGACAAACAGGCCTTGCTTGAGGCGCCTTGCCTTGCCACAAGGCGGGAAACGCTTGTCACTTTGATAGAGTTTGCCCTGCGCGGCGGCTCTCAGGAGGAAACCCTGCAATGACCGAAACTCAAGCGCCAGCCTTTGACCGGCGGATGCTGGAAGCACTTGTCTGCCCGCTGACCCAGGCCGTGCTGGAGTATGATGCTCAGGCGCAGGAACTGGTTTCGCGTGCAGCCAATCTGGCCTTCCCGATCCGCAACGGCATCCCGGTGATGCTGGTGGATGAGGCGCGCGAGCTGGACTGATCCGGCCAGCGGCCCCAATTCCCCTTAAATCGCCTGCCCTTTCAGAAGCTTCGGCAGATCACCGGTCAAGCCCGCTGCCTCGCGCACAAAACCGCGGCGCAGGCCGGGGACCGCGCCCGCAAGCCCCATGCCAATGTCCCGGCCCAGCCGCAGCAGCGGGTTGTCATTGGAAAACAGACGGTTGAACACGTCAGTCGCCGCTGCAAGCGAGGCGGTGTCGAACCGGCGCCATTGCTGGTAGCGCTCCATCACCAGGGAGGAGCCGATGTCCTCGCCCCGCCGGGTGGCTTCGGTGATCACTTCGGCCAGTGCGCCAACATCGCGCAGACCCGCGTTCAGCCCCTGACCGGCTATCGGGTGCATGCCGTGCGCGGCGTCGCCGATCAGCGCTATCCGGTCGCCGATGAAACTGTTGGCGATGGTCAGGTTCAACGGGTAGGTGAAGCGCTTTCCGGCCAGGGAAATCTCCCCCAGGAAATCTCCGAACCGGGGCCGCAGCGCCTGGATGTAATCCGCGTCGTCCAACGCGTGGATCGCCTTGGCGGTTTCGGTCCGTTCGCTCCACACAATAGACGACCGGTTGCCTGGCAGCGGCAGAATCGCCAGCGGCCCGGGCGGCATGAAGAACTGGTGGGCAATGCCGTGGTGCGGTTTTTCATGGTCGATGGCGCAGACCAGCGCGGTCTGGCCATAGTCCCAACCTGTGCGCTTGATCCCCGCCCGTTGCGCGGTGCCGCTGCGGCGCCCGTCGGAGCCGACGAGCACTTGGCCGCGCAGCTCTCCGCCGTCATCCAGAGTGACTGTCACGCCGGTCTGATCCGGCGCCTGTCCGACAACTGTGCGGCCCGATACCAAAGTAATCCCGGGCGCATCCTCCATGGCCTGCAGGAAGGCGCGGCGCAGGAAGCGGTCTTCAACCATGTATCCCATCGGGCCTTCTTCCAGCTCGGCGTGATCGAAGTGGATGAAGAACGGCGATGGCCCGTGGCCCGCGTGGCCGTCCGTTACCTTGATCTCCAGCATGGGCTGCGCGTTGTCCCCGACATGCTGCCAGACACCGGTCTGCTGCAGCAGCCGCTGCGAGGCCAGCGCCAGCGCATAGCCGCGGCCGTCGAAACACTTGTCGGCCAATTTGTCTGGAGTCAGCGAGTCGACCACGGTAACGCTGTGGCCGGTCTGAGCCAGGGCTAGGGCCAGGGCCGGACCATTCAGCCCGCCGCCTACGATCAGGATATCGGACGTATTTTTCATGCCCCGCAATATGCGCCTGCTGGCGGGATTGTCCATGCAGGAAGCGCGGGATTGTGCCTGCGTCCCGCTGCCGCTACCGTCACCGGCAACTGCCAAGGGGAGAGATGCTGATGCAAGACTGGCTGACAATGACTGCCGCCGATCTGGGACGCGGGATTGAAGCCGGTGAGATTGGTCCGGTGGCACTAACGCGTTGTTATTTGGACTCCATCGACGCGCATCCCCTGAAAGACCGGATCTACACGCAGGTGACCCATGACCGCGCGCTGGCGGAGGCGGAAGCGGCTGAGCAGCGTGCCCGTTTGGGTTTGCGCCGCTCGCTCTTGGATGGGGTGCCGATCAGCTGGAAGGACCTGTTCGACAGCGCCGACACCGCAACCGAATCCGGTTCGGACCTGCTCAAGGGGCGAGTGCCGGATCAGGATGCTGCTGTGCTGTCCAAGGCGACGCTCATGGGCATGGTATGTCTCGGCAAAACCCACATGAGCGAACTCGCGTTTTCTGGCCTTGGCTTCAACCCGGTCAAGGAAACACCACCCTGTGTGAATGACCAGGAGGCTGCTCCGGGAGGGTCGTCCTCCGGCGCGGCTGCGTCTGTGGCTTACGGGCTGGCGGCGGGCGGAATCGGCTCTGACACGGGCGGTTCTGTCCGGATTCCCTCGGCCTGGAACGATCTTGTGGGGCTCAAGACAACCTCAGGCCGGATCACGCTGGAGGGCGTTGTGCCCTTGTGCCTGAAATTCGACACCGTAGGCCCGCTGGCCCGGTCAGTCGAAGATGCCGGGTTGCTGCTGGGCGTTCTGGAAGGGACTGCGGGTCCTGACCTGCGCAATCCTGGCTCCCTTAAGGGCCGCCGTTTCGCCGATCTCCAGAATGTGGCGCAGGACGATCTCGATCCAAAAGTTGCCGCCGCCCACTGCGAAACGCTGCAGAGGCTGAAGGACGCCGGGGCAGAGATCGTGCCGCTGGAGGTGCCTGCGCTGGACGAGGCGATGGGCCTCAGCCCGATTCTCTACACAACTGAGGCCTATGGCCTGTGGAAGGACGTGATCGAAGCGACTCCGCAGCTGATGTACGCGGAGATCCTCGAACGCTTCCGCTCTGGCGCTCAGTTCAGCGGCCCGGACTATGTTGCGGCCTGGGCCAAGCTGGATCAGTGCCGGATGGCCTGGGATCAAGCTGTGGCTGGATTTGACGCTGTGCTCAGCCCGGTCTCGCCGATCCTGCCGCCCAACCTGGACCGGCTGCAGAACGACCACGACTATTATGTCCGTTCCAACCTGATGGCGCTGCGCAACACCAGGATCGGCAACCTGATGGGGCTGTGCGGCCTGTCGCTGCCCACCGGCATCCCCAGCTGCGGGCTGCAGGTGCTGGGGCAGCCGGACTGCGAGGAAGCCCTGCTGCGCACCGGCGCCGCGATCGAGGCTGCCTTGGCCTGAAAGCCACATTCGGCCCATCGGCCGCATCACCGGGTGGACGCGTCCGCCCGCCCCCTGTAACCTGAGGCGCAAACGGGGCGCCAATGATCCCGTGACCGAGGCATAAGATATGGATTTTCCTGAGCGGTTTTCGAACCTGCCAGCCTATGCGTTTCCGCGCCTGCGGGCGTTATTGGACCATCACACCCCTGGCGGGGATGTGGTGCATATGACCATTGGCGAGCCGAAACATGCGTTCCCGGCCTGGGTCACCGATGTCATCGCAGAAAATGCCGCCGGGTTTAACCAATACCCCAACAACGATGGCACGCCGGAGCTGTGCGGTGCGATTTCGGACTGGATCCACCGTCGCTACGGTGTGACTGCGGATCCTGAAGCCCAGATCATGGCGCTGAACGGCACCCGCGAGGGGCTCTACAATGCCGCCATGGCGCTGTGCCCGGAGCAGAAGAACGGGCAAAAGCCCGTGGTGCTGATCCCGAACCCCTTCTACCAGGTCTACATGGTGGCGACGATTTCTGTCGGGGCAGAGCCTGTGTTTGTCCCCGCGACAGCAGCGACCGGCCATCTGCCGGATTATGAAAACCTGCCGGAGGATGTTCTGAACCGCACGGCGGTCGCCTACATCTGCTCTCCCGCAAACCCGCAGGGCGCCGTGGCCTCGCGCGCGTACTGGACCCGGCTGATCCAGCTGGCTGAGAAATACGACTTCCGCATCTTCGCGGACGAATGCTACTCCGAGATTTACCGCGATGAGGCGCCCGTGGGCGCGCTGACCGTTGCGCAGGAAATGAGCGCCGATCCTGAACGGGTGGTGCTGTTCAACTCGCTTTCGAAACGTTCGAACCTGCCTGGGCTGCGCTCCGGGCTGATTGCCGGCGGGCCGGAGGCCATCAAGCGGATCAAACAACTGCGTGCCTATTCCGGTGCGCCGTTGCCGGGCCCCTTGCAGGCCGCCGCTGCCAGGGTCTGGGCGGATGAGGCGCATGTGGCGGAGAACCGTGCGCTCTATCAGGAAAAATACAAAATTGCGGATGAGGTCTTTGACGGCCTCAACGGCTACATGGCGCCCGAGGCGGGCTTCTTCCTTTGGCTTCCGGTGGAAAACGGCGAGCAGGCCGCGCTGAAGCTGTGGAAGGAAACCGGGGTGCGGGTGCTGCCCGGCGCCTATCTGGCGCAAGGCGCGACCGGCCAGAACCCGGGCGAGACTTACATCCGGGTGGCGCTGGTCGCCCCCGCCGAGGGCACCCGCAAGGCGCTGAGCACGCTGCGCGGCTGTCTTTACTGAATTCTGCTGAGCGGCCCTTGGCTGGGGGCCGTGCAGCCAAAACCAAGAACGGACAGGCCCGTGACCCCGCGGTGAACAGCGGGGCAGGGGCAAATGAAACGGAACTGAGGTAGGCATGGCATTTCAAACCCGCAGCCGCGATCCGCTGCTCGACAGCAATATGCAGGCGGCCATTGAAAAGCGCGGCAAGGAACTGATCGGGATTGCCCTGATCCTGGTGGGGCTGATGGTTGCGGCCATGCTGGGCTCTTACACGCCCGAGGACCCGAACTGGACGGTGTCCACCGACGCGCCGGTACAGAACTGGCTGGGCCGCCCGGGCGCTTCTGTCTCCTTTATCCTGATCACCCTTTTCGGCAAGGCCAGCTGGGCGATGCCGCTGTTCTTGTCGGCCTGGGGCCTGCGCTTTGTGCTGCACCGGGGTGAGGACCGCGTAGTCTGGCCGCTTTTGCTGTCGGTGCCATGGCTGCTTGTGGTGGCCCTGCACATGGAGACCCTGAATGCCAGCACCAGCTGGCAGCAGAACTATGACTTCGGCCTTGGCGGCATGGTTGGCTACACCTTCCTGGGTGCGCTGCTGGCGCTGTTGCCAGTGGGCCTGCACTTCATGGTCAAAATCATGTCCTTGCTGAGCGCCGCGGGCATGCTGGCGCTTGGGTGTGTGGTGCTGGGTTTCACCTGGCCTGAGGTGAAGAAAGGCCTGAACAAGGTGATGGTTGGCCTCATCCTAGGCTATGGCGCGGTTGCGGCCTTGCTTGGCCGGGGGGCGTCCAGCGGGCTGCAGGCTGCAATGACCTACCGCAAGGAACGGGCCGAATGCGTGCATGACGACGGCGCGAACACCTACGCGGGCACCGGCGACGATCCCGAAATGTTCGAGGATTACCCGCAAGATACCTATGCAGTTGAAAGCATCGAGGAGACGCCCGAAGCTCCCGCCAAAGGCGGGCTGCTGTCGCGGGTGCCGGGGCTCATTCGCAGGGCTGCACCTGCTGCGCCGGCATCTGAAGACGTTTATGCTGCAGACCAGCAGTACTCCGGCGCGGAAGAAAGTGATGGCGGGGCAGACGGCGAAGACCGGATCTCACAGAAGATCGCCAACGCGGTAAGGATACGCCGTGCGGCGGACACGCCGCCGGAACTGGATCCGAACCTGCCGCTGACAAAGGGCCGCGGCCAACGGCCGGCACCGCTGATTTTCAATCCCGCGGCCGCACAGGGCGGCCTGCCTGCGGAGCCGCCGCTGACCGCTGCGCAAATGCCGGTGCCGGAAGAGTCGCCGCTGTCCTGGCAGACTGCAGAAGAAGATTACGTCTCGCAGGCACCGGAAGCACGTGTTCAGCAGGAAGATGCCAGCAGCGGCTTTGACAGCGCGCCTCAGATGCTGACTCCGGACCATGTGCCTGCGGAGACCCTTCCTGATGCAACCGCTCCGCTCCAGGACGCACCCCAAGCGCCCAAGACGCCGGGGCCGCGGCTGACCGTTGATCTGCCGGTGGCTGAACCGCGCAAGGCGGTGGTCGAGAAACCGGCGCGCAAGCCGGTGCAGCCCTCAACGCGGGCCAAGGCGGAAGCCCAGCCCAACCTCGCGTTTGATGACAGCAGCAGCGATTTTGAGCTGCCGCCGCTGAACCTGCTGACCAATCCGGTCAGCATCGAACGCCACCATCTGAGTGACGAGGCACTGGAAGAAAACGCCCGGATGCTGGAGACAGTGCTGGACGACTATGGCGTGAAGGGCGAAATCGTCTCGGTTCGCCCCGGCCCTGTTGTCACCATGTATGAGCTGGAGCCCGCGCCGGGCCTCAAGGCTTCCCGCGTGATCGGTCTGGCGGATGACATCGCGCGATCCATGTCCGCGCTGTCGGCTCGGGTTTCGACCGTCCCTGGCCGCACGGTGATCGGCATCGAACTGCCGAATGAGAAACGCGAGAAGGTGGTTTTGCGCGAAATCCTGTCCTCCCGCGACTTCGGCGACGGCAACCATGCGTTGCCGCTGGCGCTGGGTAAGGACATCGGCGGCGACGCCATGGTCGCGAACCTCGCTAAAATGCCCCACCTGCTGATCGCGGGTACGACCGGCTCCGGTAAGTCGGTGGCGATCAACACCATGATCCTGTCGCTGCTTTACAAGCTGACACCAGATGAATGCCGCCTGATCATGATCGACCCCAAGATGCTGGAACTTTCCGTCTATGACGGCATTCCGCATCTGCTCTCGCCCGTTGTGACCGATCCGAAGAAGGCCGTCGTGGCCCTCAAGTGGGTGGTGGGCGAGATGGAAGACCGCTACCGCAAGATGTCCAAAATGGGCGTGCGAAATATCGCGGGCTACAATGGCCGCGTGAAAGAGGCGCTGGCCAAAGGTGAGATGTTCAGCCGTACGGTGCAGACCGGTTTTGACGACGATACGGGCGAACCGGTGTTTGAGACCGAAGAGTTCGAACCCAAGGCACTGCCTTATATCGTTGTAATCGTCGATGAGATGGCCGACCTGATGATGGTTGCTGGCAAGGAGATCGAGGCCTGCATTCAGCGTTTGGCGCAGATGGCGCGGGCCTCTGGCATCCACTTGATCATGGCAACCCAGCGCCCCTCGGTCGACGTGATCACCGGCACTATCAAGGCAAACTTCCCGACCCGGATTTCCTTCCAGGTGACCTCCAAGGTCGACAGCCGCACCATCCTGGGCGAGATGGGTGCTGAACAGCTTTTGGGCATGGGCGACATGCTCTATATGGCGGGCGGCGCCAAGATCACCCGCTGCCACGGCCCGTTCTGTTCGGATGAAGAGGTCGAGGAAGTGGTGAACCACCTCAAGCAATTCGGTCCGCCGGATTACGTCGGAAGCGTTCTGGATGGCCCGGATGAGGACAAGGCCGACAATATCGATGCGGTTCTGGGCCTGAACACCGGTGGCAATACCGATACCGAGGATGCCCTCTATGACACGGCTGTTGCCATCGTCACCAAGGATCGCAAGTGTTCCACCTCCTATATCCAGCGGAAGCTGGCAATCGGCTACAACAAGGCCGCGCGGCTTGTTGAGCAGATGGAGGACGAGGGCGTCGTTTCCGCAGCCAACCACGTGGGTAAACGGGAAATTCTGGTTCCCGAACAGTGAGCTGACGAAAAACTGCCGATGCCGGATCCTTGCAGGTCCGGCATCTTCACTTCTGTAGCAGCGTACCTATGTTGGGCCCATGAAACGGATTGCACTTGCGCTTGCGCTGACCCTCATTGCCCCGGCTTCCTGGGCGGCAGAGAAACTGAGCCTTAACGAGATCTCCCGCTATCTGAACGGGATTTCCACGGCGTCGTCGCCTTTCACGCAAATCAATGACGATGGCAGCCTGTCTACAGGCAAACTGTATATGCACCGGCCAGGGCGGATGCGGTTTGAATATGATGGCAACGGAGGCGGCACTGTGGTGGCCGGCGGCGGTGCGGTGGTGATCCACGACCCGAAATCGAACCAGCCGCCTGAAACCTACCCGCTGAAGCGGACGCCGCTGTCGATTATTCTGGACCGCAGGGTGGACTTGGGCCGGGCCAACATGGTGGTGGGGCACAGCTTTGACGGCACCTCGACCATCGTGCGGGCGCAGGACCCGGAGCATCCGGACTATGGCAGTATTGAGATGATGTTCACCGGCAGCCCCGTGGAATTGCGCAAATGGGTTATCCACGACGGCGCAGGTGGTAAAACAACCGTCATTCTCGGGGCGATGGAAACTGGCGTAAAGCTGTCCTCCAGCTTGTTCACGACTACTGGCCGGTCCCGCTGAACAGCGATTTCTCTCTGTTAAGCGTGGCGGTGAATGAAGGGCATAGCCTCGTCAAAGAATTCCTGAAATCCCGGGTGCCCGCCGACCATGCCGTGATTGTTGCCGGGCAGTTCTACAAAGCTGGCACCTGGGATCAGCCTTGCCGCCAGCCGGCCTTCCGAAACCGGCACCGCCCGGTCGCCGCCGCAATGCAAAACAAGGGTAGGGACCCGGACCTTTTCTGCGTGGGGGGCAGCGTCGATTTCCGCGTTCATCTCCACTATGCGAAGCGCATTTTTTGTGTTGGTTGAAAGCCGCTGCAACTCATCGAAGGACTCACCTTCCGCCGCAGTGGCATCAGGAATGTAAGTGGTCGTGAAGAAATGCCGGTAGATGGAATCGGGTGATCCCCAGCCGTCGCGGATCATGTTGTAGCCGATCTGATAGAACCGGTCCGCCTCCGGGTCCTTGCGCCGCATCCGTCCGCGCACATAGCCGCCCAGCAGGATCAGGCATTTGACCCGCTCCGGGTACTGCGCCGCGAACCGCATGGAAAAGGCTGCGCCCTGGCTGATTCCAAACAAGGCAAACCGGTCCAGGCCCGCGGCATTGGCAACGGTGAACATGTCGTCGATCATCCGGTCTTCGGAAATCTCGTCCACCTCCCAATCCGACAGCCCGTTGCCGCGTTGATCAAAGCGGGTCAGGCTGCATTTGCCTGCAAATTCAGCCAGAAACTGACCCCACACAGGGCTTTGCCACTCGTATTCAATATGGTTGATCCAGTTCGGTGCCTTCAGCACAGGCGGCCCGTGACCGATCGTGGTATAGGCCAAATGGGTTCCATCGGGAGAGGAGCAATACTTGACCCTTTGCTGCAGCGCCGCTTCCGGCGGTTCACGTTCGGGACGGGCTTCGGGAACCCACTGCCAAAGCCGGACTGGACGGGAGATGTTCCTGACCCGTTGTGAACCCATGTCGCGGAAACGTTCCCCAAGCTGCCCAGTCACAGTTTCATGCACGATACCAGAGATGCTAATGCCGCCGGGTTCCGCAAGACCTTCCAACCGGGCAGCCACATTGATGCCGTCGCCGAAGATATCCGCACCGTCGAAAACCACATCGCCGATGTTGATCCCGATCCGGTAGCGGATCCTGATTTTCTCAGGCATATCCGCCTCACGGATCGCCATCTCCTTCTGGATCGCCAGGGCGCAACGGACGGCATCATGCGCAGAGGCAAACTCAACAAGCATGCCGTCACCGGTGGTTTTCACTATATGGCCGCGGTGTGCCGCGATCTGGGGATCGATCAGCTCCTTGCGATGGCCTTTCTGCCGCGTCAAAACGCCCTCATCGTCCTCTTCCATGAGGCGGGAGTATCCGGCCATATCGGCGACCAGAATGGCAGCGAGCCTGCGTTCCATACTCTGTGTCCTCCCCCCTGAATGTTAGGGGAGAGGCGTTCAATATCCAGTTTTGGCCCGGGTCACCGGAATTTGCGGCAGGTTGCCAGCTGTGCTTGATAGGTTTGTGCGCGTGCCTCGACCTGGCCTGCAACGCGCATCAGCCAAGCTTTGGATCGGTAGCTTCCTCGGGAGTAGCCGTAGTGGCCCTCATGATAGGCCAGATACTGGTTGCGCGCATCGTAAAGAGGGATGCCGTTCTTCTCCAAGCTCTTGCGCATATACCAGCCCATGAAGTCGGTGGCATCGCTGATCCGGTCGCGCTTGGCACGGCGGCGGCCAGTGTCGTGGCGGTAATCGTCCCAAGTGCCGTCCAACGCCTGGCTGTAGCCATAGGCGCTTGATTGCCGGCCTATCGGGATCACGCCCAGAAGGTACTGATGCGGCGTGCGGGCATCACCACGAAACCGGCTTTCGTGATAAATCGTGGCCATCTGCACATGCACTGGAACGCCCCAGCGACGCTGGGTTGCGCGAAATGCCTTCAGGTATTCAGGCCGCTGCTGGATGATGCTGCAAGCATTGTCCAGATTGCGCGGCGGCGCTTTGTGCCCGCCTCCGCAAGACGCAACCGCCATGAGGAGAACGAGGGCGCTGATAAGTCTGCTCATTGCCTCTGCCCATTTTGTTTTGGGTATGTTTTGCGGCGAGTTTAGCCGATTGCAGCAGGCGAGGAAATCACATTTCCTGAAACGATTTCAGCTGCGGTGGTGAAAAAAATCGGTGATTTCGGGGTGAAACTGCCTGTTCCGCCGTCTGCTACGCGGGGCCAAGTTCCACAGCTGTGAGGTTGATCCGCCAGGTCAGTTGCCTGCACGTTTCACGACGGCGTCTCCGGGTACTGTCAAAATGGAGTCCACAGTCTGTTTCCCCGAAAATTTGCCTCAACAGTTGGACATTTCCCCGAAGCGCGCGCTATTTAGAAAAGACGGGGGCATAAAGACCATGATGAGAACACGCGCAAAATACAATCTTGGGCAGGTCGTCCGCCACCGGAAGCATCCCTTTCGCGGCGTCGTCTTTGATGTTGACCCGGAATTTTCGAATACCGAGGAATGGTATGAGGCGATCCCGGAAGACAGCCGTCCCGTTAAGGACCAGCCTTTCTACCATTTGCTGGCGGAGAACGACCAAAGCTATTATGTGGCCTACGTTTCCGAACAGAACTTGGTTGCGGACTATTCAGGAGAGCCTGTTGGTCACCCTGATGTGCCTGAAATGTTCGGAAACTTCGATGGCGGCGCCTATGCGCTGCACTATCAACTGAACTGAATTTTTCAGAGGGGCCTGTCTGACGCCGGGTTTTCAGTATCCCAGTGCGCAGCCGTCCTTGCGCGGGTCGCTGGCGCCTTCCAGTACGCCGGAAGCATGGATGCGGATTGCCTGTGCACCTCCCAGCGGAGTGTCTGGAACCTCGACTTTGTGGCCCAAATCCGTCAGCTGCTGGCGGACCGCATCTGAGTAGCCTCGCTCCACCTTCAGCAAGCCAGCATCGGCAAAGCAGCGCGGGGCATCAATGGCGGATTGCAGGTCCATGCCGAAATCCAGAAGGTTCGACACCAGACGGGCGTGACCTGCAGGCTGATATCCACCGCCCATCACGCCAAAAGGCATAGTCACTTCTTCATCTTGCGTCAGCATTGCCGGAATGATGGTATGCATTGGTCGCTTGCCGGGCCCCAGCTCGTTGGGGTGGCCTTTTTCGAGAGTGAAACCCGCGCCGCGGTTCTGCAAGAGAATGCCAAATTTTTCTGACGCGATTCCAGAGCCAAAGCCGTGGAAGATGGAATAGATCAGCGAAACCGCCATCCGGTCTTTGTCCACCACCGTGATGTAAACTGTGTCCTTGTGAACCGCTTCCGTCAGTGGCGCGGCGGCAGGTATGGCCTGCTTGGGGTCGATCAGAGCGGCAAGACGTGAGGCAGTTTCCGGCGCCAGCATGTGCTCCAGCCGGGAGGTGTGGTCAGGATCTGCTAAAAACCGGTTGCGCGCGTCATATGCCAGCTTGGCGGCCTCAGCCTCGATGTGCGCGCGTTCCACACCTAAAGGATCCAATCCTGCAAGGTCAAATTGCTTAAGAATATTCAGCAGAAGGATCGCCGTAGCGCCCTGGCCGTTGGGAGGATGCTCGGCTAACCCCATATCCTTGTAGGAGCCTTCAACCGGTTGGGTAAAGAAACTGCAGGCACTGGCAAAGTCCTGCAGCGAGTGCGTACCTCCAACAGCCGATAGTGCTGACACCATGTCGTCAGCTACTTCACCTAAGTAAAACGCGTCACGCCCGTGCTTTGCAATCCTGCGAAGCACCTCGGCTTGGCCGGGTGCACGGAACAGATCACCCGAGTTTAGCGGTTTTCCGTCTTTCAGAAAGTGGTCACGCGCCGCACCGGTTAAGGTTCCGGCACTGTTCTGCCAGTCAAATGCTGTGCGTGCCGCTACGGGCACGCCTTCTTCTGCGTACCGGATGGCAGGTTGCAGCAGGACATCAAGCCCAAGGCAGCCTTCGGACTCCGCCAGGCGGCAGAATGCATCAATGGCGCAAGGGATGGTAACGGCATCCGCGCTGCCCAGCGGAACTGCGCCAAGACCTTGTGCTCTTAGAGCGGCTGCATTGGCTCCTGCTGGGGCGAAGCCGGATCCGTTAAGTGCCTGAATTCCTTGCTCCGGGTGCGAAAACAGCACAAAGCAGTCGCCACCGATCCCGGTCATTTGCGGCTCGCAGATCCCCAGCAGAACCGCCCCGGCCACTGCAGCGTCCATGGCGTTGCCGCCGCGCTTTAGCATGTCCAGCGCCACACCGGCAGCCAGCGGGTGAGAGGTGGCGCACATGCCGGCGGAAGCAAAAACTGCCGAGCGTCCGGGTAAATGAAAATCTCGCATGGCCTTGCTTCCCGTATTGACGCCGAGAGCCTAGGCAACACGCGCCGGAAAACAAGCCAATTCCTCAGCGAGGGTGTAGGAACTGGAGATACAGTGGTGAGGGAAGATAGGGAGCGCTGAAAGAGATGTCCCCGGTGCCGTGCTCTGGTGGGGGCAAGAACACACGGCACCAGGGGAAGCTCGTTTCAGCTACAAGTAACGTTTCGCATACCTGTTGGGCCGTGGCGGGCCGGAAATGCGGCGCTATTGTGGCGAAACGTTAAAGTTGCGTTTAAGTGGTGTTGGAGGCCGTCAACGCAAGATCAGGTTCAAGCCTCGGCAGAGGGACTGGTAACCTGAATCTCGAAGCAGAGCGTCAGATTATTGCTTCCTTCGGACCGCTCATACTGGACTTGGCTGGCCAATTCCCGGATCAGGAACCAGCCAAATCCGCCCTCGGGCAGGCTCTTGACCGGAACATTGACATCGGCGGGCTTGCCTTCAGGCAGTTGCCCGTTCGGGAAAGGAGAACCAGCGTCCTGGATGCTGATCCAAAGCCGATCGTGGGTAAGTTCCGCTTTGATACGAACATCCCCAGGTGTTGCGTCTGCATAGGCATGCTCTACCACGTTGTTCACGGCTTCAGTTAAGGCAATTTGCACCTCGTCAGCGCGGGCCGAGGGGATACCCAAGGTCCGCAGTCGGGCCACGACCGATGAGATGCTGGAGCGGGCATCTGTATTCGTGGCTGTGAACGAGCAAGCAAAGGTTTTTACCATCAATTTCTCGCTTTGCGCCGCCAGCGCAGTCGTCTTCAGGAATTTGCGCTGGCCGGGGCGGTTGCTTCGCTCAGCGAACTATACAGATCAAAGATCGTGTCCATGCGCGTCAGCCTGAAGACTTTCTCCACCATGGGGGTCAGCCCGGCCAGATCCAGCTTGCGGCCACCGCCCAGCTGCTTCATGGCCGCAACAATCGCGCCAAGTCCGCTGGAGTCGATGAACTGCACCTCGGACAGGTCCAGAATGACGCGCTCGGCCCCGGCTTCGGTTTCGGTGCGCATGTCTTCCTTGAACTGGATGGCCATGGCGGCATCAATGCGCTCTGCATTGACTTTGACGATCTGTGCACCGTCCGTCATGGTGGTGGTCAGGCTCATTTTAGTCCCCCGGGATGTAACGTCATTAGGCTGTACTCTAGACCGCAAAGCTTACTTTTCTGTAGGTATAATTTTGACGATTGGAGGAAAATTGCATGAAAGATGTTGTTATCGCCGGAGCGGCCCGGACGCCTATGGGCGGGTTCCAGGGCATGTATGACGGGGTGACGGCTGCAGAGCTGGGCGGCGCGGCAATCCGGGCTGCTTTGGAAGGGGCCGGCACTGCCACCGTGGACGAGGTGCTGATGGGCTGCGTGCTGCCGGCAGGGCAGGGTCAGGCACCGGCGCGCCAGGCAGGCTTCTCTGCTGGCCTGGGCGAAGAAGTGCCAGCCACCACGCTCAACAAGATGTGCGGTTCGGGTATGAAGGCGGCGATGATCGCATTTGACCAGATTGCGCTGGGCCAGGCGGACACGATGATTGCAGGAGGCATGGAGAGCATGACAAATGCGCCCTACGTGCTGCCCAAGATGCGCGGCGGCGCCCGCATCGGCCACGGCCAGGTGATCGACCATATGTTCCTGGACGGTCTGGAAGACGCATATGACAAGGGCCGCCTGATGGGCACCTTTGCCGAAGATTGCGCCGAAAAATACCAGTTTACGCGTGAGGCGCAGGACGAATATGCGCTGAAATCGCTGTCCAATGCGCTGGAAGCGCAGGAAAGCGGTGCGTTTGACGGTGAAATCGCAGCCGTGACCGTGAAAACCCGCAAGGGCGATGTCATCACGGATGCGGATGAGCAGCCAAAATCCGCACGTCCGGAAAAGATCCCGACGCTGAAACCGGCGTTCCGCAAGGACGGTACAGTGACCGCAGCCAATGCCTCCTCCATTTCTGATGGAGCTGCGGCCTTGGTACTGGCCTCCGCTGAAGCTGCCGAAGCGCAAGGCCTGAAAGTCCGCGCCCGCATTCTAGGTCACGCCAGCCACGCCCAAGCGCCGGGCTGGTTCACCACCGCTCCGGTGCCGGCCGCTCAGAAACTGCTTAAGTCGATTGGCTGGACCGTCGAAGACGTTGATCTGTGGGAGGTGAATGAGGCCTTTGCCGTGGTGCCGATGGCCTTCATGCATGAAATGGGCCTCCCACGCGACAAGGTGAATGTGAACGGCGGCGCCTGCGCGCTGGGCCACCCGATCGGCGCCTCCGGCGCGCGGATCATGGTCACCCTGCTGAACGCTCTTGAAAAACGCGGCCTCAAGCGCGGCGTGGCAGCGATTTGCATCGGCGGTGGCGAAGGTACCGCAATTGCGATTGAGCGGGTCTGATCTTCACTTTTGCGAAATACTCGCAGGGGTGAATTGACCGTGAGGTCAAGAGGGGGCAGACAGCCCCCTCAATACGTTTCAGGAGAGCTGCACATGCAGGTTGAATACGCAACCCTGGCCAAGACCATCGCGGCGCTGACCGAAGGCGAAACGGATGAAGTGGCGCTGATGGCCACCGTGGCCTGCGAGGTGCACCACGCGGACGGCCGCTTCAACTGGACCGGCTTTTACCGCGTCGTGGCACCGGAGCTGCTGAAGATCGGGCCTTATCAGGGCGGCCATGGCTGCCTGCAGATCCCATTCTCCCGCGGCGTTTGCGGCGCAGCGGCGCGCACTGGTGTGGTGCAACTGGTACCGGATGTCGATGCCTTTCCCGGCCACATCGCCTGCGCGTCCTCTACACGCTCGGAGCTGGTGCTGCCGGTTTGGAACGGTGCTGGAGAACTGATCGGGGTGTTTGACATTGACAGCGACCAGCCCGATGCCTTCACTCAGGAAGACGCTGACCAGCTGGAGGCAATCCTGCGGCAGGTGTTCAGCCGCGGCTGATTCGCATATTCGGGGCTTTGCCCCCGGCCTTGCAGCCTTCTTCCAAGGGACAATCGACCAGAAAAAGCCGCCCGGCGCCTGATGGCGCTGGGTTTTTTTCATGGCACTCTTCCGCCCCGTGAAAAAAGGCTTGGAAATTTCACGAACTCGGTCCATCGTGAAAAACGAGAGGATTTTTTCACGGAGCGGGGAGAGAGCCGGTGAACGATCAGACGGTGGCAACGGCGACACTGGGGGCGGATATCCGGGCCTTGCGCAAGGCGCGCGGTCTGACCCTGTCGGATATTGCCGCGATGCTGAACCGCTCGGTCGGCTGGCTGAGCCAAGTTGAACGGGACATGTCCGAGCCCTCGATCTCCGACCTGCGGCAGATTGCCGAAGCGCTGGGCGTACCGATGTCGATGCTGTTTGCCCACTCCGGCGCCCCGGCAGATGAACATGGCTATATCGTGCGTGCAGGCTCCCGCCGCCCGATGGGCTCCGGTGAGGAAGGGCTGATCGAGGAATTGCTCTCCCCCGACCTGACCGACGATTTCGAGATGGTGCACTCCACCTTCCAGCCCAACTCGCGGATGCAGACCCCGGCGAACCGGCCGACACAGGAGGTCGGCTACATGATCTCGGGCAAGCTGGATCTGCTGATCGGAGGCCGCAGCTTTACTGTTGGCCCTGGCGACAGTTTCCGGATCAAGCATGAGCCGTATCAGTGGTCAAACCCTTATGAAGAGCCCGCGGTGGCTGTCTGGGTTATCGCGCCGCCGGTCTATTAGGAGGAAGGTTATGATCAAGGGATCCTGCCTCTGCGGCGACATCCGTTTTGAAACTGCGGCCAAACCGCAAAATGCCTCAATGTGCCATTGCAGCCAGTGCCGCAAGCAATCCGGCGGCATCTGGGCCTCTGCGCAGGTGCGCGACGCAGACCTCACGATCACCGGACCGGTGAGCTGGTTCGAGGCAACGCCGCAGGCCAAGCGCGGGATCTGCCCGCGCTGCGGCTCCTTCCTGTTCTGGAAGGGGACGGGGGAAGACACCACCAGTTTCGCTTTGGGCGCTGTCGACGGGAACACCGGTCTCAGCGTCGAAAAGCACATCTTTACCGCCTCCAAGGGCGACTACTACCGGATTGCGGACGGCGTGCCGCAAGAAGACTGAGACTAGGGAGCGAACATGTCTGATTTTCCAACCAAGGCCCGTGTGGTCATCATCGGCGGCGGCGTCGTCGGCTGCTCGTCGCTTTATCATCTGGCCAAGAAAGGCTGGACCGATTGTGTGCTGCTGGAGAAGAACGAGCTGACTGCCGGTTCGACCTGGCATGCGGCCGGCAACGTGCCGACCTTCTCGACCTCCTGGGCGATCATGAACATGCAGCGCTACTCGACTGAGCTGTATTCAGGCTTGGCCGAAGAGGTCGACTACCCGATGAACTACCATGTTTCGGGCTCGATCCGTCTGGCACACACCAAAGAGCGGATGCAGGAATTCGAACGCGCCATGTCCATGGGCCGTTACCAGGGTATCCCGATGGAGATGTGGACCCCGGAAGAAACCAAGGAACACTATCCGTTCCTGGAGACGCATGACCTGGCAGGTGTTCTCTATGACCCGACCGATGGCGACATCGACCCGGCACAGCTTACCCAGGCCCTGGCCAAAGGTGCGCGCGATATGGGCGCGAAGATCCTGCGCTTCACCCCGGCGACCGGTGTGACCCAGCACGAAGACGGAACATGGACCGTGCACACTGAAAAAGGCGACATCGACTGCGACTATGTGGTGAACGCCGCCGGATACTACGCGCAGCGCGTGGGCGAGATGTTCAAGCCCTACGGCGGCCGGACCGTGCCTGCCATGGTGATGGAGCACCAGTACCTGCTGACCGAACAGATCCCCGAGGTCGAAGCCTGGTCCAAGGAACACGGCGGCAAGCTGCCCCTGATCCGTGATGTGGATGTGTCTTACTACCTGCGTCAGGAAAAGCACGGCTACAACCTCGGCCCCTATGAGCCGAACTGCAAAGGCCACTGGCTGACCGAAGACGATCCGATGCCTGAGGACTTCTCGTTCCAGCTGTGGCAGGAAGACCTAGACCGTATCGAGGATATCGTCACCGACGCGATGGAGCGGGTGCCGCTGATGGCGACTTCCGGTGTCTCCAGCGTGATCAACGGCCCGATCCCCTATGCGCCCGATGGTCTGCCGATGATCGGCCCGATGCCCGGTGTGAAAAACGCCTTCGAAGCGCATAGCTTCACCTTCGGCATTGCCCAGGGCGGCGGCGCCGGAAAGGTGCTGGCAGAATGGATCATCGATGGCCACACTGAGTGGGACATGTGGGCCGTCGATCCGCGCCGCTATACCGACTACACTGATCAGGACTACTGCAACCAGAAAGGCATGGAAGTTTATGGCAACGAATATGCCATGCACTTCCCGCACCACGAGTGGCCGGCCGCGCGCGACAAGAAGGTCAGCCAGGTCCATGCCAAGATCAAAGAACTGGGCGGCGTGATGGGCGCCTACAACGGCTGGGAACGCGCCAACTGGTTCGCGCAGCCGGGTGACGATACCTCGGAAGAGGCCACCCACACCTGGGGCCGCTCCGGCCCGTGGCAGCAGCGCATCAAGGAAGAATGCGAAGCGGTCCGTGACGGCGCCGGTGTGCTTGACCTGCCGGGCTTCTCCCGCTTCAACCTGAGCGGTGAAGGCGCTGCGGAATTCCTGCGCGGCCTGGTGACTGGCGGTCTGCCCAAGGTGGGCCGGATGAACCTGGTCTACTTCTCGGACGACCGCGGCCGTATCCTGACCGAGATGTCCTGTGTCCGTCATGGCGAAGACCACTTTACCATGATCACCGCAGGCTCGGCCCAGTGGCACGATTTCGAAATCCTGAAGAAGGCGCTGCCTGACGGCCTGACCTTGACCGACCACACCACCGAATTCGCAACTATGATCGTCACCGGCCCGAAATCGCGTGAGCTGTTTGCAGGTATCTCCGACGCCGACCTGTCGCTTGGCTGGTTGACCCACCAGGAAGCCACGGTCGCGGGCAAACCCGCCTTCCTGGCGCGGGTGTCCTTTGCCGGCGAACTGGGCTGGGAGGTGCACTGCGCCAATGAGCATCAGCCGGCAATCTATGATGCCTTGCTCGCAGGCGGCGCCAAGCCGTTCGGCATGTATGCGCTGAATTCCCTGCGCATCGAGAAGGGCTACCGCACCTGGAAGGGTGATCTGTCGACCGACTACTCGCTGCTCGAAGGCGGGTTGGAGCGGTTTGTCAAACTGGACAAGCCGCAGGATTTCCCGGGTAAGGCTGCAATCCAGAACGAAAAGCAGCAGGGCGTGAAAAAGTCCTTTGTGACCCTGATTGTCGAAGCTGGCGAGGCAGACGCGCCTTACATGTCCTGCATCTGGAAAGATGGCGAGATCGTGGGCGAAACGACGTCCGGCGACTGGGGCTACCGTGTGAATGCCTCCATCGCGCTGGGCATGGTGCGTCCTGAGCTGGCCGTTCCGGGTACCGAACTGGAGGTAGAGATCTACGGTGAGAAGTGCCGCGCGGTGGTTCAGAAGGACGAACCGTTGTGGGATCCGGCCAACGAGCGCCTGCGCGCCTGATGTGCTAGGGTCGGCCCGTCACGCTTTATTCAGGAGGCTTCAGCGATGGCCCAGATGATGAAAGGCGTTTGTTTGACCCGGCATGGCGGGCCGAATGCGCTCGAATGGCGTGAAGATATTCCTGTTCCGGTCCCAGGGCCGGGGCAGGTGCTGGTCAAGGTTCTGGCAGCCGGCGTCAACAACACCGACATCAACACCCGGATCGGCTGGTATTCGTCAGATGTGACGGGGGCCACTAATGCGGTCGGCGATGACGCAGAGGTCGAGGCCGGCGGCTGGGGTGGCGCCCTGAGTTTTCCCCGCATCCAAGGCGGCGACCTGTGCGGCGTGGTGGTTCAGACCGGCCCAGATGTTGGTGACTTCCACGTGGGGCAGCGGGTCACCAGCCAGATCAATATTCCCCGGCCGCAGCCGGACAATCCGGTGGCCTTTGTCGCCCTAGGGTCAGAGCTTGACGGTGCTTTCGCGCAATACTGCCTGATGGAGGCGGCAGAGCTGTTCGATGTCAGCGCCTCTCCCTTGTCCGATACCGAGATCGCGGCGATGCCCTGTGCCTATGGAACCGCCTGGAACCTGCTGCACCGTGCTGGTGTCTCCGGTGGCCACCGGGTGCTGGTGACCGGCGCTTCCGGCGGGGTCGGGCTGGCTGCGGTCCAGCTGGCGGCCCATCTTGGCGCGCAGGTGACCGGTCAGACATCGCCCGCCAAGGCGGATGCGGTGACCGCGATGGGGGCTTGCAGCATCATTGGCCGCGTGGAAACACCTGAACCAGGCAGTTTCGATGCCGTCATAGACGTGGTCGGCGGCCCGGCCTGGCCCGCGCTGATACAGGCGCTGCGGCCCGGCGGGCATTACGCGGTCTCCGGCGCCATTGCCGGCCCGATCGTCACAGCGGACCTGCGCGAGATTTACCTGCGCGACATCACCGTCCACGGCTGCACCTTCTCCCCCCGTACGGTCTTTGCTGAACTGGTGGAGCTGATCAATTCCGGCGCAATCCGTCCCTTGGTCTCGGCAACCTATCCCCTGCAGGACATCGCTCGGGCGCAAGCCGATTTCATGAGCAAGGCGTTTCCGGGCAAACTGGTCCTGATTCCCCCGCAGGAGGCCCCATGACAGACATCATCCTTCTTGACGGCTCAATCGGGCAGGAAGTTGTCAAGCGGTCCGGCGACCGGGCGACGCCGCTGTGGTCAACCTCCGTGATGATCGAAAAGCCGGATGTGGTCGGCGGCATTCACGCGGACTACTTTGCTGCCGGGGCCACAATGGCCACCATGAATACCTATGCGGTGCTGCGCGACCGCTTGGTCCGCGCAGGGATCGAGGAGCATTTCGAAGAGCTGCTGTCCACGGCAGCCGCTCAGGCAACCGCTGCACGGGACGCCCACGGCTCAGGCCGTGTCGCCGCTGCGCTGGGGCCGCTGATTGCCTCTTACCGCCCGGATATCTGCCCGCCGCACCAGGAGGCCGCACCGGTCTACGCAGAGATTGTTCAGCTGCTGGACCCGCAGGCGGATCTGTACCTGATCGAAACCGTGTCATCTATCGAACACGCTAGGGGGGCGCTGCTTGGCTGCGCCGGGACGGCGAAACCAGTGTGGCTGGCGGCTTCTGTTTCTGATGAAGACGGAACGCTGCTGCGTTCCGGCGAGCCGCTGGCGGACCTCGCGGCGGTGGTCGAGGATTTCCAGCCGGAGGCGGTCCTGCTCAACTGTTCGCGCCCCGAGATCGTCGGCGCAGGCCTGGAAATTGTCAAAACCTTCGGCAAGCCCTGCGGCGCATATGCCAACGGGTTCACCCGGATTTCCGAGGGGTTTCTGAAAGATGCCCCCACCGTGGACGCGCTGGAGCAGCGTCAGGATCTGGGGCCCAAGGCCTACGCGGAATTTGCCATGGGCTGGGTTGCCCAAGGCGCCACGATCGTCGGCGGCTGCTGTGAAGTCGGCCCGGACCATATTGCCGAACTGGCCCGCTGTTTGCGCGCGGCCGGGCATCGGATCGTCTGACCAGGGGAGGGGATCAGCATGGCAGCTCCGGAAAAACTCAAAGCGGCAGAACCGGCCCGGGTCTGGCACATCGACATCATCGTCACCGAAGGATTTGTCCTGATCGAGATGTCGGCGATTCTGGAGGTTCTGCGGATCGCCAACCGCGTGCTGGCCCAGCCGCCGTTCAAATGGACCGTCCGCTCGCTGCAGGGCGGCCGGGTGGGCTGCCGGGCGGGCCTAAGCGTGGATACTGAACCCTTCGCGGCCAAGCCGGACGCGGATTTCGCCTTCTTCCTTGGCAACTCGGACCCGGACCATCCAGGCCTCAGCCTGGGACGGGTGATTTCCAGCTACACCTGCCGCGATATCAAGGTCTACCTGCTGGCCGAGGCCGCGGCGCGCTATATCCGTGACCAGGGTGGCGCCGCCGGGCGGCTGACGACTCATTGGGAAAACTCCGCCCTGCTGCGCGAGCGGATGGGGCTGAACGATTCCAGCCACGCGCTGGCCAGCGAGGACGGGCTGGTGGTGACCTGCGCTGGCATGGGGTCCACCGTCGATATCATCCTGGCGCTGGTCGGCAGGCTGACCTCTGCTGCGGCGCAGATGACCGTGGGCAACATCATGCTGCACGAACAGGTGCGCGATTTCTCCTCGCTGCAGCCTTTTGCCGGCGCCAAGCCGACCATCACCGGAGACAGCGATCTGGACCACTGCATCCGCATCATGCAGGACAACATCGAGGAACCGGTGCCGATCAGCGACATCGTCGGTGAGCTAGGCATCTCCACCCGCTCGCTGGAGCGCAAGTTCAAGACTTTCCTGGGGACCACTCCCAATGGGTTTTACCGGGAAATGCGGCTTTCCAAGGCCAACAACTTGTTGCTCAATACCACCATGAGCGTCCGCGAGATCGGTCTTGCCTGTGGATTTCCCAATGGGTTCTCCAGTCTTTACAAGAGCTTCTTCGGCATTACTCCCTTTGCTCTGCGCAAGCGCCGCCGACTGGGCGAGGATGGTTCAGAAAAAATCCTAAAGGCCGGAGAATAGCTCCGGGAGTCTGACGTTTTTGATGCATTTTGCGCCGCCTGTTCGTGATAATCAGGCGCAAACCCTCATTCAGGAGCGATGACATGAGCGATCTTCCCAACAAGGCCAGCGTGGTGATTATCGGCGGCGGCGTGATCGGCTGTTCGGTGGCCTATCACCTGACCAAGCTCGGCTGGAAGGATGTGGTGCTGCTGGAGCGCAAGCAGCTGACTTCCGGCACCACCTGGCACGCCGCGGGCCTGATCGGACAGCTGCGCGCCTCCTCCAACATGACCAAGCTCGCCCGCTATTCGGCGGAGCTGTACCTGGGGCTTGAGGAAGAAACCGGCGTCGCCACCGGCATGCGCCAGGTCGGCTCGGTGTCCGCGGCGCTGACCAACGAACGGCTTGAAGAACTCTATCGCAACGCCGCAATGGCCCGCGCCTTTGGCGTGCCGGTGGAGGAACTGTCGCCCAAGGAAGTCAAGGAGCGCTACGAGCACATCAATCTGGACGGCGTGACCGGCGGTGTCTGGCTGCCGACCGACGGGCAGGCGGACCCGGCCAACATCGCGCTGGCCTTGGCCAAGGGCGCCCGCCAGCGCGGCGCGCTGGTCAAGGAACGGATCAAGGTCACCGGCATCTCCAAAAACGGCCGCCGCGTCACCGGTGTTGACTGGGCCAGCGATGATGGCCAGTTCCAAGGCCACATCGAAGCCGACATGGTGGTGAACTGTGCCGGCATGTGGGGCCACGAGGTCGGCCGCATGGCAGGCGTCAACGTGCCGCTGCACGCCTGCGAGCATTTCTACATCGTGACCGAAGGCATCGCAGGCCTGTCCCAGATGCCGGTGCTGCGGGTGCCGGATGAATGCGCCTACTACAAGGAAGACGCAGGCAAGATTCTTTTGGGTGCCTTTGAACCCAACGCCAAACCCTGGGCGATGAACGGCATCCCCGACAGCTTCGAGTTCGACCAGCTGCCCGAGGACTTCGACCACTTCGAGCCGATCCTGGAGGCCGCCTGCAACCGGATGCCGATGCTGGCGGAGGCCGGTATCCACACGTTCTTCAACGGCCCGGAATCCTTTACCCCGGACGACGCCTACCACCTCGGCCTGGCGCCGGAGATGGACAACTTCTGGGTTGCCGCAGGCTTCAACTCGATCGGCATCCAGTCCGCAGGCGGCGCCGGCATGGCGCTGGCGCAGTGGATGGAAGACGGCCAGAAGCCGTTTGACCTCGGCGATGTGGACATCTCCCGCATGCACCCGTTCCAGGGTAACAAGCACTATCTGTTCGAGCGTTCAAAAGAGACCCTGGGCCTGCTGTATGCAGACCATTTTCCCTACCGCCAGAAAGCCACTGCCCGCGGCGTGCGCCGCACCCCGTTCCATTATCACCTTAAGGAACAGGGCGCCGTATTCGGCGAAATCGGCGGCTGGGAGCGCGCCAACTGGTTTGCCAACGACGGCCAAGAGCGCGAGTATCAGTACAGCTGGAAGCGCCAGAACTGGTTTGAAAACTCCGCCGCTGAACATCACGCTGTCCGTGAAAACGTCGGCATGTACGACATGTCCTCCTTCGGCAAGATCCGCGTTGAAGGCCCGGATGCCGAAAAGTTCCTGAACTACATCTGCGGTGCCAATGTCTCGGTTCCGGCGGGCAAGATCGTCTACACCCAGTTCCTGAACAGCCGCGGCGGGATTGAGGCGGATGTGACCGTCACCCGCCTGAGCGAGACTGTCTATCTGGTGGTGACTCCCGCGGTGACCCGCCTCGCCGACCAGACCTGGATGATGCGCAACAAGGGTGGTTTCAACGTCGTGCTCACCGATGTGACCGCAGGCGAGGGCGTGCTGGCCGTGATGGGTCCGAACTCCCGTGAACTTCTGCAGAAAGTGTCGCCCAATGATTTCTCCAACGAGGTGAACCCCTTCGGCACCGCGCAAGAGATCGAACTTGGCATGGGGCTCGCCCGTGTGCACCGGGTGACTTATGTGGGTGAGCTTGGCTGGGAAATCTATATCCCGGCAGAGATGTCCGGCCATGCCTTCGAAACCCTCTGGGAGGCGGGCCAGGACATGGGGCTGAAGCTGTGCGGCATGCACATGATGGACAGCTGCCGGATCGAGAAGGGCTTCCGCCACTTCGGCCACGACATCACCTGCGAGGACAATGTGATCGACGCGGGCCTCGGCTTTGCGGTTGCCACCGGCAAGGACGATTTCATCGGCAAGGCCGCGGTACTGGAGCGCAAGGAGAGCGGCCCCAAGAACCGCATGGTTCAGTTCAAGCTGACCGATCCCGAGCCGCTGCTGTTCCACAACGAACCGATCATCCGCGACGGCAAGTATGTGGGCTATCTCAGCTCCGGCAACTACGGCCACACCTTGGGTGCCGCCATCGGCATGGGCTATGTGCCTTGCGAGGGCGAAAGCGCGGCGGATGTGCTGGGTTCGACCTATGAGATCGACGTCTGCGGCGTGAAGGTGCAGGCGGAAGCCTCGCTCAAGCCGATGTACGATCCGAAATCGGAGCGGGTGAAGGCCTAAGCACCTCTCCAGTGCATTCACCTGCCCGTATCGCGTCCCGGCCTTGTGCCGGGGCGTTTTTCGTTGCTGTCCCCGCGGGGACAGTGGCGGGTTCTGCTGCAACGTTTCCCCCGGTTTCACGGCCTAGCCGTTCAGCCCCTCTTGACCCCGCCTGAAATCCCTTGGAGAAATCCATAAAAAGCCTTGTGCGGCAGGGGTAAACAGGTAGGTTGCTTGTCCCGGCATGTGACACGGGCGCCTGACGAAGAGGATTTGGGACATGAAGATCAGCATCGAACGCGGCACGCTTCTCAAGGCCGTGGCCCAGGCGCAGTCTGTGGTCGAGCGCCGCAACACCATTCCGATCCTGGCGAATGTGCTGATCGAAGCCGAAGGCGACAGCGTCCAGTTCCGCGCCACCGACCTGGATATCGAGGTGGTCGACAAGGCCCCCGCGCAGGTGGAACGCGCCGGCGCGACCACCGTCGCTGCCACCACCCTGCACGAGATTGTCCGCAAGCTGCCTGATGGTGCGCTGGTCACCCTGACCGCCGATGCCGCAACCGGCCGTCTGGCGGTCGAGGCCGGGCGCTCCAATTTCTCTCTGGCGACACTGCCGCGCGAGGATTTCCCGGTGATGGCCTCGTCGGAATACCATTCGAACTTTGCCGCCAAGGCCGCGGTGCTGCGCCGCCTGTTCGACAAGTCGAAATTCGCGATCTCCACCGAGGAGACCCGGTATTACCTGAACGGTGTCTACCTGCATGTTTCGTCGGGGGATGGCGGCAAGGTTCTGCGCGCCGTGGCCACCGACGGCCACCGCTTGGCCCGCATCGACGCGGAGCTGCCGCTGGGCGCCGAGGACGTGCCCGGCGTGATCGTGCCGCGCAAGACCGTGGGCGAGCTGCGCAAGCTGCTGGATGATGACGACATGGATATCGCGGTCTCGGTTTCTGAAACCAAGGTGCGCTTTGCCACCCCGAATATCACCCTGACCTCCAAGGTGATCGACGGGACCTTTCCCGACTACACCCGCGTGATCCCGGCCGGAAACACCCGCCGCCTGGAAGTGGACGCGGCCGAGTTCGCACAGGCCGTTGACCGGGTTGCCACTGTTTCTTCTGAACGCTCCCGCGCGGTGAAGCTGCAGTTGGAAGAGGATCGGCTGATCCTGTCGGTGAACGCGCCTGACAGCGGCGCCGCCGAGGAAGAGCTGGCCGTCGCCTACAATGACGAGCGGCTGGAGATCGGATTCAACGCCAAGTACCTGCTGGAAATTGCCAATCAGGTGGACCGCGAAAACGCCGTGTTCATGTTCAACTCCTCCGGAGATCCGACCCTGATGCGCGAAGGCAGCGACGAAAGCGCCGTTTACGTCGTGATGCCGATGCGGGTCTAACGCGCCTGACGGCGCGGCCTCTCCCTTCGGCGGCGAAGCCGCTAGCCGGGCAGCGGGACGCGAGTATTTTTAGAAAGATGAAAAGGGAGCGCGCCGCGTGCTGGCTCTGACCGCATTGACCCTTTCGCATTTCCGCTCGCATTTGCGGGCGGAATTGCGTTTGGACGGGCGACCTGTAGCCATCCACGGCAACAACGGTGCGGGCAAGACCAACATCCTGGAGGCGGTGTCGCTGTTCTCCCCCGGCCGCGGGCTGCGCCGGGCCAGCGCAGCGGAAATGGCACGCCAGCCGGAGATGCTGGGCTGGAAGCTGAGAGGCGAGCTGCAGGCGCCGTCGCAGGCTTACGAGGTGGAAACCTGGTCCGAGGGAGGTAATGCCCGGCAGGTGAAGATCGACAACAAGTCCGCCAGCCAACTGGCGCTGGGGCAAGTGGCGCGCGTGGTGTGGCTGATTCCGGCAATGGACCGGCTGTGGATTGAGGCGGCCGAGGGGCGGCGGCGGTTTCTGGACCGGATCGCGCTGAGTTTCGAGCCGGGTCATGCTGAGGCCTCGCTGGCGTATGAGAAGGCAATGCGCGAGCGCAACCGGCTGCTGAAGGAACAGATCCGCGATGCAGCCTGGTACCGGGTGCTGGAGGATCGCATGGCTGCCGCCGGGCACCGGATTCATGCGGCCCGGGTGCAGGCGGTGGAGCTGCTGCAGCAGGCACAGGCCGAGGCGGAGACCGCCTTTCCGGCTGCGGAGCTGGAACTGTTGCAGTCGGAGGGCAGCATGCCGTTCTCGGAGGCTGATTTCAAAGAGGCGCTGGAGGAAAGCCGGTTCCGCGATCTGGCCGCAGGCCGTACCTTGGTAGGGCCGCACCGCACCGATCTGATTGGCACTTACCGCGCCAAGGGCATCCCGGCCAAGGACTGCTCCACCGGAGAGCAGAAGGCGTTGCTGGTGTCGCTGATTCTGGCCAATGCGCGGGCGCTGGCCGAGCGCGAGGGCGCGCCGCCGATTCTGTTGCTGGATGAGGTTGCGGCGCATCTGGATGCGGGCCGCCGCGCTGCGCTGTATGATGAGATCTGCGCGCTTGGCACCCAGGCCTGGATGACAGGCACCGGCCCAGAGCTGTTTACGGAGCTGGGCGGCCGGGCGCAGGTGCTGGAAGTGTCGGAAAACGAGGGCGTATCGGAGGTTTCCCAGAAATGACCGTTACGCCCTGGGACCTGGCGCTTTATGCCGGGGCCTTGCTGATCCTGTTCCTGACCCCCGGCCCGGTGTGGCTGGCCCTGATGGCGCGCTCGGTTTCCGGCGGGTTCCCAGCGGCCTGGCCGCTGGCGGTTGGCGTCGCCTGCGGCGACATCTTCTGGCCGCTGATTGCAGTTGCGGGCATGTCCTGGGTGGTTTCGGAGATCGAGGGCATCATGACCGTGCTGCGCTGGGTGGCCTGCGCGATGTTCCTGGGCATGGGGTATCTGCTGATCCGCCATGCCGGCGACGCGGTGGAGGAAAACCGCGCCCTGACCCGTCCCGGCATTTGGGCCGGTTTCATGGCCGGTATCGCGGTGATCCTCGGCAACCCCAAGGCGATCTTGTTCTACATGGGCGTGCTGCCCGGGTTCTTTGACCTGTCGGGCATCTCCGGGAGCGACATCGCTGCAATTGTGACCCTGTCCTTCCTGGTTCCGCTTTTGGGCAACCTGGCGCTGGCGGGGATGGTGCACCGCGTGCGCCGGGCGGTAACCTCCACCCGGATCCGGCGGCGGATCAACCTGGTGTCCGGCGGGCTGCTGATCTGTGTCGGGCTGGTGATTCCCTTCACCTAAGGGGCGGGCTGCAGCCAGGCTTGCAGGTATGGCGCCAGCGCCCGGGCAGGCGGCGTTTCATCATCGTGTTCCATGCAAAACCACACGCCCAGGACGTGGTTCAGGAAGGCCTGAATGCCTTCTGCTAACAGTTCCGGCGGCTGATCCTGGCGAATTTGGCCTGCCGTCTGCAGAACCTGCAGCCAGCGCGTCAGCAGCGTGACCTGCCGGATGAAACTGGCGGTGACCACCTCATCCGGTTCCGCCGCTGTGGTGCCGGAGTAGCGCAAAAGCAGATCAAAGATCACCCGGTCCTGGCCGACGTAGTCCAGGTGCGGCGCCAGTCGGGCGGTCAGTTCATCCGCATCCTGGGGAGGGTCCCCTGCCTCCATCCCGTCCAGCAGGCGCATGACCTCATCCCCGATCAGCACGGCCAGCAGCCCGTCCTTGTCCTTGAAATGCGAAAACAGGGTGCCTTTGGCCACACCGGCGCGGGCGACCACATCCTCCACCCGCAATCCGCTGTAGCCCTGCTCCTGCACGATGGTGGCTGCCACCTCCTGCAGTCTTGCCCTGGTTTCCAGCCGCCGTTTCTGCGGTGCACGCGTCATTATCAGCCTCACAAGCTATTTTTTGACCGCGGTCATTTTATAATTGACCGCGGTCATTTTTTGATTCAATAAAGTGACCATGGTCAACTTATCCAATGGAGAGTGAAATGTCTGCCCGGAAAATCCTGATTCTGAACGGCCACCCGGCTGCCAATACCTTTACCGGGGCGCTGTGCGGCAGCTATGCGTCTGCCGCTGGCGGCGCCGGTCATGACGTGCGCATGCACAATCTGTCGCAGCTGGAGTTCGATGCGGATTTCGGGCAGGCCGGGTTCTCCGGTGCAAAGAAGCTGGAGCCCCAAATTGAGGTGGTGCTTTCGGATTTCGAATGGGCGGGCCATGTGGTCATTGCATTTCCACTGTGGTGGGGTGGCCTGCCGGGAAAATTGAAGGGGCTGTTCGACCGGATCCTGCTGCCCGGCCGCACCTTTGATCCCCGCATTGTCACCGATGGCCTGCCCAAGCCGCTGTTGACGGGAAAGTCAGGACGGGTCCTGATTGCGTCAGACACGCCGCCCGATTTGATGGCGCAATACTACGACAATGCCGCGCATGTTCAGGTGGAACGCCAGATCCTGAATTTTGTCGGAATTGACCCGGTTGAGACCTGCCATTTCGGCGCTTTGCAGGGGTCAAGCAGCGAGGAGCGCAAAGCCTGGCTACGCACAGCGGCGGAACTCGGGGCGCTGGGTGCGTAATCGCCTGACGGGCCCATGAAAAAAGGGGGCTTGCTCGTGACATTCCTCCCCGGGTTTCGTATAAAATCCCGAAGCTAAAACAGGAAGATGTGAATGTCCGGAAACGAGCAGGCCCCCGCAGAATATGGCGCGGATTCCATCAAGGTTCTCAAAGGGTTGGAGGCGGTTCGCAAGCGCCCTGGCATGTATATCGGGGACACGGATGACGGCTCGGGCCTGCACCATATGGTGTACGAGGTCGTGGACAACGGCATCGACGAGGCGCTGGCAGGCCACGCTGACCATGTAACCGTGAAAATTCATGCGGATTCCAGCGTCTCCGTCAGCGACAACGGCCGCGGCATTCCGGTGGATATTCATGCCGAGGAAGGCGTTTCGGCAGCCGAGGTCATCATGACCCAGCTACACGCTGGTGGTAAATTTGACAGCAACTCCTATAAGGTCTCGGGCGGCCTGCACGGCGTGGGCGTGTCGGTGGTGAACGCGCTGTCTGACTGGTTGGAGCTGCGCATCTGGCGCAACGGCAAGGAGCACGTGGCGCGGTTTGAACGCGGCGATACCGTTAAGCATCTGGAAGTGGTCGGCGATTGTGGTGACCAGACCGGCACCGAAGTCCGGTTCATGGCGTCGACCGATACATTCTCGAACCTGGAATACTCTTTTGAGACGCTGGAAAAGCGCCTGCGCGAGCTGGCCTTTCTGAACTCCGGTGTGCGGATCATTCTGGAGGATGAGCGCCCGGCAGAGAAGCTCTCGGCGGAGCTGTTCTACGAGGGCGGCGTCAAGGAATTCGTCAAATACCTTGACCGGCACAAGACCCCGGTGATGGACGCTCCGGTCTACATCGTGGGGGAGAAGGACGACATCGGCGTCGAGATTGCCATGTGGTGGAATGACAGCTACCACGAGACGGTGCTTCCCTTCACCAATAATATTCCGCAGCGCGACGGAGGCACTCATGTCGCGGGCTTCCGCGGTGCGCTGACCCGGACCATCAACAACTACGCGCAGACGTCGGGCATCGCCAAGAAAGAGAAGGTCTCTTTCACCGGCGACGATGCTCGCGAAGGGCTGACCTGTGTTCTGTCGGTCAAGGTGCCGGACCCGAAATTCTCCAGCCAGACCAAAGACAAGCTGGTGTCCTCCGAGGTGCGCCCGGTGGTCGAAAGCCTGATGGGTGAAAAGCTGGCCGAATGGTTCGAGGAAAACCCGAACGAGGCCAAGCAGATCGTCGGCAAGATTGTCGAGGCCGCTCTGGCCCGCGAAGCTGCCCGCAAAGCGCGCGAGCTGACCCGCCGCAAGACCGCGATGGACGTGAACTACCTAGCCGGTAAGCTCAAGGACTGCTCCGAGAAAGACCCTTCCAAGACTGAAGTCTTCCTGGTCGAGGGTGACTCGGCCGGCGGCTCCGCCCAAACCGGGCGGGACCGGATGACCCAAGCCATCCTGCCCCTGCGCGGCAAGATCCTGAACGTGGAGCGTGCGCGGTTTGACCGGATGCTGTCCTCTCAGGAAATCGGCAATCTGGTGATGGCGCTTGGTACTGGCATCGGCCGTGATGAATTCAACATCGAGAAGCTGCGCTACCACAAGATCGTCATCATGACCGACGCCGACGTCGACGGCGCCCACATCCGTACCCTGCTGCTGACCTTCTTCTACCGCCAGATGCCTGAGCTGATCGAGGGCGGTTACCTCTACATTGCCCAGCCGCCGCTTTATAAGGTCGCGCGCGGCAAGTCAGAGGTCTACCTCAAGGATCAGGCGGCACTGGACGACTACCTGATCAACCAGGGCGTTGACGGCGCGGTTCTCAAGCTGGGTGACGGGTCTGAAATGGCCGGTGCCGACCTCACTCGCGTAGTGGACGAGGCGCGGCAGCTCAAACGCGTGCTGGATGCTTTCCCGACCCATTACCCGCGCCACATCCTGGAGCAGGCTGCCGTGGCCGGCGCCTTTGTACCCGGTGCCGTGGATTCCGACCTGCAGGGCGTGGCCGACAAAGTTGCCCAACGGCTGGACCTGATCGCATTGGAATATGAACGCGGCTGGCAGGGCCGGATCACCCAGGACCACGGCATCCGCCTGGCCCGCATCCTGCGCGGAGTCGAGGAAGTACGTACCCTGGATGGTCCGATGCTGCGCTCGGGTGAAGCCCGCAAGACCGGCAGTTTCACCAAAAGCCTGCAGGAAGTTTACGGCACCACCGCCCAACTGGTCCGCCGCGACCGCAGCCAGATGATCCATGGCCCGCTGGGCCTCTTGCAGGCGATTCTGGAAGAGGGCGAAAAGGGCCTTACTCTGCAGCGCTACAAAGGGTTGGGCGAAATGAACCCCGATCAGCTTTGGGAAACTACACTTGATCCGGATGCCCGCACGCTGCTGCAGGTCCGTATTGATGATATGGTCGAAGCGGACGATTTGTTTACCAAGCTAATGGGCGATGTGGTGGAACCGCGCCGAGAGTTTATTCAGAAGAACGCCCTTAGCGTGGAAAATCTGGATTTCTGAGGCCGTTGTAGGATCGCCCAACAGCGTGTTTTTGACCCATACTATTGCGCAAATTGTCCATAGTTTTGGGTCTCGCATACGGTAAAGGGTAGGCAGTTTCTGGATGCACTGGGGTCTTCTTTTTTGAAATGATCTCGGGGTTTCAAGTGCTGCTACCCTTTTCGCGATTGCCAACTTGGCGGGTAAATTCACGATTCGCGTGGTGAACTTTTGGCCGCCGGTGCCCTGCCGGCAAGCTCTTGGCGTAGTGCGGACAAAATAGGCTTGTAGGGAGCCCCGCGCGGTCGGCATAGGTGTCTCCTCTGCGTATTTCTAGTTGTTTCCATAAGTTCCTTGTGATTGCCGGCTGGTAGCCCGCCTTTCGCATGTACAGCAGCGCTTTGCCGGTGCAAAGGCGGGCGTTAGTTGCATGGCTGCCCACGGCCGTCCGGGAGTTGGGTGGAGCTGCCATTTGCCGCAACTTAAGCGGCGCCAGGTGCCGGATTTGTGCGGGAAGCGCCTGGGTGGAATTCCGGCAAGTAAAAATGAACACAGAAGTCCAGGGCCGGCCTGAGCTGTGCCAATTTCAGGAAACCAATTTTTGACGCCTGATATTTAATATACTTCTTTAGCGAGTGTTATTTTTAATCTTGGAGTTGTTTAATGTCTGAGGCCGACGCTGTCTGGATACTGTTTTCCGCGCTTCTTGTGCTTGTGCTGCAATCTGGGTTTCTATGCTTGGAATCCGGCACGGTACGGGCAAAGAATGCGGCAAATGTCGCACTCAAGAACTTGTCAGATGTCTGCGTGGTCAGCACTGCATTCTGGCTGACCGGATTCGGTCTGATGTTTGGCCCCAGCTTGGGCGGCCTGTTCGGGACCGGCGGCTTCTGGCCACAGCTCGACAACTCCGCAGGCCATTCAGCCGCAATTTTCCTGTTTCAGATGGCTTTTGCTTCCACAGCTGCAACGATTGTGTCCGGTGCCGTGGCCGAGCGGGAGAGGTTTCTGGGCTACTTAGTGATGTCCGTGATGCTCGGGGCCTTTATTTATCCTGTTGCCGGGCATTGGGTCTGGAATGAGGCCGGATGGTTGCGGCAGGCTGGCTTCATCGACTTTGCCGGCGCGACAGTGGTGCATAGTGTCGGAGGCTGGACAGCGCTGGTGGCAGTCGTTCTCTTGGGGCCGCGGCTGGGCCGCTATGGGCCGAAGAAGCGGTTTTTCGAAGAGAACTCCATCTCCCTCGTGACCCTTGGCGGGTTGTTGCTGTGGGTCGGATGGGGCGCGTTCAACGGCGGCTCAGCTTTGGCTTTCAGCACAAATGTGGGTCCGGTGATCGCCCGCACTATGCTGTCGGCAGCGGGAGCGGGAATTGCCAGCATAATCATAGGTCTAGGGCTGTTCCGTTGTGTCCGGGCTGAAATCCTGGTCAACGGTTTTCTCGGCGGGCTGGTGGCAGGAACCGCGGGTATCCATCTTGTGACAGGGCCGATGGCCTTCCTGATAGGGGTCGTCGGTTCGGTGACAGTGATCGTCGCACGGGACATTCTGGATGCACTGAAAATTGATGATGTGGTGGGCGCGGTACCGGTACATCTGGCAGCCGGGCTGGTCGGCACGCTCGCGGTGGCATTCACGGTCCCGCTGGAGCTGCTCCCTGCCGGGAGCAGGCTGGGCCAGCTCGGAATTCAGGCCTTGGGGGCTTCTGCTGTAGCAGCCTGGGTTATCTCGTGCACGATTCCGCTTGCTATAATTCTCAAAGCTGCTGGACTGCTGCGAGCGCGTCCCAGAGACGAGGTGCGGGGGTTGAACTTGGCTGAAAACAACCAGCGCAATGCGCTGCTGGAAATGCTGGAGGAGATGAAGCGGCATCAGAGGTCCGGGTCTTTCAGCAGCCGAGTGCGTGTCGAACGGTCCACTGATCTGGGAGTGCTGGCGTTCCGTTACAACCGTGTGCTGGACCGGGTCGAAGATGAAATCAGCCTGCGTGTGGACTCGATCCGCAAAGAACGGATGAGCCGGGTGCTGGCGGAAGAGGCCTTTGAGGCGATGCGGGAGGCGCAGGAGGAAAGCGCCTGGTCGGCCCGGCATGACAAGCTCACTGGGCTGGGAAACCGTAAGCACCTGGAGGAAATCGCTTCCGCTCCGGCGGCGGATCAGCAGGCGGGCACACTGGTTGTCGCGCTGGACCTGGACCGGTTCAAAGAGATTAATGACACTTACGGGCATGAGGCCGGTGATCTGGTTCTGGAACACGCGGCGCAGCGGATTTCCGGTAAGATCCACGCCGGGCGCGACTTTGCTTTCCGTATCGGCGGGGACGAATTTGCGATGCTGATGGAGTTTGCCGGCAGCGAAGCGGAGGCATTTGAATTCTGCTCGGATCTTCTGTTCGAGCTGCTTCAGCCGGTAAGATACAAGGATGCCGATCTCCAGGTCGGGGCGTCCATTGGTTTTGCTCTTAGCGAACCGCATGAAACCCTGCTGTCCGCGCTGCGGCGGGCTGACTTGGCGCTGTATGCCTCGAAGGCCGACGGGCGATCCTGCGTGAACGCATACTCCGCCTCTATCGGGTCTGCACATGATGAGAAGATGGACCTCATCCGGGACTTTAAACAGGCGTTCGTCAATAACGAGATTGAAGTTACTTTTCAGCCGCAGATCGAGGGGAAAACAGGGGTGCTAGCAGGGTGCGAGGCCCTGGCGCGCTGGAACCACCCCCGCCGCGGCATTGTCGGCCCTGACGTCTTTGTGCCGATCGCCAGGGAGGTGAACATGCTGGCGGACTTGGACCGGCGGGTGCTGGATATCGCCTTGGCCGCCTACTGGGAGTTTGAGCAACAGGGGGTTGCATTGCCCAGTATCTCAGTGAATGTCTCTGCAGAGCGGCTTGGCCACCCCGGTCTGATCGAGGAGCTGCGGCAGCGCACGGACATCCCGGCAAGCGGCCTCGCCTTCGAGCTTCTCGAGACGGTTTTTCTTGATCATGTTAATGACGATTATGGCAAGCAGATTGACGCTCTTAAGGCGATGGGTATCGGCATTGAGATTGATGATTTCGGAACCGGACATGCCAGCATCGCAGGGGTGCTGGCGCTCAAGCCCGACAGGTTGAAAATCGACCGCATGTTCACGACAGGCATTGATTGCAAACCGGCCCGCCGCGACTTGATGCGCGGACTGATCGAGATGGCCGCCAGCGCCGGAGCGGCAGCGGTTGTGGAGGGGGTGGAAACCGCCGGCGAGGCAGAGGTTCTTTCTGAAATCGGCGCTGACATCCTGCAAGGTTATGCCTTTGGACGCCCAATGGACCGCAAGCGATTCCTGGCATGGGCCCGTGATTGGCAAGCGGAGCGAAAGCCGCTGCAAGCAGGTTAGCCTGGTGGCAGGCGCGCGGCGTGCCTGCTCATCAATTGTTGCATTCTGCCTTCGCTCAGCTGCCGTCTGAGGAAGCATCATCACAGCTGCAAGTTGCTATGCAGAGCGTCACTTGGCGTGCTCCTGCGGATCCAAACCACCTGCCAAATTCATCAGCAATAGCCGAAGTTTGGCCGCTGGACCGTGCGGTACCAGGCGAAACTCTCTGTGATTGGCTTCTTCATAATGTGGGGTGCGAAACCTCCGGCTTTCCGGCCCATTCAGAACCACTGACCTGGTTCCATCAGTCCTAGGTCAAGTAATTGGCGCGAGTGCCATTCAAATGGTGCCGAGTTATGCCAGCGGAAAGATTCGATATCAAAAGTGGAGCCAGGGTTGCGCTTGAGAGCCTTTGCAGTGCGGAAGGAGCAGACCGCGGCGGTCAGATTATGGTGCCAGGGGCAAGCGTATGTATTGTATTCCTGATTGTCGAAGGTGTGATCCGGCTGCAGATGCAGGCCAGGCTTAGCGCGGAACAGTGAAATCCGGTCGATCTTGCGGCTGGCGGCTGGAATGTGCTCTTCAAAGCGCCATCGCACACCGCCAAAGAAATCCAGTTGCCGTTCACGCGGATGACCCGTTTCCGGATCCTTGCGTGACTGTGCGTAATAGCCTGACTTGTCGAGATAGGCCTTCTCCAGCGATACCGCTGTGGGGCTCTCAGTCAGATCGCCGGCATAAAGGTCTATGACATAGGTGAGCATCGCATCGCGGCGTTCCTCGGTGTGGAATGTCAGCATCTCGCCGATGCCTCGGGATTCGCAGAATGGATAGAAGAGGTATTCCGCATTGTAGCAGTAGTACAGCCAGCAGCCCGGCTGCGCGCTGGCAATGACAGCATTGACGGCGCTGGTCACCGCCCCCTCAGGTCCGCAATCAAAGGGGACCCGGTGGACTCTTGCACGCACATCCTGCGGCAGGTCAAAGGCATCCGGCATCAGTGCTACGACCGCCTTGAAGCCGCTTTGCAAATGGTGCCGCAGGGTGGTGGCGATTTCCACCTCATCTTCGATGAAAACCAGTGCAACCGGCCCCTTGGCCAGCAGCGGCTTGCCCTCTTTCAGGAAATCCTGCAGCGAAGAATACATCATGCCGGTCTGCCCTGCCTTTCTGGCCTTTGCTGCTAAAATCGGGTAAATCCCGCTGCATTGCAAGCAACGGCATTTGCCTGTATTGCAAGCCGCTGTTTACCCACCCTGGCTGGAAGGCTGACCCGCATGAGCGCCCCGAAGAAGCTGTTTATCAAGACCTATGGCTGTCAGATGAATGTCTACGACAGCGAACGTATGGCCGAGGCGCTGGGCGGTGAGGGGTACGTGGAGACTAAATCGGCAGATGACGCCGACATGATCCTTCTCAACACCTGCCACATCCGGGAAAAAGCAGCGGAGAAAGTCTATTCCGAACTTGGCCGCTTCAAGGGGCTTAAGGCTGAAAAACCGGACCTGAAGATCGGTGTTGCCGGTTGCGTTGCCCAGGCCGAAGGCGAAGAGATCATGCGCCGTCAGCCGCTGGTCGATCTGGTGGTTGGCCCCCAAAGCTATCACCGGCTGCCGGAAATGGAAGCCAAGACGCGTGAAGGGGAAAAGGTGCTGGACACCGATTTCCCCGAGGAAGACAAATTCGAAAAGCTCAAGCACCGGCCCAAGGCCAAACGCGGCCCAACCGCGTTTTTGACGGTGCAGGAGGGCTGCGACAAATTCTGCGCCTTCTGTGTTGTTCCCTACACCCGTGGAGCCGAGGTCTCGCGCCCTGCGGACCGCATCCTGCGTGAGGCACAAGACCTGGTGGAGCGTGGCGTGCGTGAGATCACCCTGCTGGGACAGAACGTGAATGCATACCACGGCGCCGGTCCCAACGGCGACCTGACTCTGGCACAGTTGATCTGGGAGCTGGACAAAATCGACGGTCTGGAACGGATCCGTTTCACCACCTCGCACCCCAACGACATGCAGGACGACCTGATTGAGGCGCACGGCACTTGCGCCAAGCTGATGCCGTATCTGCATCTGCCGGTGCAGGCAGGGTCCGATAAGATCCTCAAACGGATGAACCGCTCACATACCGCCGAAAGCTACATCCGGCTGATCGAGCGCATTCGAGCCGCGCGTCCGGATATCCTGATCTCCGGAGACTTTATTGTTGGCTTCCCGGAAGAGACCGAGGAAGACTTCCAGGCCACCATGGATCTGGTTGAGGAGGTGAAATACGGCACCGCCTATTCCTTCAAATACTCGACCCGTCCCGGCACGCCGGCTGCAGAGCGCGCGCAAGTCGACCCGGCGGCAGCAGATGACCGGCTGCAGCGCTTGCAGGCCCTGCTCACCAGGCAGCAGCGCGAGGTTCAGGACAGCATGGTCGGCAGAGAGGTTGGTGTGCTGTTTGAGAAGGCAGGCCGCCTGCCGGGTCAAATGGTCGGCAAGTCCGATTATCTGCACGCTGTTCATGTTGCTGATTGCAGCCGTCAGGTTGGTGATCTTGCGCGGGTCCGGATCGTGTCTTCCGGCGCCAATTCTCTTGCTGGTGAACTGATCGGCTAATCAGCAGGATTTCGGCCGAATCCCTTGGCGGCTTTTTCGTGGACCGTCCTCTCGTGACAGGCCGCCTTATTCAGGCGATTCTTCATTGCTTTGCTCTTGTAAACAATTTTTCAAAAATTCATTGAGTGTTCGTGGTGGGTGCCTAATTTGCGCGGAATATTAATAAAATTAGCATGTATACGCGGTCCCTATCAGGTATTTTGGCTCTTATGGCCTGAACGGTGGCCGCTTGTGCGCGGCAACACCCTGGGGGGAACTTTAGGTAAAGGAATTGTGGTTGTGATGATACTCAAACTGAACAATGCGATGGCGCTGGCTGCCGCTGCCACGGCTGCGCTCAGCATCGCTGCCGCGCCTGCCAGCGCGCAAACCGGGCAGCGCACGATCAAGGGCGAACGCTATGTGCCCACGATCTGGGTTGATCCGGACGGCTGCGAACACTGGGTGATGGATGACGGGGCCGAGGGGTTCATGACGCCGCATGTGACTCCGGACGGCAAGCCTGTCTGCCGCCGCGGGAAAATCTGCGGTGTGATGCCGACCGATCAATTCTTTGCCACTGACAAGCATTTTATCAATGCCGCCGGCCGGCAGCGGCTGGGCGAATTCTTCCAGCAGGCCAGGTCGAATGGTGCACGGTCCTTTGTGATCGCGGGCCACACCGACAGCCGCGCTTCCGATGAATACAATATTCGCCTCTCAGAGCGCCGTGCCAATGCTGTGGCCCAGGTTGCCCGATCGGTTGGCGCCCGGATAAATGATGTCCGCGCCTATGGTGAACGGGACCCGCGGGTGCCCAACACCAGCGCGGCCAACATGGCGCAAAACCGCCGCGTCGAAATTTACTGCCTGCGCTGAGGGAGAGGGATGATGAAAACAGTGAAAGCAGCCGTTCTCCTTGCCGCAGTCGCAGGTGTTTCCGCCTGTACTCCGGCGGTTAACAAGACTACCGACGGTCATGTCGCTGATGGCAAGTCTCAACATTTGTCCAATCTCGAAGCTGGTATTTGGGTCGATCCCCAAGGCTGCGAGCATTGGATCATCGATGATGGCCTGGAAGGTTATGCAGACCTGCGGCGCACGCCTGACGGCAAGCCGGTCTGCAACAGTGATCTCCCGCGTAATGTGGCAACTGGCCCATTCAAGAAGGGATCGACCTTCGGCGACCCGATCTGAGAATTGCATACAGCGTGAATTGCAGCCGCCCGTCCGGGGCGGCTGTTTTGTTTCAATGAAGTGATTTTATGCAGCGCCTGCTTGCGCAAATGCTGCGGCGGAGGCAGACTGAAAGGGCAACGCCAGATTGAGGAGATCAGCTTGGCCATCAGTGCCCTGAATGACCCGCAGACCCAGACCGCAACCCACGAAGTGCTGCTGGAATTTCCTGACAACCGATTGCTGATCGACCTGTGCGGCGAATATGACCGCAACCTGGCTGACATCGAACAAAAACTGGGCGTGCAGATTGTCCGCCGCGGCAATCAGCTGTCAGTGATGGGTGAGGATTCGGCGCGGGAGCAGGCGGCAGGTGTGCTCACCGCGCTTTACGACCGGCTTGAAACCGGCCGCAGCGTCGAAAGCGGCGACATCGACCGGGAACTGCGCATGGGGCCGGACACCGACGATGCTGAACCCGACGGACAGCTGCAAATGTTCCGCGGCGGCCGGGTGGAGATCAAGACCCGGAAGAAACTGGTGGAGCCGCGCACCGAGGCGCAGAAGGCCTATGTGCAGTCCCTGTTCGAGCACGAACTGGCCTTCGGCATCGGCCCGGCGGGTACCGGCAAGACCTACCTGGCGGTTGCTGTGGGCGTTTCGATGTTCATCACCGGCCATGTCGACCGCATCATCCTGTCCCGCCCTGCGGTGGAGGCCGGCGAAAAACTTGGCTACCTGCCGGGCGACATGAAGGACAAGGTCGACCCCTACATGCAGCCGCTCTATGACGCGCTGAACGACTTTCTGCCGGGCAAACAACTGGCCAAGCTGATTGAGGACAAGCGGATTGAAATCGCACCGCTGGCCTTCATGCGCGGCCGCACTCTGTCCAATGCCTTTGTGGTGCTGGATGAGGCGCAGAATGCCACCACCATGCAGATGAAGATGTTCCTGACCCGGCTGGGTGAGGGTTCGCGCATGGTGATAACTGGCGACCGCTCGCAGGTCGACCTGCCGCGCGGGGTGCAGTCCGGACTGGCGGACGCCGAACGGCTGCTGAAAACAATCCCCAAGATCAGCTTCAACTATTTCACGGCCCGCGACGTGGTGCGTCACCCGCTTGTGGCTGCCATCATTGAGGCTTATGACGCGGACACGCCACCCGCCTGACGAAAAAACCGCCGGGCTTCATCTTTGCAAAAATACTCCGGGGGTGCGGGGGCTGCCCCCCGCATGTGCAGCCGTACCATGACGCTCGATATCACTATCGAAGACAGCCGCTGGCAGGATGCCGGGCTTGAGGCGCTGGCCGAAGAGGCCATTGCTGCCGTGCTGGCTCATTTTGCACTGGACCCGGAGGATTGCGAAATTTCGCTGCTGGCCTGTGATGATCCGCGCATTGCTGAACTTAACGCCGAATTTCGCAGTAAACCGCAGCCTACAAATGTCCTCAGCTGGCCGGCGGAAGAGCTGGCGGCCGAGGAGGACGGCGGCACGCCGCTGGCGCCAGAGGCTGATTTTACAGGGGAAATCCCGCTGGGTGACATCGCGATTTCCTATGACACTTGCGCCCGGGAAGCCCTGGAAGCGGGAAAAGCACTGACCGATCACACCCGCCATCTCATCATTCACGGACTGTTGCACCTTTTGGGGTATGATCACATACGTGACCGCGATGCCGCATTGATGGAAGGGATTGAGGTCCTGCTACTTGGCAAACTGGGTATCGCGAACCCATATATGAGTGAGGATGCCCCGTGAGCGGGGTTTTTGGATAGGACCGATGGGCGACATAGAAGGCAGTTCTAACGCGGCGCAAGGCGCGCTGCAGGACATCAATGGCACGGCGGCGGAAGCGCCGGCCTCTGAAAATACCGGATTGTGGACGCGGCTGCGCAACGTATTCAGCCCCGATCCGCAGGACGGACAGGACACCGGCGGCGAACAGCCTGCAACGGGTGCTGGGCCGCACGGCATGATCAACCTGCGCCGGATGCGGGTTGAGGACGTTGCTATCCCCTCTGCCGAAATCGCTGCCGTGCCTGTGACAGTCGCCAAGGATGATCTGGTCGGCATTTTCCGGCAAAGCGGCTTTACCCGCATTCCCGTTTACGAGGGCACGCTGGACACGCCGCTGGGCTTTGTTCACCTCAAGGATTTCTCGCTGACGCATGGTTTTAACGGCGGCACCTCTGAATTTGACTTGTCAAAGATGCTGCGCCCGCTGCTGTTCGTGCCACCCTCGATGCCGATCGGCGTGCTGCTGACCAAGATGCAGGCCGAACGCCGCCACATGGCGCTGGTGATCGACGAATACGGCGGCGTGGACGGGCTTGTCACCATCGAGGACCTGATCGAACAGGTTGTGGGCGAGATCGAGGATGAGCACGACGCCGACGAACATCAGACCTGGTTCGAGGAAAAGCCCGGCTGCTACATCGCACTGGCCCGCACCTCGTTGCCGGAGTTTGAGGCCGAGACCGGCCATTCGCTGACCAGCCACGATGACGTGGACGAGGAAGAGATCGATACGCTTGGCGGACTGGTCTTCATGCTGTCAGGCCGTGTACCTGCGCGCGGCGAGGTGATTGAACACCCCGAGGGCGCTGAGTTCGAAGTCATGGATGCTGATCCGCGCCGGATCAAGCGGCTGCGGGTGCGGCTGCCGGACGCCGCTGCATGATGTCACTCGGGCTGCGGCAGGCTGCACGCCGGCTCCGGCTGGCCCCGGCGGGGCTGGCCCTTGGCAGCGGTGCGCTGCTGTCGCTGGCGCTGGCACCCTGGCACATGCTGATCGGGCTGCCGGTTGCGCTGGCTGCGGCTGGCTGGCTGGTGCTGCAGGCAGCCTCTGCCCGTGCTGCGGCTCTGGCGGGATGGCTGTTCGGCCTGGGCTACTTTGCCTTTGGGCTGTCCTGGATCCTTGAGCCGTTTCAGATCGACCCTGAACGTCACGCCTGGATGGCGCCCTTTGCGCTTGTTTTTCTTGCTGCTGGCTTGGCCCTGTTCTGGGGCGCGGCGTTCGGTCTCGCAGCCCGTCTCAGCCATGGCGCCGCGCGACTTGTGATGCTGGTGGCCCTGTGGTCGCTTGCGGAATTTGCCCGCGCTTATCTGCTCACTGGGTTTCCCTGGGCCGCCTTCGGCCAGTTCTGGATAGATACACCTGCTGCAAATCTGCTGCCGTGGATCGGGCCGCAGGGGCTGGCGCTGCTGACGCTCGTTGCATTCCTGCCGCTTGCCTTGCTGCGGAAAAGTCTTGCCGTTGGCATTCTGTCGCCGGTTCTGGCTGCAGCTATAGTCCTGGCCGTGCCTGCGCCGGACCTGGCTGGGCCTTCTGAAAAGACAGTAAGGATCGTCCAGCCCAATGCGCCTCAGGATCAAAAATGGCACCCGGACCACAGGTGGGAGTTTGTTCGCCGCGCGCTGGCGTTCTCTTCAGAGGACCCGCGGCCTGACCTGATCGTCTGGCCGGAAACCGCGGTGCCGCAACTGCTGAACTATGCCGAAGATACTCTGCAGGTCATCACAGAAGGCGCCGGCGGTGTGCCGGTTCTGCTGGGCATCCAGCGGGAGGATGGCGGCGCCTACTACAACTCAGCGGTGCTGCTGGATGCAGATGGTCTGCCAGCCGCAACCTACGACAAGGCACATCTGGTGCCATTCGGGGAATATGTGCCGTTTGGCGACTTCATGGCCCAGTTCGGAATCCACGGCTTCGCTTCCCAGGCCGGGGCCGGATATGCCGCCGGTCCGGGGGCAAGGCTGATGGAATTGCCCATCGGCAGCGCATTGCCGCTGATCTGCTATGAGGCTGTTTTCCCGCAGGATGTGAACGCCGCCGCGGCCCGTCCCGACATGCTGGTGCAGATCACCAATGATGCTTGGTTCGGCACCCGTTCCGGCCCTTATCAGCACCTGGTGCAGGCGCGAATGCGGGCACTGGAACAGGGGCTGCCGATGATCCGGGCTGCCAATACGGGCGTTTCAGCAATGATTGCACCTGACGGGCAGCTTCTGGATCAGTTGCCGCTGGGCCAGGCTGGCTACATTGACGCAGCCCTGCCTATGCCGCTGCCACCGACCCTCTACAGCCGCACCGGTGATTGGCCTGTATTCCTGCTGTGTATGTTCATTGCGGGCGGAGTATTCTTTTTCTCCCGCGCTCTTGCGCCGCGGTCATAGCTGCTTAACTCTACCGGAATATAGATTGACCTGCGCGGATGAGCCGCGTAATGCGGCTTGATACCTGTCACAACGGCTTCCTGGCGTGGCAAGGCTAAACCAATGGAGCACTTTTCATGACCCGTACGAACTACACTTTCACTTCGGAATCGGTTTCCGAAGGCCACCCGGACAAGGTCTGTGACCGCATTTCCGATGCTGTTCTGGACGCATTCCTGGCGGAGGAGCCCGAAGCGCGTGTCGCGGCTGAGACCTTTGCCACCACCAACCGTGTGGTTATCGGGGGCGAGGTGGGCCTGTCCGATCAGGACAAGCTGCACGATTACATGGGCCGGATTGACGAAATCGCCCGCGCCTGCATCAAGGACATCGGCTACGAGCAGGACAAGTTCCACCACGAGACAGTGGAAGTGACTAACCTGCTGCACGAACAATCCGCCCATATCGCGCAGGGCGTGGACGCTTCCGGGGACAAGGACGAAGGTGCTGGCGACCAGGGCATCATGTTCGGCTTTGCCACCAATGAGACCGACGCGCTGATGCCGGCGCCGATCCAGTTCAGCCACGCGATTCTGCGCCGCCTGGCGGAAGTGCGCAAGAACGGCACCGAACCGGCCCTGGGTCCGGATGCCAAATCGCAGCTGTCGGTGGTCTATGAAGGCGGCAAGCCGGTGGGCATCAGCTCTCTGGTGCTGTCGACTCAGCATCTCGATGAATCGCTGACCTCGAATGACATCCGCGCCATTGTCGAACCTTACATCCGCGAAACCCTACCCGAGGGCTGGCTGACCAGTGCCACCCAGTGGCATGTGAACCCGACCGGCAAATTCGTGATCGGCGGCCCGGATGGCGACGCAGGTCTGACCGGCCGCAAGATCATCGTCGACACTTATGGCGGCGCAGCCCCGCATGGCGGCGGTGCGTTTTCTGGCAAAGATCCAACTAAGGTGGACCGCTCTGCGGCTTATGCGGCGCGCTACCTGGCCAAGAACGTGGTAGCCGCGGGCATGGCAGAGAAGTGCACCATCCAGCTGTCATATGCGATTGGTGTGTCCAAGCCCCTGTCGATCTATGCTGAGACCCACGGCACCGGAGAGGTCGACCCGGCGGCGATCGAACGGGCGATCGACCAGGTCATGGATCTGACACCGCGCGGCATCCGCTCGCACCTGGGGCTGAACAAACCGATCTATCAGCGCACGGCGGCCTATGGTCACTTTGGCCGCGAGCCGGAAGCAGACGGGGGGTTCAGCTGGGAACGAACCGATCTGGCCGAGGCGCTGAAGAGAGCCGTCTGAAGCTGGAAATTGCCTAAAAAGGAGCGGGTCCCGGTGCCCGCTCCTTTCTTTTGCGGGCACGCTCGCCCGAATCCTTAGGCTTCGTCTTCACCACTTGTGTTCGGGGTGGAGTGAAACGGCAGCCTGCGCCATAGTTCCGCGCAGGGACCATTCAGCTGCCGGAGCCACGATGCTGCGCTTAATTCCTCTAACGATCTGCCTGTTTCTGGCGTCCGCCGTTGCCGCCAAGGAGGTGCTGCCGCAGAAATTCAGCCTGCAAGGCAAGACGCTGGTCTACGACACCGAAACAGAGGTGACAGGCGAGCTGGCGGAAATCACCGAAGAGGACGTATCGCACCTTCGGAATATTCTGAAGAAAAGCCCTGAGATTACTGAACTGCAGCTCAACAGCGTCGGCGGCAGCGTCTATGCCGGAGAGGAAATCGCCGGGCTGGTGCTGGAATACGGGCTGGACACACTGGTTGACGGTACCTGCATCAGCGCCTGTGTCGACGTGTTTCTCGCGGGCGAGCGGCGGCGGATGACAATCGGCTCCAGCATTGGCTTCCACCAGCGCAACTGGCCCTCCGAGGCCGTGCACAAATACTACCGAAGCGAACGCAAGCGCCGCCGCTGGGCAACACCGTTTGAGTTCGGCTCCTGGATCTACGAGGACACCCAGAGCGAAGTTTACGAGCACCTGAGCTATATGGTTGCGCGCGGGGTTGATCCGGGCTTTGCCATCGAAACGCTGCGCACGGATCCTGACGGGGAATGGTATCCCAGCCGCTTGCGGCTGATCGCGGCAGGGGTGCTGCGGGAACTGAAGCCGGGTGAGCAGCCCTAGATGGCTTGACCCGCGGGCCTGCTTGCGGCACAGGGGCGGCCAGCCTTTCAAAAGACGCCTCGAACAGGAGCCCAGACGCATGTCCGGCGACCAGAAGCCCCGCGACGACCAGTCCAAGGAAACCCGGCCCGCAGTTGAAAACGCTGCCGATAAACACGCCAGCGGCGCGCCCTGGCGCAACTTCTATGGCCGGTTCAAAGGCAAGACGCTGAAGGACAGCCAAAAGCGCTACCTTGACGAGGACCTGGCCAGCCTTAGCCCCGGAGCGGTTGGCTGGGACGAAAACCCGGACCGCAAACCACTGGACCTTGAGGCGCTGTTCGGCGGCAAGGACGTCTGGCTGGAGGTCGGCTTTGGCGGCGGTGAGCATCTGGTGCATCAGGCGGTCGGCAACCCGGATGCGGGCATCATCGGCGCGGAGCCCTTCATCAATGGTGTGGCGATGCTGTTGGGCAAAATCCGCAACGCGGGCGCGGATAACATCGCCGTGCATCCGGGCGACGCCCGCGATCTGATGGATGTGCTGCCGGAGGCATCGGTCTCCCGCGCCTTCCTGCTCTATCCTGACCCCTGGCCCAAGGCGCGCCACCACCGCCGCCGCTTTGTGACGCAGGAGCATCTGGAGCCGCTGGCCCGCTGCCTGAAGCCGGGCGCGATCTTCCGGGTGGCAACGGATATCCCCGACTATGTCCGCCAGACCCTGGAGGAAGTGCCGAAGGCCGGTTTCGAATGGCTGGCCGAAGGCCCAACCGACTGGCGCAAGCCGTGGGATGACTGGATCTCCACGCGGTACGAGCAGAAGGCCCTGCGAGAGGGGCGGACCCCGCATTACCTGACCTTCCGCCGCCTGGGCTGAGGCCAATTACGCTGGACCGGCCAGGCCCAATCCGTTACCGATAGCGCAAACGCACAGACGAACGACCGACAGACGAAGGAAGCCCCATGTCCGGACACGGCACGCCCATCCCGATGACCTCCCACCGTGCTGACCCGCTCAAAGGCGTGGCAGAGGTGCCCGGCGACAAGTCGATCTCGCACCGCTCGCTGATCCTTGGCGCGCTGTCGGTGGGCGAAACCAAGATCTCTGGCCTGCTGGAAGGCGAGGATGTGCTGGACACCGCCAAGGCGATGCAGGCTTTTGGCGCAGAGGTGGTGAACCACGGCGGCGGCAACTGGTCGGTGTTCGGTGTCGGCGTCGGCGGTTTTGCGGAACCGGACAACGTGATCGACTGCGGCAACTCCGGCACCGGGGTGCGGCTGATCATGGGGGTGATGGCAACCTCCCCGATCACCGCGACTTTCACCGGCGACGCGTCCTTGAACAAGCGCCCGATGGCGCGCGTGACCGACCCTCTGGCGCTGTTCGGAACCCAATCCGTTGGCCGCTCCGGCGGCCGTCTGCCGATGACCATCGTTGGCGCCGCGGACCCGGTGCCGGTGCGTTACGAGGTCCCGGTACCATCGGCGCAGGTGAAATCGGCGGTGCTCTTTGCCGGCCTCAACGCGCCCGGCAAGACCGTGGTGATCGAGAAGGAAGCCACCCGCGACCACACCGAACGGATGCTGGCTGGTTTCGGCGCAGAGATCACCACCGAAGAAACAGATGAGGGCCGCGTCATCACCCTGACCGGCCGCCCGGAGCTGAAACCGCAGGTCATTGCTGTGCCGCGTGACCCGTCCTCCGCCGCTTTCCCTGTCTGTGCGGCGCTGATCACCCCCGGCTCTGATGTGCTGGTGCCAAACATCGGTCTCAACCCGACCCGCGCGGGCCTCTATTACACCCTGCAGGACATGGGCGCGGACCTGACGTTCGAGAACATGCGCGAGGAGGGCGGCGAGCCGGTGGCCGATCTGCGCGCAAAATACTCGCCTAACATGAAAGGCATCGAAGTGCCGCCGGAGCGCGCCGCCTCGATGATCGACGAATACCCGGTGCTGTCGGTGGTTGCCTCCTTCGCGGAAGGCAAGACCATGATGGCGGGCGTCAAGGAACTGCGGGTCAAAGAAAGCGACCGCATCGACGCGATGGCAAAGGGCCTGCGCGCCAATGGTATCACTGTCGACGAAGGCGATGACTGGTGGGAGGTTACCGGCCTTGGGCCGGACGGCGTGCCGGGCGGCGGCACCTGCGAAAGCTTCCTCGACCACCGGATCGCCATGTCCTTCATGGTAATGGGCATGGGTGCGCAAAACGCTGTTTCCGTCGACGACGGCAGCCCGATCGCAACGTCCTTCCCGATCTTTGAAAGCCTGATGGGCGGATTGGGTGCCAAGCTGGAGCGCACATGAGCGAAAGTTTCACCATAGCCGTTGATGGCCCCGCAGCCGCTGGAAAGGGTACGCTGTCCAAGGCCTTGGCCGCGCATTACGGGTTTGGTCATCTGGACACCGGTCTTTTGTACCGGGCCGTCGGAGCCAAGATGCTGGATGGTGCGGCCCCGGTGGAAGCCGCGCAGAACTTGACACCTGAGGATCTGGCGCGCGACGACCTGCGCGGGCCGGAGGTTGCGCAGGCGGCTTCCAAGGTCGCGGTGATTGCCGAGGTGCGCGCCGCTCTGGTCGACTTCCAGCGCGCCTTTGCCCGCCGCGCGGGCGGCGCAGTGCTGGACGGGCGCGACATCGGCACCGTGATCTGCCCCTATGCACAGGTAAAGTTCTTTGTCACCGCCAGCGCCGAAGTGCGGGCCCGGCGCCGTTTCCTGGAACTGGCCGCGGCAGGTAAGGTGACGACACTGGAGGAAGTGCTGGGCGACGTGAAGGCCCGGGACGACCGCGACATGAACCGCGCCGAAGCACCGCTGCGCCCGGCAGCGGATGCCATTCTGATCGACACCAGCGACCTGAGCATCGAGGAAGCCCTGGCCAAGGCGATGACGGTGATTGACGCCCTCCGCGAAACTGCCGGCTGACCAGCCATCATCCGCTGTTACTCACTGATCTGTGCATGGTGCCTTGCGCCAGCGCACAGTAGCCTGTGGCAAGGCGCATCAATCAGGAGGTGACGGCATGATCTGGCTGCGGGCAATTTTGATGGCATCTGTGCTGGCCGCACCCGCGTTTGCGCAGGAAGCGAAGGACGCGCCGGAACCGCCAATGACCTATGAGCGGCTGGGGCGGATACTATTTGCGCTGGATGACCAGGCGCAGCCCGTCGGGCGCGGGTTTCAGCTGAGTATTTCCGGCGTGCCGATGCTGGTGGTCACCGATCCGGCGGCGGACCGGATGCGCGCGATGGTGCCCTTGCGCCCCTCCGAAGGGCTGACAGCGGAAGAACTGATGCGGATGATGCAGGCCAACTTCGACACAGCGCTGGATGCGCGTTATGCAGTGGCCAAGGGACAGCTGTGGGCGGTTTTCATTCACCCCCTGTCTCCGCTCAAGAAAGACCAGCTGATTTCCTCGCTGGGACAGACGGTCAACATCGCCCGCACCTATGGAACGCTTTACACCGGCGGGGCGTTGCAGTTTGGCGGCGGCGACAGCCCGGGTATTCAGCGGCAGCTGATCGAGGAATTGCTGGAGAAGGGGGAGGAGATCTGATGCGTTGAAGGGATTCCTCCGGTTGGCGGTTTCCCTGATGTCCCGGATACGTTTTTCGCCGCGAAATGGCGGAACGGGAATGAATTTCGTCACCTGAGAGCTGCAATAATATGCATCAAGTCGTGTGCAGACGCATATTTTCGCCGCACACAGCTTGGAGAGTGCAGATGGCAAGCTTTCAGGACCGACTGACCGCAATGCGCCGGGACTTCCACCGGCACCCGGAGCTTGGCTTTCAGGAGGACCGCACCAAGGCAAAGGTGGCGGAGCAATTGCGCAGCCTCGGTTTGGAAGTGCATGTGGGTGCAGGCGTTGTTGGTCTGTTGCGCGCAGGTACCGGCAACCGCGCCATCGGGCTGCGCGCCGATATGGATGCGCTGCCGATCACCGAAACCTCCACCCATGATTATGTCTCCGAAACGCCAGGCAAGATGCACGCCTGCGGCCATGACGGCCATATGACGATGCTGCTGGGTGCTGCTGAACGGCTGACGCAAGAGCAGGGATTTGACGGCACCGTTGTGTTCATTTTCCAGCCCAACGAGGAACACGGCCTGGGCGCGCAGGCAATGATTGCCGAAGGTGTGCTGGAGCAGTTTCCGATCGAAGAGGTCTATGCCATCCACAATCTGCCCGGCGCCCCGGTGGGGCAGGTCTCGACCCGTCCCGGCCAGATCTGCAACAGCGAAAGCTTGTTTGAAATCTCGATCAAAGGTCAGGGCGGTCATGCCTCGATGCCGCAGGCGGGGGTGGATGCTATCACGGTCGGCGCCGAAATGGTGCTGGCGCTGCAAACCATCGTGGCGCGCAAGCTGGCGCCTGGCTCCGGCGCGGTGGTGTCAGTGACCGAATTCCTGACCGACGGCCAGCGCAACGTGCTGCCGGGCCATGCGGTGCTCAAGGGCGACGTGCGTGCACGGGTGCCCGAAGACCGCGAGGCGGTGGAGCGCTTCATGCGCCAGATCGCCGCCGGTGTCGCCGCCACTCACGGGGTGGAAGCAGAGGTGAGCTTCAACACCGAATTTGTCGAGACCATCAACGCGGCAGAACCTGCTGAGGCCGCCTGCCGCGCAGGTGAAGCCGCAGGCTGCGAGGTGATCCGCAACCGCCCGCCGATGAGCTTCTCCGAGGATTTTGCCCATTTCACAGCCGCCGTGCCGGGCTGCTTCCTGCTTTTGGGCAACGGAGAAGAGGGGCCGCACGGCCAGCCGCTGCATTCGGCGGATTATGATTTCAACGATGCTTTGCTGCCCATCGGCGCGGAATACTGGGTGCAGCTGGTGCGTGACCGGCTGCCTTCCGTAAACGGCTGACCTCGTTTGACGAGCCTGCTGCCGCAGATGAAAATAACCATGGGGGCCGCCCAAAGGCGCCCCAGCACAGCCGCCTGGTTCCGGAACAGTCTCCGGCCCGGCGGCCATTGCCGCGATCATGAAAGGAAATGACCATGTCCAAGGCTCCCGCTCGCGGTTTTCCGGAGTCTGAATTTGCCGCCCGCACGGAAAAGGCCCAGGCGCTGATGGCTGCGCAGGGGCTGGACGGGCTGCTGCTGCTGACCGAACCGGAGGTGCGCTATTTCAGCGGCTTCCACACGCTGTTCTGGCAAAGCCCGACCCGGCCCTGGTTCCTGTTTGTACCGCCTGCAGGCAAACCCATTGCCATCATTCCGGAGATCGGCGCCGACCTGATGCGCCGCACCTGGATCAAGGACATCCGCACCTGGAGCGCACCTGCACCGCAGGATGACGGCATCAGCCTGCTGACCGAACTGCTGTCGCCGATTGCCGGACGCGGCGGTTCTATCGGCCTGATGAAAGGGCACGAGACTTCGCTCAGAATGCCGCTCGGCGATTACGAACGCCTGATGGCGGGGTTGCCGGGGCTGAAGGTGGCCGATGCCACCCCGCTGGTGCGTGGCCTGCGGATGGTGAAATCCGCCGCCGAGATCGAAAAGCTGCGCCACATCTGCGGCATTGGCTCGCGCACCTTTGCGCAGGTGCCGCAGATTGCCCATGAGGGCCTGCCGTTTGAGGATTTGTTCCGCGCCTTCCGGCGCGAGGCGCTGGCGCAGGGGGCAGACGACGTGCCCTATCTGGTTGGCGGAGCAGATCAGGGCGGTTACAGCGACGTGATCTCGCCGCCGACCAGCCGTCCTCTGCAGGCGGGCGACATCGTGATGCTGGACACCGGTTCGACCTGGGACGGGTACTTCTGCGACTTCGACCGTAACTTTGCCATTGGCCGTGCCGACGACCTGTCGCGCCGCGCCCATGATGTGCTGTGGCGCGCGACAGAGGCCGGCATTGCCGCCGCCAAACCCGGTGCCACCTGCCGTGACCTGTTCCAGGCGATGCAGTCGGTGATTGCGGAAATGGACGATCAGGGGGGGGACGTTGGGCGGCTTGGCCACGGGCTGGGCATGCAGCTGACCGAATGGCCCTCGCACGCGGCCTTTGACGAGACGGTGCTTGAGGAAAACATGGTGCTGACGCTGGAGCCCTCGCTGGGCTATGGCGCAGGCCGCATCATGGTGCACGAAGAAAACATCGTGGTGCGGGCCAGTGGCGCAGAGCTGCTGACAGAGCGCGCCGCCCCGGAACTGCCGGTGATCTGAGGAAGCTAAAGTTATGAAGCTCGCTTATGAAACGGACCAAGGCATCGGCACCCGCGCTACTCTGGGTGTAATTGTGCTCGAAACCGACGAGACGCTGGAACCGGAATTCTCCCGGATGATGGCACAGCCAGGCGTCGCGCTCTATCACAGCCGCATCCCGATGGTGCCGGAGGTTCGGCCTGAGACGCTGGCGCAGATGCAGGCGGACCTGCCGGCCTCGGCCCGGCTGTTTCCCTCTGCTCCAGGCTTCGATGTCATCGGCTATGGCTGCACTTCGGCTTCGACCGTGATCGGCTCCGCCAAGGTGGCCGAGGCGGTGCAGACTGTTCTGCCAAACGCCAAGGTGACCGACCCGCTGGCCGCCATCATTGCGGCGGGCAAGGCGCTGGGCGCTGCCAGGTTTGGATTTGTGACACCCTACCTGCCAGAGGTTTCGGCGCAGATGCGCGCCAAGCTGGAAGCGGCAGGGTTTGAGATTGCAGGCTTCGGTTCGTTTGAGCAGATGGATGACCGGGTGGTGGCCCGGATCTCTGAGTCGGCCATTGCAGAGGCGGCCAAGCAAGTCGCCGGTCAGGGAGACTGCGATGCCATCGTGATCTCTTGCACCAACCTGCGCTGCCTGCGGATCATTCCCGAAATCGAGGCGCAGACAGGGGTGCCAGTGATCTCCAGCAACCAGGCGCTGGGATGGCACATGCTGCGGCTTGCGGGCGTAACAGATCCGCAACCGCAGTTCGGTAAGCTGTTTACTCTGCCGCTTGCGGACTGACCACTAAAATTGTCCGGGAATTGCCTGCTGGCAACCTGCGGCAGGCTGCCCCACGGGAGCGGCACAGTCTGTGCTTGTAATCCGCGCGCAGACTGCCACAGATTGTCTCCGGAAACCTGACTTGTTCCAGCGAGGAAGCCCGGATGCCTGCCGCACGCCCCGAAAACCGGAATGTCCTGTTCATCATCATTGACCAGCTGCGCGCGGACTGCCTGTCGGGCGCGCTGGCGGAGCATGTAGACCTGCCGAACATCCGCACCTTTATGCAGGAGGCGGTATCCTTCAACCGGCATTTTTCGGTAACCAACCCTTGCGGGCCGTCGCGCGCATCGATCCTGACCGGGCAGTACGCCATGAACCACCGCTCGGTCCGCAATGGCACGCCCCTGCGCCACGACACGCCGAACATCGCCACCGAGATGCGCAAGGCGGGGTATCTGCCGATGCTGTTCGGCTATACTGACACCTCGCAGGACCCCCGCGCCTTTGACGCCAACGATCCGGCGCTTCGGACCTACGAATACCCGATGAACGGCTTCCATGAAGTGACCGAGATGCGGCTGGAGATGTCCTACCCTTGGCAGTCGCATCTGATGAGCCGCGGCTATGACTTCGAAAACTACTGGGACGTCTACAAGCCGGTTTCACCGGATGGCGGCGCGCCCAGGCTGAATGATCCGGCGCTTTATGCGGCAGAGGACAGCGATACTGCATTCCTCACAAACTCATTCCTGAATACGATGCCGGCCCACGGCAAGGACAGCTGGTTTGCGCATCTGACCTATATCCGCCCGCACCCGCCATTGGTGGCGCCGGCGCCCTATAACAGCATGTACGACCCGGCCAGCCTGCCCTTGCCGCAGCGGCTGGCAGAGCCGGAAGAGGAAAGCGCGCAGCACCCCTTCTTTGGCCCGTTGCTCCGGAAAAGCACTGCCGCCAGTTTTGTCGAGGGCTTTCCGGACCTGGAGCCGACGGATGAGAACATCCAAACCCTTCGCGCGGTTTATCTGGGCCTGGCAACAGAAGTGGATCACCATGTCGGGCGGGTGATCCGGTTCCTGAAGGACAGCGGGCAGTACGGCAACACCATGGTGGTGCTGACTGCTGATCATGGCGAGATGCTGGGCGACCGGCACTCCTGGGGCAAGATGACCGTCTATGACGCCGCCTATCACACGCCACTGATCATCCGGATGCCGGGTAACGAGGAGCACGCAGGAGCCAGCCTCAATCACATTACCGAGTCAGTCGACGTGACGCCAACCATCCTGGAATGGGTAGGGCAGGAGGTGCCGAACTCCATGGACGGACGGTCGCTGCTGCCGCTGTTGCGCGGGGAGGCGCCGCAGGGCTGGCGGCAGTATTCCTTCTCGGAGCTGGATTTTTCTGAGCCGCTTGAGCCAACCCTGTGGCAGCAGGAGCTCGGCACCACCGCCAGCGACTCCTGCCTGGGAATCCTGCGGGATGAGCGGTTCACGCTGGTGGAGTTCGCCGCCGACCTGCCGCCGATGCTGTTTGACAGCCAAGGGCGCGGGGAGCTGGAGAACGTGGCAAGCCAGCCTGAATATTCTGAGGACCTTAACCGGCTGACCCGGCTCATGCTGCGGCACCGGATGAAAAATATGGATCATACGCTGTCGCTGACAGCCATCACGGGTGACGGCCCCCGCAGCAGGCTCCGGTATCCACAGTAAGCCGTCAGGCAAGAGTGTCTCGCTTTTGCAAATCATTCTCAATTTCATTGACAGTTGAGAATGATTTGCAATAACAGTACGTCAATTGTGCCTTCAAAGGGAGAATCGGATGTTTCCGAAGTTGCTGAAGACCGTATCCGCTGCCGCCGTTGCAGCCGTTGCTGCCAGCGCGGCAATGGCAGACGACAAGATGAAGGTGGTCACCACCTTCACCGTTCTGGCCGACATGGCCGCCAATGTGGCGGGTGACGCGGCTGAAGTCGTCTCGGTCACCAAACCCGGGGCTGAGATCCACGGCTACGAGCCGACCCCGCGCGACATTGTCCGGGCGTCCGACGCTGACCTGATCCTGTGGAACGGCATGAACCTGGAGCTGTGGTTCGAGCAGTTCCTGTCGAACCTCGATGATGTGCCCTCCGTCACCCTGACCGACGGCATCGACCCGATCCCGATCGCGGCCGGCTCCTATGAGGGAAAGCCCAACCCGCACGCCTGGATGGGCCTGGATAACGCGCTGATTTACATCGACAACATCGTCGAGGCCTTTGCCGAACACGATCCGGAAAACGCCGCTGTCTATGTCAAGAACGCAGGTGAATACAAAGATAAGTTGCGTGCCACCATCGAGCCGCTGCGCCGTTCCATCGCGGAAATCCCCGAGGACAAGCGCTGGCTGGTGACCTGCGAAGGCGCCTTCAGCTACCTGGCCCGTGATTTCGGCATGAAGGAGCTGTACCTGTGGCCGATGAACGCCGATCAGGTCGGCACCCCGCAGCAGGTGCGTTCGGTGATCGACGGCGTGCGCGCCAATGACATCCCGGTGGTGTTCTGCGAAAGCACCGTGAACACTGCTCCGGCTGAACAGGTCGCCCGCGAAACCGGCGTGGCTTATGGCGGAGAACTCTATGTCGACTCGCTCAGCGAGGCGGACGGCCCGGTGCCCACCTATCTGGATCTGCTCAAGGTCACATCGGAAACCGTTGCTCGCGGTTTGACAGAGGTTACCAACTAAGACCGCATTTCAAACCCGGACGCCCCGCAGCTGATGTTGCGGGGCGTTTCATTTCACAAAACACAATTTCTGTGTGTAACTCAGCAGGACAGCCCATGCTTGATGCCAGCGAGACCCGCACCATGAACACCAGCGCCGCGCTTCTGGATGGCGGCATAGCCGCCAGCAACGTCACTGTCACCTACCGTAACGGCCATACCGCGCTGTGGGATGCCAGCTTTGCCATTCCCCGCGGCACGGTGACGGCACTGGTCGGGGTGAACGGCGCCGGCAAATCGACCCTGTTCAAGGCGATCATGGGGTTTGTTCCGGCCGCGCAGGGCGAGATCCGCATCCTTGGCATGACGGTCAAAGACGCGCTGCGCAAGAATCTGGTCGCCTATGTCCCGCAGTCGGAGGAGGTCGACTGGGCCTTCCCGGTGCTGGTCGAGGACGTGGTGATGATGGGCCGCTACGGCCACATGGGCTTTCTGCGCCGTCCCAAGGCGGCCGATCACGAAGCTGTCGATCAGGCACTGCGCCGGGTCAACATGCAAGACTTCCGCCACCGCCAGATCGGCGAGCTGTCTGGCGGCCAGCGCAAGCGGGTGTTTCTGGCCCGCGCCCTGGCCCAAGACGGGCAGGTGATCCTGCTGGACGAGCCCTTTACCGGCGTGGACGTGAAGACAGAGGAACAGATCATCGCCCTGTTGCGTGAATTGCGGGACGAAGGCCGGGTGATGCTGGTTTCCACACACAACCTCGGCAGCGTGCCGGAGTTCTGCGACCGAACCGTGCTGGTGAAGGGGACTGTGCTTGGGTATGGCCCGACCGAGACCACCTTCACCCGCGAAAACCTGGAACACGCCTTCGGCGGCGTGCTGCGCCATTTCACCCTGGGCGGCGAAGCGCTGCATGACGATGGCGACACCCGCCAGGTGACCATCTTGACTGACGACGAACGCCCCTTTGTCCAATACGGCGAAAAAACCCAGACCAGCGAAGGCAGCGGCGAGGGCGGAGGGCAGCAGTGATGGAATACCTGCTGGAGCCGTTCACTTATGGCTATATGACCAATGCAATGTGGGTTTCCGCGTTGGTTGGCGGCGTCTGCGCCTTCCTGTCGGCCTATCTGATGCTCAAGGGCTGGTCGCTGATTGGCGATGCGCTCTCGCACTCTGTGGTGCCGGGGGTGGCGGGTGCTTACATCCTCGGCCTGCCCTTTGCGCTGGGCGCTTTCATCGCGGGCGGTCTGGCTGCCGGTGCAATGCTGTTTCTGTCGGAACGCTCCGGGCTCAAGGTGGATGTGATCATCGGCCTGATCTTCACCTCTTTCTTTGGCCTCGGCCTGTTCATCGTGTCGATCAGTCCGATGTCGGTTTCGGTGCAGACCATCACCATGGGCAATATCCTGGCCATCACGCCGGAGGATACACTGCAGCTGGCGATCATCGGCTTTGTCTCGCTGGCGGTGCTGCTGGCCAAGTGGAAGGATTTGATGGTCACCTTCTTTGACGAAAACCACGCCCGCACCATCGGCCTGCGCCCCGGCCTGCTCAAGGCGGTGTTCTTCGTGCTGCTATCGGCCTCCGTGGTGGCGGCAATGCAGACCGTCGGCGCGTTCCTGGTGATCGCCATGGTGGTGACGCCGGGCGCGACCGCCTACCTGCTGTGCGACCGCTTCCCGCGGCTGATCCTGGTCTCGGTGCTTATCGGTGCCCTCACCAGCTTCTTCGGCGCCTATGCCAGCTACTTTTTGGACGGGGCCACCGGCGGCATCATCGTGACGCTGCAAACCGTGATCTTCATTGTGGTCTTTGTCTTCGCCCCGAAACACGGGCTGCTGGCGGCCAAGCGCAAGGCGCGCGAGGCGCTGAAACGCGGCCCGGCGGCACAAGGGGGGGCTGCATGATGGACCTCGATACGCTGCTGATGCCGTTCCAGTTCGCGTTCATGCAGAACGCCTTTCTGATCTCTCTGATCGTCTCGGTCCCCACCGCGCTCCTGTCCTGTTTCCTGGTGATGAAGGGCTGGGCGCTGATGGGTGATGCAGTCAGCCATGCCGTGCTGCCGGGGATCGTGCTGGCCTATATCGTTGGTTTGCCGCTGATTATCGGAGCCTTTGCGGCCGGTATGCTCTGCGCTGTCGCTACGGGGTTTCTGTCCGGCAACAGCCGGGTCAAGCAGGACACCGTGATGGGGGTGGTGTTTTCCGGCATGTTCGGGCTGGGCATCGTGCTCTATGTCTCGGTTGAAACCAATGCACACCTCGACCACATCCTGTTCGGCAATATGCTGGGGGTGGAACCGGATGAGCTTTGGACAGCTGGCATCATCTCTCTGGTGGTTGGTGCCGCGCTGGTCCTGAAATGGAAAGACCTGCTGTTGCACAGTTTCGATCCGGCACAGGCGCAGGCCTCCGGTCTGCCGGTCACGGTGCTGCACTACGGGCTGCTGGCAGCCCTGTCGCTGACCATCGTGGCGACGCTGTCGGCTGCTGGTCTGATCCTGGCCATCGGCCTGCTGATTGCACCCGGTGCCATTGCCTTCCTGGTGGTGCGCAAGTTCAGCACCATGCTGTGGGTTTCAGTTCTGGTCTGCATGATCTCGATGCTGGCGGGCACCTATGCCAGCTTCTTCCTCGACAGCGCGCCTGCGCCGACCATCGTGCTGATCCTGAGCGCGCTGTTTGTGCTGGCCTTTGTGCGCCGCCTTTACCTGACCCGCAAGACCTCGAAGCAGCGGGCCAGGGAAGCCACGGGAGCCGCGTGAGTCACGCGGTTCCGGGTTTTGCCATATCCAGGAGCCACTGCCGCACCAGTTCTGCGTTAGGAACCAAGTCCTGCGTCTTGGACCACACCAGATAGAACCCTGACCCGGTGGTCCAGGACCAGTCCTTGCGCGCGGCCAGAAGCCCTTGTTTGATCAGCGGTTCGGTCACATGCTGCCAGCCGAAGGCAAAGCCCTCACCCGCAATCGCTGCCTGCAGCACCAGCGCATAGTCGTTGAGGCGCAGCCCCGCGGCGGGCAGTTGGCCTGTGACCCCGAAATGGGCAAACCACTGCTGCCATCTAGGGCGCTCCCGGATCGGTTCCTCCAGATGGATCAGCCGCTCATGCAGCAGGTTCGGCACTGTTGCCAGGTTGACCGCCGAGGCCATCACCCGCGGGCTGGCCACCGGAAAGATCACCTCAGGTGCGATCAGGGCTGAATGGCAGTCCGGCCAATTGCCGTCGCCGCGGCGCACCGCCAGCGAGATGCCTTCGGTATTGATATCGGGTTCCCGGTCGGAGCTTTGCAAACGCAGGTCGATATCAGGGTACGCCTCATGCAGCTGGGCCAGTCTTGGCATCACCCAGTAGTATGCAAAGGCGGAGGAGCAATTGAGCGTCACATGGTCATTGCGCCCGAACTGCCGCACCGCCTTGGCGGAGGACAGGATGTCCTCCAGCGCTTTGGAGACATCGGTGTAAAGCCTCATCCCCGCCCCGGTCAGCTCCACCTTCCGGTGCCCGCGGCGGAATAAAATAACGCCCAACGACGCTTCCAGCTGCTTGACCGCCGCACTGACGGCAGGCTGCTGCACGTTCAATTCCTCCGACGCCCGCGTGAAAGAGCCATGCCTGGCGGCGGCCTCGAAGACGATCAGGTGGCGGGGGCTGGTGAGGAGTTTCCAGAGTTCTTGCATAACTGTGTGTTATCCAAATCATCAGAATTTTCAACCGTCACAACATCTGCGCCGGGTCTTATTGTTCCGCAACGCCTGAAGATGGAGAGCCCCATGGCCCGACGCGCCCGCGCATCCCGTGACAGAAACACTGCCCCCGCCGGCGCTCCGGCTTCGCCCTGGATCCAGCGTTCGCTGCCGTTCTTTGACGCGCTGGACGAGGAAAAGCTGGTCAAGCTGGAAGCCCAGGTTGACTGGATTTTCGAGGAGGTCGGCATCGCCTTCCGCGACGACCCGGAGGCGCTGCGGATCTGGAAAGAGGCCGGGGCAAAGATCGACGGCGACACGATCCGCGCCGATGCGCAGTGGATCCGATCGCTTTGCGCCAAGGCGCCGCGGGAGTTCACCCAGCTGGCCCGCAACCCGGCGCGGTCGGTCACCATTGGCGGCAACAATCAGGTGTTTGCCCCGATCTATGGCGCGCCGTTTGTGCGCGATCTGGAAGGTGGGCGGCGTTATGGCGACATGGCCGCGTTCGAGAAGCTGGTGAAACTTACCTATATGCATCCGAACCTGCATCACGGCGGGTTTGTGATCTGCGAGCCCTGTGATGTGCCGGTCTCCAAGCGCCATTTCGACATGCTGTTTGCTCATATGACGCTGAGCGATAAACCGCATCTGGGCGCCATCACCGAGATGTCCCGCGCGCAGGACAGTGTCGACATGGCGGAGATTGTCTTTGGCAAGGACGTCATGGACAACAACTGCGTGATAATGGGCAATGTGAACACCAATTCGCCGCTGCTGGTGGACAAGGTGGTGACAGAGGCAATCAGAGTCTATTGCGGGCGGAATCAGGGAATTGTGGTTGTTCCCTTTATCCTCTCGGGTGCCATGGGGCCGGTCTCTACCGCCGCCTCGGTGGCGCAGGCGATGGCCGAGGCGATGATGTGCTGCGCCTTTGCCCAGATCGTCCGTCCCGGCGCGCCCTTTGTGCTGGGCAACTTCCTGTCGTCGATGTCGCTGAAGTCCGGTGCACCGACATTCGGGATGCCGGAGCCGGTGATTTCCAACTATGCCATCGGCCAGCTGGCCCGCCGCGCCGGGCTGCCGCTGCGCTGCGGCGGCTCGCTGACAGCCTCCAAGATCGAGGATGCGCAGGCGGCCTATGAAAGTGCGGATTCGATGCATTCCACCATGCTGGCCGGCGCCAATTTTGTGCTGCATTCGGCGGGCTGGCTGGAAGGCGGCCTGTGCACCGGGTTCGAGAAACTGATCATGGATGCGGACCGGCTGGGCTCCTACCAGAAAGTGCTGAGCCAGGGGCTGGATACCAGCGATGAGGCGATGGCGCGCGATGCCTATGGCGAGGTTGCGCCGGGCGGGCATTTCTTGGGCTCCGGCCATACCATGCGCAACTACCAGACCGCGTTTTATGAGCCGAAGCTGAGCGACAGCGAGAATGTCGAGAGCTGGGAAGAGGGCGGGTCCAAGGACATGCGCCAGCGCGCCTATGAACGCTGGAACCAGATGCTGGATGAATATCAGGCGCCGCCGATGGATGAGGCGGTGAAAGAGGAACTGGCCGCCTATGTCGCCCGCCGCAAGGAGGAGATCCCGGATGCGTGGTACTGAGTTAAGAAACTCTTCACCCATTTCCACAGCTTATGCAGGAAATGCCGGATTGCCCCGGCACCCCCTGTGCACCCCCCGTACACCACTTGTGCACCCCCTGGGTGCCACTTGCCGCAAATCCCGCGCTTTGCCCCGGACCTGAGGACAAATCCATGTCAGACAATTTTGCCCAATCGACGCTCAACATCCACAAAGAGGAGAGCACCGGCGACAAGAAGCTGCCGAGCCACGCCAAGGCGGTGATCATCGGCGGCGGTGTGGTTGGCTGCTCGATCCTGTTCCACCTGGCCAAGTTCGGCTGGAAGGACGTGGTGCTGCTGGAACGGGATGAGCTGACCTCCGGCTCCTCCTGGCACGCGGCAGGGCAGATCCACACGATTTCGTCGGACCCGAACATCTCGCGCCTGCAGAGCTATACCATCGACCTCTATAAGGAGATCGAGGAGACCTCGGGCCACTCGGTGGGTCTGCACATCACTGGTGGGTTCTATCTGGCGTCGAACAAGACCTGGTATGACTATCTGAAGCGGGAACGCTCCAAGGCACGTTACATGGGGCTGAACCAGGAATTCATCAGCCCCAAGGAAGTGGCGGAACGCCACCCGCTGATTGATCCGAAGCATTACCATGCAGCGCTGTGGGATGATCAGGACGGCGATCTGGACCCGTCGGGCGCGACCTACGCTTTTGCCAAATCCGCCAAGGTGCATGGGGCGCAGTATTTCACCCATACGCCGGTGACTGGCACCACCCAGCGTCCGGACGGCAGCTGGGACGTGGTGACCCCGCGCGGGGTGATCAACGCGGAGCACATTGTGAACTGCGGCGGTCTGTGGGCGCGGGAAGTTGGCCACATGCAGGGCATCAACCTGCCGGTGCAGCCGATGGAGCACCACTATCTGATCACCGACAAGATCGACGCGGTCGCCAACCACCCGACCCGCCTGCCGGCCGGGATCGACTATGAGGCGAACATCTATTTCCGCCAGGAACGGCAGGGGATGCTCTTGGGCACCTATGAGCCGAAGGGCACGCCCTGGAAGGTGGATGGCACGCCCTGGGATTTCGGGCATGAGCTGCTGCAGCCCGATCTGGACCGCATTGCCGACCGTCTGGAGATGTCGTTTGAGCGTATCCCGGCCATCGGCGAGGCGGGCATCAAGGATATGATCAACGGGCCCTTCACCTTCGGCCCCGACGGCAACCCGATGATCGGCCCGGTTCCGGGCATGAAGAACTACTGGTGCGCCGTCGGCGTCATGGCGGGCTTCTGCCAGGGCGGCGGTGTGGGCCTGACCATGGCGGAGTGGATGATCGACGGCGAGCCGTCCATCGACGTCTGGGCGATGGATGTGGCGCGGTTCGGCGAGTTTGCGACCCCCGACTGGGGCACTGTGAAGTCGACCGAGAACTATGAGCGCCGGTTTGTAATGACTTTCCCGAACGAGACCCTGCCGAAGGGGCGGATGCAGAAAACGACTGCTCTCTATGACCGGCTGGTTGCCAAGGGCGCGCGGATGGGCCAGGGCTTTGGCCTGGAGAACGCGCTGTGGTTTGCCGACGGGCCGGAGGACGCCCATGAAGAGCCGACGTTTGAGCGCAACCGCAGCCACGATTATGTGGCGCGCGAGGTCAAGGCGGTGCGCGAGGCTGTGGGTGGCATCGAGATTGCCAACTTTGCCAAGCATGAATTCAAGGGCGCGGGCGCGCGGGCGTATCTGGACCACGTGCTGGCGGGCTATGTGCCGAAGCCGGGCCGCCTGACGCTGACGCCGATGCTGACGCCGAAGGGCAAACTGTACGGCGATCTGACCGTGGCCTGCCTGGGGGAGGATCACTTCATGCTGTTCGGCTCCGGCGCCATGCAGGAGGCGCACCGCCGCTGGTTCGAGAAGGATCTGCCCGCGGATGTGTCGTACCAGAACGTCTCCGACGACTGGCACGGGATTGCCCTGTCGGGGCCGAAGTCGCGGGAACTGCTGCAGCGGATCACCCGCGAGGATGTATCGGGCGAGGCGTTCAAGTTCCGCGACCTGCGCCAGACCTTCGTGGGCGGCGTGCCGGTGATCCTGAACCGGATCAGCTTCTCGGGTGAGCTGGGATACGAGATCTACTGCAAGCCGCAGTATCTGCTGCGCCTGGCGGAGGCGATCGAGGAGGCGGGCGCTGATCTGGGCTACCGCTGGTACGGGGCGCGGGCGCTGATGTCGATGCGGCTGGAAAAGGGCTGGGGTGTCTGGACGCTGGACTTCCGCCCGGATTTCGATGCGGCGGAGAGCGGCATGGATGTCTTCATCAACTGGAAGAAGGATTTCGTCGGCAAGGAGGCCGCGCTGAAGGCCCGCGAGGCCGGTCCGAGCCGCAAGCTGGTCACCATGACCATCGACGTGGATGGCATTGATGTCTCCAACGACGAAGCGATCCTGAAGGACGGCGAGGCCGTTGGCTACATCTCCTCCGGCGGCTATGCGCATCACGCAAAGACGTCGATGGCGATGGGCTATGTTTCGGCGGAGCACGCCGCGGCCGGCACCGGGCTGCAGGTGGAGATCCTGGGCGAGATGTATGACGCCGAGGTGCTGGGCGCGCCGATCTATGACGCCAACGGCGCCAATATGCGCGCTTGATCCGGGACGGGGGAGCGTAAGCCATGACCAAACCCATGCGGACGCTCCCCGAAGCGGCTGAGGCCGTGCCGGCCTGCCGCTGCATCTTCCTGCTGCTGCCGACCTTTTCGCCGCTGGATCTGGCCAGCGCGGTGGCGGCGCTGGAGGCTGCGAATACACATGGCGGGACTGCGCGCTATGACTGGCGCGTGGTCAGCGAGGACGGGCAGGCGGTCACCGCCCCGAACGGGCTGGGCGTGGCCGTGGACGGCGGCCTGCCGGAATTGGCGCGCGGCAGCATGGTGTTTGTCTGCGGCGGCCAGGGGGTGGAGCCGGGGATCTCGCTGAAGGTGCTGGGCTGGCTTCGGAAGGCGCAGCGGATGGGGCTGCCCATGGCGGCGCTGGGCGGAGGCATCATGGCGCTGGCACGGGCCGGTCTGCTGGCTGGGCGTCAGGCCTCAGCCCATTGGGCGCAGCGCGCGACGCTGGCTGAGATGCACCCGGACGTGGAAGTGAAAAACTCGCTTTTCACCATCGACGGCAAACTGATCACCTGCGCCGGCGGCACAGCCACGGTCGACATGATGCTGAACCTGATTTCGGATCATCACGGGGCTGATGCGGCGACCGCGGCGGCGGATCTGATGGTTTGTTCCTCGGCCCGCAAGGGCAGTCAAGACCAGACGGTTTCCGAATTCGGGCGCGCAGGCGTTCGGCACGAAAAACTGGCCGCGGCGCTGGGGCTGATGCGCAGCAACCTGGAAGAGCCGCTAACCCCCGGCGGCATTGCTGATCTGGTCGGCCTGTCGGTACGTCAGTTGGAGCGGCTGTTTTCCAAGTATCTGCAGACCACGCCCAAGGTCTACTACACCAAGCTGCGGCTGGACTATGCGCGCAGCCTGCTGCTGCAGACCAACATGCGGATAATCGACGTGGCGCTGGCGGCGGGCTTTAACAGCCAGACCCATTTCGCCAAGGTCTACCGCCGTTACTTTGGTAAATCACCGCATCAGGAGCGGCCGTTCTGAGGCGTCCGCCCTAGGCCAGCGGCCAGGGCGGTGCCTGTCGGGATTAGGGCCTATCGCCGGCCTTTCTTCCGGTTCTTCCAGAACGGCGGCACATCGCCGGCCATGATGCAGCCGTAAGGGTCGATGTAGTCCTCAATTTCGGCCAGATCGTAGGATTTGATCTGATCGACAACGCTCTGCGCCTTCTTGTAGCTCGACGGCAGCTCCGAGGCGTCAACCCCGCCGGCATGAAAGCGGATGTCCAGGCCTTCGGTCTCGGCCTGCAGCATCTGTTCCGGCGTCACGGACCCCATCCGGCGCTTGTGCTCGGAGCGGGAAAAATTCCGCCCCGCGCCATGCGGGCTGAAGCCCAGGCCGCGGGCCGCATCCTTGCCGCGGGCCACCAGCACCGGTTCCGACATGTTCAGCGGAATCAGCGTGAGGCCGGTGGCATCAGCGGCGTAATCCCCCCAGGCGGGGGTCGCACCCTTGCCGTGGTAGTAGAGATCACCGCGTTTGAAAACGAAGTTATGTTCGTTCCAGTAGCGGTCGCCGACGTCGCCTGTCCGGGCGGCCTCCACCGTCGCCTGATGAATGGCGTTATGGTTGGCCTTGGTCCATTTGCGGATCAGCTGCAGCGCTTCCCAGTAGTCGCGGCCCTCCTGCGTGTCCGCAGGGATCCAGGCGTTCTGCTTGGCGGTTTCCGGTGACAGCTCTTTGCGGAAGCGCTCCGCCACCGCCATGCCGTTCTTGTAGAGCACGGCCCCCGGCCCGCGCGAGCCGTGATGGGTCACAATCGCGGTGCGGCCGGTCTTGCGCGAGCGGCCCACAAACAGGAAGTGGTTGCCGTCGCCCTGGGTTCCCATGTGCTCCTGCGCCATGCGCAGCGACTTGGGGTTGTCCAGAAACGGGTTTGCCCGGAACGCGTCCAGCAGCTTGAGCGAGGTGGTGAACCGCTTGCCCTGCGGCCGCCCGCCGGGGCCGAAATGGGTGACCGACTGGGCGGCGTCCAGCACTGCCTTGGGGTCTGCGTTGCCCAGATCGGTGATCATCACCGAGCAGCAGATGTCGGCCGAGTGCATTCCCGGATGGATAGCGCCCCGCGCCGCGGCGATGCCGCCGACCGGGATTGTCCCCATCGGGCCGGCCGGGCAGGCGTCCGGCATGATGGCGCCGGCGTCGATCGTCGGGGTGCGCATCAGCTCTGTCATGGTCGCACGGACTTGGGTCACGTTGGTTTCCTCGTCCGGGTGCGCCGCGGTGATGTTTTCCTCAAACGGCACCTCGCCGCGGGCGCGCAGGCTCAGGGTGGCCGGCTGCGGCGGGATCTCGCCTTCCAGTTCCTGGCGGATGCGGACCAGGCCAAAGCCTTCGGCCCGCAGTGCGTTGGCCTTCTCCAGCAGGGCCGGGAACTGTTTGCCGGGGCGGTGGCCCCAGTCCTTCAGATGCGCCCCGGTAACGGGGTCGTAGGTCGCGTCATTGGTCATACCGTTATCTCACTCTGACAATGGCCCCGGCGACAAGGGGGAAGAAACAACCCGGAGGCCCGCCCCGCATCTGAATGGGCAGATGCGTTTTCCGTCTGGGCGCCGGCAAGGAGGGGAGTTGAACCCGCTCGGCCGTTCCGGAGGTGAAGTGCCTTGTAGTTCCTTCGGCATTCGCCGGGGCTTTCCTTTCAATTCGGGTCAGGAGGACAAAGGGGTGCGGGACATTCTAACCCCGAAGGGCGAGCCTGAATCGAACAGGCAGCACCAGATGTAGTCCCACAGGCATTCCTCCTGCATTTAATTTGGTCCCTGGCGACAAGGTGGCCGTGTTTGCGTGCAAAGCACGGCCGGGGCGAAACATTCCTGCTCTACCAGACTGAGCTACGCGCCATCACTTGATTGGCTGGCGCGGCGGGATTCGAACCCGCGACAAGGGAGTTATCAGCTCTGTAGTTCCGCCGGCATTCGCCAGGGGTATCCTTTCATTCCAGTTTCAAGCCCGGTCAGGCAGGCGATCCGCCTGACCGGTTTGTTACAATGCGATCTTTGCGATCTCGCCAACCCAATGGTCCGGGCCGGTCCGGCCTGCGGCGAAGTCGGCAATCTGGCCGAACACCGCATCCGAGAAGCCGCCGATGTTCAGCACATCCCTGCGCGTCTGCGCCTGGGTGGTGCCGTAGGGCGCGATGTCGATGCAGGCCAGTTTGGCCTTGGGATTGCGAAGCTTGATCAGCTCCCATTCCTGCATCATCGCTGTGCCCTGACGTCCGCCGCGGGCATCTGCCCACGACTGGTTGTCGGAGACAAAGACCACCAGATCCGGCGCCCGGCCGCGGCTGTTCAGCCATTTCAGCGGCGCCGAACAGTTGGTCCCGCCGCCTGCCAGTGCGGCGAGCCGCTCGGCATTGGTCAACACGGTGTCGCGCGCCTGAAGCCGCACATCGCGCACTTCCAGATCGAACGGCAGCACCTGGCAGCCGCGGTTCACCCGGGCAAAGGCCGCGGCGACCAGGGCGGCCACGTCCACGTGACGCACCACCGAAGCCGCCCCCGGGCGGTGGCCCGTTACCGGCCAGGTCATCGAGCCGGACACATCCGGGCACACCACAACCTGGCCCGCCACCTTGGGCACATTGGCGACCGCAATCTCCATCGCGTCATGCAGCGCATCCACGATCTGAGGCGGCATATCCGGCACAACGTTCTGCGCCGCCGCCATCAGCTGGTACGGGAGCACCCGTGCCCTGGCGATTGCCTTGGGTGCGCGCAGCAGGGCCGCAACGCGGTCCGCGTTCTTGCGCACCTCGAACACGCCGTGGCGGTGGAAGGTGTTCAGGTTCTGCCGCACCATCTGCCACGAGCCCTGGCGGGCGATCTGCGCCCAGTGCTGCGGTGTCAGCGGCAGCTGGGTCAGCATCTGGAACGGCACATCCGGCACCGGCCCCTGGCCGGTTTCCTTGAACACCATCCAGTCCTGCACCACCTGCGGCAGCCGTGCCGCATTGCACGGCCGCCCGACGATCCAGGCGAACAGCGCCTCCCGCTCCGGGGTTGCCGGTTTCGGGTGCACCATCCGGATCACATCCGCCAGCGACGGGTTGTTGCCGATATTGGCCTGCAGCAGCGCCCGCTCGGACGCTGTGTTCAGCCAGTCCTGCACCATCGCCTTGGGCGCGGAGCCCAGCGACTTGCGCCCCGTCTGGCCGGAGCGGACCACCTGCACGAAGCTGCGCAGCATCTTGCCGTTGTCCACGACACGGCCAAAGACCGCGCGGAACAGCACCGGGTTGCGGCGCGCCAGTACCGCCAGCAGCACCGCCGGCATGTCCTTCATGTGCCCTTGGGTGCGGGCATAGACAGCGGTCCGGGCCAGGAACTCTGCCGGGACGGCCTCAGCCGCGGCGAGGGCAAACTCCAGCTCCGCATGGGCGTCCTGGTAGAACAGGCCGCCGAAGGTGCCGGTCATGGCCGCCTGCGCCAGCGCCTGTTCGTCAGTGTGGGCGTAGGCCGGTGCGCCTGCGGCGTTTTTAGCGTCCACTTTCGGCTGCAGCCGACCCTTCAGCGATGCAAACACGGATTTGTTTGCCATTTTCCTCGTCCTTCTCTGTTTGTGGAATTGTTTTGCCATGCGTGGAGGTGGCGATCGAGAAAATTGGGAAATCCACGTAGTGTGCTGATAATGAATGGATAATTGGATTGTTGCGGAAATAAGTCTCCGATCATACTATCTGTAGATATAAGGATTTATCTGAATGGATAAGTGAATGCGGAATGTCGTCATCGGTTTTCTTGGAACGCAGCTCGACATGGGCAAGAAACGGCGCTGGCGCCCGACGCTGAGCCTGGTTGAACACGGCAGCTTCCGCGTGGACCGGCTGGAACTGCTGTTTGACATCAAGTTCAACCGCCTTGCCCATCAAGTGAAGCGCGAGGTCGAGGACGCGTCGCCGGGCACGGAGGTGCTGCTGCAGGAGCTGAACCTGAACGACCCCTGGGATTTTCAGGAGGTCTACGGCAAGCTGTTTGATTTCGCCCGGGGATACGGGTTTGACGAGGACCGCGAAAAATATCATGTGCATCTGACCACCGGCACCCATGTGGCGCAGATCTGCTGGTTCCTGCTGACGGAAAGCCGCCATGTGCCGGCAAGGCTTGTTCAGACCGGCCCGCCAGGTCCGGAGGACACCGCGGCAAAGTTCGACATCATCGATCTGGATCTCAGCCGCTACAACGCCCTGCAGCAGCGGTTCGACCAGCTGTCACGGGAATACAGCGATCAGCTGAAGGGCGGGATCGAGACCCGGAACCCGGCCTATAACGCCCTGATTGACCAAGTTGAACTGGTGGCGGGCAGTTCTGATGAGCCGATTCTGCTGCTGGGTGAAACCGGCACCGGCAAGAGCGAACTGGCAGAGCGCATCTATAACCTGAAGCTGGACCGGCGCCGGGTGAAAGGACGGCTGGTGCATGTCAATTGCGCAACCCTGAACGGACCAGATGCGGTTGCAACGCTGTTTGGCCAGCGCCGCAGCTACCTGGGCCAGGCCGGGTCTGAGCGCAGCGGGCTGCTGCGCGAGGCGGATGGCGGGATGCTGTTCCTGGATGAGGTGGATGAATTGAACCTCAGCATGCAGGCCATCCTGCTGCATGCCCTGGAAACCGGGCGCTATTATCCGCTGGGGTCAGACCACGAGGTCTCAAGCCGCTTTCAGGTGATCGCTGGTGCCAGCCGTGACCTGCGCAGCCTTTCTGCCGCCGGGAAGTTCCGGTCTGATCTGCTGGCGCGGCTGAGCATGTGGCGCTTCAGCCTGCCGCCGCTGCGCGCGCGCCGGGAGGACATCGAGGCCAATCTGGCTTTTGAACTTGTGCGGTCAGAGCGGGCACTGGGAACGCAGGTCGGTTTCAACGCGGATGCACGGGAAAAATTCCTTCGCTTCGCCCAGGATCCGGCGACGCCTTGGCCGGCAAATTTCCGCGATTTCAGCGGGTCGGTGCGGCGCCTGTGCACCCTGGCGCCCCGCGGCAGGATCACCCGGGCGATGGTCGAGGGCGAAATGCTCAGGCTGCAAACGGACTGGCAGGCTTCCAGTTCCGATACCGATGTGCGGCTGGTGGAGCAGGTTTTGGGCGCAGCTGCAGCGGACATTGATCCGTTCGACATGGTTCAACTGTCCAAAGTTGTGCGTGTTTGCCGGGCATCGACAAGCCTGAGCGCGGCTGGGCGCACCCTGTTTTCAGCATCGCGGCGCAAGCGAAAGACCCAGAATGACGCCGACCGGCTGCGGAAATACCTGCAAAAATTTGGCCTGGACTGGGAGTCCTTAAGTGCGCCCGGGACGGGTTGAATTTCGGAGTGCAAGCCAAAAGGCGAAACAGCGGCGGGCCGGCGCCGTGGAAGACGCTCTGCGCCGTGATCCGGCAATCGCCTGGACTGGACCGCATTCACGAACGGGGTTTTCGGGTCCGGTTGCAAGCAGGTTGAAATCAAAGGCCGCTTGGGTGCTGATGTTTCCAGCTGATCCGAATATATGGGGAAGGGTGGTAGCGGAGGAGGGACTTGAACCCCCGACACGCGGATTATGATTCCGCTGCTCTAACCAACTGAGCTACTCCGCCGCTCTGTGTGGAGGCGATTTACGGAATGCCGCCAGCCGGGTCAAGCAGAAAAGCGGAAGAATCCCGGATTCTTACGAGATTTTTCCAGTTTCTGGAATTGGTATATAAAATTCAACTGCTTACAGGTTTGTTGGCCTGGTTGCGGCCGGTCACTGACGCTGCCGCGGCGCGGGCGGGTCAGTGGCGGCTTGGTTATTCGGACAGGCCGTCGAGGGCCGTCAGATCCGGCCGCGGCAGCTGGTCCAGCAGGGAAAACACCAGTCCGCGGCAGGTTTCACCGGTCCAGTCCGCGGGGTGGAAGCCCGGCGGCAGGTCCGGGTGGCGCAGCACCACGCGGCGCCAGCGGTGCACAATCAGAGTTCTCAGGGTGCCGGTCTGCGCAGGTGTCAGGCCCGTGGGCGGCGAAGAGATTTTTTGCAGGTCCTGCTGCAGGGCTGCGCAGGCATCGCACAGGTGATCCGGAAACAGGCGTGTCTTGAGCCAGTCCGGCACCGCGATGGAGCTGACGCCGGCTGCAAGCAGGTCATCCAGGCTTCGCGGCATCGGGCCGCGGCCCAGGGCGGTTGTGCGGTTCACCGCCACATAGCTGGGCAGCAGCAGCACCTCATCCAAGGTGGCCTGACCGGCACCGTCCTCGGCGATCAGCAGGTGCCATTCACCCGGGGCTGCGGCGTCGCGTTCATAGATCCGCGGGGTGACGGCTGCGGATTGGTTGCGGCCGTATTCCGTCAGGTAATGCACCGAGGCGCGGCCTGCGCGCTCGCTTTCGATCCAGCCGTCCTTGCGCAGCCGGTGCAGGGCTACCCGGATCGCCTCGGGCTTGATCCCCATCGGGGTGATGATGCGGGTGAGCGCACCGCCGCTGATCTGGGCGCCCTTGTCCTGGGCCAGATCGCCGAACAGCGACACGATGACCGACCAGACCCGCTGGTTCTGCGGGTCGTTCAGCTGCTGGACGGTGGCGTCAAACCAGGGGTTATGCTGTTCGTTCATAGGGATAAACATAGTTCGCCCGGACTGGTTAGACCAGTCCGGGCGTGCGGCAGCGTTACCGCTGCCTACCACTTTTGCACAAGCTCAGAAGGCGTTCATGGTCAGCAGTTCATACTCTGCCGCGATCTCATCATCCTGGTTGGTCAGGGTGACGTGCCAGCGCACCTCGCCGTATTCCTCGTTGCGGGGCGTCTTCTTCTTGACCGAGAGGCGGACCTTGATGCTTTCGCCCGCCGAAATCGGTTTCATGAAGCGCAGGTTGTCGAGGCCGGTGTTGGCCAGAACCGGGCCCTCATCCGGCTGCACAAACATGCCCGCGGCGAAGGACAGGAGCAGGTAGCCATGGGCGACACGGCCCGGGAAGAACGGGTTCCGTTTGGCCGCTTCGTCGTCCATGTGGGCATAGAAGGTGTCGCCGGTGAAGTGGGCGAAGGTCTCGATATCCTCCAGCGTCACGGTGCGCGGGGCGGTGTGCAGCGTCTCGCCGATGGACAGCTCGCCGAACTTGCGGGTGAAGGGGTGTGCCGGGCCTTCGATCTCGGTGCCGCCGGGGACCCATTTCTCGCCAATCGCGGACAGGATGTCGGGCGAGCCCTGGATGGCGGTGCGCTGCATGTAGTGTTTGACGCCGCGCACACCGCCCATCTCCTCGCCGCCGCCGGCCCGGCCCGGGCCGCCGTGCACCATGTGGGGCAGGGGGGAGCCGTGGCCGGTCGATTCCTTCATCGAGTCGCGGTTGTTGAAGTAGAGGCGGCCGTGGTAGGCGCCGGCGCCGATGGCGACCTCCCGGGCGACGGCCGGGTCGTGGGTGATGACAGAGGCCACCAGCGAGCCCTGGCCGCGGTTGGCCAGATCAATGGCGTGGCCCAGGTCGCGGTAGCCCATGATGGTGGAGACGGGGCCGAAGGCCTCGGTGTCGTGCACGCGGCTGGCGTTGTCCGGATCGGCGCAATGGAACAGCATCGGCGGCACAAAGGCGCCTTTGTCGGCGTCGGCGCCATCAACGGAGAAGTTTTCCGGGTCGCCAAAGACGCGTTCTGCTTCCTGGCCGATGATCGCGGCCTTCTCCAGCACGTCGCGTTTCTGGCTGTTTGAGACCAGCGCGCCCATGCGGGTGGTTTCCAGGCGCGGGTCGCCGATCTGGGTTTTTGCCAGGCGGGCAGAGAGTGCCTCGATCACTGCGTCCACCTGTGTTTGCGGTGCGATGATGCGGCGGATGGCGGTGCATTTCTGGCCCGCCTTGGTGGTCATCTCGCGGCTGACTTCCTTGACGAAGAGGTCGAACTCCGGCGTGCCGGGCTGCGCGTCGGGACCGAGGATCGAGGCGTTGAGGCTGTCCTGTTCGGCGACGAAACGGACCGAGTTTTCCAGGATCACCGGGTTCGCGCGCAGTTTCAGCGCGGTGCTGGCGGAGCCGGTGAAGCTGACCACGTCCTGCATGGTCAGATGATCCAGCATGTCGCCGAGGCCGCCGGAGACTAGCTGCAGCGCGCCCTCGGGCAGGATGCCGCTGTCGAGCATCAGTTTCACTGCCAGTTCGGTCACATAGCAGCTGTTGGTGGCCGGTTTCACGATGGCCGGGACGCCGGCCAGCAGGGTGGGGGCGAGTTTTTCCAGCATGCCCCAGACCGGGAAGTTGAAGGCGTTGATATGCACCGCGACGCCGCGCAGCGGGGTGCAGATGTGCTGGCCCAGGAAGGTGCCGTTGCGGCTGAGCTGCTCCACATCGCCATCCAGGTAGACATGGGCGTCCGGCATTTCGCGGCGGCCCTTGGAGGCAAAGACAAACATGGTGCCGATGCCGCCGTCGATGTCGATCATGTGGTCGGACTGGGTGGCGCCGGTGTTGAACGACAGATCATAAAGCGCCTGCTTGTGCTGGTTCAGGTGGCTTGCTAGCGCCTTCAGCATCCGGGCGCGGTCGTGGAAGGTCAACTTCCGCAAGTTGACGCCGCCAACGGTGCGGGCGTAGTCGAGCATTGCTTGCACGTCGAGCGCGTCGTTGCCGGCGCTGGCGATCACCTCGCCGGTGATGGCGCTGGCGATGTTGCGGGCACCTGCGCCCGGTGCGACCCATTGACCCGCTGCAAAGCTGGAAATCTCTAGAAGGCTCATGATGCTGTCCTTTTCATCAGGCCGGCGCGGGGCCGGCTGGCTGGAATCCGATGCTGAGATATATTGACCGTCCGGTCGGTTTATGCAAGAAGTTTGTCAAATGCACCGCTGACAGGGTGAGGGAGCGATGAGCGATACGATTCTGGTTGAGGACCACGGCACTTGGGTGGAGATCACCCTGAACCGCCCGGACCGGCTGAACAGTTTCAACGAGGAGATGCACAACGCCTTGCGCAGCGCGCTGGAGGCCGCCCGCGACGGCGGCGCCCGCGCGGTGCTGCTGACCGGCGCCGGGCGCGGCTTTTGCGCCGGCCAGGATCTGGGCGATCGCGACCCGCGCAAGATGGACGGGCCGCCGGACCTGAGCCAGACGGTGCGCAAATTCTACGCGCCGCTGGTGCGGCTGATCCGCGAATTGAACTTCCCGGTGATCTGCGCGGTGAACGGTGTGGCCGCAGGGGCGGGTGCCAATCTGGCGCTGGCCTGCGACATGGTGCTGGCGTCGGAAAGCGCCAAGTTCATCCAGTCGTTTTCCAAGGTTGGCCTGATCCCGGACACCGGCGGCAGCTGGCATCTGCCGCGGCTTCTGGGCGAGGCCCGCGCCAAGGGGCTGGCGCTGACCGCAGAGCCGCTGCCTGCGAAGAAGGCCGAGGACTGGGGCCTGATCTGGAAGGCGCTGCCGGATGACGAACTGATGGCAGAGGCGCGTGCGATGGCTGAGAAATTCGCCAACGGCCCGACGCTGGGTCTGGGGCTGACCAAACAGTGCATCCAAGCCGCGGCGGTCAACACGCTGTCCGACCAGCTGGAGATCGAGGCGGACGCGATGAAGACCTGCGGCGAAAGCGCGGACTACGCCGAGGGCGTGGCCAGCTTTCTGGAAAAGCGCGCCCCCGCGTTCAAGGGCAAGTGACCATGACCCCGAAAGAACGCGCCCAGAAATCCGCCGCCGCTATGTGGGCGGACGACCACGCGTCCAAATGGGCGGGGATGGAGATCACCCATGTGGACGAGGGTGAGGCCACGCTGGAGCTGACCATCGGCCAGCACCACTGCAACGGCCACGGCATCTGCCATGGCGGTGTGACCTTCATGCTGGCCGACAGCGCCTTTGCCTTTGCCTGCAACAGCCGCAATCAGGCCACCGTGGCGCAGCACAACGTGATCAGCTTCACCGCGCCGGGACGGCTGGGCGACAAGCTGATTGCCACGGCCCGCGAGATTTCCCTGACCGGGCGCAGCGGTATTTACGACGTGACAGTGACCAACCAGGACGGCCAGCAGATTGCCGAGTTCCGGGGCTTCTCCCGGGCGGTCAAAGGCCAGTTGTTTGAAGAATAAGGTGTGGAGGACGCCATGGAAGACCTGAGCCCCAAGAAGGGTGAATTGGACCCGATCGAGATTGCCTCGATCGACGAAATCCGCAGCTTGCAGCTGGAGCGGCTGAAGTGGTCGCTACGCCACGCCTATGACAACGTGCCGATGTACAAGCAGCGGTTTGACGAGGCAGGCGTGCATCCGGACGACCTTCAGGAGCTGTCCGACCTGGCCAAGTTCCCTTTCACCTACAAGAACGACCTGCGGGACAATTATCCCTTTGGCCTGTTTGCCGTGCCGCGCAGTGAAATCATCCGTCTGCACGCGTCCTCCGGCACCACCGGCAAGCCGACGGTGGTGGGTTACACTGCCAATGATATTTCGAACTGGGCGGATCTGGTGGCGCGGTCCCTGCGGGCATCTGGCCTGCGCAAGGGCGACATGGTGCATAACGCCTATGGCTATGGTCTGTTCACCGGCGGCCTCGGCGCGCACTACGGGATCGAACGGCTGGGGGCGACTGTCGTTCCGATGTCGGGCGGCCAGACCGAGAAGCAGGTTGGCCTGATCACCGACTTCAAACCCGACGGTATCATGGTGACGCCCTCCTACATGCTCAACATCCTGGAGCAGTACCACAAGGTCGGCATGGACCCGCGCGAGTGCTCGCTGAAGGTGGGCGTCTTTGGCGCCGAACCCTGGACCGACGCGATGCGCAAGGAAGTTGAAGACGCCTTTAACATGCATGCGGTCGATATCTACGGCCTGTCCGAGATTATGGGGCCGGGTGTCGCCAACGAATGCGTTGAGACCAAGGACGGCCCGGTGATCTGGGAGGACCACTTCCTGCCGGAGATCATCGACCCGCAGACCGGCGAAGTGCTGCCGGACGGGGAGCTGGGCGAGCTGGTGTTCACCACGCTGACCAAGGAAGGCCTGCCGATGGTCCGCTACCGCACCCGCGATCTGACCCGGCTGCTGCCGGGCACCGCGCGCTCGATGCGGCGGATGGAGAAGATCACCGGCCGCAGCGACGACATGATCATCCTGCGCGGTGTCAACGTCTTCCCCAGCCAGGTGGAGGAGCAGCTGCTGGCGACCGGGGGCCTCGCGCCTTACTATCAGATCGAGCTGTACAAATCCGGCCGCATGGACGCGATGCGGGTGTTTGTGGAGGCCAATCCGGACGCAACCGACGAGTTGAGCAAGACCGCGGCAGCGCGGATGCTGACCAAGCGGATCAAGGATATGGTTGGCGTTTCGACCGAGATCATTGTAGGCGACCCGGGGTCCGTCGAGCGCAGCCAGGGCAAGGCCAAGCGCGTCGTCGACAACCGCAGCAAGACCTGACCCGGGAGAGTGAGCCTTGGCCCGCACGATCGCAAAAGACCACGATGAGAAACGCGCGCAGATCCTGAAGTCGGCAGCCAAGGTGTTTGCCGAGTCCGGCTACGACCGGGCCTCAATGACCCAGCTGGCGCGCGAGTGCGGGATCTCCAAGGCAAACATCTACCACTATTACGACAGCAAGGATGCCGTGCTCTACGGCCTCCTTGATACCTACCTTTGCGAGCTGCGCGACCGGGTCTGCGGGGTGGATCTGGCGGGGCTTGGTGCCGAGGACCGGCTGCGCCGTATCGTGTCGGAAATCATGCTGGCCTATCAGGGCGCCGACCATGAGCATCAGGTGCAGCTGGGCGCGATGGGGGCGCTGCCGGAGGAGCAGCAGAAGCATCTGCGCGGCTACCAGCGCGAGATGGTTCAGTTCATGAGCGATGCGCTGAAGGATGTGGCACCAGAGATTTTCAACGGCGACGCGGCCAAGCTGCGCGGCGCCACCATGTCGGTCTTTGGCATGCTGAACTGGTATTACATGTGGAATTCCGGCGCCGGATCAAAGGCGCGCGAGGATTATGCGGGGCTGGTCGCAGACCTGACGCTGAGCGGGGTCAAGGGGCTCTGACAGCGGCGCGGTTTGGTGTTTGGGTGTTTCTGCGCTAGCCTGCCCTGGTATCGGAGGGTGCCATGCAGAAACCTGAGAACTTCGAGAATTTCTATTACAAGAAGGTTGGCTTGGGCGAAGCCTGCGGCTGCGCCGAGCGAGCCATCGACATGTATGAGTTCGATCGCACGGCGGGCAAGCCGAAGGCGGCCAGCGGCAGGCGCCGGTTCAGCTGGAAAGGATTTGCGCTGAAATACGGGCTTCTTTCGCGGAAGAAGACACCGGCAGAGTAACAGTGAAACACCCGGCAGTTCGTGCCCGCCGGGTGTTGTTTCTTTTCAGATATGGCTGGTTTCAGGCCTGTCAGCCCGGGTTGCCCAGCAGCTGGGTGATGCGGCGCACCGCGACGCGGCGGTTGGCGCGTTCGGCTGCCAGGGTGCTGACCGCCAGGTCGCTCTCGCCGTAGCCCTGCACCACCATGTTTTCCGGTGCCACGCCGAAATACTCCGTCAGCGCCAGCGCCACGGTTTCGGCGCGCCGGTCCGACAGGGCCAGGTTATAGGTCGCGGCGCCCACGGCGTCGGTATGGCCCTCGATCAGGAACACCTCGCCCGGGTTGCGGTCGATCAGCTCGCGCAGCGCGTTGCCCAGCGTTGCCAGTTCTTCAGCCTCTTGCGGGCGGATCACCGAGGAGCCGGTGTCGAAGTTGACCGAATCCACGTTGATCACCGGCGTCAGGCGGCGCACCGCGTCGATGTTGCGGATCTGCGCCAGCGAGAAGCGGCGGTCCACCGTCTTGGCTTCCTGTGCGGCCAGCGCCGCGGCCAGGTCCTCTGCCGATACCGCGCCGGTGCTGGAGAAGGCGCGGCGGTTGTCCTGCACCTGCGGCAGCTCGTTGACCACCACGCGCTCGGCCTTTTGGGTGTCGTCGAACAGCACTACGCTGCGCCCGTCCGGCAGCAGTTTGGTGCGGCGCAGCACCCGGCCTTCGGCGGAGCGGATGGTTTCCACTTCAACCCCGTTCTCGCGCACCACCACGGTGCGGGTGGAGCCGTCCTGGAAGCGGTAGGTGGTCACGTTGGAGCCCGGCTGGCGCAGCAGCGCGTCATCGTCTTTCAGGACGCGGTACTGGCCGTCCTGTTCGACGATGGCGCGGTCGCCGGAGTTGGACACGACCTTGCCGCCGTTGTTGAGCAAGGTGCCGATCGCCAGCGCGCCTAGGCCAAGCAGGGCGTTGCGCTCGCGGGTCGACAGGCCGCTGTCCTCCTCAGTGGCGGCATTGGTCTGCGGGGCAGGTGCTTGGGCTTCCGCCTGGGCGTTTTCATTGACGCCGGTTTCGAATTCCTCGTCAGAGCTGCGCGCGGTCTCCTCGGTGACCACTTCTTCGGTCACTTCCGCCTCACCTTCGGCAGCAGCGCCGTCTGCGGCTGCCGCGGCGGCGGCAGCAGGTTCGCTGGTTTCCTCGGCCAGGGCATCAGCCTGGGCCTGACTGTCCTGTTCAACCAGTTCAGGATTGTCAGTTTCTTCAGTCGTTTCGCCTTGTGACTGGGCAAGGTCCGCTGCGATGTCCTCGGCGCTGGCGCCTGCGGATGCCTCGCCGCTGCCGTCAGCCTGAGGGTCGGTTTGCACCTCAGCCTCTGCCTGCGCTTCGGCTTCAGCCTGAGCCTCTGCCTTGGCCTGTTCCTCGGCTGCAGCCTGCGCCGCCGCTTCCGCTTGAGCCTGTTCTGCTGCGGCTTGTTCCTCGGCTTCAGCCGCGGCTTGAGCTTCGGCCTCGCCTTGCGCTTGTTGTTCAGCTGCGGCCTGCGCTTCGGCTTCTTCTTGCGCCAATGCCTCTGCCAGTGCCTGCGTTTCGGCTTCAGCCTGAGCTTCGGCCTCTACTTGCGTTTCGGCCTCTGCAGGCTGTTCCTGCGTGTCCTGCTGCCCGGTGGTTTCCGCTGCAGCTTCAGCCTGGGGCTGATCTTCGCTGACGGTTTCGGTTTGGACTTCCGCTACAGCCTCTGCCTGGTCTGCGGCCGCCGTGAACTCTGCCTCAGCAGCGCCGATGCCTGCCAGAACACTGGCGGACTGGAGGTCTGCGGGCAAGGCGGGGTCAAAGGCACCTTCGCCATAAGCCTGGCAGAACCTGGCGACCTTGCCGGTCTTCTCTTCGATGTCCTGACCGGCCTCCAGCTTTTTGTGCCGCCGTTCCGCACGCTTGCGGCAGCGGTCCACCAGTTCGCCGATTTCCGCGGCGGACATCTGGCTGAGATCGATCTGCTTGCCGCCCTGGTTTTGCGACAGGGCGGGCAGCGGCGCCGCCAGCGAGATCATCACTGCCAGCGCCGTGGATGATTTGAAAATTCCCGGTTTCATTACGGTTCCTTTCTTGTTCCGGCACATGGCCGCACAAGGATAACGGATAAACACCGGGTTAGTTGCGCATCGCGGGGCAAAAAGAAAAGCCGCCCCGGGCTGGGGCGGCTTGGATCAGGCTGTTTTCCGCTGGCGGATGCCGTGGTGGGCGTTAGACCGCCGGCGGAGGCACCATGCCGATGATGTCATAAGTCTGGCGCAGGATCGGTGCGGTGATCGCGCGGGCGCGTTCGGCGCCGCGGGCCAGGATCTTGTCGATCTCGTCCTGCTGCTGCATCAGCCGTGCCATCTCAGTGGAGATCGGCGCCAGCTTGGAAACCGCAAGATCCGCCAGCATCGGTTTGAATTCCGAGAATTGGCGGCCGCCCACATCAGCCAGCACCTGTTCGACGGTCTGCTCGTTCAGGGCGGCGTAGATGTTCACGAGGTTGCGCGCTTCCGGGCGCTCCTCCAGGCCCTTCACTTCGGAGGGCAGCGCCTCGGGGTCGGTCTTGGCCTTGCGGATCTTCTTGGCGATGGCGTCGGCGTCATCGGTCAGGTTGATGCGGCTGGCGTCCGAAGGATCGGACTTCGACATTTTCTTGGAGCCGTCGCGCAGGGACATCACCCGGGTGGCTGCGCCTTCGATCACCGGCTCGGTTTCCGGGAAGAAGTTGACACCGTAGTCGTGGTTGAACTTGATCGCGATGTCGCGGGTCAGCTCCAGGTGCTGCTTCTGGTCCTCGCCGACCGGCACATGGGTGGCGTGATAGACCAGAATGTCGGCGGCCATCAGGGCCGGGTAGGCAAACAGGCCCAGCGAGGCGTTCTGCTGGTTCTTGCCCGCCTTGTCTTTCCACTGGGTCATCCGTTGCATCCAGCCCATGCGGGCGACGCAGTTGAACACCCAGGCCAGCTGCGCGTGCTCGGGCACCTGGGACTGGTTGATCAGGATAGAATCTTCGGGGTCGATGCCGGCGGCGATGAAGCCTGCGCAGAGCTCGCGGGTGGATTTCTTGAGGTCCGCGGGGTCCTGCCAGACGGTGATCGCATGCAGGTCAACCATGCAGTAGATGGTCTCAACGTCCTTGGCCTGCCAGTCGACGAAGCGCTTCAATGCACCGAGGTAATTCCCCAAGTGCAGGTTGCCCGAAGGCTGGATCCCCGAAAACACGCGCGGGGTGAAGCTGGTTTCGCTCATCGCGGAAACTCCCGTCTGGAATTATGCACCATCGTCGCTTACCCATGGGGCCAGGATAGGTCAACAGGCGCGGGGAAATCCGTGCCGCAAGGAGCCAGAATGAGCAGCCAGCCCCATAATGCCCCCGTCAACCCGCTGCCCGCCGCCGTGGTGGCGCTGGTGCTGATCGTCATCGGCATCGAGGCGGTGTTTTCGCTGGGTGCGCGCGGCATCATCGGCGGCCCGGAGGCGATCGGCTGGCGGCTGGAGGCGGTGCAGTCCTATGCGTTTTCCAGCGATATCTTCTGGTGGATGCAAGAAAGCGGGCGCTGGGTGCCGGAGCATCTGATGCGGTTCCTGTCCTATATCTTCGTCCACGGCGCCTTTACCCACGCGCTGTTCGTCTGCGTCTTTGTGCTGGCGATGGGCAAGATGGTGGGCGAAGTGATGGGTGACCTGGCGATGGTCATCATCTTCCTGCTGTCCGGCGCCGGCGGCGCGCTCGGCTATGCGCTTCTGGTCAGCTCACCTGCGCCGCTGGTGGGCGGGTTTCCCGCGGTTTACGGGCTGATCGGGGCGTTCACGTTTCTGCTGTGGCGCTCGCTGGCCTTGATTGGGGCACAGCAGAGCCGGGCGTTCACGCTGATCGCCTTTCTGATGGGGGCGCAGCTGCTGTTCGGGCTGCTGTTTGGCGGCCAGAAGGACTGGGTGGCGGATCTGGCAGGTTTTGCCACCGGTTTCGGCCTGTCGTTCTTCCTGGCGCCGGGTGGCTGGGCGCGGATCAGGAACCGCATCCGCCACGATTGAAGCCGGGTTGCTCCCGCCCGCTGGTGACGCCCCTGCCGGGGCATCGCCAGCCCTTGGGCCGGGCCGCGCTGACGCGCGGCGGACAAGCCGCACCTGATCCGGGGTTTGCCGGGAAGGTCAGCCCTGTTTCTTCAAAGGACAGGTGCTGAGGCCAAGGATCTGGTAGAGCGGGCAGTAACCCATGAGGCCGGTCGCCAGCGGCACCAGGCCAATAAGGCCCCACGGGGTTTGCGGGCCGATGAACACCAGCGACAGCAGGATCAGGCCGAGAATGATGCGCAGGGCGCGGTCGAGGGTGCCTTCGTTACGGGGCATTGCGTGGTCCTTTCGAACTCAGGTTGGAAATTCTGAGCCTATTTTAGACCGCGGCGGCACTGGCTGACGGTGACAGTGTCACCAAAGCTCAAGTTTCATCCTGAGCCACCCGCTCCAGCCCGGTGCGGTCCAGGATCCGCAGGTGGCCACGCTGTGTTTCCACCAGGCCGAGGCGGGCAAACTCGCGCAGCCGGCGGGTGACGAAGGCACGGCCGGAGGCGGTTTCGGCCGCCAGCGCGTCATGGGTAATGCGGATATCGTCGCCGGTCTGCGCCAGACGCAGCAGCGCGCGTGCAAGCCGTGCGTCAAATCCGGTGAGCGCGACGTCCTCGACCAGTTGCTCGTAATCGGCAAAGCGGCGGGCAACGGCTGTCAGCACTTCGCTGCGGAACGCCCCGTCCTCTGACATCGCCTGGCGAAAGGCCGCATGCGGGAGGATCTCGCCCTCCAGCGCGGTCTCTGCCACGCCTTCGGCGGCGTAGCTGCGGCCGTCGGTGAGGCAGGCAAAGGTCTGCAGGCAGACGTCGCCCGGGCTGACGCGGTACAGCACGACTTCGCGGCCGTTGGCGGCGGTCAGGGTGACCTTAATGCGGCCGGCGGTGAGCCGGACAAAGCCGGGGCAGTCCTGCCCGGGGCGGAACAGCACGGTGCCGGCGGCGCAGGAGAGGCGGCTCATGCCTGTTTGCGGCGGCTGAGGGCGCTGCGGAACTCCGACAGGCGGAAGGCGCCGATGGCCTGACCCGTGGCGAAGTAGACCGCGCCGCCCAGGACAACCAGGCCCAGCAGCGACAGGTAGCGCCAGTAGTCCAGCGTGAACAGCCAGCCGGCGGAGGCGGCCACGGCATAGAGCACCGCGCCCATCGCTGCCGAGGCCGCAAGAATACGCCAGGCGCGGTGGCGGAAGCGGGCGTCGAAACGGGCTTCGTCTCCCATGCCGCGGGCGCCGAGCGCCAGCAATGCCACCATCACCCAGCCGGCGGCAGAGGCGGCAATGGCAGGCGCGATCCAGCCCAGCACCGGTTTCAGGCCAAAGGCCAGAGCGGCGTTCACGGCCATCGCCACCAGCGCGTAGCGGAACGGGGTTCTGGTGTCCTCGCGTGCGAAATAGAGCGGCTGCAGCACTTTTTGCAGCATGAAGGCCGGCAGGCCAGCGCCATAGATGGCGACGGCCACGGCAATCGCCGCGACGTCTTCGGGGCCGGTCGCACCCCGCTCATACAGAACGGAGACCAGCGGAACTGGCACGGTCATGAAGGCAACAGCCGAAGGAACTGCCAGCAACAGTGAAAACTCGCCGGCGCGGGACAGGGCGTCCTGGGACCCGGCGCTGTCACCGGCGCGCAGGCGGCGGGACAGGGCTGGCAGCAGAACGATGCCGACGGCGATGCCCACGACCCCCAACGGCAGCTGATACAGGCGGTCGGCAATGAACAGCCAGCTGGCGGCCTTTTCAATGTCCGAGGCCACATACTGCCCGACAACCAGGTTGATCTGAGTGACTCCCATGGCCAGCGCGGCCGGAACCGCCACACGCACCAGGGCACGCATATCAGCATTCCAGCGCGGCAGGCCGGGGCGCAGAGGGATGCCGGCCTTTTCAGCCGCGGCCCAGACGAGTGCCAGCTGGGCCACGCCGGCAACCGGGATTGTCCAGACCAGCCAGACAATCACATCGCCGCCCAGGACCGCCCCGGCTGCCATCGCAGAGCAGGCAAAGATATTGAGCAACACCGGCGCAGCGGCGGCAGCCGCAAACCGTCCGGTGGCGTTCAGCACGCCAGAAAACAGTGCCGCCAAAGACATAAACAGGATGTAGGGAAAGACGATGTAGCCGTATCCCACGGCCATATCGAACCGTGCATCGCCCACGAAGCCGCCTGCCGTCAGCCAGACCAGTCCCGGCATGAACACCATGCCAAGGCCGACCAGTGCCAGCACCGCTGCCGCCAGGAGGTTGAAGGCTTGCTGGGCAAAGGCGGTTGCGTTCTCATCCGCCTCGTAGCGTTTCGAAAATGCCGGCACAAAGGCTGCGTTGAAAGCACCCTCGGCGAAGAAGCGGCGGAACAGGTTGGGCAGGCGGAAGGCGACGATGAAGGCGTCCAGCACCGGCCCCGGACCGATGAAGGCGGCAATCAGGATTTCGCGGGCAAAGCCCAGCACACGGCTTGCCAGCGTCCAGAACCCAACGGTCAGGAAGCCCGACAGCAATTTGATCGGTTTCATGTATCCGCCCGTTTTGCACCCTCGGCAATCGCCGCGCGCAGTTTCTTTTCCAGCGTCCGCTGCTTGGAGTCCGCGTAGTATTTCAAGCCGAACATGTCCTTGACATAGAAGGCATCCACCACCTGCTCGCCATAGGTCGCAATCACCGCATTGGCAATATAGACATTGGCGGAGGCCAGGGTGCGGGCGAGGTCATAGAGCAGGCCGGGCCGGTCACGGGTATCGACCTCGATGATGGTGTAGATTTCCGAGCCTTCGTTATCGAAAGTGATATGGGTCGGCACCTTGAAGGCGCGTTCGCGCTTCTTGATCTTGTCGCGGGATTTCAGGGCATCGCGGGTGATGACCTCGCCCTTCAGGGTCTTTTCGATCATCTGCTTGAGCCGGTGCAGGCGGATCGGATCGAAGGGGTGGCCTTCGCTGTCCTGAATCCAAAAGGCATCGGTCACATAGCCGTCCTTGGTGGTGTAGGAGCGCGCATCAACCACATTGGCCCCGACCAGCGCCAGCGCACCGGCGATACGGGCAAAGATGCCAGGGTGGTCCTCCATCACGAAACAGGCGCGGGTGGCGTCGCGGTCCTCGTCCGGGTAGAGCCGGATCATCACCTCGCCCGGGTCGCCCTTGGCGGTGTAATCGCGCAGCATCTCGGCAAAATCCACATGGGCGGTCACATGAAGCCCGTGCCAGTAGGGCGGGTAGTGGCGGGCGGTTTCGGTCTTGAGATCGGCCTTGGACCAGTCCGGCAGCGCCTCACGCAAGGCCTTCTTGGCGGAGACGCCGCGGTGTTCGCGGTTCAGGGCCTCCATGCCGCCCTCCAGCGCCGCGCGGGTCTGGCCGTAGAGCGCGCGCAGCAGCGCCGCCTTCCAGTTGTTCCAGGTGTCCGGCCCGACCCCGCGGATATCGCAGACGGTCAGCAACAGCAGCAGGTCGAGCCGTTTCACTGTCTGCACCGCCTTGGCGAAATCGCGCACCGTGCGCGGGTCGGCGATGTCGCGCTTCTGCGCCATGTCGGACATCAGGAGGTGATAGCGCACCAGCCATTCCACGGTTTCGCATTCCGAGGGTTTCAGCCCCAGCCGCGGCGCGACCTTGCGGGCGATCTGCGCGCCCAGGATCGAATGGTCCTGCTCACGCCCCTTGCCGATGTCGTGCAGCAGCATCGCCACCATCAGCACCTTGCGGTTGAGACCCTTGCGCAGGATTTCCGACGACAGCGGCAGCTCGTCTTCCAATTCGCCGCGTTCAATGGCGGCAAAGTTGGCGATCACCTGAATGGTGTGCTCATCCACCGTGTAGGAGTGATACATGTTGAATTGCATCATCGCCACGATGGGTTCGAATTCCGGCAGGAATGCTGACAGCACCCCCAGTTCGTTCATCCGCCTGAGCGCGCGTTCGGAATTGCCGTGTTTCAGCAGCAGGTCCAGGAAGAGCTTCCGCGCTTCCTTGTCGTTGCGCATGCCGTCGTCGATCAGGTGCAGGTTGGCGGTCACCAGCCGCATCGCGTCCGGGTGGATCAGCATGCCGGTGCGCAGGGCTTCCTCGAACAGCCGCAAGAGGTTGAGCCGGTCTTCGAGGAAGGCCTTGGGGTCGATCACGTCCAGCCGGTTGTTCACCACCTTGTAGCCGGGCTTGATACGCGGGCGGCGGCGGAAAATCCGCTCCAGGAGCGGTGCGTTCTTTTGCTGGCTGGCCTCCAGCTTGGTCAGGAAGATGCGGGTCAGGTCGCCGACGCGGGTGGCGTGGCGGAAATACTCTTGCATGAAAACTTCGACGCCGCGGCGGCCCGCCTTGTCCTCGTAACCCATGCGGCTGGCCACCTCGACCTGCAGGTCAAAGGTCAGCTGTTCGGTGGCGCGCCCCGTTGCCAGATGCAGGTGTGACCGCACCGCCCACAGGAAGGTTGCCGCCTTGGCGAACAATTCCATCTCTTCCGGGCGGAACAGGCCCAGCGGCACCAGATCCTCGGCATCCTTAACCTGGTAGAGGTACTTGGCAATCCAGAACAGCGACTGCAGGTCGCGCAGGCCGCCCTTGCCCTCTTTCACGTTGGGCTCAACCATGTAGCGCTGGCCCTGCTTCAGATGGCGGGCGTCGCGTTCGGCCAGCTTGGCCTCGACAAACTCCGGTGCATCCTGGGAGAACAGCTCCTTTTTCAGGCGCTTGTCCAGCTCTTTAGCCAGCGGCGCATGGCCGGCCAGAAACCGGTGTTCCAGCATCGCAGTGCGAATGGTGTAATCCTCGCCGCCCAGGCGGATGCAGTCCTTGATGGTGCGGCTGGCGTGGCCAACTTTGAGCCGCAGATCCCACAGGATGTAGAGCATGGATTCAATCACGCTCTCCGCCCAGGCGGTGATCTTGTAGGGAGTTAGAAACAGCAGATCGACATCAGAGGCCGGCGCCATTTCCCCCCGGCCGTAGCCGCCAACCGCCATCACGGCGATCCGTTCGCCCCGGGTCGGGGTCGCCAGCGGATGCAGCAGCTCGCTGGCCACATAGAGCGCTGTGGTCACCAGCCCGTCGGTCAGGAAAGTGTAGGAACGGGTGAGTTCGCGCGCGGCAAAGGGTTTGTCCGCGAAGGCTTCGGCAATGACCGCGCGGCCAGCCTTGTTTGCGGCCTTCAGGATTTTCACTGTTTCCCCGCGCAGGGCCGCGGGTGCAGTGTCCTCTGCCAGCGCCTTGATCTGCGCCCGGATGCCTATGGCATCAAAGATGTCCGCGGGTCCGCAGATCAGCGGATCCAGCGGTTCCGGCAGGCCTGTGCCTGCGGGCTGCGACTGAGCGGCGGGGGCTTTAGAAGCCCGCGCCTGCGAAGCTGCTTGGGGCTGGGTCAATGATTACGACCTTCTGTTCTTGAATGGTGGCCACTGCCAGCCCGCGTTCGTTGGTGCCGTCGGCCCGCAGCCGGAAGATGCCGCCTGCGCCCTGGAAGCCCGCGCCCTGGGTCAGGGCACCCGCGGTCAGCGCGTCGGATTTGCCGGCCGCAACCAGGGCGCCGATGGCGGCGATGCCGTCATAGGCCAGGCTGCCGATCGAATGCGGCGAGGCGCCGTAAGTGGCCTGGTAGCGGGCGCTGAACTGCTGAACCTTTCCCTGGTCCGGCAGCGCGAACCAGCCGCCCTGAACACCGGGCAGGGCCAGGGTTTGCGGCGGAATATCCCAGCGGGTCAGACCGATGTACTGTTTTTCTGCCGGGTCAACACCGGCCTCAGGCAGCAATTGCGCCAGCAGCGGCAGCGCGCCTGCGGTGGTGGAGGTCAGGAAGACGGCATCTGCGCCGGCCGATTGGGACCGGATAGTCGGAATGGCATTGATCACTCCCTGCTGCGACAGCTCGTAGCCGACGCTGCCGGCGATGTTCACGCCGCTGTTGCCTGCGGCGCGCTGGATCGCGCTGCGCCCGGCGGTGCCTGCGGCATCATTGCCGCCAACGACCAGAATGTTGCGCTTGCCGTTGCGGGCGGCGAAGCTGGTCAGCCGCTGGGCCGTGTTGTCAAAGGTCGGCCCCAGGATGAAGACGTTGCCGCCTGCAATTGCCGTGTTGTTGGAGAAGGCGAGCACGTTCACGCCACGCTGGCGGGCTGCAATGCCTGCGGCATTGGCGGCTTCGGCATAAACCGGGCCAAGGATCACGCGGGCCCCGTCCTTCAGCGCCTGCTGCGCCGCGCCGGAGGCCACCTCGGGGCTGCCCGCGGTATCATAAACCCGCAGGTCGATTTGCACCCCATCCAGGTCCGCAATCGCCATGCGGGCGGCGTTTTCCAGGCTTTTTGCCAGCACGCTGTCGCCTTGCTGGGCAGAACCGCGCGGCACCAGCAGCGCCACCGGAACGGGTTTAGAGGTGTTGATGGTCGGGCCGGTGCCGACGGCAATCGGGTCACAGGCGGAAAGGGCAATGGCGGAAAGGGCGGCGGCGGCAGTCAGAGCCGCCTTGCGGGCGCGTTTGAAAACAGCAAACATAATGGACTTGAAACTCCGTTCTCCCGGCGCAATGCGCCGCGTGGGTTTAAGGGCGGATCATAAACGACCAAAAAGGCGGGTCCAGCGTTGAATCACCAGAATGTCATATTGTCCCCCGGGCTTTACTTTGTTGCCACGCCGATTGGCACCGCCCGCGACATTACCCTGCGGGCGCTGGATGTGCTGGCCTCGGCCGATGTGCTCGCGGCTGAGGATACACGCTCGCTGCGCAAGCTGATGGAGATTCACGGGGTGCCTTTGGGCGGGCGGCGGATCATTGCTTACCATGACCACAGCGGCACCGGTGCGCGGGCAAAATTGCTGGAGGCGATTGGCGAAGGGAAGTCGGTCGCCTATGCGTCTGAGGCCGGGATGCCGCTGATTGCCGATCCCGGGTTTGACCTCAGCCGCGCGGCGGCGGAGGCAGGCCATACGGTCACCTGCGCCCCCGGCGCCTCGGCGGCAGCGACGGCGCTGACGCTTGCAGGGCTGCCGACGGATGCGTTCTTCTTTGCAGGCTTCCTGCCCAATGCCTCTGGCGCCCGGCGCAAGCGGCTGGAGGAACTGCGGGAAATCCCCGGCACGCTGATTTTCTATGAATCGCCCAAGCGGGTTGCCGCTTCGGTTGCCGATATGGCGGCGGTGCTGGGCGACCGACCTGCCGCGTTGTGCCGCGAGCTGACCAAGAAGTTTGAGGAGGTGCGACGGGCACCGCTGACGGAATTGGCTGCCGGGCTGGAGGAGACGCCGGTCAAGGGCGAGATCGTGCTGCTGGTTGACCGCGCGCAGGAGGTTGAGGTCAGCGAGGGCGACCTTGAAAGCGACCTGCAGGCCGCATTGCAGGGCAATTCGGTCAAGGATGCCGCAGGAATCGTCGCCGAGATGCACGGGCTGCCCCGGCGAAAGGTTTACCAGATGGCGTTGCAGATGGCGAAGGACAGCTGAGCCGTGAGCCGTGCCCGCCAGCACCGCGGCGCCCGCGCGCATCTGGCCGGTGAAGCGGCGGAGGAGATCGTCGCGCGCCACTATGAAAACCGCGGCTACTCCGTGGCCGAGCGCCGCTGGCGCGGGGCTGGAGGCGAGATTGACCTGATCCTGCGCGGTCCGGACGGTCTGGTGTTTGTCGAGGTGAAACACAGCGCAACCATCGCCGGTGCGGCGCTGCGGATCAGCCCCCGGCAGGCGGAGCGCATCTATGCCAGCGCCGGGCAGTATCTGGAAAACGAACCGCTAGGCCAGCTGACGCCGGTCCGTTTCGACGCGGCGCTGGTGGATGGCACGGGCGCGGTGGAGATTATCGAAAACGCCATCGGCTTTGACTGATCCGCAGCTGCCCCATTGAACCCTGGCGTTCTGTGGGCCATGTATTCGGGCAGCTTACGAGGGATACTGCCATGAAAATCGCCTTCCAGATGGACCCGGTCATGGGCGTGAACATCAACGCCGACAGCAGCTTCCGCCTGGCCGAGGAAGCCCAGGCGCGCGGCCATGAGCTGTTTTATTACGGCCCCGACCAGCTGGCCTACCAGGAAGGCCGCATCACCGCCCGCGGCCACGACATGACCGTGCAGCGGGTGGAGGGCGCCCCGGCGGTTCTGGGGCCCGAACGCGAAGTTGATTTAGCGGAATTCGACGTGGTCTGGCTGCGCCAGGACCCGCCGTTTGACATGCACTACATCACCTCGACCCACCTGCTGGACATGCTGAAAGGCAAAGCGCTGGTGGTGAACGATCCGTTCTGGGTGCGCAACTATCCGGAAAAGCTGCTGGTGCTGAACTTCCCGGAGCTGACTCCGCCCACAACCATCGCCCGCGACCTGCAGACCATCAAGGCGTTCAAGGAAAAGCATGGCGATGTGATCCTGAAGCCGCTCTATGGCAACGGCGGCGCGGGTGTGTTCCGGCTGGATGCAAACGACCGCAACCTCACCTCCCTGCATGAGCTGTTCACCGGCTTCAGCCGCGAGCCTCTGATCGTGCAGAAATTCCTGCCGGATGTCAGCAATGGCGACAAGCGGGTGATCCTGGTTGATGGCGAGCCGGTGGGGGCCATCAATCGGGTGCCGGCAGCGGGAGAGACCCGGTCGAACATGCATGTGGGCGGCCGGCCTGAGAAGATCGGCCTGAGCGAGCGAGACCTTGAGATCTGCGCCGCCATCGGCCCGCTGCTGCGCGAAAAGGGCCAGATTTTTGTCGGTATTGACGTTATTGGCGACTACCTGACCGAGATCAACGTGACCTCACCCACCGGGATTCAGGAGCTGGAGCGGTTCGACGGCGTGAATATCGCTGAGAAGGTCTGGCGGGCGATCGAAGCGAAGGTCTGACGTCTGCTCCGGCTCCGGGTCATCCCGGCAGCCGGAAGCTCAGCGCCTCGGCAAAATGGGGGCGCTGCACCGCTTCTTCGCAGGCCAGATCCGCAATCGTACGCGCGACCCGCAGCACCCTGTGGTAGCCGCGCGCACTGAGGCCGAAACGTTCGGCTGCCCGGACCAGCAGATCGCGGCTTTCGGCGTCAGGGGCGGCGATTTCCTCCAGCACCGCGCCCTCGGCGTCGGCGTTCTGGCGCAGGCCGGGGTGGTCCTGAAACCGGGCGGTCTGCGCTTCCCGCGCAATTGCCACGCGCTGCGCAACCTCGGCAGAACCTTCGGCGCTGGGCGGCAGCTCCAGGTCGGCCACATCCACCGGCGGCACGTCCAGATGCAGGTCGAAACGGTCCAGCAGCGGCCCTGAAATCCGGCCCAGGTAGTTCGCCCCGCAAATGGGGGCTTGGGAGCAGGCGCGGTTGGCATCGGCCAGATAGCCGCATTTGCAGGGGTTGGCGGCGGCCACCAGCATGAAGCGGCTGGGGTATTTCACATGGGCATTGGCGCGCGCCACCATCACTTCGCCGGTCTCCAGCGGCTGGCGCAGCGTTTCCAGTACCGGGCGGCCGAACTCCGGCAGCTCGTCCAGGAACAGCACGCCGTTGTGGGCCAGGCTGATCTCGCCCGGCTGTGCCCGCCGCCCGCCGCCGGCGATTGCGGCCATGGAGGCGGTGTGGTGCGGTTCGCGGAAAGGGCGGGCGCGGCTGATGCCGCCCTCGTCGATCAGCCCGCATAGGGAGTGGATCATCGAGGTTTCCAGCGCCTCGGCTGGGGACAGCGGCGGCAGGATCGAGGGCAGCCGTGCCGCCAGCATCGACTTACCCGATCCTGGCGGGCCGACCATCAGAGTGTGATGGCGCCCGGCGGCGGCGATTTCCAGTGCGCGTTTGGCGGTCTCCTGGCCTTTCACATCGCGCAGGTCCTTGCCGCCCAGCCCGAGGACGGCCTCGCCCGGCACGGCAGGCTCGATGCGCCGCTGGCCGGTGAAGTGCTGCACCACCTCCGTCAGCGTGGCGGCCCCGATCACCTGCGCGGCATCGACCCAGGCGGCTTCCGGCCCGGAATGTTTCGGGCAGAGCAGCATCCTGCCTTCCTCTGCCGCGGTCACAGATGCGGGCAGGGCGCCAACCACGGGCATCAACTGGCCGTCCAGGGACAGCTCGCCAAGGGCAATGGTTTCCTCAGCCTTTTCCGCCGGAACGATGCCGATGGCGGCCAGCAAGGCGAGTGCAATCGGCAGGTCGAAATGGCTGCCTTCTTTGGGCAGATCCGCGGGCGACAGGTTTATGGTGATCCGGCGCGAGGGCAGGGCGATGGACATCGCCGCAAAGGCTGCCCTCACCCGTTCGCGCGCTTCCTGGACTGCCTTGTCCGGCAGGCCAACTACCGAGAAAGCAGGCAATCCGGGGGCGACGGCGCATTGAACCTCGACCTGGCGGGCCTCGACGCCCTGAAAAGCCACCGTGTAGGACCGTGCTGTCATCTCTCCCCGCCTCCTGAAAGGTCAGGGAGAGATGCTTGGCAATCGTGGTTTCCGATTGGTTAACGTGTTCGCCGGGCAGCCGCGAATTCACGAAGAATTCGCGCAGGCCGCGGGCTCAGTCCAGCGACCAGGGCCGCTTTGGCAGGTCAATCGCATAGGGTTCCGGGTCATAGCTGACCTCATGCGCCTGTTCCTGCCAGCGCAGGACTGCCGGGTCCGACAGCAGCAGTTTGCAATAGGCGCGGGTTTCCGCGGAAACCGGCAGGCCATATCCCACGATCCGGGCTGCAACCGGGGTGTAGAAAACATCTGCCAGAGAATATTCCCCGAACAGATAACCGCTGCTGTGGCCGGAAACCTTGCGGGCATGGGCAAACAGCGCCTCGATCCGGTCCAGGTCGGCTTTTACGCTGCGCGACACCTCGAAGCCTTCATAGATATGGGCCAGCTGCATCGGGCATTCGCCGCGCAAGGCCGAGAAGCCGCCAACCATTTCCGCTGCCAGCCAGCGCGCTGTGGCCCGCTGTGCAGGATCGGACGGCCAAAGCCCAGCGTCGGGGTGGGATTCGGCCAGGGTTTCGGCAATGGCCAGGCTTTCGCCAACCACCATGCCCTCCGGCGTACGCAGCGCGGGCACCAGCCGCGCCGGTGCCAGATGCGCCATTTCCTGCGCCATGGTTCCGGAATAAAGCCCCACCATATGCACTGTATGGGGCAGGGAGAATTTCTCGAGCATGAGCCAGCCGCGCAATGACCAGCTGGAATACATGCGGTCGCCAATATAGATTTCATAAGCCATGGCAGGAGGCTAGCGCGGGCCCGCACATTTCAAAATGGAATGTTTGTGATGGTGCCCGTCACGGCAGGTGATTGATACTTCCGGCCTTCCAGCCATCCGGCCCGAGGGAGACTTCGCTGACCGACAGGTTGTCGATCCGGTGGGCAAAGGCCTCCTCCGCCGTCAGCATTTCCGCCCGCTGGATTTGGGTCAGGATCTGGCCGAAATGGCCGACCACGATCAGGTCGCGGCCCCTGTGGGCGCCGATCAGTGCGTCAATCGCCGCGTTCACCCGGTTGCAGACCTGGTGCCAGCTTTCACCGCCGGGCGGGGTGACGTCGCCCGGGGTTTCCCAATAGGCGCGGATGCGCTCAGGGTCTTCGGCGTCCACTTCGGCCCAGGTGCGCAGTTCCCAGGCGCCGAAATGGATTTCGCGCAGGGCCTCGGCGTGGGGCAGGCGTTCCCGGCTGCCCTGGATGGCGGAGGCTGTCTCAACCGCTCGGGAAAGATCGGAGGACACCACCAGGGCATCCGCAGGCAGATACGCTGACAGGCGCTTCAGCGCTGCCGAATCGGACAAGTCGGCGGGCAGGTCGGACCAGCCGACCATGCACTTCGCGTGAGTCGGACCATGCCGCACCAGAAACAGGCGGGTGATCACAGCGCCCCTTTCAGCACCAGGGGCAGCCCGGCCGTGACCTGAACAACGGTATCCGCCCGTGCCGCCAGAGCAATATTGAGCCTTCCCTGGGCTTCGCGGAAGCGGCGCGCCAGCTTGTTTTCCGGCACAATGCCCAGGCCGGTTTCATTGGAGACAATTACCAGATCGGCCTGGCAGCGGCTGATGGCGGCCAGCAATTCGTCGGTTGCCGCGTTCAGGTCATGCTCTGCCAGCAAATGGTTTGTCAGCCACATGGTCGCGCAATCCATCAGGCAAACCTGGCGGCTGTTGAGGGGATCCAGGACCTGCGCGGCTGTTTCCGGTTCTTCAATAGTCGCCCAGCCGGAACCTCTTTGTTCGAGGTGCCGGGACACTTTTTCGCGCATTTCAGTGTCAAAAATTTGTGCAGTTGCCCAGTAAACTTTGTCTTTTCCGGTGTTTGCGCACAGCTGTTCGGCAAATGCCGATTTGCCTGAGGCAGCGCCCCCCAGAATAAAAGTTACATTTAACGGCATTTTTTGCTAACCTATGAGTCCGAAGCCGTTCCTGTGGGTAACTGCAGGGCCCGGTGAAGACAAGAGACCGCAGCGTCCCGGGGTTCCACTTATTTAGGCCGGGAAAGTCTGCGCAGGGGCCAAAATACAATTTAACTTTTCCGTTTTGGCCTTTGGATGAGCCGAGAGTCGCATCCAGTGCGCTGTTGCTGCCGGCCTAAAACCGGGCCCCCGATTGTTCCATGCACGCCCCCAGGCGGCAGTTTGTTAATTAGTTTCCGGGGGGAAATCACAATGGCACTTGATCAAACACTCGAAAACCCATTGCCGAGACAGGCAATGAAGGCGGAACTGCTGGATGCAGAGACCGAGCGGCGCCTGGCTTATGCCTGGCGGGATGACCGCGACGTGCAATCGCTGCACCGGCTTATCAACGCCTATATGCGCCTGGCAATTTCCATGGCGGCCAAGTTCAAGCGGTACGGGGCGCCGATGAACGACCTGATTCAGGAAGCAGGCCTGGGTCTGATGAAAGCAGCGGACAAATTCGACCCGGACCGCGGAGTGCGGTTCTCGACCTATGCGGTCTGGTGGATCAAGGCGTCGATCCAGGATTATGTGATGCGTAACTGGTCGATGGTGCGCACCGGCTCCACCTCGTCGCAGAAATCGCTGTTCTTCAACATGCGCCGGGTGCAGGCGCAGTTCGAACGCGAGGCACGTGTGTCGGGCGTGCGGCTGGACCGGCATCAACTGCACCAGAAAATCGCAACAGAAATCGGGGTGCCGCTGCGCGATGTCGAGATGATGGAAGGCCGCCTGTCCGGCGCCGACTTCTCGCTCAACGCGATCCAGTCGGCGGAGGATGAGGGGCGCGAATGGATTGATGCGCTGGAGGATGAAACCTCGCAGGCCGAGGAACTGGTGCAGGAGCGGCATGACCGCCGTCAGCTGCGCAAATGGCTGGTCTCTGCGCTGCAGGCACTGAATGAGCGTGAGCGGTTCATCATCACCGAACGCAAGCTGCGCGAACAGCCCCGCACGTTGGAAAGCCTGGGGACGGAGCTCGGCCTGTCCAAGGAGCGGGTGCGCCAGCTGGAGGCCGGCGCGTTCCAGAAAATGCGCAAATGCCTTGAAGGCCAATCGCGCGAGGTGCACAAACTGCTTTCATGAGAAAGCGTTTCCCTGGCCTGAGAATGATTGCAAGCGCCGCCGTTCTGGCGGCGCTTGGCGTGATGGGTGCCCGCGCAGAAGAGCTTGCCGGCGCAGTTGAAGTGCTAAGGGGAGCGGATGTTGCGATCCTGGGCGAGGTGCACGACAATCCTGTGCACCACCAGCGGCAGGCGGAGCTGCTGGCTGTTCTGGAACCTAAGGCCGTGGTCTGGGAGATGATCACCGCGGAACAGGCTGAAAGGCTGGAAACCGGAGGTCTCGGTGATGCAGAGCAAACGGCCAAAGCGCTGAACTGGGCGGCAAGTGGCTGGCCGGAGTTCGGCCTGTATGCCCCGGTCTTTGCGGCAGCCAAGGGTGCACGCCAGTATGGCGCACTGGTGCCGAGGGAAAACGCCCCTGCAGTCATGAGTGACGGGATAGCGGACTATTTCGGTGCTGACGCTTCCGCGCGTTTCGGATTGGACCAGCCGCTGCCGGAAGCGGAACAGGCAGCGCGGGAGACGGATCAGCAGATCAATCACTGCAACGCCATGCCAGAAGAAATGCTGCCGGTGCTGGTGGGCTTCCAGCGCTTGCGCGATGCTGCGCTTGCGGCGGCTGCAGACAAGGCTCTGGCAGAGACTGGAGGCCCGGTTGCTGTCATCACCGGCAACGGCCATGCCCGCATGGACAGGGGGCTGGCGGTCTATCTGGCAAAGGCCCGCCCGGAGGCCGTTATCCGCAGCCTGGGCCAGTCTGAGGACGGGCAAATCGGCGGGCAATTTGATGTGATACTGGATGCCCCTGCGGTCGAACGCCCCGATCCCTGCCTTGCGTTCCGCGAGGACGGCTGACAGCTTCACACTTTTGCCGCGCCGCAGTAAGGTCGCGGGAAACCGGGCGAGGATGCGCAAATGCTGGCTGGCAAACATATTCTATTGATCATCGGCGGCGGCATTGCGGCCTATAAGTCGCTGGAGCTGATCCGGCGCCTGCAGGATCATGGCGCCCGGGTGACGCCGGTGCTGACCAAGGCGGGCGCGGAGTTCGTGACGCCGCTTTCGGTTTCGGCCTTGGCCGGGACTGCGGTGCATCAGGAGCTGTTCGACCTGACGGCAGAAGCTGAGATGGGCCATATCCAACTGTCGCGCAGCGCCGATTTGCTAGTTGTGGCGCCGGCCACCGCCGATCTGATGGCGAAGATGGCGCAAGGTTTTGCCAATGACCTTGCCTCGACTCTGCTTCTGGCGACCGACACGCCGGTGCTGCTGGCGCCTGCGATGAACGTCCGCATGTGGGAGCATCCGGCCACGCAGCGCAACCTTGAAACCCTGAAAGAGGATGGCGTGTCCTTTGTTGGCCCCAATGAGGGCAGTATGGCCTGCGGTGAATTCGGCCCCGGCCGGATGGCGGAGCCGGAGGAAATCCTGGCCGCTATCGCCGCCAAGCTTGCGGATGGACCGCTGAAGGGGAAGCGCATCCTGGTGACCTCCGGACCGACGCATGAGCCGATCGACCCGGTGCGCTATATCGCCAACCGCTCCTCCGGGGCGCAGGGGGCAGCGGTGGCCCGTGCTCTGCGCGACTTGGGGGCGGAGGTCGTGTTTGTCACGGGCCCCGCAGAGGTGCGCCCGCCCGAGGGCGTGCAAGTGGTGCCGGTGGAAAGCGCCCGTGAGATGGAAGCCGCCGTGCAGCAGGCACTGCCCGCCGACGCTGGTGTCTTTGCCGCCGCGGTGGCGGACTGGCGGGTGGCCAGCGCCTCTGACCGGAAGCTGAAGAAATCCAAGGATGGTTTGCCGGTGCTGGAGTTCGCTGAAAACCCCGACATTCTAAAAACCGTCTCGCAGATGAAGCAAGGCCGCCCCGGGCTGGTGGTCGGCTTTGCGGCGGAAACCAACGACGTTATCGAGAACGCAACCGCCAAACGCAAGCGCAAGGGCTGCGACTGGATCGTGGCCAATGACGTCTCCCCCGCAACCGGCATCATGGGCGGCAGTGAAAACGCGGTGATCCTGATTTCAGATGACGGGGCTGAAGAATGGCCGCGCATGGGCAAGGATGAAGTGGCCCGCAAGCTGGCAGAACGGATAGCGGCGGCGCTGGCCGGGTGATTTTGAGTATTTTTGGAAAGATGAAGCAGGGGCGCTGTGATGGTGACTATCCGTGTGATCCACGATGAGGGGGCAGACCGGGATGTGCCGCTGCCGTCGTATGAAACTGCCGGTGCTGCCGGTGCCGACGTGCGCGCCAACCTGCCGGACCGCGGCTGTCTGGTGCTGCAGCCGGGCGAGCGGGCGCTGGTGCCGACCGGCCTGCGGATCGAGATCCCGGCAGGCTATGAGGTGCAGGTCCGTCCCCGCTCCGGGCTGGCGCTGAAGCATGGCATCACCCTGCCCAATACGCCCGGCACCATCGACAGCGATTACCGCGGGCCCTTGGGGGTGATCCTGATGAATGCCGGTCAGAAGCCCTTTGAGGTTCACCACGGCGAGCGCATCGCCCAGATGGTGGTGGCGCCGGTTCTGCAAGCGCGGTTCGAGGTTGCGGACGCGCTTACAGGAACTGAGCGGGGCGACGGCGGCTTCGGCTCCACCGGGCGCGGCTGATGCTGCGCATTCTCATTCTTGCTGTGCTGATCTGGTGGGGCGGCCGCTTCCTTGGCCTGCCGCGCAATCTGCGTATCACGCTGCTGGCGGTGCTGTTCACCGCCGTGCTGGCAGTGCAGCTGACCCTGCCGGACGGGCATCCCCTGCGCGAAGGCACTGGCGGCTCTGCGGCATCCTGGCTGTTGCTCGGCGGCTTTGCCCTTGTGGCGGGGTTCTATGCGCGTATCGTGGCGGCCTTGAAAAACCGCGCCCAGCCTCAGGAAGCAAAGATGAACCAGCCCGCCAGCACCTTCACCGAAAGCGAGCTTGACCGATATGCCCGCCACATCGTTCTGCGGGAACTGGGCGGGCCGGGGCAGAAGAAGCTGAAGAAGGCCAAGGTGCTGGTGATCGGTGCCGGCGGGCTTGGCGCGCCTGCGCTGCAATACCTGGCCGCTGCCGGCGTGGGCACAATCGGGGTGATTGACGACGACGTGGTCGACAACGCCAACCTGCAGCGCCAGGTAATCCACCAGGACGCGGACATCGGCAAACCCAAGGTGTTCTCGGCCCAGGCCGCGATGCAGGCGCAGAACCCCTACGTGGAGGTGCGCCCGTACAACCGCCGTCTGACAGAGGAGGTCGCAGCAGAGCTATTTGCCGAATATGATCTGATCCTCGACGGCACTGACAATTTCGAAACCCGCTATCTGGCCAACCGCACCGCGGTGGCGCTGGGCAAGCCGCTGATCTCCGGCGCGCTTTCGCAGTGGGAGGGCCAGCTGAGTGTGTTTCACCCGGCCGAAGACGGCCCGTGTTACCAGTGCATCTTTCCTGAGGCCCCCGCAGCCGGTCTTGCGCCCAGCTGCTCCGAGGCCGGGGTGATCGGTCCGCTGCCCGGCGTGGTCGGATCGATGATGGCGGTGGAGGCGGTCAAGCAGATCACCGGCGCCGGGGCGGTGCTGCGCGGCGAGATGCTGATCTATGACGGGCTGTATGGCGAAACCCGCAAGATCCGCCTGTCCCGGCGGGCGGGCTGCCCGGCCTGCAGCGGCAAAGCGGAAAGCTGAACGCCGCCAGTGAACGAAGCCTACTACATCGCGCTCCTTTGCGGTGCCCTGTTCGGCGGCCAGCCGGAACGGGTGCATGATTTCACTTATCCCGGCGGCGGCGCCTCGATCCGCACCGATTGCGAGAACGAGAACCGCGTCATCGAGTTCGGGCTGGATAAACGCAGCAGTCTCGACAGTATCCAGCAGGCGCTGTTTGCGGCAGAGATTACCGGCAAGGAGCCGGTGGTGGTGCTGATCGACACCGATGGCAAAATGGGACGCTTTGAGTGGCGCATCGCGCGGGCAGCCAATGTGGCGGATGTGCCCATCCGCATCATTCCAGCAGAACTGACGGAGGGCGAGGGCGCAGGCGGCTGAGACAGCGGACCTGCGCCGGGAAAGGCCAATTGCAGCCTCCTGTCTTTGCCGATAGCGTCACCTGCAAAGGAGACCTTTCATATGTCCAATCCGCTTCTGTCCCGCTGGGACACGCCGTTTGAAATCGCCCCGTTCAAAAGCATTTCCGATGATGATTTCGCCCCTGCGCTGGAACAGGCGCTGGCGGCGCATAAGGCACAGATCGACGCCATCGCAAGCAATTCCGAGCCGCCCGGCTTTGCCAATGTGATCGAGGCGCTGGAGACACCCTGCCGCGAGCTGGAGCAGGTGCTGGGCGTGTTCTTCACCGTGGCCGGCGCCGACAGCAACCCCAAGCGGGAAGAACTGCAGCGGGCGTTCTCTCCGAAACTTGCCGCGCATTTCTCGGCCATCACCGCCAACAAGGCGCTTTATGCGCGCATTAAGGCAGTGTGGGACCAGCGCGAGCAGCTGGACCTGACCGATGAACAGCAGCGCGTGCTGATGCTGACCCATCGCGGCTTTGTCCGCGGCGGCGCGGCGCTGGAAGGTGACGCTGATACGCGGATGCAGGAGATCAAGGGGCGGCTGGCCACCCTGGGCACTCAGTTCACCCAGAACCTGCTGGCGGATGAGCGCGAGTGGTTCATGGAACTGTCCGAAGAGGATTTGGAAGGCTTGCCGGATTTCGTGGTCAAGGCGGCCCGTGCGGCTGGCGAGGAAAAGGGCAAGGGCGGCCCGGTGGTCACCCTGTCCCGGTCGCTTATCACACCGTTCCTGCAATTTTCGCCGCGCCGCGACCTGCGCGAAAAAGCCTTCAACGCCTGGGCCGCCCGCGGCGCCAATGGCGGCGAGACCGACAACCGCGCCATCGCAGCGGAAATCCTGCAGCTGCGGGAAGAACGTGCGCAGCTGCTGGGTTACGAAAACTTCGCAGCCTATAAGCTGGAAACAGAAATGGCCAAGACACCGGAGGCCGTGCGCGGGCTGCTGATGGAGGTCTGGGAGGCGGCCAAGTCGCGGGCCGATCAGGACGCGCAGATACTGACTGAAATGATGCAGGCGGACGGTGTCAACGGCGATCTGGAACCATGGGATTGGCGCTACTACGCGGAGAAACGCCGCAAGGCCGAGCATGACCTGGATGAGGCTGCGCTGAAGCCTTACCTGCAGCTGGACCGGCTGATCGAGGCGTCTTTTGCCTGCGCCAATCGCCTGTTCGGGCTGGAGTTTGCGCCGCTGAACGTGCCGCTTTACCACCCCGACTGCCGCGCCTGGGAGGTGACCCGGAACGGAAGCCATGTGGCGGTGTTCATCGGCGACTATTTCGCGCGCGGTTCCAAACGCTCGGGAGCCTGGTGCTCCGCCATGCGCCAGCAGGCCAAGTTCCCTGATGTTCAGGCGCCGGTGGTGATCAACGTTTGCAATTTCGCCAAGGGCGACCCGGCATTCTTGTCCTGGGACGACGCCCGCACCCTGTTCCATGAGTTCGGCCACGCGCTGCACCAGATGCTGTCTAATGTGACTTACGAGAGCATCTCCGGGACTTCGGTTGCACGTGACTTTGTCGAACTGCCCAGCCAGCTTTATGAACACTGGCTGGAAGTGCCGGAGGTGCTGCAGGAGTTTGCCACCCACGCGGAAACCGGCGAACCGATGCCGCAGCAGATGCTGGAGAAAGTGCTGGGGGCGGCCAATTTCGACATGGGCTTTCAGACGGTAGAGTACGTCGCCTCCGCGCTGGTCGACCTTGCCTTCCACGACGGGGCGGCACCCTCCGACCCGATGGTCAAGCAGGCCGAGGTGCTGGAGGAAATCGGCATGCCGCGGGCGATCATCATGCGCCACGCTACGCCGCATTTTGCCCATGTGTTTTCCGGCGACGGCTATTCCTCGGGCTACTACAGCTACATGTGGTCGGAAGTGATGGACGCCGACGCCTTTGCCGCTTTTGAGGAGGCAGGCGGGGCCTTTGATGCAGAACGTGCCAAGGCGCTGGAGGCGCATATCCTTTCCACCGGCGGGTCTGTTGATCCGGCTGAGCTATACACCGCGTTCCGCGGGCGGCTGCCGGGCGTCGAGGCGCTGCTGAAAGGCCGCGGTCTGGCCGCAGAGTAAGCGACGCGCCCTGACGGGCGCTGCTTCCGGCGGGAGTATTTCAGGAAGGATGAAAGAGCGGGTGCTGGCCCGCTCTTTTGCGTTCAGTAGCCGAGGCTGCGGTCGACCAGATGCAGCAGCGGTTCCCCCGCCTCGGCGCGGCGGATGTTTTCGGCGATCACCTCCGCCGCGGTGCTTTCGCGGGTTTCCGAGGCGATATGCGGGGTCACCGTCACATTGGGATGCGCCCAATAAGGGTGTTCCGGCGGCAGCGGCTCGACGCGGAATACGTCCAGCGTTGCATGGCCCACCTGTCCGCTGTCCAGTGCCGCCAGCAGCGCATCGTCATCAATCAGCGGGCCGCGGCCCGGGTTGAGGATGTTGGCCCCCTTGGGCAGCAGCGCGAGGGTGTCCGCATTCAGGGTATTTTCTGTGGCGGGTGTGTCCGGCAGCAACAGAATGACAATTTCCGCCTGCGCCAGTGCCGCCTTCAGCCCCTCTGCGCCGGAGTGGCAGGTGATGCCCGCGATATCCTTTTGGCTCCGGCTCCAGCCGGAAACCTGGAACCCGAGTACGGCCAAGGCTTTGGCCGAGGCAGTTCCCAGCGCACCAAGGCCTAGCACAGTCACGCTGCGGTCCTTCGCCAGCGGCGGGGCCTTGGGCTCCCAGTGCCCGTTCTGACCAAGGATATGCGCGTCCATGCCCAGGTGGTAGCGCAGGGTGTGGCCAACAACCCATTCGGTCATGCCCTGCTCCAGCCCGCTGTCCACCATCCGGGTGAGCGGCAGTTCGGCGGGCACAACAGGCACAATTTTCTCGACACCTGCCCACAGGCTCAGCACCGCCTTCAGGCGGGCGAAGGGGGTGAAATCGCTGACCGGACCGCTAGGGGCGTAGACAATGTAATCCACCTCCTCCGGCGCAAATTCATTGCGCAGATCGGCATCCACGCCAAGCTGGGCAAGCTCTGCCTTCAAAAGCGGCTCATAGGCGGGCCAGGCGTCGGGGCGGCCTGCAAACAGGACATTGGCGGTCATGGAAACTCCCTGAGTATCTAACGTGAGGCCTGGCGCGGGCGGTGGATATGGGCGCTTTGCACGATGCCGAAGGCACCCAGCAGAACCAGCATCGCCGAGCCGCCGTAAGAGACCATCGGCAGCGGCACCCCGACCACCGGTGCCAGCCCCATCACCATCGACATGTTCACCGCAAAGAACAGGAAGAAGGTGATGGCGATTCCCATGATCACCAGCGAAGAGAACCGGTCCTTGGCGGCGATGGCGGAGGCGATGCAGAATACGATGATCAGCATGTAAATGGACAGAAGGGTTACGCCGCCGATGAAGCCGAATTCCTCCGCCAGGGTGGTGAAGATGAAGTCGGTGTGCTTTTCCGGCAGGAAGTTCAGCCGCGACTGGGTGCCTTGCATGAAGCCACGCCCGGACCAGCCGCCGGATCCCAGCGCAATCTTGGACTGGGTGATGTGATAACCCGCGCCCAAGGGGTCCTGCGAGGGATCCAGGAAGGTGTCGATGCGGCGGAACTGGTAGTCCTTCAGCAGCTGCCACTCAGTGCCGCGGCTTTGGAAAACCGCGCTGACCAGCCCCACGCCAGCCGCAATCACCGCCACGAAATAGGCCCAATGCACGCCCGCCAGGAACATCACGCCGCCGCCCGCGGCCATCAGCAGGATCGAGGTGCCAAGGTCCGGCTGCTTCAGAACCAGTGCCGTCGGCACCAGGATCAGTATCACCGGCAGAAGCACCCACAAGGGGCGCGAAGTCTTCTCGGCAGGCAGCCAGTCGTAATAGGCGGCCAGCAGCATCACCAGGGCGATCTTGGTCACCTCCGATGGCTGAAGCCGCATGAAGCCGATGTCGATCCAGCGCTGCGCGCCCATTCCGACGGTGCCGAACAGCTCCACCGCAACCAGCAAGGCCAACGACCCCAGGTAGGCCAACACTGAGATATTGCGCCAGAACCAGATCGGGATCATCGCAACCACAAACATCACGCCAAGGCCAAGGGCAAAGCGCTTGACCTGCGGTTCCACCCACGGGCTGAACGATCCGCCTGCCACCGAATAGAGCATCAGGAAGCCGACGCTGGACACGGTGATCAGGAGCAGCGTCAGCCCCCAGTTCAAATGCAAAACCTTGCGCAGGCCGGTGGGGGTCGATTTGGCGTGATATTCAAGATAGCTCATGCCCGGCTGCTCCTGCTGCCCAGCGGGCGCTTGACGCGTTCGCGTTCCAGCCGTTCCTGCTGCGCCTTGATGCGGCTTCGGTCGGCTTTGGGGTAGGCCTCCAGCGGCGGCGTGCCGTTGTAAAGCGCCTGCAGCATCACGTCGCGCGCCACCGGTGCCGCCGCCTTGGAGCCGCCGCCGCCATGCTCGACAACCACGGCAACCGCATATTTCGGCTTGTCATAAGGTGCAAAGCAGACAAACAGCGCGTGGTCACGCCGTTCCCACGGCAGGTCCTCATTGCGGATCACACCGGCGGCACGTTCGGCGGCGGTGATGTTGCGGACTTGGCTGGTGCCGGTCTTGCCGGCCATCTCCATCTCCTTGGGGGCAATGCGCGAGCGGTAGGCGGTGCCGCGGCGGTCGTTGCTGACCGAATACATGCCGCGGCGCACCATACGCAGGCTGTTTTCGCTGACCGGCAGCGGCTCGCCCGCGCCGCTGGGCTGCTCTACACCGTCCAGAGACTTCAGCAGCCGCGGCGTTACGCTGCGGCCGGTGGCAATCCGCGCGGACATGACAGCCAGTTGCAGGGGCGAGGCCAGCATGTAGCCCTGCCCGATCGAAGCGTTTGCCGTATCCCCGATCAGCCAGTCCTTGCCGTAGGAGCTGGATTTCCACTCCTTGGTCGGTGTGATGCCTTGGGCGACCGCCGACATCGGCAAATCGTGCTTGATACCCAGACCGAACAGATTGGCCATTTCGGAGATCTTGTCGATGCCGGTTTTGATCGCCACGTCATAGTAATAGACATCGCAGGACCGCTTCAGCGAGGTGTTCAGGTCCACATGTCCGTGGCCGGCCCGTTTCCAGCAGTGGAAGCGGCGGCCGGCAACTTTCAGGTGGCCGGGGCACCAGACGGTTTCCTCCGGCCCGACAACGCCGTTCTCCAATGCGGCCAGCGCGGTGATCATCTTAAAGGTGGAGCCGGGCGGGTAGGTGCCCTGCACCGTCTTGTTGGAAAGGGGACGGTAGTTGTCCTCGGTCAGCATCCGATAGTCGGCGACCGAAATACCGCGCACGAACAGGTTGGGGTCGAAGCTGGGCGAGGAGCAGATCGCACGGATATCGCCATCCTCGCAGTCGATCACCACAGCAGCGGCGCTTTCCCGGCCCAAACGCGCCTGTACGTAATTCTGCAGCTCCGCGTCGATGGTCAGCTGCATGTCGGCGCCGGAAATCCCCTCGCGCCGGTCCAGCTCGCGCATCACCCGGCCGGTGGCATTGACCTCCACCCGCTTGGCGCCGGCCTTGCCGCGCAGCACATCCTCGCGCTTGGCCTCAAAGCCGACCTTGCCGATCTGAAAGCGCGGAATCATCAATACGGGCTCCGGGTCGTCCATCTTGCTCAGGTCATAGTCGGAGACCGGCCCGACATAACCGATGACATGTGCAAAATCCCCAAGTTGGGGGTAAACCCGCGTCAGGCCCACCTCTGGCGTGACGCCGGGCAGGGCCGGGGCGTTGACCGCCACCTTGGAGATATCCTCCCAGCCGATACGGTCGGCCAGGGTAATCGGCAGGAATGGCGGCGAGCGGCGCATTTCGGTGCGGGCACGCTCCAGGTCTTCCGGGTCCAAAGGCACCAGGCTGGAGAGCTTGGCAATCACCGCCTCCACATCGCCCGCATCCTCCGGCACCACGGTGATCCTGTAGGAGGGCGAGTTCTGCGCGATGATCAATCCATTGCGGTCAAAGATCTGGCCGCGGGCCGGCGGCAGCAGGCGGATGTTGATCCGGTTTTCTTCGGCCAGCAGGCGGAATTCATCGGCCTGATCCACCTGCAGATAGCGCATCCGGGCCGCCAGCCCGCCGGCAAAGGCCAGCTGCAGCCCGCCGAGGAACAGCGCCCGCCGGGTCAATTTGCCATGTGCGGCATCCAGATCCTTGGGGTTGCGTTTCATCAGCGGCTCACCAGGGTTTCGGCTTCAGAGGGGGACAGCTTGCGCACCCCCAGAATAGACTGGCTGGCCCAAACTGCCAGCGGATAGGCGGCGATGGTCATCACAACCTGGATCACCGTCAGGCTCAGCTGCGCCTGTTCCACTCCGAACAGGGTCAGGATCAGCCGGTTCAGCGTCGCAATCCCGGTCAGCACCAGGGCAACGGCCAGCCACTCGCTGGCAAAAGTGCTCTCGCGGTGCGGTGCCGCGCGGCCTTTGAGGAAGCCGCAGCCCAGCACCGTCAGCAGTGCCAGCAGCCCGGGCGGGCGGTGGAACAGCAGATCCGCCAGCAGCATCACCAGGCCGATCGACAAGGCGGGCACATAATCCGGACGGCGCAGGCTCCAGGCCATGGCCAGTGCCAGCAGCAGATCCGGGGGTGACCAGAACCGCGGCTCGGTTTCCAGCGGCAGCAGGTGGAAAAACATGATCAAGAGCGCCAGCGCCGGAAATGCCGCGCGCATGGTCCAGATCCGGGCGGGCGAGGTATTAGCCATTGCCCGCCTCAGCCGTGCTTTCGGCGCTGTCCTCCCCCAGGGTTTCCGGCCGCGGCTGCGGCTGCGGGTCGCCGGGGGCGGCGCCGACCAGCCCGCCTGGATCCTGGATCACTTGCGTCCCGTGGTGGCGCAGCACACGCAGGAACTCCAGCCGGCCATAGTCAGCGGACAGGCGCACGCGCATCCGGCCGGAGCGGTCTTTGGCGACCTGGCCGATCAGCAGGCCCGCCGGAAAGACAGAGCCGTCGCCGGAGGAAATCACCCGGTCGCCGGGACGCACTTGGTCGGCGTTTTCCAAAAAGCTCAGCACCGGCGCGGCGCTGTTGTCGCCGGTGACCAGCGCGGTCTGGCCAGAGGGCTGGATTGTGGCCGGCACGGCGCTGGCGGCATCGGTCAGCAGGATCACCCGCGCGGTGTTACGCCCGGTGCCGGAGATCCGGCCCACCAGCCCGATCCCGTCCATCGCGGCCCAGCCGTCATGCACCCCGTCGCGGCTGCCCACATTCAGCAGCACCGACTGCCGGAACGGGGAGCCGCTGTCGGCCATCACCACTCCGGTGATGTAGGTCAGCTGCGGATCGAGCCGCACGTTGTTGAGGTCCAGAAGCCGCGCGTTTTCCTGTTCCAGCTGCAATGCCGCCTCTTTCCAGGCCCGCATCTGCCGCAGCTCGCTGCGCAGCTCGCGGTTCTGTTCGGCCAGCCGCTGGTAGCTTTGGAAATCGCGGATCAGATTGATGGTTGCGGTGACCGGCACCATCGCCCAGTCCATGCTGGGCACGACGGTGTCGACCACCTGCGCGCGGAAGCGTTCCACCCGCGGGCTGTCAATCCGCCAGACGATGAAGATGACTGCCAGGCACAAGCACAGTACCGCTGTCAGCAGACGCCGCAGCGGGGTTGCGTAATCGTCGCGCTGTGACTTGTCCTTGGCCACGTCTCTCCTTCCAGCTACCCGGAAACCGGCCTGTCAGCTGGTGCCATTCCGGCAGGCTGCGGCGTTAGCTGTCGTAGTCGATGGCGTGCGCCAGCTGCTTTTCGAATTCCAGCGCCTTGCCGGTGCCGAGCGCCACGCAGTTCAGGCTCTCGTCCGCGATGGAGACGGCCAGGCCGGTCTGCTCGCGCAAGGCAAGATCCAGATCGCCCAGCAGAGCACCGCCGCCGGTCAGCATGACGCCGCGGTCAACGATGTCGGCGGCAAGGTCCGGGGGGGTGGTTTCCAACGCGGTCATCACCGCCTCGCAAATCTGCTGCACCGGCTCAGCCAGCGCTTCGGCCACCTGGGCCTGGGAAATCTCGATCTCCTTCGGGACCCCGTTCAGCAGGTCGCGGCCGCGGATCTGCATCGACTGGCCGCGGCCGTCGTCGGGCATCCGGGCGGTGCCGATGGAGGTCTTGATGCGCTCGGCGGTGGATTCGCCTACCAGAAGGTTCTGCTGACGGCGCAGGTAACTGATGATCGCCTCGTCCATGCGGTCGCCGCCGACGCGGACAGAGCGGGCGTAAACGATGTCACCCAGCGACAAAACCGCCACCTCGGTGGTACCGCCGCCGATGTCGACAACCATGTTGCCGGTCGGGTCGGTGATCGGCATGCCGGCCCCGATGGCGGCTGCAATCGGCTCTGCAATCAGGCCGGCGCGGCGGGCACCTGCAGACAGAACCGACTGGCGGATCGCGCGTTTTTCAACCGGGGTGGCGCCATGCGGCACGCAGACGATGATCTTGGGCTTGGAGAAGGTCGAGCGCTTGTGCACCTTGCGGATGAAGTGCTTGATCATTTCTTCGGCGGTGTCGAAGTCGGCAATCACGCCTTCGCGCATCGGCCGGATCGCCTCAATCGAGCCGGGGGTGCGGCCCAGCATCAGCTTGGCGTCTTCGCCCACGGCCAGCACCTTCTTGACGCCGTCCTTCACGTGATAGGCAACCACGGAAGGTTCGGACAGGATCACCCCGCGGCCCTTGACATAGACCAGAGTGTTGGCTGTGCCGAGGTCGATGGCCATGTCCGAGGAGAACAGACCGCCCAAGTTTCCGAAAAGCGCCATATAGAAGGGATCCTGTGAGTGCTGCCAATATTCCTTGGGCGACTCCCCGCAGGAGCCGCCTTCCCAAACCTTATAAGCGGCACGGCAGGGCCGCGAAAGGGCGTATTATGGTGAAACAGCGCCTTTCCGCCCAGTATCCAGCGGCGTCAGCCTGCCGCGTTCACGCGCTGTTCCGGCAGGGCCGGGGAGACGCGCCCGGAGGGGCAGCCTCAGTGACCTGAGTTTCAACGCTCAGGCCGGGAAAATCCGCTGCATCTCCGCCTTGAAATGCGCCCAGGTCAGGCTGGCGCTGTTGCCGGCATAACCCTCGTAATAGGATTTCCCGCTGGAGACCGGCAGCCCGGCCCAGATCTTGGCCAGGTTCAGCATGAAGGTCTTGCGCGGCATTTCCGCGGCCAGGAAAGCGCTATAGCCAGCTTCCTCGATCAGCTGATGTGCCAGCTGGTCCTGAAGCTCAGGTGTGAAGCGGGCCTGCGGTTTCACCCCCTGATGTTTGACCAGCCGCCGCAGCGTTGCGGGGATGAACTGATAGCGCCCGATGGCATGGGGCTGTCCCGGGGTGGCATCGATCCAGGCGTTGATCTCGGCAATTGTCATGCTTGTCGGTTTTTCCGGCGGCTTGCGGGTGGCCCCGTATTGCACTGCATCGTACTGCGCCTTGCCGGCTTCGGCGCTGGCAATCAGGTCCAGCAGCCGCTTGACGCTGGGTGGCGCCTTGAGGATGGGGGCGAACAGCCCGCCGCCGCTGCGGCCGCGGAACAGGCTGGCCGCACCGGGGTTGAGCGATACCGCGCCGCGGCCCTGATCGGCGCCCGGCAGGGTGTCGGGCAGCAGGCTTGCAATGGCCTGCGGGGCCGGAGCTGCGGAAGGGGCCGGTCCGGGCATCGGGGCAGAGGCCTTTTGCAGGAAGAAATTTTTGCCAACCAGCGAATAGCCTTGCGCGCTGACGGCGGCCGCGCTGCACAGCAGCAGGGCCAGAAGTGTCACGATCAGGGCAAGGGCGCTCATTCTGAGGGGCATGGGAACCTGCATTCTGCGGTATCTCGTCGGGATGCAGTCTGCCCCAGCGGGGTTGAGATTCCGTTTACCGGGCGTACGCCGCCTCTTCCGCCCTTTGGAAATAGCGGCTAGAGGGGGCGCATGCTCTCATATCAGCACATCTATCACGCCGGAAACCTGGCCGACGTTCAGAAGCACGCGCTGCTTGCCTGGATGCTGGCCTATCTCACCCGCAAGGACAAACCGGTCAGCTATATCGAGACTCACGCGGGCCGGGGGCTCTATCAGCTGGACGCGCCCGAGGCCGTGAAGACAGGCGAAGCGGAGCAGGGCATCACCAAGGTGCTGGCAGAGCAGGGGCTGGCGGCGGATCATCCACTGCACCGCGCGCTGTCGGAGACCCGCAAGGCGCATGGCGCGGCCGCCTATCCCGGATCGCCGCTGATTGCGGCCTCGCTGCTGCGCCCGGGCGACTCGCTGCATTTTGCGGAGCTGCACCCGCAGGAAAACGCCGCCCTGCGCGCGGCACTGAGACCCTGGAAGGCCAAGGTGCATCAGCAGGATGGGTTTGAACTCGCCATGTCCCTGGCGCCGCCAACACCGCGCCGCGGCCTCTTGCTGATCGACCCGAGTTACGAGATCAAATCCGACTATGCCCGCATCCCCGGCATCATCGGCCAGCTGCATAAAAAGTGGAATGTGGGCGTCATCGCCCTGTGGTATCCGATCCTGAAGGACGGCAGCCACAAGCAGATGCTGAAGGCGCTGGAAAGCCAAAGGCTGCCAGATGCGCTGCGCCACGAGGTGTCCTTTCCGCCGGTGCGCGAAGGACACCGGATGGTCGGCAGCGGCATGTTCGTGGTCAACGCGCCTTATGGTGCAGCAGAGGAAGCCGCGCGGATTTCGGCGCTGTTTGACGCGGTTTCGCGCAAGTAACCCCGGATCGCGCATTCCACCCGCTGGACCAGCGCAGCACCGCCAGCCTCACCGGCAAAAGCGGCAGAGTTGATCATGCCCTTGGCAATGGCGACCACGTCGCGTGCCTCCTGCGGTCCGGCGGCGGGGGAAAACCGGCGGATGGTGTCCAGTACGATCTGAGCCATCTCCTGCGCCAATGCTGCGGTTTCCGGTGCCAGCTGCAAGTGCTGTTCAGCATATTCCGCCTCCATCGCCAGTCGCGGCCGCTCGAACTGATGCCGCATCCCGGCGGTCAGCAATTCCTGCAATGCTGCCTCTGGCGGCGCCTCCCGGCAACGCGCTGCGGCGTCCTGCATCCAGCCCAGCAGCTCTGCCCGCTTGCTGCGCAGCACCGCGGCCAGCACCGCCTCCTTGTTGGGAAAATACTGATACAGCGACCCGATGCTGACGCCGGCCCGCTCGGCAATCGCATTGGTGGTCAAACCCTCCCGTCCAGCGGTTTCCAGAATGCGAGCCGCTGCCTCCACAATTGCCTCCTGCGTGGCACGGGAACGGGCCTGGCGCGCTTGTTTTCTTGGGCTGTGCATTGCGGGTGACTTCCTGCCGGGAACGCGAGTTGAGAATGTGAGCAATTCTTCACATTCTTGGCGGCAAAGGCAACATCCCGGAGGTTCCCCGATGAAAATGACCATATTCCTGCTGCTGCACGCTTCCCCCAGTTGGCTGCGCCTGGATCGGCAGGAGCGGGGGCGTCTGGCGGCAACCGGGCTGGAGCCCTTCACCCGAAACGGGCTGTCGCTGCGCCATTTTGATGCCGAGGCGTTTCATGCGGACTGCAGCGATGTTGCGATGATCGAGGCGGAAACGCCCGAGGCCTACTATTTTGCCATCGAGCAACTGCGGGACACCGCCCTGATCGCCGAGGGCTACTTCACGGTAACCGGGATCATTCCAGCCTATGAAAATGGCTTCCGCAGCTTTGAGGCCACCCATGCGGTTTGATGGCAAGCGCATCCTGGTCACCGGTGCTTCCCGCGGGATCGGGCGGGCGCTGGCATTGCAGCTGGCTGCAGAGGGGGCAGAGGTTCTGGCCCTGGCACGAAGCAGCGAAGCGCTGGATGATCTGCCAGAGGGTATTGAGCGGCTGGCCTGCGACCTGACGGACGGCAACGCGCGCACTGCGCTGATTGCCGGGCTGCAGCGGCAGCGTCTGGACGGGGTGATCAACAACGCGGGTATTCAGATCGCCGCTGATTTTGCCAAAGGCTCTGCGGACACGCAGGACATCGAGCAGGAGCTGGCGGTGAACCTGACAGCGCCCATGCATCTTGCCGCCGGGCTGCTTCCGGTTCTGGCGCGCACGCCAGGCAGCTTTCTGATCAATGTGACCTCCGGCCTTGCCTTGGCCCCGAAACCGCAGGCGCCGGTCTACTGCGCCTCCAAGGCCGGCTTGCGCAGCTTCACCCGCGCCCTGCGCTATCAGGCTGAGGATGCCGGCCTGCGGGTCCAAATCACCGACTGCGTGATGGCGCTGGCGGCGACGCAGATGATCACCGGGCGCGGCCGGGGCAAGATCAGCCCCAACACCGCCGCCGCCGCTTTGCTGGACGGGGCCGCGGCGGGCAAAATCGAAATCTGGGTGGGTCAAATGAAGCTGTTGCGGCTGATCCACCGCCTCTCACCGGCGCTGGCAGCCCGCATCCTGCGCGGCTGAGGGTTTGCAAACAGCTTTGAAATCCAGCGCTTTCCCGCTACGCTTTCCGGCAGGGAGGGCGCTACATGGAACGCAGGCTGGCCGCCGTGCTGGCGGCGGATATGGTTGGCTACAGCCGTCTGATGGACGTGGACGAACAGGGCACGCTGGCCCGCCTTCGCACCCACCGGATCGAACTCATTGACCCTGCGATCTCCAAAAACCGCGGCTCCATTATCAAGACCACCGGCGACGGGATGCTGGTCGAGTTTCCCAGCGTCTGCGACGCAGTTGCCTGCGCCGCTGAGGTGCAGGACAGGATGCGCCGCCGCAACGCCGATGTGGCGCCCGACAAACGTATCCAGTTCCGGATTGGTGTGAACCTTGGCGATATCATCTTTGACGAGGGCGATATCTACGGCGGCGGCGTCAACGTGGCGGCCCGGCTGGAGCAATTTGCCGGCACCGGCGACGTCTGCATCTCGGCCGCGGTTTTCGATCAGGTCCGTCGCATGGATGACTTGCAGTTTGAGGACCTGGGGCCGCAACAGCTCAAGAATATCGCAGAGCCGGTGCAGGTCTACAGGCTGCTCTTGGAAGGAGACGCCGCCGACGCGCCGGAACAGGACAGCAGCGCGGCTGAACCGGTTGCCGTGGTCAAACCCTCCATCGCGGTGCTGCCCTTTGCCAATATGAGCGGCGATCCGGAGCAGGAGTTCTTTGCCGACGGCCTGACGGAGGACATCCTGACCGAGCTCAGCCGCCGCCACGAGCTGTTCGTGATCTCCCGCAACTCGACATTTGTCTACAAGGGGCAGGCAGTGAACATCCGCGAAGTGGCAGAGAAGCTTGGCGCCCGCTACATCGTCGAAGGCAGCGTGCGTAAAGGCGGCAACCGTGTCCGGATCACGGTACAGCTGATCGACAGCTGCAATGATTCCCACATCTGGGCAGAGAAATACGACCGGACCCTGGATGATATCTTTGAGATTCAGGACGAGGTGACATCGGCGATTGTCGCCACCCTGCCGGGCCGGATCGAAGCGGCGCAGCAGGATGAGGTCTCGCGCAAGAAACCCGCCAGCCTGGCGGCTTATGAATGCGTGCTGGCGGCCAAGGTGCTGCATCACCGCAGCACGGCTGAAGACAATGCAGAGGCGATGAAGCTGATCGACCGCGCGGTGGAGCTGGACCCGGAGTTTGCCCATGCCCACGCCTGGCGCGGTTGCATCCGCGGCCAGGCCTGGGGGTATGGCTGGTGCGATGATGTTGAGGGGATGCTTGAGCTGGCGCTGGAGTCGATCCAGAAAGCCGCGTCGATGGATGACAATGATGCGGATGTGCACCGGCTGATGGCGGCGGTGTCCATCCTGCAGGATAACTTGGACCAAGCGCAATACCACCAGGAACGCGCCCTATCGCTCAATCCCAACTATGATCTGATTGTGGTGCAGATGGGCGAGCTCTTGACCTGGCAGGGACGGCCGGAAGAGGGCGCGGAATGGATCGAAAAGGCGATGCGCCTCAATCCGCATTTCCCGGTCCGCTTCTGGAGCCATCTGGGCAAGGCGCATTTCACTGCCCGCCTGTACCAAGAGGCGCTGACAGATTTCAAACGCCTGCCATCAATGGATGCGGTGCAGACCGCGCTGGTGGCGGCATGCCACAGCTGGCTGGGCGACGAGGCACAGGCGCAGGACTGTGTGGCTCAAATCCGGGTGATGCAGCCGGACGCCACGGCAGAGGCTTTGCTGGCCGGGCTGCATTACGGCCGCAGCGAAGACAAAGAGCATTTCACCGAAGGTCTGCGCAAAGCCGGGCTGGAGTAAGTTGTAACGAAAAAAGGGCGCCGCAACGGGCGCCCTTTCTCTTTCTATTGAGCCTGGCTCAGGCGAGATCCTTGTAGGAAATCTCCTTGGTGTCGGCACCTTCGCCGACCCGGCCGCGGCGCACGATCAGGCGGTTCAGCGCGTTCACATAGGCCTTGGCCGAGGCCACAACCGTGTCGGTGTTGGCGCTTTCGCCGGTGGCAATATTGCCGTCTTCTTCCAGCCGCACGGAGACGGTTGCCTGCGCGTCGGTGCCCTCGGTGACCGCATGCACCTGGTAGAGCTGCAGGCGGGCGGTGTTCGGATAGATCATGCGGATCGCCTTGAAGGTCGCATCCACCGGGCCGTCTCCCTCGGCGGTTTCGGTCACGTCCTTGCCGTCGATCTCCATCTCGACGGTGGATTCCGCCGGGCCGCCGGTGCCGCAGACCACCTTCATCGACACAATCTTGAGGTGGTCGTTCTCCGCGTCGGTGCCGATGCGCATCAGCGCGATGAGGTCGTCGTCGAACACTTCTTTCTTGCGGTCGGCCAGCTCCTTGAAGCGGACAAAGACATCCTTCAGCTGGTTGTCGCCCACGTCATAGCCAAGATGCTCCAGCTTGTCGCGCAGTGCGGCACGGCCGGAATGCTTGCCCAGGGGCAGCGAAGTGCCCGAAAGGCCGATGTCCTCGGGCCGCATGATCTCGAAGTTCTCGCGGTTCTTCAGCATCCCGTCCTGGTGGATGCCGCTTTCATGGGCAAAGGCGTTCTTGCCGACAATCGCCTTGTTCGGCTGCACCACAAAGCCGGACACGGTCGAAACCCGGCGCGAGACATGCATGATCTTGGTGGTGTCAATGCCGGTCGACCAGGGCATGATGTCATTGCGGGTCTTCAGTGCCATCACAACTTCTTCCAGCGCGGTGTTGCCCGCCCGCTCGCCGAGGCCGTTGATGGTGCACTCGATCTGGCGCGCACCGCCTGCCACGGCTGCCAGCGCGTTGGCGGTCGCCATGCCGAGGTCGTTGTGGCAATGGGTGGCAAAGACCACCTCGTCGGCGCCCGGCACGGTTTCAATCAGGCGCTTGATCAGGTCGGCGCTTTCCGCAGGTGCGGTATAGCCGACGGTGTCGGGGATGTTGATGGTGGTCGCACCCGCCTTGATGGCGATCTCGATCACCCGGCACAGGTAGTCCCACTCGGTCCGGGTCGCATCCATCGGCGACCACTGCACGTTGTCGACCAGGTTGCGGGCGTGGGTCACGGTCTCGTGAATCTTGTCCGCCATCTCATCCATCGTCAGGTTCGGGATGGCGCGGTGCAAGGGCGAGGTGCCGATGAAGGTGTGGATGCGCGGCTGCGCGGCCTTGCGCACCGCTTCGGCGCAGCGGTCGATGTCCTTGAAATTGGCGCGCGCCAACCCGCAGATCATCGCGTTCTTCGAACGCTCGGCGATCTCGGACACAGCGGCAAAGTCGCCTTCGGAGGCAATCGGGAAACCTGCCTCGATGATGTCCACGCCCATTTCGTCCAGAAGCTCGGCAATCTCCAGCTTCTCGTCATGGGTCATGGTGGCGCCGGGGCTCTGCTCGCCGTCGCGCAGGGTGGTATCGAAAATCAATACACGGGATTTGTCACCGGAAATCGGGGATGCGTTTGTCATGATGGTATCTCTTGTCTCTGTCCTAAGCCCTTAGGGGCATCATAAGCCTTCTATGGCGCGCGTGCGGCAATCCTCTGAGCGGGCGCGCCGGAAGGGCACGCTCAGAGGCGGGCTAGGATCAGTAGGGCGCGCAGAGCGGCACCGCGGGCGGCGGTGGCTGCAATAGTGATATCTGCGCAAATGGTCATGGCAGGGATTTATACAGAGGCGGCGGCGAATGGAAAGGGGGATTCTGTCCGCCGTGATTGCCTGAGTTGCCGTTGCGGCACGGCACCGTTTTGACACCGCCGTATGCCGCTGTATGCGGTAAGTGCAAGACAATATTGAAAAAGGGATATAATATAAGTAAGGACCTGCCGCAGTTTCAATGCGGCAGTTTGTCCGCACTGCGCCTTTTTTTGAGGCGGGAACGGCAATGGGTCTTGCGTCGGCAGGTTTTCCGGCGTTGACACCCCGGATCCGGCGCTCCCGTAGAGGAATGCGCCATCGATAGGAGGAAAAAGTGTCGAATAAAATTGTCCTTGGATATGACGACAGCGAGGCCGCCAAATCGGCGCTTGCTTTTGCCGTCAGCCTTGCCAAAGCGCAAGGGGCAGAGCTGGTGATCGCGCATGTGCTGGAATGGTCGCCCTATTCTTTCCTCACCCCGGAGGAGATCGAGCAGCGCCACAAGCGCCGCGAGGAAGAACTGAAGCGCGCAGAAGACGCCCTGCTGGCACCGGTGCGCAAGAGCCTTGAAGACGACGGTGTCACCGTCTCGACTGAGCTGAAATACGGCCATATCGCGGAAACCCTGATCGACGTGATCAATAAGAGTGGCGCCAACCACCTGATCATCGGCCGCACCGGCCATTCGGCCCTGTCTTCGCGGCTGTTCGGCTCTGTCGCGGGCAGCCTTGCCCAGGCGGCTCCGGTTCCGGTCACCATCGTTCCCTAAAGATAAACTCAGAGGACAGTCATGAGGAAATCAATCAAGGCGGCAGCCCTGTCTGCGCCGCTGCTGCTGGCGGCAACTGCGCCGGCGATGGCACAATCCGTCGATGAACGCGTCAATGAGCTGTTTGCCAGCTCCACCGGCTGGTTCGTCAACCTGATCTTCAGCCCGTTCCCCGGCACCAGCTTTCCCTGGATCGTGGCCTGGCTGGTGATCGCGGCCACCGTGTTCACACTGTACTTCGGCCTGATCCAGTTCCGTGCCTTCCCGCACTCGATTTCGCTGGTCAAAGGCGACTACTCCGACCCCAACGACGCGGGTGAGGTCAGCCACTTCCAGGCGCTGGCAACCGCACTGTCGGGTACCGTCGGCCTCGGCAATATCGCCGGCGTTGCGGTGGCAGTCGGCATCGGCGGCCCCGGTGCAACCTTCTGGATGATCCTGGCCGGCCTGATGGGCATGGCGTCGAAGTTCACCGAATGCACCCTGGGCGTGAAATACCGCAATGAGTTCGAAGACGGCCACGTCTCCGGCGGCCCGATGTATTACATGACCAAAGGCTTTGCCGAACGCGGCCTGCCGATGGGTAAGTTCCTGGCGGTGCTGTTCTCGGTGTTCTGTATCCTTGGCGCCTTTGGCGGCGGCAACATGTTCCAGGCCAACCAGGCGCACGCGCAAATCTCCGGCGTCGTGGGCGATTACCCGGGCTGGATCACCGGCGTCGTGTTCGCGGCGGTGGTGTTTGCCGTGATCGTCGGCGGCCTGAAATCCATTGCCCGCGTCACCGAAAAGGTCGTGCCGTTCATGGGTGTAATGTATGTTGCAGCCGCGCTGGTCATTCTGGCGATGAACGCGGACAAGATCGGCTGGGCATTCGGCCAGATCTTCGAAGGCGCCTTCACCGGTGCGGGTGTTGCCGGCGGTATGGTTGGCGCGCTGATCCAGGGCTTCAAGCGCGCGGCCTTCTCGAACGAGGCAGGCGTTGGCTCTGCAGCGATCGCCCACTCCGCGGTGAAAACCAAGGAGCCGATCACCGAAGGCTTCGTGTCGCTTCTGGAACCCTTCATCGACACCGTGGTGATCTGCACCATGACCGCGCTGGTGATCATCATCACCGGTCAGCTGATCCAGGATCCGAACACCGGCCTCTACCTGCTGGATGAGGGCGCAAGCACCATCCAGACCGTGGACGGCAACAAGGGCGTGGCGCTGACCTCGGCAGCCTTCTCGTCGGCCTTCGGCTGGTTCCAGTACGTGCTGGCGCTGGCAGTGATCCTGTTTGCCTTCTCCACCATGATCAGCTGGTCCTACTATGGCCTCAAGGCCTGGACCTTCCTGTTCGGCGAAGGTCAGACCACCGAACTAGTGTTCAAGGTGATCTTCTGCATCTTCGTGGTGATCGGCGCAGCCGCAAACCTCGGCCCGGTGATCGACTTCTCCGACGCGGCAATCTTTGCCATGGCGGTTGTCAACATCATCGCGCTCTACTTCCTGATGCCGATCGTCAAGAAAGAGCTGAACAGCTACATGGCGCGCCTGAAGTCGGGTGAGATCAAGAAGTACAGCTGATCGGCTCCGGCCTGATCAACGCTGAATGAGGCAAGCCTCCCCGGCCATCCGGGGAGGCTTTTTTTTACTCGATGTTAGCGCCTGCCTTCCACGATCCGGCGCAAGCCGGCGACCTGGCCGGGCAGGTCATCAGCTGGCGACTGGCAGAACCCGATCAGCAAACCCTGAGCTGCGCATTCCGGATCATGCGGCGACAGCGGCCGGACGCCATATCCTGCCTCAGCCGTGCGGCGGCAAATCTCCGTGTCGTTTTGCGACTCCTTCAGATGAAAAGCGATCTGCATCCCGGCATTGTGGCGGTGAAAGTATCCCAGTGACTCCGGCCATTCTGCCAGCGCCTCCGCCGCCGCTGCATAGCGCTCTGCATAAAGCCTGCGGGCGCGGCGGATGTGGCGGTCGTACTGGCCTGACGCCATGAACTCCGCCAGCGGCCGCTGTGCGGTGATGGCAGCGCCTGCGCTCGGGTGGATGAACTGCGCCCTGAACTGCGGCACCAGCGCCGACGGCAGGATCGCATAGCCCAGCCGCAGCGCATGGGAAAATGTCTTGGAGAAGGTGCCCACATAAATGCAGCGCCCCTCCCCATCGAGCGCGGCCATCGCAGGCACCGGCTGGCCGCCATAGCGGAATTCGCTGTCAAAATCATCCTCGATGATCCAGCCATCGCGCGCCTTGGCCGCCTGCAGGAAGGCCTGCCGCTGCGGCACCGGCAGGGTGCCGCCCAGCGGGAACTGATGCGAGGGGGTCAGCAGCGTGACCTTGGCCATCTGCTGCGGCACCTCGGCCCCGCGCGCACCTGTGCGCAGCCAGTGCACCCGCCAGCCGCGGGCCTGCGCAAACCGCTGGGTCGGTGTGAAGCCAGGAGCCTCCAGCGCGATGTCCTCGCCCTCCACCAGAAACTCCATTGTCAGTTCCAGCGCCTCGCGCGCACCGCTGGTGACCAGCACCTGTTCCGCGCTGCATTCGATGCCCCGCCAGCGCGCCGCATAGGCGGCGATTTCCCGGCGCAGCTCCGGGTCGCCAAAGGCATCCTCCTGGTGGCTCAGGCTCATCGGGGCCATCCTTGCCACACGTGAAACACAGCGCGCCCAGGGGCGGGCAGGAAACACGTCAGGATCTGGCGCACCGGGCAGAAGCAGGCCGGGTACAGGCGGCGGAACTGCTGCGGCCGGCTGCGCCGCAGCCTCAGGCGGCCGGATCGGCGCCACGTCGCAGACAAATATCCCGGAACCCTGGCGTGTTTCGGCAAAGCCCTCGGCCACTAGCTGGTCATAGGCCGTCACCACTGTGGAGCGCGCCACCCCCAGATCCTGCGCCAGTGCCCGTGAGGACGGCAGCCGGGTGCCAAGACCCAGGCTGCCCTCGCTGATCCGGCGGCGCAGCGCGGCGACAATCTGCTGGTACAGCGGTCCGGCTTTGCTGTCAGAAATCATGCCGGAGAGGTCAATCATGCTGGACTGCTCTTTTTGTCAGAAAGTGGAGGTTAAATTCAATCCAGTTTGCGCGTAGCTGTCACGGGACACAACAAGAAATATGAGGTCAGCCGATGCGCCAGCCCGAACAAGAAGCCGCCCTGAAAACAGACCGCAGCCGCCTGCGCCGCGCCCATGAACGCGGGCTCTATGACCGCGACAGCCTGTATCAGGTGCTCGACGCCATGCCGCTGGCCCACATAGGATATCAGATCGGCGGCTCAACTTCGGTGCTGCCGACCCTGCAATGGCGTGAGGGCGATCACGTCTACTGGCACGGCTCCGCCGCCAGCCGGGCGATCCGGGCAATGGCGGGTTCGGAGGTCTGCCTGACCGTCACTTGCATGGATGGCTACGTGCTGGCGCGTTCCGCCTTTCACCACTCTGTCAACTTCCGCTCTGCGATGCTGTTCGGGGTGGCAGAGCAAGTCACGGACAAGGACGCCAAGGCCGCCAGTCTCAAGACGATGGTGGATCACATCTTCCCCGGCCGCTGGGAGACCCTGCGCCCGATGACCGCGCAGGAACTGAAGGCAACAGCGCTGCTGCGGATGCCGATCGAGGAAGGCGCGGCCAAGATCCGCTCCGGCCCGCCCAAGGACGATGAAGAGGATTACGCACTGCCAATCTGGGCCGGCGTGGTGCCGATGGCAATGGAATTGAAGCCGCCGCAGCCGGACCCGGCCAACTTGGAGGGCGTCGCAATGCCCGACCACCTGAGCAGCATCCGCATCGGCTGAAACAAAAAAGGCGCGCCATCCCGGCGCGCCATTTTACAGTCTGAAGTCCCTTTCGGCTTACTCGGTCTGCCCTGCTTCGGTCTGGCCCGTGTCCCCGGACCCCTGGCTGACCAGTGCACCGTTTTCCCAGGTGCCGTCCGCCTGCTGGCCGCTGGCGTATTTCATCGTGCCCGGCCCCTGCCGCTTGCCATTGACGAAACTGCCTTCGTACACATCGCCATTGGCATAGGTCGCCACGCCCTGGCCGTAGATCTTGCCTTCCTGCCATTCGCCCTCATAGGTGAAGCCGTCGGGCATCACGATCTTGCCCTGCCCGTGGCGCTGGCTGCTGGCAAATGCGCCGGTATAGACCGAGCCGTCCGCATAGGTCACCGTTGCCTCGCCATGGCGCTGCCCGTCCTGCCAGCCGCCCTCGTAGCGGTAGCCGTCGGCATAGGTCATCACCCCCTGGCCGTGGTTCTTGGCGTTCTTGAAGCCGCCGGTATAGGTGATGCCGCTGGGGTAGGTGGCGGTGCCTTCGCCCTCAATCACCCCGGCCACCCAGTCGCCCTCGTAGGTGGAGCCGTCAGGATAGGTAATCTTGCCCTTGCCCTCCGCCAGATCATCGCGGAAATCGCCTTCGTAGACCGAGCCGTCTGGGTAGACCGCTTTGCCCTTGCCCTCGATCTGGCCTTTCACCCATGCGCCTTCATAGGTGTAGCCGTCCTTTTCGGTAAAGGAGCCAGTGCCATGACGCAGGTCATCGTGGAAATCGCCAGCATAGACGTCACCATTGGCATAGGTCTGCTTGCCAGTGCCATGGCGGCGGCCCTTCTGCAGTTCACCCTCGTAGATATCGCCATTGGCCTGCATCAGCTTGCCGGTGCCATGCATCTGGCTGGCCTGCCACTCGCCCTCATAAATCAGCCCGTCGGAGGTCTCCAGCTTGCCCTGGCCCTGCAACTGTCCGTCGGTCACCGACCCCTCGTAAACGGTGCCTTCAGCATAGGTGATCTTCGCCAGGCCCTGCTGGCGGCCCTCCACCCAGTCACCGTCATAGGTATAGCCGTCAGGCGACGTCATCACGCCCTTGCCGTGCCGCTTGCCATCGGCAAAGCTGCCCTGATAGCGCACGCCGCTGGCATAGACAGAGGTGCCGTCACCATGGATCTGCCCGTCCTGCCAGCCACCTTCATAGGTGCTGCCGTCGGCGCGGGTCAGCTTGCCCAGCCCGTGCGGCTTGCCTTGCGCGAATTCGCCTTCATAGACCGAACCGTCCGGGAAACGCGCCACGCCCTGGCCGCGCACTTCGCCGTCGACCCATTCGCCGGTGTACTCATAGCCATTGGGCAGCTTGTAGGTGCCGGTGCCATGCTGCAGCCCGCCTTTGAACGTGCCTTCATAGACGCCGCCGATCTCGTCCTGGGTGGTGATGACCTCGCCTTCCTGCGCCAGCGCAGGCGCGGCCAGTGCCAGGAGGGTGGAAAGCGCGAATGCGGTGCCGAAACGGGTCATTGAAAACCTCTGCCTGCCCAGGAATTACGGTGCTGCTGCCATATTGGGTTGCTCGCCCGGAAACTAAGCTACCGCAACACGGGCCGCAATGTCTTTTCCCTGGCCTGCCCCCCTTGCCCTTTTCCTTGGCCGTCAATCTGATAAATGGCTGGGAGAGGTATTTCACAAAGGGCCCAAGCAGCATGGCAGACCGTTTCCGCGTGACACTGGCGCAGCTGAACCCCACCGTCGGCGACCTGGCAGGCAACGCCGCCAAGGCCCGTGCCGCCTGGGAGGAGGGGCGCAAGGCAGGCGCCGATCTGGTGGCGCTGCCGGAAATGTTCATCACCGGCTATAACACCCAGGACCTGGTGATGAAGCCGGCCTTCCACACCGCCGCCATCGCCGAGGTAGAGAAACTGGCCGCGGATTGCGCAGACGGCCCCGCGCTGGCTATCGGCAGCCCCTGGGTCGAGGGCGCTAAACTCTATAATGCCTACCTTGTCCTGAAAGACGGCAAGATCGCCTCGCGCAGCCTCAAGCACCACCTGCCCAATGAAACCGTGTTTGACGAGGTGCGGATTTTTGATGCCGGCCCGCTGGGCGGTCCCTATGCCGTTGGCAATACCCGCATCGGCTCCCCCATTTGCGAGGACGGCTGGCACGAGGATGTCGCGGAAACCCTGGCTGAGACCGGCGCAGAGTTCCTGCTGATCCCCAACGGGTCGCCCTATTTCCGCGACAAGATGGAAGTGCGCTTCAACCACATGGTGGCGCGCTCTGTCGAAACCCATCTGCCGGTGATCTATCTGAACATGGTTGGCGGCCAGGACGATCAGGTCTTTGACGGCGGCTCTTTCGTGCTGAACCCGGGCGGTGCGCTGGCGCTGCAGATGCCGGTGTTTGATGAGGCCTATGCCCATCTCGACCTGGAACGCACCGAGGACGGCTGGCGCGCGGTCGAGGGCGAAAAGGCGCATCTGCCCGACGCATGGGAGCAGGACTACCGGGTGATGGTGGAGTCCTTGCGCGACTACATGGGCAAAACCGGCTTTAATAAGGCTCTGCTGGGCCTGTCCGGCGGCGTCGACTCGGCCATCGTCGCGGCTATCGCCGTGGATGCGCTTGGCGCCGAAAATGTCCGCTGTGTGATGCTGCCGTCGGAATACACCAGCCGGGACTCCCTCGACGATGCAGAGGCCGTCGCCAAGGCACTGGGCGTCCGCTACGACTACGTGCCGATCTCCGAAGGCCGGGCCGCGATCACCAATACGCTGGCCCCGCTGTTCGAGGGCATGGAGCCGGGGCTGACAGAGGAGAACATCCAGTCCCGGCTGCGCGGCCTCCTGCTGATGGCAATGTCCAACAAGTTCGGAGAAATGCTGCTGACCACCGGCAACAAGTCGGAGGTCGCAGTCGGCTATGCCACCATCTACGGCGACATGAACGGCGGCTACAACCCGATCAAGGATCTGTACAAGACCCGCGTGTTCGAAACCTGCCGCTGGCGCAACGCCAACCACCGTCCCTGGATGAGGGGCCCGGCTGGCGAGGTGATCCGCCCCAATGTGATCGACAAGCCGCCCAGTGCCGAGCTGCGCGAAGACCAGAAGGACAGCGACAGCCTGCCGGACTACCCGGTGCTGGATGCAATCCTTGATATTCTGGTGGATCAGGATGGCTCAATTGCAGATTGTGTTGCGGCGGGCTATGACCGGGATACAGCCAAGCGAGTGGAGCACCTGATTTATATCAGCGAATACAAGCGCTTCCAATCGGCTCCCGGTGCCCGCCTGACCCGGCGCGCGTTCTGGCTGGACCGCCGCTATCCGATTGTGAACCGCTGGCGCGACCCCTCTTGAAGGCCGCGCTAACCCGTTGACTCCGCAGGTTAATCCGCGTCTCTTTAGTCGCGGTTTAGGGTTTTTCGTTGCCGGTAACGTTCTGATATGCGGCGGAAAAATCACAATGGCCGAATGCGGCGCAACCTGTGTCGCATGCACGCTGGACCGGCGGTTTTTCACCGGGCATAGATGCCCGCATGCCCGGACCGAAGCTGCCCCATTTCCAATCCGATCTGGCCTTGCCCAAGGCCGTTGACGCCGTGGTGATCGGCGGCGGCATCATTGGTGCCAGCACCGCGCTGGAGCTGGCCGAACGCGGCCACTCGGTGCTGCTCTGCGAAAAGGGCCAGATCGCAGGGGAGCAAAGCTCGCGCAACTGGGGGTGGGTGCGCATCGCTTGCCGCGACCCGCGGGAAATCCCTCTGATGGCAGAGGCTTTGCGCCTGTGGGACGGATTGGCAGAACGCACCGGGCATGAGACCGGCTTCACCCGATCCGGTATCCTCTACACGGCTGAGACCGCCAAGCGCGAGGCGCAGCTGGAGCGCTGGCTGCGCAACCTCGACAGCTGGGACCAGGGCGCGCGCATGGTCCGCGGCCAACAGCTGGCCCAGCTGATGCCAGGACACCAGACCAAGGCGCAGGCAGCGCTGCACACGCCCATGGACGGCCGCGCCGAACCGCAGCTGGCAACCCACGCAATCGCCTCCGCCGCCCGTGCTGCCGGGGCGAAAGTAATGACCGATTGCGCCGTGCGCAGTGTTGAAACTTCTGCGGGCCGCATCAGCGGGGTGATGACCGAACGCGGCCGGGTGGCCTGTTCCGCCGTTGTCACCGCAGGCGGCGCTTGGTCGCGGCTGTTCCTGGGCAATGCGGGCGTGGACCTGCCGCAGCTCAAGGTGCTGAACTCGGTTCTGCGCACCTCGCCGGTGCCGGGAGGTCCGGAAACAGCGGTGCGCAGCGGCAATCTCGGCCTGCGCAAGCGGGCAGACGGTGGCTACACGGTCTCTGATGCGATGGAAAATGTGGTGGACATCGTTCCTGACAGTTTCCGCCTTGGCTGGAAATACCTGCCCAGCCTGCGCCAGGAATGGCGGGCCCTGCAATTCCGTGTCTCCGGCCGCTGGGCCGAGGAAGCTGCCCAGGCGCACCGATGGGATCCGCAGGACATTAGCCCTTTTGAACAGTGCCGCGTTCTAGATCCGGCACCCTCTCAGAAAGCACTCCGCAGCGGCTGGGCCGCAGCGCAAAGGGCATTCCCGGTGCTGCAGGGCGCCGATGTGGTGCAAAGCTGGGCCGGGCTGATGGATGTGACACCGGATGCAATCCCGGTCCTCTCGCAGGTCGACAGCTTGCCGGGGCTGTTCATTGCCACCGGCTTTTCCGGCCACGGTTTTGGTATCGGCCCCGCTGCCGGACGGCTGGCCGCTGATCTGGTGACCGGCAGCATCCCGGTGGTGGACCCGCACGCCTTCCGCCTGTCGCGCTTCACCGACGGCGGCGGCTACGGCCCTCAAACTGTCTACTGATCCCTCCGCCAGCCAAACGCCCGGCACTTCCAGACTGCTCCCGTTGTGCTATCATCTCAGCAGGAGGGCTGGCGGATGAGCCGGAACAAGACAGCCCTGACGGGCGCAAGCGTCATAGAGTTTCTGCAAGCGGTGGAGCCGGAGCGCAAATTGGTCGAGGCGCAGGAACTGGACCGTCTGTTCCGCAAGGCGACAGGCTATCAGCCGCAGATGTGGGGACCGTCTATCGTCGGTTACGGCAGATACCACTACCGCTACGCAACGGGCCGCGAAGGCGAGTTCCTAGCCACCGGATTTGCCCCGCGCCGGGCGCGCCATTCGATCTACATCATGCCGGGCTACCAGGACTACAGTGCCATCCTGGCCCGATTGGGTAAGCACCGCCTCGGCAAAAGCTGCCTTTATGTGAACAAGCTCGCCGACATTGATCTGAACGTGCTGGGCGAGCTGATCCGCGCGGGCATCAAAGACCTCAATGCAATCTGGCCTGTGCAGCCTGAATAACCTCGCTTCATCTTTCCAAAAATACTCGCACCGCAGGCCCGCGCCAAAGGCGCGTTAACCCTCGCGAAACTGGACAAACCGCGGCCCATGTGACAAGGGGCAGGGCAACAGGAGACTCGTGATGACCACCACCCGTTTTGCCCCGTCGCCGACCGGCTTTATCCATGTCGGCAACCTGCGCACCGCGCTGATGAACTATCTGATCGCCCGCAAGGCCGGCGGCACTTTCATTCTGCGCATCGACGACACCGACCCGGAGCGGTCCAAGGAAGAATATGTCGATGCAATCAAGCAGGACCTGGAGTGGCTGGGCCTGACCTGGGACAAGGTCGAACGCCAGTCCGAGCGCCTTGACCGCTATGTGGCGGCCGCCGACAAGCTGCGGGAGATCGGCCGCTTCTACGAGGCGTTTGAGACCCCGACTGAACTGGACCTGAAGCGCAAGAAGCAGCTGAACATGGGCAAGCCGCCGGTCTATGACCGTGCCGCGCTGAACCTGTCCGACGACGAGAAAGCTGCCCTGCGGGCTGAGCGCGGCGACGGCGTCTGGCGCTTCAAGCTGGACCATCAGCGCATTGAGTGGACCGACGGCATCCTGGGCGACATCTCCATCGACGCGGCCTCGGTCTCCGACCCGGTGCTGATCCGCGGCGACGGCCAGTTCCTTTACACGCTTGCCTCGGTGGTCGACGACACCGAGATGGGCGTGACCCATGTGGTGCGCGGCTCCGACCACGTCACCAACACCGCCACCCAGATCCAGATCATCGAGGCGCTGGGCGGTTCTGTCCCCTCCTTCGCCCACCACTCGCTGCTGACCGGCCCGCAGGGCGAGGCGCTGTCCAAGCGTCTGGGCACCCTGGCGCTGCGCGACCTGCGCGAGGCCGGCGTGCAGCCGATGGCGCTCCTCAGCCTGATGGCGCGCCTGGGTTCCTCCGACCCGGTTGAACTGCGCTCGGAACTGGCAGAGCTGATCGAGGGCTTCGACATCAACCGCTTTGGTGCCGCGCCGACCAAGTTCGACGTCGAGGATCTCTATCCGCTGACCGCCCGCCACCTGCAGTCGCTGCCGCTGGAAGCCGTGCAAAGCCACGTGGACGCGCTGGGCGTCCCGGCGGAGAAACAGGCCGCCTTCTGGGATATGGCCAAGGAAAACATCACCACGCTCCAGGATCTTGCGGGCTGGTGGGAGCTGTGCCGCGACGGTGCCGAGCCGCTGGTGGCGGATGAAGACAAAGAGTTCATCGCTGAGGCGATGGCGCTGCTGCCCGAAGGCCCCTACGACAGCGAAAGCTGGGGCAAGTGGACCGCCGCGGTGAAAGAGGCGACTGGCCGCAAGGGCAAGGGCCTGTTCATGCCGCTGCGCAAAGCCGTCACCGGCATGGAGCGCGGTCCCGACATGTCCGCCCTGCTGGCGCTGATGGAAACCGTGCGCGCCCGCGGCTGACACCTGAGACATACTGTTGCAAAGGGCGGTGCCTCAGGGTGCCGCCTTTTCCGTTCCCGGGCGGTCTCTATCAACCCCTGTTGCCGTCCGTTACCTCCCGGCACATCTCCTTGGCCGCCTCTGCCATGTCCGGGTTCGGGTGGCCGCCAAGCGCATCAAGTGATTTCTCCATCCAGCGCATCACCGAAGGCGAGTCGCTGCCGCAGCGGGCAATCGGCGGAAAGGCGCAGTGCAGCAGATGCTTGGCTGTGACCGGCGGGATGCTCACATTCGGATAGGTCGCTTCGCGTGTCCCGCTGGTCTCATCCGCCGGCATGTTCTCCCACAGCAGCCGCTCCAGCCGCCCCATTACCTCCACCGCGGTGCCGGGATCGTTGACACCGGGCGACAGCGCCCGCTGCGCGGTCTCCGCCAGCAGCGTGAGGCCAAAGGACGGGTCCTGGTCGAAACTGCGCACATCACCGATGTCGATTGCCGCAGAGGCCGCCTTGCAGAAATCATTGTCCCCCGCCGTGGCCCAGGCCACCGGCTGGCCGCGCAGGATGTATTCCCCAGGTGCCCGCGCCAGGGTGATTTGGGTGCCGGCCTCCTCTGCCAGCTCATTCAGCCGCGACAGTCCCGCATATCGGACAAAGCCGCTTTTAGCAGCGGGGATATCAACGGCGTCCTCGGGCTTGGCCTCTTCCCGCGCGCACAGGCCGCCGAGACAGGGCTTTTTCATCCGCGCCCGCAGGCTGGCGCGGGCGCGGCTCTCGATCAGCCGCAGAGTGTGGTCCATGCTGCCCAGGCTCGACAAATGGTCGATCCAGCGCAGGATGGCGCCGACGATCAGCACCACCACGATGACGGTCAGGCCAAACACCACCAGCGCGCCTTCCGGGGTGAAATAGCCGGCCCGGAACAGGATCACCGCGCTCAGCGAATAGATGAAGCCGCTGACAAAGGTCGCCAGCACCCGGTGGGTGACAGTGTCCTCCAGCAGCAGCCGGTAGACCCGCGGTGTCGCCATTGACGCGGCCGTGCGGTAGGCGCTGACCATGACGTTCAGCGAGAACGTGGTGACCGCCAGCATGCCAGACGCCAGGATCGTCAGAACCGGCAGCACTGCCTCGCGCCCGAAATCTTCGCTCAGGTTGTCCGGCAGCCAGGGTTTCGCCAACGGCGCCAGCAGCAGTGCCAGCACGGAGATTATGGAAATCAGAACAACCCTGAACCAGAGCTGCCGCGCAATCCGGCCCAGGTGCAATAATAGCTTTTCGATCATGCCTTCCAGACTATGCGGCAGGCGCCGGTGCTGTCGATCAGATCGTCAAAGATTTTGCGCTCCGCTGCGGCGATGCTCTGATGGCGCGGATACCGCGGTGCTGCACGGTCATCCAGAATTGGCGCCTCCCAGCCGTCGGTGGTGTCCACGAAGCCCTGAAGGCCGTCATCACCAAATACCCGCAGGTAGCCCTGCAGCACCACATCCAGATAGCTCAGCAGGATCGGGTGCTGCTCGCTGACGCCGTTCTGCTTGTCGGCAGCGACCGCATAGACAGAGATTTCCGGCGCGCCCGCCAGCCCGTGCTGCACGCGGTCCGAGGCCGGCAGCCGCTCATAGGCAAACTCCCGTTCGTCCAGCGCCGCCCAGTCGGCACCCGGCACCTCGGCAATCAACCCGTCGATTTCACTGTTCTCGCAGGGCACCGCCGACAGAAATGCCACCTCGCGCAGGGAGGTGTGAACCCAGGCCCGCCGCCAGCCCTTCAGGCGGGCAGGCTGGGCACCGCCGTAGCTGTGTGTCGCCGTATTCACCAGGCTGCCGTAGCCAAAGAAGTAAGGAGCCGTCATCTGCGCACCCTTCCGCCGCATTTCCGCTTATTGATGTATGTCAAACCGCTTTTTGGCGGCTTGTGCAATAAGCTATGCAATCTAGCTTCGGGAGCACCCCATGCGCATTACCAAAAGGACCAACATTGCCGTGCGGCTGCTGATGTACTGCGCCGCGCATGAAGACCGCCTGGTGACCAAGGCCGAGATTGCAGAGTGCTGTAATATCTCGGAAAACCACCTGGCGCAGGTGATCAACCAGCTGAGCCAGCTGGGCTATCTTGCCACCCAGCGCGGCCGCAACGGCGGTATGAACCTGGGTAAGAACGCCGCAGAGATCCGAATCGGCGATGTGTTCCGCGATGTGGAAGGCAACCTGCCGATGGTGGAATGCTTTGCAGATGCGGACAACACCTGCCCGCTGGCCTCGGCCTGCCGCCTCAAGGTGGCGCTGGCGGATGCAGCCCAGGCTTTCTACACCTCGCTGGACGATATCTCGCTGGAATCTCTGGTTTGCGACAACCACGATCTGATGCGGATCCTGCAGCCGGTGTCCTGCGGCGCCCGCTAAGGCAGGCCGCCGCAGTTCTGCTTCTTACTCGCGGGCGCGCAGGATGCGGGCCGGCTTGGCCGCAAGCGGCCGCAGCGCAAAGGCAAGCCCGGCCAGCAGCGTTGTCAGCACCCCGCCGGAAATCACCATCAGCGCATTGGGCCAGATCACCGCATAGCTGGTCTCGAACACATAGGCGTTGATCGCCCAGGCCCCGGCAATGCCCGCCGCCAGCGCAACCATCCCCGCCGCCGCGCCCAGCAGGGCAGAGCGCAGCGCAAAGCTTGCCAGGATCTGCTTGCGCGGCGCGCCGAGGGTTTTCAGCAGCGCTGCCTCATAGCGCCGCGCGGGCTCCCCCGCAGCCGCGGTGCCCAGCAATACGAGGAACCCGGTCAGCAGCGTCGCCGCCGCGCCATAGGCGGTGGCCGCCGCCAGCTGCCGCAGGATGTCTGACACCCGGTCGATGGCATCGCGCATCCGGATTGCGGTGATATTCGGCATCTCCCGCGCCAGATCGCGCAGGATCGCAGCCTCGGCCTGCTCCTCTGCATAGACGGTGGCGATGAAACTGTGCGGCGCACCGGCCAGAGCAGCCTCGTTCAGGACCATCACAAACCCCATCCCCGCGGTAGAGAAATCCACGTTGCGGAAACTGGTGATTGTGCCGGTGATGTCGCGGCCCAGGATGTTCAGCGTCAGCGTGTCCCCCAGCTTGAGGCCCAGTTCCTCCGCCTCCTCGGCGGCAAAGCTGATCTGCGGCTCACCGGAATAATCCTCCGGCCACCATTTGCCCGCAGTGACCTCAGTCGCCTCCGGCTGAGCGGCGGCATAGGTGATGCCGCGGTCGCCGCGCACCACCCAGTGATCGCCCGCAACCTCCGTCGCGGGCTGCCCGTTGATCCGGGTCAGCACCCCGCGCAGCATCGGCGCGTTTTCCACCCGGGTGACGGAGGGATCGTTCTCCACCCGCTCCAGGAACGCGGGCATCTGGCTGCGCTGGATATCGACAAAGAAATAGCTCGGCGCCACGTCCGGCAGGTTGCCCGCAATGGCGCGGCGCATGTTGCCGTCGATCTGGCCGATGGCAGCCAGCACCGTCAGGCCCAGACCCAGCGCCAGAACCGCAGGCACGGCGCCATCACGCGCGCTGCCAATGGATGAGAGCGCCCAGCGCAGGGCAGGGCGCCCGCGCGACGCCCCGGTGCCGCGGCGGGCCATAAACCCGATCCCTAGCGCTGCAACCAGCAGAACCATCAGCGCCCCCATCAGCCCGCCTGCGGTCCACAGCGTCAGCTGCGCCGAGCCGCTGAACCACGCCGCCAGTCCCACGAGCGCTGCCAGCGCCACCCCGGTCGCCAGCAGGTAGCGCGGCGCGGGCAGCCTTGTGCGGCTGGCAAAGGCATCCCGGAACAGCGAGGCCGCGCGGATGCGTTCCGCCCGCGCCAGTGGCCATAGGGCAAAGATAAAGGCGGTCAGCACGCCGTAAATCGCAGCCTCCGCCAGCGCGGACGGGTAGAGCGAGAACACCGCCGGGAACGGCAGCTGCGCCGCGATCAGCGGCCCCAGCAGGACCGGGCCAAGCCCGCCCAGTACCAGGCCGATGCCCACGCCCACCAATGTCAGCGCGCCGATCTGCAGGAAGTAGGTCAGAAAAATTGTCTGCCGCTCCGCCCCCAGCGTGCGCAAGGTTGCGATGGTTGCGGTTTTGGTCGCCAGGTAGGCGCGCACGGCAGCGGACACGCCAACCCCGCCCACTGCCAGGCCGGACAGGCCGACCAGCACCAGGAATCCGCCCAGCCGCTCGACAAAGGCGGTGATCCCCGGCGCGCCGTTCCGTGCATCGCGCCAGCGCATGCCGGTGCTTTCAAACAGTCCCTCGGCTTCGGCCTGCAGGGCGTTCAGGTTGCTGCCCGCGGGCAGCTCCATCCGGTACTTGGTGTCAAAAATGGTGCCGGGTTCCAGCAGGCCGGAGTCACCCAGGTCTGCTGTCCGCACCATCGTGCGCGGCCCAAGTTCAAAGCCTGAGGCCGCGGCATCCGGCTCCAGCGCTATCATCGCCATCAGGCGGAAGTCCTGTGTTCCAAGCCGGAAAGTATCCCCCGGCTGCAGTCCTAAACGGTCGGCCAGCACCCGGTCCATTACCCCGCCGGGCAACCCGTCCGCGCCCGCCAGCGCCTCTTCCAGCGGCATCTCAGGCGCCAGCTGCATCTCGCCTTTCAGGGGATACAACCCATCCACCGCTTTCACCTGGGTCAGCCCGCGCTCCTCTCCCACTGTCGCCATGGAACGGAACTCGGCAATCTCGGAATGGCGCCGCGCGGTCCGGTCCAGCCAGGCGCGCTCTTCTTCAGTGGCAAACCGGTAGGTGAAATTCAGTTCGGCATCGCCGCCCAGGATGGTTGCGCCCTCGCGTTCCAGCCCGGTTTCGATCGACGCGCGGATGGAGCCGATGGCGGCAATCACCCCAACCCCCAACGCCAGGCAGGCGAGGAAGATGCGAAACCCTTTCAGGCCGCCGCGCAGCTCCCGCAGGGCAAAACGCCAGGCGAGGCGGAACGCCGCAGCATTCATTCTGCAGCCTCGCGCGCCGCGGCGTCATCCACCCGTCCGTCGCGCAGCCGCACCACCCGGTCGCAACGTGATGCCAGCTCCGGCGCGTGGGTGACCATCACCAGTGTCGCGCCATAGCGGTCGCGCAAACCGAACAAGAGGTCCATCACCGCGGCGCCATTGGCCTCATCCAGGTTGCCGGTCGGTTCATCCGCCAGCAGGATCGCAGGCCGCGGTGCCAAGGCGCGCGCCAGCGCCACCCGCTGCTGCTCGCCGCCCGACATCTGCGCCGGGAAATGGCCTGCCCGATGGCCAAGGCCCACGGCTTCCAATTCGGCCTGCGCGCGGGGGAAGGCATCCTTGACGCCTGCCAGCTCCAAAGGCGTCGCCACGTTTTCCAGCGCCGTCATGGTCGGGATCAGGTGAAAGCTCTGGAACACCACGCCCATGTTGTTGCGCCGGAACCGCGCCAGCGCGTCTTCATCCATCGCGGTCAGGTCCTGGCCCAGGGCCTTTACAGTTCCGCCGGTCGCCTGCTCCAGCCCGCCCATCAGCATCAGGAGAGACGACTTGCCCGAACCCGACGGCCCCACCAGCCCCAGCGTCTCCCCCTGCCGCACGTCCAGCGAGATGCCGTGCAAAATCTCTACCGGGCCGGTATTGCTTTTCAGGGTCAAACTCGCATCTAAAAGATGCAGAACGGGGCTGTTTTGATCGGTCATCGGGCCTGCCTGTTGGATGCACCTAACCGATATGGAGTGTTTGCCGCCATGCGCAAGACATTGGCACTGCTGAGTTTGCTGCTTTTTACCGGTGCTGCCTGGGCAGAGCCGCTGCGGATCACCGCGCTCGGCGACAGCCTGGTGCAGGGCTACGGGCTGCCGCAGGGCCAGGGGCTGGTGCCGCAATTGGAGCGCTGGCTGAACGGCAACGGCGCCGAGGTCACGCTGCAAAACGCAGGCGTTTCCGGCGACACCACCGCCGGCGGGGCAGAGCGCGCCGAATGGACCCTGTCAGACAACCCCGACGGGCTGATCGTGCTTCTGGGCGGCAACGACATGCTGCGCGGGCTGGACCCGCAGGAGGCGCGCGGCAACCTGACGCGCATCCTGCAAACTGCGCAGGACAAGGGGATCGTGGTCCTGCTGATCGGCATGAAGGCGCCGCGCAACTACGGCCCGGAGTACAAGCAGGATTTCGATGCGATCTATCCGGAGCTCGCGGCAGAGTACGGCGCGGTACTGCACCCGGATGCCTTTGCCGGCATCGCCGCTGAAGCGGGCAATGATCCCGCCGCGGCACAAGGCTTCATGCAGGACGACGGCATACACCCCAACGCCCGCGGCGTTGCGTTGAATGCGGCCGCTATCGGCCCGGCTGCCCTGCAGCTGGTAGCTGCCATAGGCCATTGAAAACAGCCCCGGCCATCAGGGCTGTTTGAAACTCTCGGTGCAGATCAGAGGATCAGGAGACCAGCGCGATATCCACTGCGGATTCGCGGCCGTCGCGGCCTGCGCGCAGCTCATAGGTCACTTTCTGATTGTCCGCCAGGCCGGTCAGGCCGGAACGCTCAACTGCGGAAATATGGACAAAAATGTCCTTGCCGCCATCTTCGGGTGCAATAAAGCCGTAGCCTTTGGTGGTGTTGAACCATTTGACGGTGCCAGTGGCCATCGTCGTGTACTCCTAAGTCGTCTCAGTTCTCTGCCCGCTTATGCGGCAGTCCGGCAAGGTTTTCGGATGATCATCACCGTGCCGTAATGGGGACAGTGATGGCATCCGCGTAACATCGCCGTGACAGAATTGAGTACGAATCCCCTTTTGCGCAAGAAAAATGCGCGGTGACGCGGGGTTCCGGGGCCGATTCCGGCGGCAGAGCGCCTAATGAACCGTCAGTTGTGCGGCTATAGCACAGTCACCACCGTGCCCAGCGGCACCCGCGCGTACAGATCCACCACATGCTCGTTCATCATCCGGATGCAGCCGTTTGACACCGAATGGCCAATGGTCTGCGGCTGGTTGGTGCCATGAATGCGGAAATAGGTGTCGATGCCGTTCTGGAACAGATACAGCGCCCGCGCCCCCAGCGGATTGTCCGGCCCGCCCGGCTGGATGTACTCGTTGTCGATGAACTTGGCATAAGCCCGCGGGTCGCGCTCGATCATCTCGTCGGTGGGGCGCCAGGTCGGCCATTCCTTCTTGCGTTCGATCACCGCCTTGCCGGTGAACTCCAGCCCCGCCTTGCCAACGCCGACGCCATACCGCATCGCCTTGCGCTTGTCGGTCACGAAATAGAGGTAGTAGGAGCGCGGCAGCACCAGGATCTGGCCGGGGGCAAAATCCTTGCGGATGCGCACCTCCTGCGGTGTAGGATCAAAGGGCGCGGGCTCCTTCTTGCGGGCCAGCGCGGGCAGCGGCAGCAGTGCCGCCGTTGCGGCTGCGGTGCCCGTGGTCAGAATTTTCCGGCGTGAAAACATGGCCAAACCTCCGAACGTCAACTGTATCTCCCTTCATCTTCCGGCGGCGGCGGCAGGCGGTCAACGGGTTTTGGCGGATGTTATGCAAACTGTTGCACAGGATGCAGGCTGTTGCACGCGCGGGTGCCGCGGCTATACCGGGGCAAACAGCCAAAGGAGCCGTTATGGGCGCCAAGACCCTCACTTGCCTGACCTGCACCCAGTTGAACCGGGTGCCGGAGGAGAAACTCGGCAGCGGCCCGAAATGCGGCAGCTGCGGCGCGGCGCTGATGCCGTCCAAGCCCTTGGACGTGGATCCGGCCACGCTGCAAAAGGCGGTGCAGAACGACGACGTGCTGCTGGTGGCGGATTTCTGGGCGCCCTGGTGCGGCCCCTGCCGGATGATGGCGCCGGAATATGCCAAGGCCGCCAAGGCCCTCTCGGGCCGCGCCCGGCTGGTCAAGCTCAACACCCAGGACCACCAGTCCACCGGCGCCCGCTACCGCATCCGCGGCATTCCGACGCTGATTGCCTTTGAGCGCGGCAAGGAAAAGAAACGCCAGGCCGGCGCGTTGCGGTCAGGCCAGATCATCAGCTGGCTGCGCGGCTGAAACCGCGGGCCTTGCGGCGGCAGGTTTGCTGCAGCGGAAAGATCAGGTTCAGAACGGGTCCAGCCCCGGGCTGCAGCCAGCCTTGGGGCCGCTGCCCCTCCTGGCGCCGGCGCTGTGCTCCCCGCTGCCGCTGCGCCACAGCTGGAACGCAAGCATTCCCAGCATCAGCACAACAGCCGCAACGGGATACAGAAGCAGCACCAGCCAAACCGGCCAGCCGCCGATCATGCTGGCAGCAACGGCCAGCACCAGGCCGCCCACTGCGCCGAATAACGCGCTGATCCAGGCCATGCAGCCCTTCCCCCAATAATCCCCATCCAACAGCAAACTAGGGCGCAGCCTGCCATCAGGCAACTGCGCACATGACACTTGCACGCGATTCCTGCGGAACCGGCTATGTCAAAGGTGGTGTTATCCGAACCTCAGTCCGGCGCCCTGCCGCCTGCCTCAGGCGGCGGCCAGATGGCCGGATGGGGGCAGCCTGCCGCCAGGCCCGCCCGCTTGACTGCGCCAGTACATCAGGGCGGTTACCAGCAGCGCAGTTGCAGAGCCCGCTGCCGGATAGATCACAATGCAGGCCCACAGCGGCAGCCCGGCAGCGGCATAACCCGCCACCGCGGCGCACAGGCCAACAACCATACCCAGAATGACACCTGCCCAGGCCATGACGTCTCCAACAAAACCGCGCAGCGCGGACCCGAGCGCCCCGCTGCTTCTCTCCCTATCATCCGGCCAACTGTGTTGTAAAAAGGTTAAGATTGCGGCGGCAGCAGCATTCCTGCGCAAATAACCGGCCCGCGCGTCATTTCGAGGTCAGCGCCACCCCGTCTTTGGCCTTGGGCATCCGGCCCTTGCCCTGCTCCAGCACATGCGCCAGCTCATGCACCAGCAGTTGCGGGTTCTTGGCGTCGCCCGGCTTCATGAAGTAGATATCGTTGCCATAGGTGAAGGCCTTGGCCTTCAGCTCCTTGCAGACATCCTTGGCGTTGCCGCCCACGTGCACCTGCACCTTGGCCAGCTTCGCCTTGGAGAAATGCGCCTCCAGCGCTTTGCGCACATCACCGGGCAGCTTCTTGCCCTTGGTGCCCTCCGGTTCCGTCTTCAGCTTCTTGCGCTTGGCCTTCTTGCCACCCAGCGCCTCGACCTGTGTCTTCACGTCTTCCGGTTTCAGGGGCATGGGAGATCCTTTTCAACGCTTCAATCAGTACCGGGCGCGCCGGGCGCCTGAGGCGATGATAGCGCAGAGCGGGAAAAGGCGAAACGGGGAGCGCTGAATAATCGGAAGGATGCACCTTCAAAAAGGCCAAAGCCACTTCAGCTCTACGACTTGTTGGAAAGTTGATAATTTTCTTGAATTTTTTCCAGTGAAGGTTGAGATGTGTGCATAAAAACAGACGGATCTTTGCGAGAGGCTAATGACAGAAGACGAAGTTGTTCAAGTGGAGCTTGAGACGGGTTTGGTAGTTCCTCCCCCGCTAGACCCTCATATTGCAAGTGTTAGTATACGCACTGGCTCCAATAACCCGACAGACTACTTTGACCTTCTCTTGTCGGCCTCTTTTGGCGCTGAGTACGTAACAATTAACAGTGGCGGTGATAAAATTGAGGTTAAGCTAACGATTAAAAAGGCAGAGATAAAGGTAGATACCAGCAACTGTGATCTGCATTTACTGTCCGACAAGGATAGCGAAGGTTGGGTTGGTTCGGAAACTAGGGAGACAACGAGCGAACGGAAAACACGTGGCTCCAGTGATACAACGATTGGAGTTTCAAACAGCGGTACGAATATTTCTACCAAAGCAAATTTGAACGCGTCCGTTGGTGCAACATGTGACGGTAAGTCTCAGATTGTGAGGCAAGTCTTGCCGTGGAGAGTCCTGTCCGCCGATACAGTTCAGTTCGGCTACATTGAACGCCCCAATGAGCCTCTCATTGGTAGAATGCTTGATGAAGACGTATTAATAAGAGTTACGCCATCTAATCTAGGGCAGAGAATAGGTGTACTGGCACGTTTAAGGGTTCGAGAAAGGTGGATTGACCTGGAGGTCGATGAAACCTCACTGATTGGAGCCTCGAAGAAATTTGGCGATTTTTTGAAATCTCTTATTGGTCATGATGCTGCCGCACTTAGGAAAAAAGAGCTGTTCTCAATGCTTCTCGCCCACCTTGTTACGAAAGAGTTGCAAGCGGAAGAGGAGGGTAAGGATGCAACCTTGGCTGCTGCGGCTGTTGTTTTTTCACCGAGGTCAGAGAAATTTGGTGGCTTACCTTTGCCACATAATAGAAAAGAGATTAAGGTTGATCCTACTGCGATAGATCAGTTTATTTCACGCGATGGCGAAGAAGAAGACGTTTTGCGTGAAATAGGTGTGGACTTCGAACCAGATGTTGATGGCGATACTGGTGAGTTTGGCCGTGATTTTCAAAAGATATGGAAAATGCGACCGCCGGGAGATTTTTGCTTCCGATCGGTGGATATTGATGTGCTTCAGCAGTGTTACAGCCTATCATTTGGATTGGTCGCGAGAATAAAATGCGAAGAAAATAATGGGCCGTGGTTGGATTTTTCAGTTGAAATTACTGATGAGCCATACCCGCAAGGTGATGCTGAAGAGATATTGGACCTCCTCGGAGCAGGTTGGAGGGCTTCGGAAGCTGCTGTTTATTTTTCTATTTTGACCAAAGGTGAGCAATCTTTGACAGTGGCTGAACTTTTTGGGTTCCGGAAGACTTATCAGTCTCTTAGGAAAAGATTGAAGGATTATTCTGTCAAAAGTGGCTACGGCAATCTAGTTTCCTTTGGGCGCGTAATAAGCGAGGTAAGTGCAGAAGGCAAAGTGGAGGGAATTGCTGGAGCCAAGAGACGCTTCAGGATGTGGAGCCGGGAGGACTAAGAGTGAAAAGTTAGCCAGGCATGCACCGAAGGTAGCATGCCTGGGAACGAAACGGTTTACCGCACAAATTTCTTGTGCTTCAACCGCTTGGGCTCCAGCGCGTCGGGACCCAGGCGGCGCTTCTTGTCCTCCTCATAGTCCTCGAAGTTGCCTTCGAACCACTCCACATGGGCGTCGCCCTCGAACGCCAGGATATGCGTGCAGATCCGGTCGAGGAAGAAACGGTCGTGCGAGATCACCACCGCGCAGCCGGCGAAATCCACCAGCGCGTCTTCCAGCGCCCGCAGGGTTTCCACGTCCAGGTCGTTGGTCGGTTCGTCGAGCAGCAGCACGTTGCCGCCCTCTTTCAGAAGCCGCGCCATGTGCACGCGGTTGCGCTCACCGCCGGACAGCAGCGACAGTTTTTTCTGCTGGTCGCCGCCCTTGAAGTTGAAGGAGGAGCAATAGGCGCGGGAATTGACCTGCGCGTCGCCCAGCTCGATGATCTCGGCACCGCCGGAGATCGCCTCCCACACGGTGTCGTTGTCGTTCAGGTCATCGCGCGACTGGTCGACATAGCTGAGTTTTACGGTGTCGCCGTATTCCACGCTGCCCACATCGGGCTGCTCCTGGCCGGTCAGCATCTTGAACAGGGTCGATTTACCGGCGCCGTTGGGGCCGATCACGCCGACGATGCCGCCCGGCGGCAGCGAGAAGTCGAGGCCTTCGATCAGCTGCTTGTCGCCGTAGTGCTTGGCGAGGCCATTGACCTCGATCACCTTGGAGCCGAGGCGCGGGCCGTTCGGAATGACGATCTGGGCACGGCCGACCTTCTCGCGCTCGGACTGCGACGCCATCTCGTTATAGGCAGCAATACGGGCCTTGGATTTTGCCTGGCGGGCTTTCTGGCCCTGCTGCATCCACTCCAGTTCTCGTTCCAGCGTTTTCTGCTTGGCCTTGTCCTCGCGGGCTTCCTGCGCCAGACGCTTGGCCTTCTGTTCCAGCCAGGCGGAGTAGTTGCCCTCGTAAGGGATGCCGCGGCCGCGGTCGAGCTCCAGGATCCAGCCGGTGATGTCATCCAGGAAGTAACGGTCGTGGGTCACACACAGGATGGTGCCCTTGTAGTCGATCAGGTGCTGCTGCAGCCAGGCGATGGTCTCGGCGTCCAGGTGGTTGGTCGGTTCGTCGAGCAGCAGCATGTCGGGCGCTTCCAAGAGCAGCTTGCACAGCGCCACGCGGCGGCGTTCACCGCCCGACAGGTCGGCGATCTTGGCGTCATCCGGCGGGCAGCGGAGCGCCTCCATGGATACGTCGACCTGGCTGTCCAGGTCCCACAGGTTCTGAGCGTCGATCTCATCCTGCAGCTTGGCCATCTCCTCGGCGGTCTCGTCCGAGTAGTTCATCGCCAGCTCGTTGTAGCGGTCCAGGATGTCCTTCTTGGCCTGCACGCCCAGCATGACGTTTTCGCGCACGCTCAGGCTCTCATCCAGCTGCGGCTCCTGCGGCAGGTAGCCGACCTTGGCGCCTTCCGCGGCCCAGGCCTCGCCGGTGAAATCCTTGTCGAGGCCGGCCATGATCTTCATCAGCGTGGACTTACCGGCGCCGTTGACGCCGACCACACCGATCTTCACGCCGGGCAGGAAGGAGAGGTGGATGTTTTCAAAGCATTTCTTGCCACCCGGGTAGGTCTTGGAGACACCCTGCATGTGGTAGACGTACTGGTAGGAGGCCATGTGCTCGCTCCGTTAAGGGGGAAATTCGCTGGCGGGAGTGATAGCGGATGGGCGGCGGCGGGGCAATGCGGGAAGCAGGCCTGCGCGAGGGGGTGCCAAGCGTGCACCGGCTGTGCACCCCCTGTGCACCGGGTGGTGCCATTCCCGGCCCGCGCCGGGCTGGTGGCGCGGGCCGGCAATGGCTCGCTGGCTACGCAAAGCTGCCCAGCGGCAGGTCTTCTAGTTAAAAGCGTTCAGAAGCTTGTCGGTGACGGAGGGGCTGTCGATGATGATACCTTCTTCTTCCATCCGGCGCGTAACACGCGGCATCAGCTTGGAGACAGAGGATCTGCCGACCTCCCGGCCCATGTCGGCTCCGCGGGTCATCAGCGCGGGCGTTTTTTGGATGAGAGCCTGTCCTGGCGCTGTTTGGTAAAAGGCTGCGATGCCTTGAATTTCGCTCTTAGTGAAAAGGTCCAGATAGATATCCTTGGTGCGCTTCTGCATTTCTTCTGTGAAGCTCGCAACAAACTCTTCCATGATAATGTCCATGAAGGAATCCAGATCGCTGACCCGGATTCCTTTTTCTTGAAGGTCGTTGTTCATGGCACTCAGAATGAGTTGCCTTTGGGATTGCAAGGCAGCTTCGAACAGTTCAGCCGTCACCGTTTCAGTGACAATAAACTCCAGATCTTCGTTCACACCTGCCATGGCGGAACCGGTAAAGAGGGTGCTGAAAACAATGGACGCGGCAATGTTTCGAAGTTTGAGCAATGGAGGTCTCCAATAAAAAAGCGAGGCGGTATATTCCGTGTTACAGCAACACCTGAAGGCGAGGTCAACAAGCGAGCAGGCACTTTTTTGATGGGGTGAGATGCCATCGTTTGTTGCGGGCTGGTGGTGCTGAATATCTCTCCAGCACATTGATCAAGCGCAACAAATGCCCCGCGTCCGTGCCCTAGACAGGGGCCAGGAACAAGGCACCCGAAGGGCAGGTCCCCATGACGCAGTGGCACAGATACAGGACGGGGCTGGCGCTGGCGGCGGCGTTCTGTTTTGCGCTGCTGGCGGGGGGGCATGCGGCGCGGCCGGTTGCGGCGGATCCGGGGGTTGCGGCCTTTGGTTTTGCCGCCTCGGATATCTGCGGCTTTGGCGGCGGCGAAGACCGCCAAGGCTGCCCGAATTGCACCCTGGCGGCGGGGGCGGTGCTGCCCCAGGCCAAGGCACCTGTGCATTCCTGCCTATACCGCCGCACGGCAACTGCCGCGCGCGGCGGCTGGATCGCGGCACTGGGCGTTGTGTCCATTTACCAGGCCCGGGCGCCGCCAGCCTTCACATGACAGCCACCGCCGGGACCCCCGGCACATCTGACATGTGAACAAACGGACAAGACTGATGACACTCATGAAAATCGCTTCGGCGGCGCTGCTGGCGGCTGCCTTTGGAACCGCGGCTCAGGCCCATGCCACCCTGGAACAGCAGGAGGCCGCAACCGGCAGCTTCTACAAGGGCGTGATGCGGATTGGCCACGGCTGCAGCGGCGAGGCCACCCTGAAATTGCGGATAACCATCCCAGAGGGTGTGATTTCGGTGAAGCCGATGCCCAAGGCGGGCTGGACGCTGGAGACTGTGACTGGCGATTACGCAAACAGTTACGACTACTACGGCAAGACGCTCACCTCCGGCGTCAAGGAAATCATCTGGACCGGCGAGCTGCAGGATGACTTCTACGATGAGTTCACCTTCCGCGCCAAACTGGACGGGTCGCTGGAGCCGGAGAAGATGCTGTTCTTCCCCACTGTGCAGGAATGCGCCAGCGGCGAAAACAGCTGGAGCGAAATCCCGGCGGCAGGCCAGGACCCGCATGACCTGGCGCATCCGGCACCGGGTCTGCATCTGACCGCGCCCGCCGCGCATACCCACTGACGCGGCCCCGCCGGAACACCGGTTTGCGGAACACCGGCAGGGGCTGGCGGCTCTGGCCCCTTGGCGTTTCGCGGTGCAGCTGCCCCGTCTCATGGCGGCTGCACCATCTGCAGGGCGGACAGGTGCTGCCGTACTTCCGCTGTTCTGCACTGCCGCCCGCAGGCGGCAATTGATCTCTCCCAAAAACTATGCGCATCAAGGCCTTCATGGTTTGCAAGCTGCCGCATATCCGCCCGGGCCAGAGCGTCGGGCTGCTCGGAGGGTCCTTTGATCCGCCGCACCGCGGCCATGCGGCGATTTCCCATGCGGCACTGAAACGCTTCGGGCTCGACCACCTGTTCTGGCTGGTGTCGCCCGGCAACCCGCTGAAGACCCGCCAGCCTGCGCCCCTGCAGCGGCGGATCGCAGCGGCAGAGGCGCTGGTGCAGCATCCCCGCATCCATATCAGCGGCATCGAGGCGGACCTTGGCACCCGCTACACCGCCCAAACCCTGCGCCACTTGCGCCGCCGCCATCCGGGCGTGCGCTATGTCTGGCTGATGGGGGCCGACAACCTGACCCATTTCCACCGCTGGAAAGACTGGCAGCAGATCCTCGACACGGTGCCGGTGGGGGTGCTGGCGCGGCCCGGCGACCGGATCTCAGCCCGGTTTTCACCCGCCGCGCGGATCTACCGCCACGCGATGCTGAAAGGCAGCGAAAGCCGCCTGCTGGCGCAGGCCGACAGCCCGGCCTGGTGTTTCGTGAACCTGCCGATGGTGGAGGCCAGCTCGACCGAAATCCGCGCCCGCGGCGGCTGGTCAGCGACGGAGGGCGGCTGAGGCCAGCCCGGCCGACAGCACCACCGTCAGCCCTGCCCAGGTCCAGGCGTCCGGCAGCTGGCTGAACACCGCCCAGCCAAGGCCGACCGCGGCGGCCAGCTGGAAATAGACCATCGGCGCCAGCTTCACCGCCTGCACCCGGCCATAGGCAAACAGCAGCAGGAGGTTGCCCAGCATCGAGAACGCCGCACTCCCCACCGTCAGCGCGGCGGTGGACGGGGTGAACTCCGGCAGGCTGGCGAGGCCCAGCGGCAGCATCAGCAAGGCCGACAGCAACAGCTGCGTCAGGCTCAGCTCCAGCGGTGTGCCCACATGCGCCAGCCAGCGCGAACTGGTCAGGAAGCCGCCGTAGAAACAGCCCGCCAGCACTGCCCAGAGCAAGTTGGCGGAGCCGCCGAACCCCGGTCGCACCACCATCAGCACGCCCAGGAACCCCAGCGCCATCAGCAGGCTGCGCAGGCCGGTTGCCTGCTCGCGCAACAGCAGCACCGACAGCACATAGCTGACCACCGGCCCGATGAAGAAGGCGGCAAAGACATTGGCCAGCGGTTCCGTCTGCAGCGCCAGCTGGATGGAGAAGATGCCGCCGGTCAGCAATCCGGCGCGCAGCCACAGCCGCCAGTCACCCAGCAGGGAGAACGCCCGGCGCGGCACAAAGGGCAGGATCAGCGCGGTGCCGATGGCAAAGCGGGACCAGGCGACAAAGGCGGGCGTCGCCAGCCCGGCGCCGGTCAGCAGTTTCCCGCACAGGTCGCCTGCGGGGATCATTGACATGGCCGCGAACATGAGGAGTACTGCCTGAAACATGGCTGCCAGCGGTAGCAGGACTTGCCCGTGTGAAAAAGCCCGGACCTTGCGGCGCAAAGCCGTGGATCGGGGATTGAAGTAGAGCCGCTCCTGACCCTAAAAATGAACAAGATGACTTCACGCCGGACATTCCTCCTTTCCGGGCTTGCCGCATTGGCGGGCTCCTCTGCGCTGGCCAATGCGCCGGCGGTTTCCTTGCGGCCTGTTGCCCGCAAGGTGAGTTCACTGGCGGCCGGTGCCGATGGCCTCAAAGCCTTGATCGAACGCGCGGGGCTGCGCGGCGAGGCGGTCTGTGCAGTGGCGGATGTGAAGACCGGCAAGCTGCTGGAATCCTCCGGCGGCTCTCAGGCCCTGCCGCCCGCCAGCGTCGCCAAGGCGCTGACCGCGCTTTATGCGCTGGATGTGCTGGGCGCGGACCACCGGTTCGAAACCCGCATCCTCGCCACCGGCGGCGTGTCCGGTGGCGTGGTCAAGGGCGACCTGATCCTCGCCGGCGGCGGCGACCCGCTCTTGAACACCGACCATCTGGCGCTGCTGGCAAAATCGCTGAAGACCGCCGGCGTGCGCGAGGTGCGCGGCAAGTTCCTGGTCTGGGACGGCGCGCTGCCGTCGGTCAAAACCATCGACCCGGACCAGCCTGATCATGTCGGCTATTCCCCTGCGGTGTCCGGCATTTCGCTGAACTTCAACCGGGTGCATTTCGAGTGGAAACGCGCCGCCAGCGGCGGCTGGGCGATCACCATGGACGCCCGTACTGAGAAATACCGCCCCGAGGTGGCCACTGCCCGGATGGCGATCCAGTCCCGCGCGGTGCCGGTTTATACCTATGCGGAGAAGGGCGGGGTGGATCACTGGACCGTCGCCTCCAAGGCGCTGGGCAAGGGCGGCGCGCGCTGGCTGCCGGTGCGCAACCCGGCGGCTTATGCGGGGGACGTGTTCCGCACCCTGGCACGCGCCAACGGCATTAAACTCTCCAAGCCCAAGGAGACCCGCGCGCTGCCCTCAGCCACCCTGCTGGCCCAGCACCACAGCCCGCCGCTGGATGTGCTGCTGAAGGCAATGCTGAAATACTCCAACAACCTGATGGCAGAGATGATCGGCATGTCCGCCACCGCCGCCCGCGCGGGCCGCCCGGCCTCGCTCAAGGCGTCGGCTGCAGAGATGAGCCGCTGGGCCGCGGGCAAATACGGCATGTCCGGCAGCCGGCTGGTGGATCACTCCGGCCTTGGCGGGGACTCGCGGATGACACCGGCGGATCTGACCGGCGCGCTGGTGGCCGCCTATAAGGCGGGCCAGCTGAAGCCGCTTTTGAAACCGTTCCAGATGCGCGACGCCAAGGGCCGCACCATCAAGGGCCACCCGATCAAGGTCGCCGCCAAGACCGGCACCCTGAACTTTGTCTCCGGCCTCGGCGGCTTCATGACCGCGGCGGACGGCACCGTGCTGGCCTTTGCCATCTTTACCGCGGATCAGAACACCCGCAACCGCCTGACGCGGGCGCAGCGCGAACGCCCCCAGGGCGGGCGCAGCTGGAACCGCCGCGCCAAGCAGCTGCAGCAGCAGCTGATTGAACGCTGGGGCGCGGTTTACGGCAGTTAGGGCCTGACTGGTCTGGGAAAGTTTTCACTTTCTGGACGTTTGCGCTGGGCCAGTTTGCGGGCAGACCGGCGGGCGGCATCTGCCTGCCCGGAGTGCAAAGGACCAGACCATGACCGAGCGTATCAATGACCACGGACAGCCCATCGGTGCTGCGCTGCCGGACTGGCAGGGCGCGCGCCTGCCCGGCCACGACGGTATGGCAGGCCGCTATTGCCGGGTGGAGCCGCTGGACGCCGCGCGCCACACAGCGGATCTGTTTGCCGCCTTCAGCCAGGACCCCAGCGGCGCGATCTGGACCTATATCCCCTGGGGGCCGTTTGGCACCGAAACCGAACTGCGCGCCTGGATCCAGGGTGCCAGCGGCGTCGACGCGCAGCCCTATTTCGCCATCGTCAACACCGCCAGCGGCCGGGCCGAAGGTGTGGCCAGCTACATGCGGATCAAGCCGGAGCACGGCGTGATTGAGGTTGGCGGCATCACCTATGCGCCCGCCTTGCAGCGCACTCCCGCCGCGACGGAGGCGATGTTCCGGATGATGGCGCGGGTGTTCAATGACCTGGGCTACCGCCGCTATGAATGGAAATGCGACGCCCTGAACGCTGCCTCCTGCCGGGCAGCGGAACGGCTGGGTTTCACTTATGAAGGGCTGTTCCGCCAGGCCGTCGTCTACAAGGGCCGCAACCGCGACACCGCCTGGTATGCGGTGCTGGACAGCGAATGGCCGCGGCTGGAGGCGGCCTATGCTGAATGGCTCGACCCTGGCAATTTCGACGCTGAGGGGCAGCAGAAACAGAGCCTAAAAAGGCTGATTGAGGCCCACAGGGGTTAATCCGCTTCCGCCACCGTCCGCCCGGTTTGCGGGTCATACAATCCGCCGCCCAGATGCGCGTGGCCCCAGCCCATGATCTGCAGCAGCAGCGCCTCCAGGCTACGGCCCTCCTCCGTCAGCGCATAGCGGTAGCGCACCGGCCGGTCCTGATAGGCCTCCCGCGCCACCAGCCCCAGCGCCATCAGCCGCTTCAGCCGCTCTGACAGCAGGTTGGCGGCGATATGCTCCTCGCTCGCCTGCAGCTCCTGAAACGTATGCTTGCCGTGCCACATCAGGTCGCGCACCACCAGCAGCGTCCACTTGTCCCCCAGCACATCCAGCGTGCGGGCAATCGAACAGCGCGAGCGGTACTTTGTCTGCGGCTGGGTCACGGCGCGTCTCCTAAGGGTATTAGCCCTCTAACACTAAGAGACTTTTAAAATGAAAGCCACTGGCGCATAGTCACTTTAATTTTGAAAGTGAGTCGCGCAGCAAGGGAGACCCGCCGCATGAACGCCATCGGAAACACGCCGCTTGTTCAATTGAAGCATCTGACCACCCCGGACATGGCCGAGGTCTGGGTGAAATGGGAGGGCGCCAACCCGACCGGCAGCATGAAGGACCGGATGGCGCTGTCGATGATCGAAGGGGCGGAGCGGCGCGGCGATCTGGAACCCGGCGGCAGGGTGGTGGAATACACCGGCGGCAGCACCGGCAGCTCGCTGGCGATGGTCTGCGCCACCCGCGGCTACCAGGCGCATTTCGTCTCTTCCAATGCGTTCTCGGAGGAAAAGCTGCAGACCATGCGCGCCTATGGCGCCGAGGTGGAGATCATCCACGCCGAGGGTGGCATCCTGACCGCCAGCGTGATCGACCGCACCATCGCGCGGGCCAGAGAACTGGCGGCGGAGCCGGATGTGTTCTGGACCGATCAGGTCAACAACATGGACAACAAGCGCGGCTATCACGGTATGGCGCGGGAGATCCTGTCGCAGCTGGACGGGGCGGTGGATGAGTTTGTCATGGCCACCGGCGGCGGCGGCTGCATCTCCGGCAATGCCGAGGTGCTGAAGGAGGTGAACCCCGAAACCCGCATCATCGCCATCGAGCCGTACTACGTGCGCAACCTGTCGGGCGGCGACACCAGCGGCACCCACCAGCTGGAGGGGATCGGGCTGTCCTTCCTGCCGAAAATCCTACGCCGCGACCTGATCGACGACGTGGTGCCGGTCCGGGACGAGGACGCCTTTGCCGCTGCCCGCATGCTGGCGCAGCAGGAAGGCTTGCTGGGCGGTATTACCTCCGGCGCCAATATCTGGGCGGCGCTGCAGCGGGCGCGCGAACTGGGGCCGGGCAAGCGGGTGGTCACCGTGGTGATCGACACCGGCCTGCGCTATCTGAACTCTGCTCTGTACCGGTGAAAAAAAGTACGGCCGGCGCGGGGTGAGCGCCGGCCGGGTCCCCGGAAGCACTGCTCAGGTGCCGGAAGTTTCCAGCACGCCGGCCTCACGGCGCATCATGTCCCTGGCCAGATCGCTAAGGATCTCCATGCTGAAGCCGCCCATCTGCCGGTGGAGCGCCTGGACCGCGGTCCAGATGTCCTCGCGGCGGATATTGTCCAGCAGTTCATGGCCGCTCCAGGTCAGGCCGCGCACATGCCAGTTGCCGTTCGACAGCCGGCTGAACTGCGCCAGCCCGGCGCTTTCCAAGAGGCTCAGGTGATAGGACAGCTTGCGGGCCTCGGCGTCGGGCAGGCACTCCTCCGCGGGCAGCATCATTGCTTCGGCAGAAGAGCGCGGCAGGGCGCAGAACGCCTCTCTGCCGCCCTCAATCTCAAGCAGAAGCCTGCGGATTTCACCTATGTCTCTTTGCCACCTGACCATGAACCGATTCCCAACACGCGTCGAACTAGCGCGAAATGGGAGTCGGTCAAATTTTCTGCAAGTCTGCGTTGTGCAACCCCGCCATGCGCGGGCAGCAAGGGAAGCTGCGTCAACTTCTGGCGTCAGACCATGTGCCGCGCCCGTGCGCCGCGCTCGATTGCGGCGGCGTGCAGCCGGTCGATGTTCAGCTCGTAGCGGACCTCTGCCAGGAACTCCAATTCGGTCTCGCCCAGCACCCCGTCGGCCGCCGCCACATCGCAAGACAGCGCATAGGCTGTCTCGAACAGCCGCTCCGGCAGGTCGCCGCGAATGAGGCCGAACAGCGCCTCCAGACCGTCCTCCTGCTCAAACAGGTCGAACACGGTGCGGGAAATGCGGCTCACCCGGTCGATGTCATAGTCGGCAAACACCGGCAGCATGTTCACTGCCGACTGGATCTTGACCAGCTCGGCGGTGCGGATGTTCTCGTCCGAGGCAGATACCGCCACCATCAGCGCCACCAGGCAGTCCTGCGGGGACATCGGGTGCGGGGTTTGCTCTGTCATGGACGAATTCCTTGTCTGGAAATATTGCGATGCAATCAGGATAGGTATGCCTGCAGCCGGGTTCAACGGCAGACCGCGCGCTGCGGCAATTTTTGCGCGGCTGCGGCCCGCAAATCCCCGTGCCGGCAGGGCTGCCATTATTGACTCATGCTGCACAGGCACAATAGAGGGAAGGGCCGGGTGCATGGGGCATCCGGGATGATCACGCGGCACCCCGATAGCTGACAGAACTGCCGCCGATGGAGAACACAAATGTCTGATGTGCGCGAAGAAGCTCTGAAGAGCAAAGCCTGGCCGTTTGAAGAAGCCCGCCGGGTTCTCAAACGTTATGCCAAGGGCGCGCCGGAGAAGGGCTATGTGCTGTTCGAAACCGGCTATGGCCCGTCGGGCCTGCCGCATATCGGCACCTTCGGCGAGGTCGCCCGCACCACCATGATCAAGAAGGCGTTCGAGACCATCTCGGACATCCCGGCCAAGCTGATCTGCTTCTCCGATGACCTCGATGGCATGCGCAAGGTGCCGGGCAACGTCCCCAACCAGGAGGCGCTGGCAGAGCACCTGCAAAAGCCGCTCACCTCGGTGCCGGACCCGTTCGGCACGCATGAGAGCTTTGGCCACCACAACAACGCCATGCTGCGCCGCTTCCTCGATACCTTCGGGTTCGAATATGAGTTCTATTCGGCCACCGAATTCTATGGCTCCGGCCAGTTCGACGAGATCCTGAAGCGCGCCGTCGAGAAATACGACGACATCATGGCGATCATGCTGAAGTCCCTGCGCGAGGAGCGCCGCCAGACCTATTCGATCTTCCTGCCGATCCACCCGGACACCGGCCGCGTTCTGTACGTGCCGATGAAGAAGGTGGACGCGGAAAACTATACCATCACCTTCGACGATGAGGACGGCAAGGAATGGACCCTGCCGGTGACCGGCGGCAACGTGAAGCTGCAGTGGAAGCCGGACTTTGGCGCCCGCTGGGCCGCGCTGGAAGTCGATTTCGAGATGTACGGCAAGGACCATTCCACCAACACGCCGATCTACGACGGAATCTGCCGGGTGCTGGGCCAGCGCGCGCCGGAGCATTTCACCTATGAGCTGTTCCTCGATGCCAACGGCCAGAAGATCTCCAAATCCTCCGGCAACGGCATCTCGATCGACGAATGGCTGACCTATGCCTCGACCGAGAGCCTGGCGTATTTCATGTACCAGAAGCCCAAGACCGCCAAGCGGATGCACTTCGACGTGATCCCCAAGGCGGTGGACGAATACCATCAGCAGCTGCGCGCCTACCACACACAGGACCTGAAGGCGCAGCTGAACAACCCGGTGTGGCATATCCACGGCGGCGACGTTCCGCAGTCCGACATGGTGGTGCCGTTCTCGATGCTGCTGAACCTGGCCTCCGCCTCCAGCGCCGAGGACAAGGAAACCATGTGGGGCTTCATCAACAAATACGCCCCCAACGCCACCCCCGACACCCATCCGGGCATGGATCAGGCAGCGGGCTTTGCGGTCGCCTATTTCAATGACTTTGTGAAACCCGCAAAGGAATTCCGCCTGCCCACCGATCAGGAGCGCGCAGCACTCAGCGATCTGGCGGATGCGCTGAAATCACCGGACGCAGCACTGGCTGCGATTGCCAAGAAGAACGAAATTGCAGGCAACGACGACCCGCTGCCCGAGGCCAACTTCGCGGATGAGGAATTCCTGCAGTCGGTGGTCTTTGCCATCGGCAAGATCCACGGGTTTGAACCGCTGCGTGCCTGGTTCTCGGCGATCTACGAGGTGCTGCTGGGCGCCTCCCAGGGCCCGCGTTTCGGCGGTTTCATCGCGCTTTACGGCGTCGAGGACACCATCGCCCTGATCGAAAAGGCGCTGGCGGGCGAACTGGCCTGAACCTGCATTCAGGGACAATGAGACAGGGCGCGGTTTTCCGCGCCCTTTTCGTTTCAGCGATGCGGCGCACAGCGCGCCTGCGGCCTTCCCCTGCGCAAGAAAATTACCAAATCGCAAAAAATGTTTTGACGCTGCGTCACTCTGGTCTAACTTAAGGGAACGGACCGGGAGGGACAGATGCGCAGTGTTCTGTTTGCGGGGGTAAGTGTTTTTCTTCTGTCCTTTCCGGCATTAGCTCAGAAAGAGCCGGTCACATCCGTGATCGGCTCTCAGTTTGAGGCCTTCCTGAACAATGATGCAGAGACGGCGTTCACCTACGCCTCCCCGAATATCCGGCGGATTTTCGGCACGCCAGAGCGGTTTGGCGAGATGGTGCAGCAGGGCTATCCGATGGTCTGGCGCCCGGCTGAGGTGCGTTATCTGGATCTGCGCGAGGTGGCCGGCAGCCTGTGGCAGCGGGTGATGATCACCGATCAAAGCGGCGCCGTGCACCTCTTGGATTACCAAATGGTTAATCTGGAAAGCGGATGGAAAATCAATGCGGTACACCTGCTGAAAGGGCAGGCTGACAGCGTCTGAACCCAGGGCAGCGTACGCACCGCTTGGCGGAATTTAACGCCCTTTCTGTACTTCCTTTTCCCCGAACGCGACATGCGCAGCAGGAAAGGAAGCTTCCATGAACAAGGCAATCACCGAAGGTCTGCAGCTGATGCCCCCCGCCTTTGCGGAAGGTCTGAATGTCTGGTCCAGCGGCGACGGCACCCCCGGCTCTGACACCTATGACGGCGCCGCCAATGCGGTCTTTGTGGCGGCGGACGCGGATTTCGGCGGCTGCCTGGAGATGCAGAAGACCGAAAACACCCAGAAGCTGCGCTTCATGGGCCAGACACCTCTGGAGCCGGGCTGCTATCTGCAGATCAAAGTGAGAATCAAAGCCGTCAGCGGCGCGCTGCCCTCGGTCCGCGTGGCCGGCTGGGCGGCGCAAAGCAATGGCAGCCACATCAGCGGCGTTTCAGAAACCGCTCCGCAGGTCGCGCTCAGCACTTATGGCGAGGTGGTGGAGGTGACCGGCATCGTCGGCAGCGGCAGCCGCGGCGGCGTGGATATGCCGTGGGGCCGCAATGCGGCTTACGGGCACTTCGGCCTCGACCTCACCGGCGCCAACGGCGGCGTGGTGCGGATTGATGATATCGAGATCACCGACATCACCAGCGCCTTCCTGCGCGATATGCTGAACGTGGTGGACGTGACCGATTACGGCGCCATCGGCAACGGCAGCTTTGACTGCGCGGCTGCGTTCGAGGCCGCAGATGCCGCCGCAGACGGCCGCCGCATCCTGGTGCCTGCGGGCGAATACTACCTTGGCAGCACCGTGTCGCTGAACCACGAAGCGGTGTTCGAAGGAACGCTTGAGATGCCGGACAGCGCCATGCTGCTGCTGACCAAGAACTACAACTTCCCGGCCTATGCCGCCGCCTTCGGGGATGAGGAACTGGGCTTCAAGAAGGCCTTTCAGGCTCTGATCAACAACTCTGACCATGAATCGCTCGACCTGATGGGCCGCAAGATCACCGTCACCGGCCCCATCGACATGGCCGCAGCGGTGCCGAACAAATCCTCCTATGCAACCCGCCGCGTCATCCGCAACGGCCAGCTGGAGGCCGCCAGCAGTTCCGCCTGGGACACGGATGTTGTGACCTCGCAGGCGACCTACAGCGCGTCGGATTCCAAGAAGCTGACCAATGTGTCCAATATCGCCAACATCGCCGTCGGATCGCTGGTTGAGGGCGCGGGCGTGGGCCGCGAGATCTATGTGAAATCCAAGAACACCGGGGCCGGCGAGCTGACCCTCAGCGGGGCGCTTTATGATGCTGAGGGGACCCAGAGTTTCACCTTCCGAGATTTCAAGTACCTGGTGGATTTCAGCGGTTTCAGCTCGCTCAGCAAGTTCGGGCTGCAGGATATCGAGTTCCAGTGCAACGGCCGCTGCAGCGCCCTGCGGCTGTCGCCCGCGGGATCCGTCACCTCGATCGACAGCTGTTTCATCTCCCGCCCCAAGGACCGCGGCATCACTTCCATCGGCACCGGCTGCCAGGGCATCCTGGTCGACAACTGCCAGTTCCTGTCGGACGAGGACCCGCTGGATGTCTCGCAGCGGGTCAGCATCGGGCTCAACGTCAACAACAACGACGCCAAGCTGCGCAGCAACCGTGCCACCCGCTTCCGCCACTTCGCGATCCTGGGCGGCAGCAACAACACAGTGACCGGCAACCATTTCTTTCAGGGCGACAGCGTGCCGAACGGGGTGCGCACCGCGGGGCTGGTGCTGACCTCCAACAACTGCACCTCCACCGTGTCCGACAACTATGTCGACAATTGCTTCATCGAATGGACCAACGAACGCGACCCCACCCCGGACTACACCGGCGGCTTCTCCTTCAGCGCGCTGTCGATCAACGCCAATGTGTTCCTGTCCGGCGATGTCGCGCCCTGGTTCAGCTACATCGTGGTGAAACCCTACGGCAGCGGCAACTTCCTCAACGGCGTCTCGATCACCGGCAACAAGTTCCGTTCCACCAATGGCAGTATCGACCGGGCGGAACGGGTCGACACCAGCTTTGCCGATCTCGACTTCAGCCGGTCCAAGAACGTGGTGGTCACCGGCAACATGTACCACAACGTCACCGCTCATTCCGCCAATCCGCTGCGGGTGCTGCATGACCAGTCCTCGGCGTCGTCGTCCTGGACCGTGGATTCAGACGGGGAGCTGCCGTTCCGGGGCTATGCGCGCTTTGTCGACAGCGTGGTGGCGCAGGGGGCGCTGCGCACCAGCGGCAACAGCATCCGTTACCTCGCGCCCTATGCCGACGTGCTGCAGGGATCGAACAACGACGAAATCCGCCTGCGCTGGCAGGAGGCGGTCAAGGGCGAGGTGCAGGTGCTGATGCGGATGGACAGCTGATGTCAGCGGCCGGGCAGCAGATCAGCAGCGGCAAGGCGGAAGGCCTTGCCGAAGCCGCCGTTCAGATGCGCCGCCGTGACACGAAAGCGGACAAAGCTGAAATCGGCAAACTGCAGGTACAGCTTGGCCTTGGGCTGATGGCGCAGATAGGCTTCCGCCAGCGCCTCATGCGCCGGATCGCTGCGGGGCACAAACGCCGCCTCTGCCAGCAGGCTGAGGCGCGGGTGGGTCAGCGCATCCCCCTTGGCGCCCGGCTCCCCCACCAGCAGCGAACAGGCCGGGTGCTGCCGCAGTGCTCCGGTGTGCTGCGCCAGGTCCGAGACCAGGCTGACCGGGCATCCGTCCGGGTCCAGCCCGAAGGCCACCCGCGTCACCAGCGGCTGGCCACCCTCCAGCAGCACGCCAAGCGCAGCAAAGCGGGCGGTTTCCATCAGGCCGCGCGCCAGTGCGCGGGCTTCATCATCGGTGGGGCGGATCACATCGGCCATATCGCGCTTTCTGTCCTGGGAAAGGGTTCAGAATTTCTGCCACAGCCCCAGCTTCAGGCCAAGACTGCCGCCGCCCGCGCTGCGGTGCTCCAACCCCAGGATCAGCTCGCGCCCGGCAGGCAGCGGATAGCGCAGCGACGGCGTCAGCGTATAGGAAAACTGGCCGCCTTCCGGCTTGTAGGTCTCAATCTGCAGCATCGGTGCAGGTTTGCCGGGGCGGTTCAGCCCCAGGGTGGCATCAAATTTCCAGGCTGCCGCCAGACCGCTGTTGCGCAATTCATAGGCGGCATCTATGGCCAGCCAGCCGCTGGTTTTGCCGGTTTGGAACCCGCGCCCGTAGGACAGGGTCGTTCTCTGCATCAAGGCCCATTGGCCGCGGTAATGATTGCCGCCGAAGCCGGCCTCAACCGCAAGCCTGTACCTTTCCCCCGCGCGCAGCGGCATCCGTGCGAAGATCATCGCGTGCCCGGAGATATCCGCATTCTGGTTCAGATCCACCCCCAGCGTCAGCTTCGGCGTGATCCCGTAAGTGCCGTAATAACCCAGCTCATGCAGTGCGCCGCTGTCGGTCTGCCGGTAGGTGGCGCTGGCCGCGGCAAAGCCCTTGCCCGGCGCCTCCAGCCAAGCGCCGCCAGCCGCCGGCGGGGCCAGCAGCACGGCAAGACAGGCGGCATAGGCAGTTCTCATCCCTGGGCCTCATCACGAGTTCCTCAAGGGTTTGGCGTTATGGTTAAGGTTGTATTAACCGCAATGGTCGCTGCCCTGGGGTGTTCCGTAAAAAATGTCGTGCGCTTTCCGCGTGATCGGGCGTAGGCTGGACCCAAGTCAACGGAGGAGCCAATGCCGAAAATAGCAAAAACCGCGGACATCCAGACCGTTATCACCACATTCGAGATGACGCCGGGGACATGCCAGGACCTGCTGGAGGCGCTTGAGGACGCCTATGCCGAGTTCATCTCCAAGCAGCCGGGCTTCATCGCAGCGGGCCTGCATGTGAACGATGCGCAGACCCGGATCGCCAACTACTCGCAATGGCGCCGCCGCGAGGATTTCATGGCGATGCTGCGCAGCCCGGAGATGCGCGAGCGCAACCGCAAGATCAACGAGCTGTGCCGCAGCTTCGAGCCGGTGATGTATGACGTCGCCGAAGTGTTCGGGGCCTGAGGCCCCGGCCCGGGTCAGGCGGTGGGCTGCCTGACCCTAGATAAACCGGCGCAGGGTCATCAGCCCGGAGCGGATGATGACCTTGGCCGAATCCACCACCGCGGCGATGCGCTCGTAGTGCACCTTGATCGGCCCTTGGGAACGCAGCAGGATGGTCACCGCATCAGCCCGGGCGCGCCGGAAGGCTTCGGCCGCCGGGCTCAAACCCTCCGGCTTGATCGCCTTGAACGTCTGGCCGCCGCTGCGCAAAGGCGCCGCCGATCTGTCCCGGTACTGCTTCAGCGCCGCGTTCAGGGTGCTCTCCACCATCTTCAGCGCCTTGCGTCCGTCCTTGTAGTCCGGGTAGCGGCTCAGCTCCGCTGCGGCGCGGCGGTAGAACTGCCGGTAGCAGTCGATCTGATAGGCGGAGGGCAGCTGGCGGCAGGTGCCGTTGCCGCTGGTCAGCACTTTCACCGCCTTGGCGGTGACGCTGTCCGACATCGCGATGGTGTAGCTGCCCTGCGGTACTGACGGGCTGGCGCCTGCGGGCAGGGCCAGGGCCACGGCCAGACAACCGGCGGAGAGGGATTTCAAAATCATCCGGGTCCCTTTCAAAGACTATCTCAGCGCACCGCCGGGCGGGCCCATGACTGGAACCTTATGCGGTCTGGGGCGTTGCGGACAAGCCTGGGCTCTGCACGCCGCGGATGATCATGGTCAACGCGCCGGGCGGAAAAAGGGTGTAGACTGGCAAAGAAGGGAGAACAGACATGTATCACAATATTCTGGTGCCGATCTCATTTGACCCGGAGCGCGACGTGACTGGGCCGCTCAAGGTGGCGCGGCTGCTGTCGGCGCCGGGGGCCAAAGTGACGCTGCTGCATGTGATCGAACAGGTGCCGGCCTATGCGATTTCCTATATCCCGGCGGACTTTATGGAGGACACCCGTACCGCGCTGCAGGCGGAACTGGACGGGCTGGCCAAGACCCTGCCCGATGCCGAAGGCGTGCTGGTGGAGGGCCACTCCGGCCGCACCATCCTGGACTATGCAGAGCAGAACCAGCCTGACCTGATCATCCTCGCCTCGCACCGTCCGGCGATGCAGGACCTGATCTGGGGATCGACCTCAGGCCACGTGGTGCGCCACGCGGCCTGTGCCGTGCATGTGGTGCGCTGAAGCGCGCTTGCCTTAAGCCGGAACCGCCACTTTCAGCAGGCTCCAGGCCAGCCGGATCATGCCGCCGGGCAGCAGGGCAGAGCGCAGCAGAACCTTGTTCGAGTTCACCGCCTGGGCGATGCGGGTGTAGTGTTCTTGCTTGTTTGACGGCGAGCGCAGCAGGATGGTCTCGGCCTTTTTCATCGCCGATTCCGTCTGCCGCTTGATCTGCGGCACCGCCGCCGGCTTGACCGCGCGGTAAAGGTTCAGACCCTTGCGCTTGGGTTTCTGCGCCGGGTCCAGGTTCTGCTTGACGGCTGTGGTCAGGGTTTCCTCGACCAGCACCAGCGCCTTGTAGGCCTCGGCATAGGCCTGGTTGCCGTTCAGCCGCTGCGCTGCCAGCTTGTAGGTGTGGCGGTAGCAATCGAATTTGTAGACCTGGGGCAGGGTGCCGCAGCGCTCAAAGCCGCTGGTCAGGGTTTTTACAACTGCCTGGGTGGCCTTGGAGCTGAGGCCGCTGCGCTGGCCGCCGCCGCTGTCCATCCCGTCCCGGCTGCCGCCGCCGCCGCCGCCGTCCGCCAAGGCCGGCACGCAGGAGAGGATCAGGGCCAGAAGCCCGGCGAGGATGGTTTTGCTGCTCATGTAAGCCTCCGTGGTTTGGGGCAGCTTACCATGCGTCAGCTGTCTGGAAACGGGCGGAAAGCCGCAAATTGCGGGTTTTTACGCCCCTGTTGTCTTGCGCCGCGGCTGAGCGGTTCCCACGTGAAAGGCTGGAGTTGTGCAAGGAGACGCGAATGCAGTGCCCGATTGACGGAACCGAACTTGTCATGTCCGACCGTGCCGGAGTGGAGATCGACTATTGCCCGCGCTGCCGCGGGGTGTGGCTGGACCGGGGCGAATTGGACAAGATCATCGAACGCTCTGCCCAGCCCGTGCAGCCAGTGCCGCAGCCGCAGCGCTATGACGACCGCAGCCGGGAGTACGGCCGGGAAGATGGCCGGAAGTATGACAAGAAGTACGAAAAGAAGTCCTTCAAGAAGAAATCGAAGAACTTCCTGGAAGATCTGTTCGACTTCTGACCGCCGCCAGCCGGGCCGCCCCGGAATCACGGGGGCGGCTGGCCGCAGGCATCAGTGCATGGTGCAGAAGGAGCCGTGTTTGGCGTCCTTCATCAGGGCGTCGAAATCGGCGCCCTTCATCTCCACCAGCGTCTTGTGATCGCCGGCCTCGAACCAGACCTTGTCGAGCCCGGTGAGGCTGTCGTCGATCACCGTGGGCACCATATAGGCCGCGCCGACGCAAGGCGCCGCGCCCGGGTCGCAATCGTCAAAGACTTGATCGAGCTCAATCTCCGGCGCCAGGCCCAGGCGGCGGTCGACCATCGACTGCAGCTTGTGCAGATCGACCTTCTGGTCAGAGGGGATCACCGCCAGGAAGGGGCCTTCCTCCATGTGAATGAGCACCGATTTGGCCAGATGGCCGCCCGGCACATGGGCGGCTTCGGCGCATTCGGACGCGGTGGCGGTATAGGGGTGGCGGACGGTGGCAAAGGGCAGGCCCTGTGCTTCCAGATGATGTTTCAGGCGTGAGGCAATCATCGAAGGGTCCTCCTGTCTGGGGCGGGACCCCGGCCGCTGGTGGCGCAGGTCATGGGCGCCGCGGGAGCCTGCTGGCTCACTGATCGGGCGGCGGCATCAGATCCGGGCGCGGCAAGCGGCAAGCCGGGGCGCGCAGGTTTCTGGTGCCTGACAGTTTGCGCCCGATGGGGTGAGTCGGGCAAGGGGGGCGGCAAGGCTGGGGCGGAACCGGCGGAAATCTCTTGGGAACCCTTTGCGCCCCCGGGCCGTTATCCCTGCGACGCACCGTTGTGGTGCCAGGTAATCGAGAGGGAAAACCCATGAAGACCGGATCTGCCGTTGCCATCGGAGTGGCCGCCGTTATCGCCATTGCCGCCGCTTTCTACATGATCGACGTCGACCAGACCGAAGAGGCCCGCCTGCCGGATGTGGATGTGAGTGTCGAGGGCGGCAACCTGCCGGAATTCGATGCCGAGGTCGGATCGGTCGAGCTGACCGGGGAATCCGCCACCGTAAAGGTGCCGGATGTCGACGTGGAGATGAAGGACGCCGAGATCACCGTGCCCGGCATCGAGGTGACCCCGCCGGAAGATGCCGGCACCGAGACCGCCGCCGACAACTGATTTAGGCTGTGTGGTGACGAGTGGTCCCCCTCCGGAGTTTCCGGAGGGTTTTTTTGTGGCTTGGGGCGGGGGCGCGGCGGTGCGACGCGGGTGTGAATGAAAAGGTGTTTCTCTGCGAAACCTTGTTTGTTGATAGATGGTTGGTTGATCAATTGTGGGGTATTTTAGGAAGAGTTTCTTTGGCCCAAGCGAGCTGTTCTTAGCTCGGTACAAGGGGATGTTGAAATAACGACTATTTAAAAACCTCTTCGCTAAACTGAGGCAAGTTCTTGGTCAAAGGAAGGTGAGGTTTTTCTTTTCGAGTAGGGTGATTGATGGTATGGGCTCAACCTGATACTTTTGGTGCGAGATTTAGATGGAAGTAAAATATTTGAAAAACCCAATAATGGCGGGTGTTAAGATTCTGATAAAGCACTCAGATCATGTGGGTCCATTCCTAAAAAGTCAAATTTACCGCGGTAAGAGCTTGCGAGTTTCTATTGCGGCGCTGGCAAGAATAGAGATAAACAACAAGTTCCTTCTTGTGCGAAATAGGCATAGGCCTGGTTACTTCTGCCCTCTAGGGGGAGTAATTAAGCACTTCCCAAGTGCAGCGCCGGTGTTGGATCATTTGGATTTTGAATTGGAAAGGAAGGCGGCTGTCGATCAAGATTTGAAAGATGATTTAAGGGGATGGATTCCTGGAGAAAATTTAGGCCCATTATTATTATGGCTGAACGAAGAGAGAGATAGGGAAAGTGCCACGGATGCGCTAAGGCGTGAAATCGAAGAGGAAACGGGTGAGGCTGAAATGAATGAGCGCATTCAGCGCGCCCTTGCGAATCTTCGTTTCCGGCGGATAAGAGCGGTTCATGAAGGTCCGTATACTCCTCACTCTTTGAGTTTTCCTCAATACCGCCGCCTGGAAGTTTTCGCACCAAGTTCGGACATTTGTTTAAAGGAGCTGCAACATCTATTTTCAGAGCAGAGTAATCAGTCGAACCTAAACTACTGCTTGGCGACAAGGGAGGAGATAGAATGTGGAAGGTTATCTCAATGTCATCCAGATACAGTATCTGGGATGGAAGTTTTACCAAACGCTAGTTACTTGTTCCGCTCAAAATTGCAGAAGAATGAGGCGGCAGCGATTTAGGAGAGGTTTATGCTCTATTTTGCGACTTGCCCCTATAGGCCCGCGTCCCGGCCTTGCCCGCGGTTGACCGCCCCCGCGATTTGACCGCCGCCTCCGAGGCCGCCTCCACCGCCGATTGCCGGGCCAGCGGGTCGTCGGAGATGGCGAGGTCCACCGCCTCCAGCCGTTTGACCTCGTCGCGCAGGCGGGCGGCTTCTTCGAACTCCAGGTTCTCCGCCGCCTTGCGCATCTGGTCGCGCAGGCCGTTCAGATGCGCCTCCAGGTTGGCGCCGTGCATCGGTTTATCAATCTGGGCGGTGACGCGGTTCATGTCCACATCGCCCTCGTAGAGGCCGGCCAGAACATCCTCGACGTTTTTCTTGACGGTTTCCGGCGTGATGCCGTGCTCGAGGTTGTAGGCGATCTGCTTTTCGCGGCGGCGGTTGGTTTCGCCCAGGGCGCGCTCCATCGAGCCGGTGATCTTGTCGGCATACATGATGACGCGGCCGTCGGCGTTCCGCGCGGCGCGGCCGATGGTCTGGATCAGCGAGGTCTCGGAGCGCAGGAAGCCTTCCTTGTCGGCGTCCAGAATGGCGACGAGGCCGCATTCGGGGATGTCGAGCCCCTCGCGCAGGAGGTTGATGCCAATCAGCACGTCAAAGGCGCCGAGGCGCAGGTCGCGCAGGATCTCGATCCGTTCCAGCGTGTCGATGTCGGAGTGCATGTAGCGGACCTTGATACCCTGTTCGTGCAGGTATTCGGTCAGGTCCTCGGCCATGCGTTTGGTCAGCGTGGTGACCAGGGTGCGGAAGCCGTTGGCGGTGACTTTGCGCACCTCGTCCAGCAGATCGTCCACCTGCATGTCCACGGGGCGGATTTCGACCTCCGGGTCCAGGAGGCCGGTGGGACGGATCACCTGTTCGGCAAAGACGCCGCCGGATTGCTCAATCTCCCAGGCCGCCGGGGTGGCGGAGACAAACACCGACTGCGGGCGCATGGCGTCCCATTCCTCGAACTTCAGCGGGCGGTTGTCCATGCACGACGGCAGGCGGAAGCCGTGTTCCGCAAGGGTGAACTTGCGCCGGTGGTCGCCCTTGTACATGCCGCCGATCTGCGGGACGGAGACGTGGCTTTCGTCGGCAAAGACGATGGCGTTGTCGGGGATGAATTCGAACAGGGTCGGGGGCGGCTCGCCCGGGGCGCGGCCCGTAAGGTAGCGGGAGTAGTTCTCGATGCCGTTGCAGTGGCCGGTGGCCTCCAGCATTTCGAGGTCGAAGTTGCAGCGCTGTTCCAGCCGCTGCGCTTCCAAGAGTTTGCCGTCGCCCTCCAGCTGGGCCAGCCGCATCTTCAGCTCCTGCTTGATGGAGATGATGGCCTGGTTGAGGGTCGGCTTCGGCGTCACATAGTGGGAGTTCGCATAGACGCGGATCTGGTCGAAGGTGCCGGTCTTTTCGCCGGTGAGCGGGTCAAACTCAGTGATCTGCTCCAGCTCCTCGCCGAAGAAGGAGAGCTTCCAGGCGCGGTCCTCCAGGTGGGCGGGGAAGATTTCCAGAGTGTCGCCTCGGACCCGGAAGGAGCCGCGCTGGAAGGCCTGGTCGTTGCGCTTGTACTGCTGGGCGACCAGATCACCCATGATCTGGCGCTGGTCGTACATTTCGCCTGCTTTCAGGTCCTGGGTCATGGCGGAGTAGGTTTCGACCGAGCCGATGCCGTAGATGCAGGACACAGACGCGATGATGATCACGTCGTCGCGTTCCAAGAGGGCGCGGGTGGCGGAGTGGCGCATCCGGTCGATCTGCTCGTTGATCTGGCTTTCCTTCTCGATATAGGTGTCGGAGCGCGGCACATAGGCCTCCGGCTGGTAGTAGTCGTAGAAGGAGACGAAGTATTCGACCGAGTTCTCCGGGAAGAAGCCCTTGAATTCGCCGTACAATTGCGCCGCCAGCGTCTTGTTGGGGGCAAGGATGATGGCCGGGCGCTGGGTTTCCTCGATCACCTTGGCCATGGTGAAGGTCTTGCCGGTGCCGGTGGCGCCCAACAGCACCTGGTTGCGCTCGCCGTCCAGCACGCCCTCGGACAGTTCCTTGATCGCGGTGGGCTGGTCGCCTGCGGGGTCGAAAGTGGTGTTCATGACAAACCGCTTGCCGCCCTCCAGCTTGGGCCGCTGCTGCGGCGCGCGCTGTGTCATCATCGGCATGGTTTTGTCGGAATGGGCGTAGGGCATCAGGCGACTCCTTAGAACGGCGCCGATTTTGGTCTGTTTTTGTTCCTGTGCAAGGGGGCGGAGGCCGCAATCCGGGATATGGTGTCAGATTTTGTCAGCAGGCAAGGGGCGCAGCAGCTTTCCGAGCAGGTCTGCCAGCCGCCGCGCCTCGCCCGGGCTGAAATGCGGGGTGACGGTCTGCTGCATGGTGTCCGAGTAAACCGCCCAGATCTGCGCGCGGGTTTCGGCGCCTTCGGCGGTGAGCAGCAGCACCTGGCCGCGGCCATCGCCGCTGCAGTCCTGCCGGGTGAGATATCCAGACTTGGCCAGCCGCTCCGCCAGCCGTGAGACACCGTATTGCGGCAGCAGCAGCTTCTCCTGCAGCTCATAGGGACGCAGGCCCGCATCGCCTGCGCATTCCAGCTCCCACAGCAGATCGTACCAGTCGAGGCCGGGCAGCCCCGCCTGTTTCAATGCGGCCTCCACCGCGGTGAGGATGGTCTTGTGCGCGCGTGCCAGCGGCAGCCAGACGGCAAAGGGATCGGGGGCGGACTCGGTCATGGCGGGAATTTAGATGCAAGTGCATTGACATTCAAGGGTGGTTGCCCATCTGATATACATGCAACTGCATCTAATTGGAGAAGCCCATGAGCGACCTGCATCTGATCAGCCACCACCTGTGCCCCTATGTGCAGCGGGCGGTGATTGTGCTGAGCGAGAAATCCATTCCGCACCGGCGCACCTATATCGACCTGGCAGGCAAACCGGACTGGTTCCGGGCGCTGTCGCCGACCGGCCGGGTGCCGCTGCTGGAGACCGGCGGGAGGGTGCTGTTTGAAAGCCAGGTGATTGCGGAATATCTGGATGAGACGACACCCGGCTCCTTGCATCCTGCCGACGCACTGGAGCGGGCGCGGCACCGGGCTTGGATTGAATACGGCTCGGACACGCTGGCGGCCATCGGGAAGCTCTATAATGCACCGGATGAGGCGGCGTTTGCTGAGGCGGCGGAGACCCTGCGCGAACGGCTGGAGCGGATCGCGCCGGAGGTGGCGGGGCCGTATTTTGCCGGGGACAGTTTCCACATGGTGGACGGGGTCTGGGGCACCATTTTCCGTTACTTTGATACCTTCGATGCGATTGGGGACTTTGGGCTGATGCCGGCACAGGGCCGGATGGCGGACTGGCGTGCGGCGATTGCGGCCCGGCCGTCGGTGAGCGAGGCGCCGCCGGAGGGCTACCCGGCGCGGCTGATGGCGTTTCTGGCCACGCGGCAATCCTATCTGGGGATGCTTGCGCGGTAGGCCTGTGGCAGCGCTGCAAAGCCCGGATAACCCTGTTCAAAATGCCACCTTGCCGCAGGCCCGCATCCGGCGCATAAAAGCGCTGGATTTGAGACTCAGGAGCGGGAGACAGCCCATGCAAGCGCGGATTTACCGGCCGGCACGCAACGCCATGACATCCGGCATGGCCAAGACGCGGAAATGGGTGCTGGAGTTTGCGCCTGCCTCGGCCCGTGAAGTGGACCCGCTGATGGGCTGGACGTCCTCCGCTGATACCCAGGTGCAGGTGAAACTGCGGTTCGACAGCAAGGAAGCCGCGGTGGAATACGCCGAGGATCATGGCATCGACGCAGTGATTGTGGAGCCAAAGGAGCGCAAGGCCAATATCCGCCCGGGCGGCTACGGCGACAATTTCGCCACCAACCGCCGCAGCCCCTGGACCCACTGAGGCTGTAAATCATTCACCCGTTCCCGCCAGGAACTGCATGAAAGGCGCCCAGCGGGCGCCTTTGCTGTATCTGGGCTGGCGCAGTATGGCAGAGACCTGGGGCATGCCTGGCCTCGACGGGTGATCTGCTTTCCGTGAGGACCAAGATAGCGCCGCCTTCCATTCATGCGGAAGGATCGCGTCATCAATCCCCCGGATCAAACAGGGAGCAAAGTTTCTCAACGGCTGCAGGAATGCCATCTTCGTGGGTGCAGCCGAATCCAAGCAGCAGCCCGTTCAAGTCCTGCCGCTGCATGCAGTAATAGGACAGCGCATAGGCAGACAGCCCGGCTGCGTCCAGCCTGTCCAGAACATCCATGTCCCGGGTGCCCGGCGGCAGATCGGCAATCACCCGCAGGCCGCTGGTGTTCTGGCGCAGCGACACATGCGGGCTGGCGATGCGGTCAAAACTGCTGATCATCGCCCTGCGGCGGCGGACATAGGCGCTGTGCATGCGGCGCATGTGGGTGCTCAGGTGGCCCTGGCTGATGAACTCTGCCAGCACCGCCTGCAGCCAGGTATTGGGGCCGCGGTCGGTGATCGCGCTCAGCGCCATCAGCGGCCGGGCCAGCGCCGGGGGCGCGATGATGAATCCCAGCCGCAGCGACGGGAACAGCGCGTTGTTGAAGCTGGAGACATAGATCGTGCGGCCCTGATGGTCGTCGCAATAGATCGCCGGATCGGGCCGGCCGCCGAACATGAACTCATTGTCCAGATCGTCCTCGATCAGCCAGGCATCCTTGCGGCGGGCCCAGTCCATCCACTCCAGCCGCTGCGCAATCGGCATCACCGCACCCAGCGGGTACTGGCAGGAGGGGGTCAGATAGGCCAGCCGCGCGCCATCGGTCTGCGGGCCGTCCTGCGGAACTGCGGCGCCGGTTTCCGTTACCCGGACCGGCACGACGGTTCCGCCTTGGGCCTGAAAGCTCAGCCGCACCACCGGGCTGGAGGGATCCTCCATCAGCACCCTGCCGCCGGGGTCGAGCAGCAGCGCGGCAATCAGGTTCAAGGACTGCTGCGAGCCGTTGGTGACAATCACCTGAGCGGGGCTGCATTTCAGGCCGCGCCGGTTCAGCACATGGTCGCAGATCGCCTCGCGCAGCGGCCCGTAGCCGCCTGGCTGGCCATAGGCCATCATGCTGCTGTCCAGCCGGTTGCGGATGCGGTTTTCGATGCGGCCCCAGACCTTGTGCGGAAACAGGTCGATGGCCGGAATATTAGCGAGGAACGGGCGCACCCGGACCGGATTGAAATAGGAGGGATCCAGCCCCTCTGCAGCCGCCCTGCCGCGCTGCGACAGCCGCGGCGGTTGCGGCGCTTCCGCAGCAATACCGCTGCCGGGATGCAGGCCGGGAAATTCCGGGTTCACGAAGGTGCCGGAGCCGGTGCAGCTTTGCAGGTAGCCTTCACTGGCCAGTTGTTCGAAAGCAGCAACCAGGGTGCTGCGGGCAATGCCGTGATGCTCCTTCAGCCAGCGGGTCGACGGCAGTTTCTGTCCGGGTTTGATGCCGCCGTCCCGGATCATCCGCCGCAACTGCTGGACCAGTTGCAGATAAAGCGGCGTGGCCGATGTGCGGTCCAGCTGCAAAAACGGCAGCGGGGCAAAATGCTTGGTCTGCTCCGGCACCGGCGGCCTCCTAAATTGGTTTGCATCATTTAACCAAAATGGACGTAGCGGGCAAAACCATTTTCTGCCACCACATCCTGGCCTGCCCCAGACGGGGCGTTTGAACAGCAACAGGCTGTATTGCCCTGTCCGGGGCGTGGTGCAGCCAGCAGGGAAACAATATGTCCGACATCATCAGCCACTACGTGGAACGGGCGGTCAAAGGCTTCATGACCCGCCGCGAATTCATCGGCCGCCTCGGCGCGCTGGGGGTTGCCGCCGCCAGCGCCAACAGCCTGCTGGCCTCTGCCGCTCGGGCCGAAGGCCCGAAGAAAGGCGGGCTGATCCGGTCCGGCCTGCAGGGCGGCGCCAGCACCGACAGCCTGGATCCGGCCCTGGCAGCCAGTTCGGTCGCCAACAACGTGCTGACCGCCTATGGCGATCTTTTGGTCGAAGTCAGCCCGCAGGGCGAAATCGTGCCGCGCCTGGCGGAAACGGTTGAGGCCAGCGCCGACGCCAAGACCTGGACCTTCAAGATCCGCCAAGGGGTGGAGTTCCACAACGGCAAGACACTGACACCGGAGGACGTGCTGAAGACCATGCAGCGCCACTCCAACGAGGACAGCCAGTCCGGCGCCCTGGGCATCATGCGCGGCATCGAGTCGATGAAGGCGGATGGCGATTACTTCAGCGTCACCCTGGAAACGCCGAATGCGGACCTGCCCTATCTGATGGCGGATTATCACCTGGTGGTGCAGCCGGGTGGCGGTATGGATGCGCCCGCTGCGGGCATTGGCACAGGCCCCTACACGGTTGAGGTCAACGAGCCTGGCGCCCGCCATGCCTTCAAGAAATTCGCGAACTACTGGGACGCGGACCGCGGCCACGCCGATGAGATCGAGATCCTGGTGCTGAACGACGACACCGCCCGCACCGCCGCACTGCAAAGCGGTCAGGTGCATTTCATCAACCGGGTGTCGCCAAAAATCGCCAATCTTCTGGGCCGCGCACCCGGCCTGCGGATCGAGAGCATTTCGGGCCGCGGCCACTACTGCTTTCTCATGCATTGCGACACCGCGCCCTTTGCCTCCAACGACCTGCGGATGGCGCTGAAACTTGCGGTGGACCGGCAGGAGATGGTCGACAAGGTGCTGCGCGGCTATGGCAGCGTGGGCAACGACATGCCGATCAACGCCGCCTATCCGCTGTTCTCCGGCGATATCGAACAGCGCAGCTATGACCCGGATCAGGCCCGCCACTACTATCAGAAGTCCGGCCATGACGGCCCGGTTGTCCTGAAAGTGTCCGACAACGCCTTCCCCGGTGCAGTGGATGCCGCCGCGCTGTTTCAGCAAAGCGCGGCCAAGGCCGGCATCCCGCTGCAGATCGAGCGGGTGCCCAGCGACGGCTACTGGTCCGAGGTCTGGAACAAGGACCCCTTCTGCGCCTCCTACTGGGGCGGGCGCCCGGTGCAGGACCAGATGTTCTCCACCGCCTACAAATCCGATGCCGACTGGAACGACACCCGGTTCAAAAGGGAAGATTTCGACGCGCTGCTGCTGCAGGCCAAGGGAGAGCTCGACACCGCCAAGCGCACCGCGCTCTACCGCGAGATGGGCCTTATGGTGCGCGACGAGGGCGGCGCCATCATCCCGATGTTCAACGACTTCATCGATGGCGTCAGCGAACAGGTCGGCGGCTGGGAGAACGATCCGGGCGGCGGCATGATGTACGATGGCGCGCTGGTGAAAACCTGGCTGCTGTGAGCTGATCTCCCGAATACTGCGGCGGGCGCTCTCTCCGGGCGCCCGCCGTTTTTATTGAATACAGAGCCATTGAACTGGCGGCCTGCAGTATCCGGAATGCGCAGGACGCTGCTGCTGCAAAGTTGCGAGCCGCCGTATCTGCCGGGAGCTGTGCCGTTCATTGGGCTTCGGGCGCGGAGCGTTCTGCCGGTCTTGCTGATCCCTGGACGTGCCACCAGGCTGCCTTTTGCAGCGCATCCGGTGTTTGCGGCAGGCGGCGCGGGAAACAGAACCGACGGCGGGGCCTCTGGCCCCGCGTGCCATTTTTGTATCTAATGCTTGCAGGAAGGCTTCAGCTGGCGAGGCGGTCTGGAGAGCGCTGGAGAACTGAGATAAATTTTCCCGGAGCGGTTGGAGACCTGCCGTCAGTTTCCTTTTAAAGGCAAAGCCCCGGTGAGCCGAGAATTTGACCCGGGCACAAGCGAAACATCTGCATTTTTCTTGATGAGGCCGCGATGGCGACGATTACATTTTACGAACCCTTTGCTATCGGCACCGAAATCGAAGCCGAATTCTTTGTCTCGGGCGAGACCATCCTGTTTACCGGGGAGGACGGCTTTCGTGCAGAGTACAGGTCGGCGCAGGGTGCAGAATTCCAGATGATTGTTGGCTCGGACAACAGTTTCACGGTTACCGGCACAATCGAATCCTACCACCAGTATCAGACCGGCAGCACCACGGAGCTGGTGTATGAGGTGACAGGTCTGGAACTGGAAGCCAGCAGCGTTGTTTCAGACCCTGACATTACCACGGACGAGTTCCTTGCGCTGTTTTACGGCGGGAACGACACATTCAACGGATCCGACGGGAACGATACTCTCAACGGTCTGACCGGTGCGGATCTGCTTTGGGGCAACAGCGGCCATGACCTGCTGAATGGCAATAGCGGTGCGGATACATTGCATGGCGGAGCGGGCAGTGATGAGCTGTACGGCGGCAGCGGTGCAGACACGCTGAACGGCGGTTCAGGTGCGGACACTCTGGCAGGCGGAACCGGCGCTGACTCCCTGACCGGGGGAACCGGCAGCGATCAGCTGTTTGGCGGTGACGCGTCCGACACGCTGGCAGGCGGTGACGGTGCGGATGCCTTGTGGGGCGGTGAGGACGCCGATGTGGCTGGCGGCGGCACTGGCGATGACACCCTGAAGGGCGGCCTGTCGGATGACACTCTTTCCGGCAACGACGGTGCTGATGCGGTCTTTGGCGAATCCGGGGCGGACCTCCTGTACGGAGGGTTTGGCACCGACACCCTGGCTGGCGGCAGCGGCAGCGACACCCTCTTCGGGGGGCGGGACAGCGATGATCTGTTTGGCGGCGGCAGCGCCGATACGCTCAGCGGTGACGACGGCGACGACAGCCTCAGCGGCGGCGGCGGGAATGATGTGCTCAGAGGCGGCGAAGGTGAGGACACGCTGAGCGGCGGTACGGGCAACGACGCGCTTGATGGCGGTGATGACGACGACGTGCTGGAGGGCGGCGACGGTGCTGACACGCTGGTGGGCGGAGAAGATGAAGACACTCTGAGCGGTGGCGCAGGAAACGACGCGCTTGATGGCGGTGACGATGCCGACGTGCTGGAGGGCAATGACGGTGCTGACACGCTGGAAGGCGGCGAAGGCGCAGACACGCTGAGCGGCGGCGCGGGTAACGACGCGCTTGACGGCGGTGAGGATGCCGATGTGCTGGGGGGCGGTGACGGGGCGGACACGCTGGAAGGCGGTGACGGCAGTGACATCTTGGATGGCGACGCAGAAGCCGACGAACTGGCCGGTGGCGGCGGGAACGACCTGCTGAGAGGCGGCGAGGGTGATGACACGCTGCGGGGCAACTTGGGGGATGACACGCTGAAAGGCGGGTTTGGCGAGGACGTGCTGCGGGGCGGTTTCGGCAATGACGTGCTGCGCGGCGACGACGGCGATGACATGCTGTACGGCAAGGCTGGAAACGATACCCTGTATGGCAGCGGCGACGATGACCAGCTGTTCGGGGATGACGGGGACGATGATCTGTTCGGCGGAACCGGAGCAGACAGCCTGAGCGGCGGCGCAGGCCAGGACATCCTGACCGGCGAGTCCGGCCAGGACACGCTGGAGGGCGGCGATGACAGCGATCTGCTGGATGGCGGCGACGGGGCCGATCAGCTTGATGGCGGCGCGGGCGATGACGTGCTGGCTGGGGGAGACGGCGCCGATACACTGACCGGCGGAGTGGGAACCGATATCCTCAGCGGCGGTGCGGATGCGGATGTGTTTGTCTTCAGCAGTTTCGATGACGCCAGTGCCGGGGACGACTTCCTGGACGTGATCACAGACTTCGACGATACGCAGGATCAGATCGACTTCAGCTCTCTCACCTCAGGGGATGCCTATATCGGTATTTCCCTCGACGATGGCGACTTTGAACTGACACCAGCCAATGGCGCCACGTTCTTCGACATCACTCTCTTCATTGATGAACACGATGACGGCCTGTTCATCGGAGCAATTGACAGCAGTGAAACAGAGCTGGATTTCGAGATCCTTCTGCTCGACGCTACAGGGTTGACCTCGGATCACATTATCGGAATTACCGGCGGTCCCTTGGGGATGTAGTGCGAAAAGGTTCGGGCTGGGTTCTCTGTCAGAGGGGGGCACACCGGCAAGAAACCCTGCATCTGCAGGGCAAAGTTAAGAGGGTTCAATGAACAGCAGTAAAAACAAGGCGGTTTGTACATTGCCACTGGCGGCCGCACTTTTGCTTGCGCCGGCACTGGCGGAAGCCGCCGCAGTGACTGGCCGGACAGCATTGCAGGAAAAGGCTGCAGTGTACGTGCACAAGGCGCAGGTGCGCGGCTCCCCGTCGCCGTCCCAGTTTGGCGGCGATGCGGAATCAGGCGGCGATGCAGCGGAAGCGGATGGCGTCAGAAGCTCAAGCACCAGTACCAGCACCGCGGCCCCGGTTGGCCCGGCGTCGGTAACCAACTCTGTCACCACTGCTGTTGTTGCCCAGATCAGCACCGCGTCGGCAGCCTGCGAGGCTGTTGGCACCACCTACCGGACGGACTGTTTGGCCAAGGAACTGAAGGCGCTGGTCAAAAACCTGCCTGCTCAGGGTGAGTACGCGGCCGCACGTGAGGCCCTTGCCACGGCCTCTGACGAACTGGCAAAACTGTCCCGGCAGAACCGTGACTACAGCCAGCCCCGGCTGCAGATCACTGTGCCATCAGACAGCGAGACCAAGCGCCGCCCGGTTGCGGCGGTGAAGCAGGAAACTGTGGCTGAAACCAACGCCAAGGCGCTGGCAATTCTGGAAGACACCACCACGGTTCTGCTGCGCTCGGCGGAGGGCAACAACGATGTGGCGCTGCATTACCAGCGGATCGCCCAGGCGCTGAATTCCAGCAAGGTGCTGCTGCGTTCCTTGTGACGCAGCGGGACGCCCGGACCGGTCAGTTTGGCGGGGCCGGGCTGGCTGCAGCAAAGGCAGGGTGGGCGGCGCAGGCCGCCTCCACTGCGCAGATCCGCGGCAGGTCCGAGAAATCAGCTTCCCAGCGGCGGGCGTTGTAAAGCTGCGGCATCAGGCAGATGTCGGCCAGCCCCGGGGTGTCGCCGGTGCAGTAAGGCGCCTGGCTGAAACCCTCCAGCAGGGTTTCAAACGCCTGCAGACCGGGGCGGATGAAGTGCTGCATCCAGGCCTTGGGCATGTCGTCCGCGCCGCTGCTGAGGGCTGTGGCGTGTTTCGCAACCTGCAGGTTGCAGACCGGATGCACATCCACCGCGACGGAATGCGCCAGTGCCCGTGCCCTGGCACGCTGGCCGGGGTCTGCGGGCAGCAGGCCAAGGCTGCGGGTCTCATCCAGGTAGTCAAGGATCGCCAGCGACTGAGTGAGGCGCAGCCCGTCGATCTCCAGCACCGGCACGAACCCTTGCGGATTGCGGGCCAGGTGTTCCGGGCTCTTGTGTTCGCCCTTAACCAGATCAACCGGCACCGAAGTGTAGCTGATCCCGGCCAGGTTCAGCGCGATGCGCAGCCGGTAGCTGGCTGATGAGCGCCAGTAGTCATAAAGGATCGTGCTGCCCATCGGCGGTCTCCCGTGCTGAGAAGGCAGCCCGCCGGGCTGCCTTGGCTGCTTGAGCCTATCAGGCCTTGTTCAATTCCTTGGCGTGCAGCCATTCGGCATGTTTGGGTGCCTTCTTGGTCTTGGACCATTCCTCCAGCATTTCCCATTTCACCGAGTCGAGCTTTTGCAGCAGCGCCTCTTCCTCCGGGTCGGGGCAGGCCAGCTCCACCCGGTGGCCGTTCGGATCGAAGAAGTAGATCGAGTGGAAGATCGAGTGGTCGGTAACACCCAGCACTTCGACGCCGTTGGCCTCCAGATGCTCCTTGAACTGGATCAGGGTTTCGCGGTCCTTCACCTTGAAGGCGATGTGCTGCACCCAGACCGGTGTGTTGCGGTCGCGGTCCATCTCCGGCTTGGTCGGCAGTTCGAAGAAGGCCAGGACGTTGCCGTTGCCTGCATCCATGAAGATATGCATGTAGGGATCGGGTTCGTGGGTGGAAGGAACATGGTCCTCGGCAATGGCCAGGACAAAGTCCATGTTCAGCATCTTGTTGTACCACTCCACCGTCTGCTTGGCGTCCTTGCAGCGGTAGGCGACGTGGTGGATCTGTTCGATTTTCAAGCGGAGTCCTCCCCGGTTTTCAGCGCGGCAGCGGCCAGCGCCTGTTTCAGGATCGCGCGTTTCCCGATGTGATTTGCCAGCACCAGCACCAAACGCGCGTTCAGCGCATCGCTCTCGTCTTTGCTTAGATCCTCATGCGCGGCCAGCAGGTCGGCATAGAAGTCGTCGGCGCGCTCGAGGTTGGCGGTCAGGATCAGTTGGTCTTCGGTCATCTTGATCACTCCTTGCCGATGGCCCGGCGGATCGCGTGCCGGAACTGGTTTTCGTCGAAGCCGGGGCGGCGGGCGGCCACATGCTGGTCCGGGCGGATCAGGTAGACGCCGCTTTCGGCGCTGCCGAGGTAACGGTCCTTCAGCGCCAGCGTCTTGTCATCCTTGATAGAAAGCGCCAGCCGGGTGACCTTGATGCCGGATTCCTCGATCTCATCGGGGGCGTCGGCGTCGATGGTCAGCAGGGTGAACCTGTCTCCCAGCTTGTCCAGCAGGAACCCGTCGGCCAGCGGCACGTCGGGGCAGGGGGAGCCGGGGCGGGTGCGCTCCGGCCCGTTCAGCGCATCGGCTGAGTTCAGCGGCGAGCCGTCATAGGTGCAGGGCACCGACAGGCGGCCGGAGTTCACCAAGGGACGCGCGAATTCATACTGTTCGGACAGATCCAGAACTGCGTCGCGCAGCACCCGGCTCATCTCCGACTTGGGGGTGATGAAATCGGTGGAGCGCGAGGAGTTCAGGATGTTCTCATCCGCGCCATGGATGCGTTCGATGTCATAGCTGTCCAGCAGGCTTTCCGGTGCGGTGCCGTCCATCACCAGCTGCAGCTTCCAGCACAGGTTGTCGGTGTCCTGCAGGCCGGAGTTGGCACCGCGGGCGCCGAACGGGGAGACCTGATGCGCGGCGTCGCCGGCAAACAGCACCCGGCCATGGCGGAACTGTTCCATCCGGCGGCACTGGAAGGTGTAGATCGAGACCCACTCCAGCTCGAATTTCACGTCTTCGCCCAGCATGGCTTGCAGACGCGGGATCACGTTTTCGGGGCGCTTCTCGCGCTCCTTGTCGATGTCCCAGCCCAGCTGCAGGTCGATGCGCCAGACGCCATCGGGCTGCTTGTGCAGCAGGGCCGACTGGCCCTTGTTGAAGGGCGGGTCGAACCAGAACCAGCGCTCGGTCGGGAAGTCCGCCTCCATGATCACATCGGCGATCAGGAAGTTGTCCTCAAACACCCGGCCGACAAAATCCAGTCCCAGCATCTGCCGGGTGGGGGAGCCGGCGCCGTCGCAGGCGATCAGCCAGTCGGCTTCCAGGTTGTAGGGGCCTTCGGGTGTGTCGACTTCCAGAGTCACATGGCTGGGATGGGTGCCGATGGCCGAGACCTTGTTGCGGCCGCGGATTTCAATCGGTGCGCCCTGCTCCTGCAGTTCGCGGACCCGGTTCACCAGGTATTCTTCGAAATAATACTGCTGCAGATTGATGAAGGCAGGGCGTTTGTGGCCTTCCTCCGGCAGCAGGTTGAAGTCATAGACCTGACGGTCGTCAAAGAACACCTTGCCGACGTTCCACTGCACGCCCTTGTCCACCATGGGCTGGCCGCAGCCGAGCCGGTCGAGGATTTCCAGGGGCCGTTTGGCAAAGCAGATGGCGCGGGAGCCGAAGCTCACCTTGTCGTTGTCATCCAGCACCACCACTTCGGTGCCGGCCTGCGCCAGGTCGATGGCGGCAGCCAGGCCGATGGGGCCTGCCCCGATCACCACTACCTTGCGGCGCACGGGCGCAGGAGCATCCTGATCCGCATGGCGCGCGTAGGGGTACAACGGGACTTCAAAGATCTTGTTCATCAGGTCTCCTCCCAATTTCCGGGTGCCGTCAGGCACAGCTTCACCGTTTCCCGGCATGGGCACGCCGGGAGGATGGTCTAGCGTCTCACAGGTTCTGCCGGGGCGATACGATCTGGATCAAACCGCCCCGGTTGCAAAATCAGCCCTGCAGGGCCTCCCACATCTCCAGATCGCGCTGGGCGGTCCAGATGCGGGGATGCGCAATGCCGCGCGCCTCGTCATAGGCGCGGGCGACGTTGAAGGGCAGGCAATGCTCGTAGATCGCGTAATCCGCGAACTTCGGGTCGCATTCCGCGCGCACCGCATCCCAGGCTTCTTTCAGTGAACCGCCGCGTGCAGCGATGCGCTGAACCGGGCGGTAGGTGCTTTCGACGAAGTCGCGGGTGTTCTCGATGGCGGCATTGACCATCTCTTTGCCAACCAGCGCATCGCCGCGGCCCGGCGCGATGGCGTCGACGTCATAGGCTTTGATGTTGTCGAGCGTCTGGCCCCAATCGGCGAAATGCCCGTCGCCGCAGTAGCAGGCCGAGTGGTATTCGACGATGTCGCCGGTGAACATCACGTTCTGGTCCGGCACATGAATGACAGCGTCGCCGGCAGTGTGGGCGCGGCCGATCTGTTTGATGTCGACCCGGCGGTTGCCGAGGAAGACAGTCATCTGATCGGTGAAGGTTGTGGTGGGGTAGGTCAGCCCCGGGATGCTTTCGTGGCCTTCAAACAGGCGCGGGAAACGCTGGAACTCGCTGTCCCAATCTTCCTGCCCGCGCTCCAGCACCATGTTGTATGCGGCATTTGACATGATCACTTGCTGTGCGCCGAATGCGGAGGCGCCCAGAACCCGCACCGCGTGATAGTGGGTCAGCACCACGTGGGTGATCGGCTTGTCGGTGACCGAACGCACGCATTCGATCACCTTGTTTGCCAGCCGCGGGGTGGCCTGCGCCTCGACGATCATGACGCTGTCATCGCCGATGATCACGCCGGAGTTCGGGTCGCCCTCGGCGGTGAAGGCATAGAGCCCCTCGCCGATCTCATCGAAGGTGATCTTCTTTTCGGTCAGGTCCCCTTGGGACGCAAAAGCTTTTGCCATGGTGGTCTTCCTTATCTTGCGTAGGGGTCTTCAAGCGCAGGCAGCACAGTGCCGGTGCAGTCGCCGAAGCCGATGGTGTAGCCATCGCCCTTGGCCGCGCCTTTCAGGGTCAGCGTGTCGCCATCAGCGATGAAGGAGCGCTCCTCGCCGGTGTCCAGCGTCAGCGGCTCCTTGCCGCCCCAGCTGAGTTCCAGCAGCGAGCCGCGGCTTTCCTTGGTGGGGCCAGAGATGGTGCCGGAGCCCAAGAGGTCGCCTGCGTTCATCGGGCAGCCCGCAGTGGTGTGATGCGCAAGCTGCTGCGCGGCGGAGTAGTACATCTCCTTGTAGTTGGTCCGCGCGATGGTGGTCGCCGCCTTGCCTTCCGGCGCCAGGGTCACTTCAAGGTCGATGTCATAGAGCATCGGGCCGCAGTCCTTCAGGTGGTCCAGCAGCTCCACTTCGCGTTCCGGCGTGTCGCAGCGGAACGGTTCCAGCGCCGGCTTGGTCACGATCCAGGGAGAGATCGTGTTGGCCGTGGCCTTGGCCTGGAACGGTCCCAGCGGCTGGTATTCCCAGGCCTGGATGTCACGCGCCGACCAGTCGTTCAGCAGCACATAGCCAAAGATATTGTCATCCGCTTCCTGCACGGTGATCGGTCCGTCGGAGGGCGTGCCGACAATGGCGCCCATCTCCAGCTCGATATCGAAACGCGCGCAGGGTGCCCACCGCGGCGTGTCGTCGTTCGGGCCTTTCAGCTGGCCCCAGGGGCGGCGCACATCGGTGCCGGAAATCACGACAGACGACGCGCGGCCGTTATAGCCGATCGGGATATGCAGCCAGTTCGGCGGCAGCGCGTTTTCCGGACCGCGGAACATGGTGCCGACATTGAAGGCGTGGTTTTTGCCCGCGTAGAAGTCGGTGTATTCGCTGACCGCAAAGGGCATGTGCAGCTCGGCATCGGCGGCGGCAACCAGCAGGGGCTCCACTTTGTCCTGCTCGGCAGCACCTTCGGACAGCAGCGCGGTCAAACGGTTGCGCAGCGCGGCCCAGACGGCGGGGCCTTCCTCCATCAGGTCGTTCCAGTAGGGAACGTCGAACAGCGGCGCATCGGCCAGCCGGACCAGACCGGCCTCCTCGGCGGCCTGCATGTCCAGGATCATGTCGCCGATCGCAACACCGCAGCGCGGGTCATCGCCCTCAACGGAAAATACACCATAAGGCAGGTTGTTCAGCGGGAACGGGTGGTTCGCATCATTGGCCGAGGCCACCCAGGATTTCAGCAGAGGCATAGTGTCTCCAGTTTCCGGATCCGAAGATCCTTTTCATCTTTCCGGAAGTACTCCGGGGGTGAATGGGCCGGACCGGCCCAGAGGGGGCAGCGCCCCCTCACCGTTTCATTTCAGGCCGGGCGTGCCGTCGAACTTCTTCTCGATGTCGCTCCAGCAGTCGATATAGTCATCCTGCAGCGGCGCGTCCTTGGCTGCAAAGGCGGTCAGATGCTGCGGGAAGCGGGTCTCGAACATGAAGGACATGGTGTTGTCCAGCTTTTCCGGGCCGAGGTTGGAGTTCGAGGCGCCCTCAAAGGCGTTCTTGTCCGGCCCGTGCGGCAGCATCATGTTGTGCAAGGACATCCCGCCCGGCACAAAGCCCTGCGGCTTGGCGTCATACTGGCCGTAGATATTGCCCATCAGCTCCGACATGATGTTCTTGTGGTACCACGGCGGGCGGAAGGTGTTTTCGGCCACCATCCAGCGTTCGCGGAACAGCACAAAGTCGATGTTGGCAGTGCCCGGCACGCCGGACGGTGCAGTCAGCACGGTAAAGATCGACGGGTCCGGGTGATCGAACAGGATCGCCCCGACCGGGCAATAGGTGGTCAGGTCGTACTTATAAGGCGCATAGTTGCCGTGCCAGGCGACAACATCCAGCGGCGAGTGGCCGATCTTGGTCTCATGGAACTGGCCGCACCACTTGATGGTCACGGTGGAGGGCGCCTCGCGGTCCTCGAACGCCGCCACCGGCGCCTTGAAGTCGCGCGGGTTGGCCATGCAGTTGGCGCCGATCGGGCCGCGGCCCGGCAGCTCGAATTTCTGGCCGTAGTTCTCGCAGACAAAGCCGCGGCAGGGGCCTTCCAAAACCTCGACCCGGTAGACCAGCCCGCGCGGGATGATGGCGATTTCCTGCGGTGCCAGGTCGATGATGCCCAGCTCTGTTGCAAAGCGCAGCCGGCCTTCCTGCGGCACTACCAGCAGCTCGGAATCAGCGGAGAAGAAGTAGCTGTCCACCATCGACTCGGTGACCAGATAGATATGGCTCGCCATGCCGACCTGGGTGTTCACATCGCCCGCGGTGGTCATGGTGCGCATGCCGGTGAGCCAGGTGAGGCCTTCATCCGAATGCGGCACCGGGTCCCAGCGGTACTGGCCCAGCGAGATCACGTCCGGATCAACGCAAGGTGCAGACTTCCAATGCGGCAGGTCGGTTTTCTCATAGCGGTGCGAATGCTTGACCGACGGGCGGATGCGGTAGCACCAGGTCCGCTCCGGCACATCGGCGGTAAAGGCGGTGCCGCTCAGCTGTTCGCCGTAAAGGCCATAGTTGCACTTTTGCGGGCTGTTCATGCCCTGCGGCAGCGCACCGGGCAGCGCCTCGGTTTCAAAGTCGTTTGCAAAGCCGGGCATATAGCCCTCGTGCGGCCCCTGAAGAGAGGGGGCCTGGATCATTTCATGGGGATCGGCTGGCCGATTCATCGCGCGTTTCTCCTCTTGCTGCTTGCGGGATATTAGTTGTTTTTGTAACTAACAAGGGAGAGGGGACGAAAATGAACGAAAAAGATGATTTCGCTTTGCAGGATTTCCTGCCCTACCTGCTGAACCGCGCTGCCGAGGAAAGCTCGCTGGGGTTCCAGAAGCACTACAAGAACCGCTACGGAATGCTGCGCACCGAGTGGCGGGTGCTGTTTCATCTGGGCAACTACGGCCAGATGACCGCCAAGGAGATCGGCAGCCGCGCCAAGATCCACAAGACCAAGATCAGCCGCGCGGTGGCCAAGCTGTCGGAGAAGCGGTTCGTGACCCGGACCCGCGATGAAAACGACCGGCGGGCCGAACATCTGGCGCTGACCCCGGCCGGTGAGGCGGCGTATAAGGATCTGCGCGAGCACGCGCTGGAGTTCGACACACGGATCTGCGCCCGCTTCACAACCGGCGAGGTTGCAATTTTGCGGTATATGCTGCGCAATTTAGCAGGGATTGAACCATAGACATTGCAAGGCCCAGCCCCCAGATAAAGCAGCGGGATTGAAGGTGAAGCGATGATACAGATTGATGTCAATTCAGGGCCACTGATTGCCTGGCTGATGGAGCAGGGCCTGCATGGGGCGCCGCAGCAGGATCTTTTGCAGGGGTATTGCCAGCGTCTGGTTGATGCAGGGGTGCCCTTGTGGCGGTTCCATCTGGCGCAGCGGGCTTTTCACCCAAAGTTCGGCGGCATCGGCTTCAACTGGACCCGCGCTGACGGCATTAGCCACGAACACTACGAATACCGCGAATCCCCGCGCGAGGAATGGCTGCGCAGTCCATTCTTCCACATCCTGGAGCACAATCTGGAAGAGTTTCGCGAGCGGCTGGAAGATAATGCGCCGGAACAGTTCCCCCTGCTGCCCGAACTGCGGGAGCGCGGCGCAACGGATTACTTTGCCAAGGGCGTTCGCTTCTCGCCGCCCGATGACGAACCCAATGACCCGCGCCATCCGCGCGAGGGGATGCTGGTCTCCTGGGCCTCTGACCGCCCCGGCGGCTTTTCCGGCCGCGAGCTGGACCTGATCCGCACCACCCTGCCGCATCTGGGGCTGGCACTGAAGTCCTCCTCCAACCGGCAGATGGCCAGCGACTTGCTGCAGGTCTATCTGGGCCGCGATGCCGGGCGCCGGGTGCTGTCCGGGGAGATCCAGCGCGGCTCCTCGCAGCAGATCGACGCTGTGATTTGCCTGTTCGACCTCAAAGGGTTCACCCAGCTGGCCGAACGGCTGCCGGGGACTGAGCTGATCGAGATGCTGAACGGGTACTTCGGCCTGGCGGTCGAAACCATCCAGGCGCATGGCGGCAATATCCTCAAATTCATGGGCGACGGCATGCTGACGATGTTCAATCTTGGCAGCATCGAAGAAGACGCCCACGCAGCGCTGGCCGCGGCCAATGAGCTGTGCGGCAAGGTGCGCGCCTATAACACTGAGCGTGAGGAGCTGGAATTGCCGACTGCCGGCTTCACCCTGGCGCTGCACGCCGGCGATATTCTCTATGGCAATATCGGGGCGGAGAACCGGCTGGATTTCACCGTGATCGGCCAGGCGGTGAACCAGACCGCCAGGATTGCCGGCATGCACCGCTCTGTAGGCCAGAACATCATCATGTCCGAGGATGTGAAAACCGCGGCCCGGGGCACCAATCATGACCTGGTGTCCCTGGGCCGCTACATGCTGCGCGGCGTGGCAGAGCCGATGGAGCTCTACACGATCTACCGCGGCAACTGCGGCTGCGACAGCTAAGCGGCTGCGCAGCCGGGGTCAGATGCTGATCTCGACCCCGGGCAGGTTCACCTCTTTCATCATGTCGCGCAGTTCCTGCCGGGCGGCGATGTTGGAGATGTTCAGCTGCTTGACGCCGATGTCCTTGAGGTCCAGCAGCGTCAGACCGCGCGGGAACAGCTCGCGGAAAATCACCCGCTCTGAAAAACCCGGCGCGATGCGGAAGCCGATCCGTTTGGACAGCATCTTGATGGCGCGTTCCATCTTTTCCTTGTTGACCATGCGCTGGGTGCCGACGCGGTTGCGGATCACGATCCAGTCGATCGGCTTCAGCCCGGCCTGCGCGCGCAGCTGGCGGGCGTTCCAGACCATTTCGGAATAAACGGACGGCCCGGTGATGGTCTCGCCCTTCTGGTCCACATGCGCCAGCAGGTCGAAGTCGACAAAGCTGTCATTCAGCGGCGTGATCAGCGTGTCGGCCAGTGAATGCGCCACCTGGCTGAGGCGGGTGTGCGAGCCGGGGCAGTCAATCAGGATGAAGTCATGGCCCGGCTCCAGCGCCGAGACTGCCGCTGACAGCCGGTGGTCATAGATGTTTTCGCCCGGCTGCAGGCTGGCCGGGTCGATCTCCGGCAGCTCGTGGATTTCCACCATCGGCAGGTCCAGGCCGGATTTGACGCAGAAATCCTTGCGGTTCTCCAGGTAGCGCCCCATCGAGCGCTGCCGCAGATCCAGATCCAGCGCCGCGACCTTGTGGCCCAGACGGGCCAGGGTGGTTGCGACATGCATGGAAACGGTCGATTTGCCCGCGCCGCCCTTCTCGTTGCCGACGACAATGATATGCGCCATGTACAGGTCCCTTCGCTCGTGCTTTTGTGCACGTCTTTCGCTTTGGGCCCCTGTATAGGCTCTGGATTCCGCCAAGAAAAGCGGTGCGGGCAGTCTGGTAAACTTAGTGTATCACCTGTGTTTTGCAGGACCCGCAGGCTTGCGCTTGGGGCGGGCGTCGCCGCCCTTGCCGCCCTTTGCGGACACGGCTGCAGCGGCGCGCGCCTTGTTCTTCTTGCTGTTGGGCTTGCCGACCGGCGGCTTGGGGCCTTTGGCCTTGAACGGCTTGGCCGCGGGCGCGCCGGGCCGGGTCATCCGCTTGGAGGGATCCGATGCGCCTTTGGGCTTGGCGGTCACAGCCGGCTTGGGCTTGCTGGGGCGGTCCTCCTTGCGGGCCGGTTTGCTGTCCCAGTCTTTGCGCGCGGGCTTGCCGCCCCAGTCCTTGCCTGCAGTCTTGTCGCTCCGTTCCTTGCGCTCCGGCTTGTCGGTCCATTCCTTGCGGGGCGGGCGGCTGTCTTCGCGGTGATCGGATTTGGCACGGTAGGGCTTGGCGCCATCGTCCTTGCCGCGATGCGGTTTTCGGTCGCCTTTGAAGCCGCCCTTCGGCCCGCCGGGGCCGCGGCGCGGGGCAGGGGCCAGTTCCGGTGCTTCAGCCAGCTGCGTCAGCACAGCGCCCGGCTCCAGCTCTGTCTTGCCGTCCAGCGCCTTGAGGAAGCCCTCAACCGCGTCTTTGCTGATTTCGGCAAAGGTCTCGTTATCCTGCACCCGGATTGCGCCGATGGCGTCGCGGTCGATATTACCGGCCTTGCACAGCATCGGCAGCACCTTGCGCGGGTCGGCGCCGGCCTCGCGGCCGCCCGACAGGGAGAACCAGACAGAGGGGCCGAAGGCTTTGCGTTCCTTACGCTCCTTGCGCGGCTCCGGCGTGTCTGCCGGGCGCAGGTCCTCAGGCGCCGAGTGGCGGCTGCGGAACAGGCGCAGATAGGTTGCGGCAATCTGTTCGGGCGTAAACGCGTCCAGCAGGGTCTGCACGCCTGCCTGTTCGTTTTCGGCTACCGGCTCCTGCCAGACCGGATCGGCCAGCATCCGCTCTTCGTCGCGGGCCAGCACGTCGTCGGCAGAGGGCGCTTCGCAATGCTCAGCGGTCAGCTTGGCCCATTTCAGCAGGCGCAGGGCCTTGGACCGCGCTTTGGGCGGAGCGATCAGCGCGCTGACGCCCTTGCGGCCCGCGCGGCCGGTGCGGCCGGAGCGGTGCAGCAGGGTTTCGTGGTTCGAGGGCAGCTCCGCATGGACCACCAGTTCCAGCCCCGGCAGGTCAATGCCGCGGGCCGCCACATCGGTGGCCACGCAAACCCGGGCACGCCCGTCGCGCATTGCCTGCAGCGCATGGCTGCGTTCGGTCTGGGACAGCTCGCCCGACAAGGTCACCACCGGCAGGCCGCGGTTGGTCAGGCGCGCGGCCAGACGGTTCACCGCTGCGCGGGTGTTGGCAAAGACGATGGAGCTGGGCGCCTCATAGTAGCGCAGCACGTTGATGATGGCGTTTTCCGCGTCCGCTTGCGCGACGCTCATCAGACGGTATTCGATATCCGCGTGCTGCTTGGTTTCGCCCGCGGTCTTGATCCGCATCGCGTCGCGCTGGAAGGTCTCGGCCAGGCTGGCAATTGCCGGCGGAACGGTGGCGGAGAACAGAAGGGTGCGGCGGTCTTCGGGCGCTTCGCCCAGGATGAACTCCAGATCCTCGCGGAAGCCGAGGTCCAGCATCTCGTCGGCCTCGTCCAGCACCACGCCGCGTACCTGGCTGAGGTCGATGGAGCCGCGCGCGATATGGTCGCGCAGACGGCCCGGAGTGGCCGCCACGATATGGGCGCCGCGTTCCAGCGCCCGGCGCTCATCGCGCATGTCCATGCCGCCGACGCAGGACGCAATCCGTGCGCCTGCCTCGCGGTAGAGCCAGCCAAGTTCGTGTTTCACCTGCAGCGCCAGTTCGCGGGTCGGGGCGATCACCAGCGCCAGCGGTGCCGCGGCCTCGCCGAACGCGTCCTCTTCGCCCAGCAGATCCTGGGCCAGCGCCAGGCCGAAGCCGACAGTTTTGCCCGATCCGGTCTGTGCAGACACCAGCAGGTCGCGCCCTTCCACGTCAGGCTGGGTCACAGCCTCCTGCACTTGGGTCAGGGTTTCATATCCGCGCTCTTGCAGTGCGTTGGCCAGGGCTTGTTTCACGAGGGGGCTGTCTTTCCCGCGGGGCGCACATCCGGCCCCAGCGTCAGGAGAAAAAGAAAGAAGGCTGCCCGTCCGGGGCAGCCTTCGGGAGTTCTGCAAAATACGGCAGGCGGCTTAGAAGCCCAGGCCTTCGTATTTCTTCTTGAACTTGGACACGCGGCCGCCGGCGTCCAGCAGGCGCGAGGTGCCGCCGGTCCAGGCCGGGTGCACGGTCGGGTCGATGTCCAGGGCCAGCTGATCACCCTCAGCACCCCAGGTGGAGCGCATCTTGAGGACGGTGCCGTCGGTCATTTTGACGTCGATGAAGTGGTAATCGGGATGGGTGTCTTTTTTCATGATACCGCTCCTCAGGCTTTCTTGGGCTTGTAGTTCGCATCTTCTGCGATACGGGCCGACTTACCGCGGCGGGCGCGCAGGTAGTACAGCTTGGCGCGGCGGACGCGGCCGCGGCGCACCACTTCGATCGAGTCGATGTTGGTCGAGAACAGCGGGAACACACGCTCCACGCCTTCGCCGAACGAAATCTTGCGGACGGTGAACGAACCGGCAATGCCCGAGCCGTTTTTGCGGCTGATGCAAACGCCTTCGTACATCTGCACGCGCGAACGCGAGCCTTCGGTCACCTTATAGCCGACACGGATGGTGTCACCGGCTTTGAAGTCGGGGATCTCTTTCCCCAGGGCGGCGATCTGTTCCGCCTCCAGCTGTGCGATCAGGTCCATCGCAACTCTCCTAAATTGCCTGCGGTTCATTCCGCAGAGGTTTGTGCCGTCATGAGAGCTCCTGGTCTTCACCGGGTCCCGCCAAAGGCAGCCCGCCAGAGATCACGCCGTCTGTTCCTTGCTGCTGGCGGGTTGGATCCTGAAGGAAACCGAAGAAGATTTCCGGGGCTGATCCAACAGCCAACGGCCCGGGGCCGATTCCCGGCACCAGACGAGCGGCTTTTAGGCCTGCTGCGCCAATGTTTCAAGGGAATTCTGCGGCGGCGCCCGGATCGCAGGCATTGATTTCCTTTTGATCGGCTGCGGATCTGCGGTTACCGTTCAAATACATTTATTTACGCAGCGTCAGCATATGCAGCCGGCCGGGCGCGCCTCACCAGGGAGGGGAGACAGCATGCCATTCAAAAAGATGGATATTTTCAACAGCGAACAATCCTACAAGGCGGAATTGAAGAAAGAGCTCAAGAAGCTGGATGCCACACCGGGCGATTTCTACTTCTATGATGAGGTCACGCTGAACGGTGCAGCCCAGTCCATCCTGATTGTCGGCGAGGCGGCGCCGCCTTTGCTGAAGGAGCTGAAGTCCAAAGCCAAACAGCGGGCGGTGGGGCAGTGTTCTGTCAAGGACGGCACGCTGCGGCTCAGCCTGGTGAAGGGCAGGATGCCTGAAAAGAAGCTGAAGCCGCTGATGAAGGGCACCCAGTTCGGCTATGAGCTTGTGGCCGTGGACCTGGATGCGGGCGGCGAGGCTGATCCGGACAAGCGCTTCCTGAAACGGCTGCAGGCGGTGGAAAGCCGCTTCGACAAGATCAAGGGCAGGATCACGGATGACGAGCGCAAGGAGCTGCGCATCCTGTTCGGGCAGATCGAGGAGCAGAAGGACACGGACCAGGCACAAGCGGCCAAGACCCTGATCGCCCTCAACACCCGGATGGAGGAGCTGATCAAGCTGATCGGCGGCGGCAAGGAGGCCTCCAAGGAAGAAACCAACGCCAAGACCCGGCTCAAGGCCACAACCGCCCGGTTCGACAAGGTCAAGGGCAAGATCATGGATGATGAGCGCAAGGCACTGCGCCAGCATTTCGGGGCTGTGGCCGAACATTTCGAGAAGGGCGAATGGAAGCAGGCCTATGCCCGGCTGGAGGTGCTCGACAAGGAAATGGTCGGATATGTGAAGGCGGCGCTGGCATCGGATGAGCAAGACGCGGAAAAGCGCAGCGAGGAGTTCGCGCAGTCGGATAGCGGCAAAGCAGCCAAGATGCTGGCCAGCCGGATCAAGGAGGAAATCGCGAAGCTGGGCAAGCTGGAAACGGCCGTGACCCGCGAAGCCGGGGTGCTGAAGGACTTGCAGGAGACCTTGTCAGGGCTGACCAAGGCCAAGGATATCAGCAAGAAGCAACAGCAGGTCGACGCCAGCGCCGAGCGGCTGGAGAAGGCCAAACAGGTGCTGGAGCAGTCCCGCGGCCAGCTGCTGAAAAATGTCGAGGAGATGAAGGCCGAGAAGCTGGAGAAGGAAAAAGCCTTTGTCACAGCCTTGGGCAATATCAAGTCCCGCATCACGGCATTGGATGAAATGCTGGACAGCGTGCCGGTGGATCAGGCCCGCAGCCAGATCGAGGCGCTGATCAAGAAGCAGGCCGAGGCACAGCAATGGCAGGAAGAGCGCATCAAGGCGGAGGACGGCGGCGAAGGCCACGGCACCGGCCGCCACGGTGCGCAGACCGGCATGGAACGGCAGGCGATGCGGGCCTCTTCGCAGGACGGGGTGACCCCGGATCAGAGCGGCAATTCCTCCGGCACCGCGCAGGTGACCGAGAAGTGGAACAAGGTGAAAATCACCTATACCGAGGAGGACGGGAAACGGGTGATTGCCAACCGTTCGGAAGTCGAAAAGCAGATCGCAGCCAGCTTTGACCGCAAGCAGTACAGCGGCGGCAATGCCTCAATGTGGGCAACCCCGGTTCTTGAAAAGGAAGCCTTCGACCGGGCAACGACGATCGCGGCAAAGTTCAAGGGGTTCACGCATTATGCCACCGGCAAAAAGACCCAGGCCAATCAGGTGACGGACGAACTGACCTCGCTGACCTTGAAGATGGGGCCGCCGGCCTCGGCGCCGGGCTGGGGCTATGCGCTCAAGCGTGACGGGGCTGCCGTTTCGCTCAACGATATCAAATCCGCGGTTTCCGACTTTGAACAGGGCAAATCCAGCCTGGATGAGATGTTCAAGGCGTTGAACGTGAAACTGGTTGAAAAATCCGGTGGCGGCGGTGTGAAGATGGTGCCCCACTGCCTGGTTGTGCTGACCCGCTCGTCCACGGCTGGCGACTGGAAGTTCAAGACCCACTTCCCGGATGACCGGCTGGGCAGCAGTGATATTGGCTGGGAAACGGAGCGGAACCAGTCCAAGGGCGATGTCACCTTCAAGCAGGGAACAACGCTGACGGTCTGGAAAAACAACAAGATGCCGAACTAGCCGGCTGCGGCCGGGCCCGGACAGGGCCCGGTGCTGTTTCAGGCGGTCTGGTCGTCCAGCGCCGCGTCTGGCGCGTTCTTCTTGACCGACTCGATGCCGTTATCGCGGCCAGAGGCACTGGCGTAGCTTTGCGAGGTGCCGATCACCTGGCCGTTGGTGGCCTTGAGGTTGAACATGTGTTTGCCCGCGGCAGTTTCCTTGCGCTCATAGCGCGCGTCGTCGCCGGCATTCTTGCGGACCGATTCAATACCGTTCTCGGCGCTGGCCTTCTGCTTGTAGCCTTCGCTGGCCAGAATGTTTTCGCCATTGCCTGCCTTCAGGCGGAAGCGGAATTCGCCTGCGTTGTCGGTGTAGAGTTCAAATTTCCCAGCCACCCTGCTGTCTCCTGTCATTTAACTTATGCAGGAGGAGTAAAACACGGGTTCGCCAATGCGGCAACGGCTTGCATTGGGGAAAAGCCAGGCTGGTGCGTCACTTGCGCTATGGCTTGCCGCTGTCCTTGGAGCGGATGTAGGCCTCCCACAGGTCCGGGCGGCGGGCCTTGGTGATCTCTTCGCTCATCCCGTGGCGCCAGTCTGCGATCTTGCCGTGATGGCCGGACATCAGCACATCGGGGATTTCCCGGCCCTTCCATTCGGCAGGGCGGGTGTATTGCGGGTGTTCCAAAAGGCCCGAGGAAAAGCTCTCCTCCTCGGTCGAGGCGTGGTTGCCCAGAACCCCCGGAATCAGCCGGACGGTGGCGTCAATGAGCGCCTGTGCCGCCAGTTCGCCGCCAGTCATCACGAAGTCCCCCAAAGAGACCTCCTGAATGCCGTAATGCTCCAGCACCCGTTCATCGACACCTTCGAACCGCCCGCAAAGCAGGGTGATGCCGTCGCATTGGGCAAAATTGTGCATCATCTGCTGGTTCATCGGCCGCCCGCGCGGGGTCAGGTAGACCAGGGGCCAGTTGCCGCGGGTATCCGCCATCGCGTGTTCGATCGCTTCGCCCAGCACATCGGCGCGCAGCACCATGCCGGCGCCGCCGCCTGCGGGCGTGTCATCGACATTGCGGTGCTTGCCAACGCCGAATTCGCGCAGATCGGTGGTCTCCAGCTGCCAAAGGCCCTCCTGCAGCGCCTTGCCGGTCAGGCTTTCGCCCAGCACACCGGGAAAGGCCGCGGGAAACAGGGTGATGATCTTGGCCTTCCACACGCCTGCCAGGTCCGGCGTCGGCGTCATCAGCTCGCGCGGTTTCAGCGTGGGGCGGATGGCCTTGCGGCCATGGGAGCGGGAGGGCGTGTCTGTCATGGCGTCCTCATAGGCGATGGCGCGCTGCGAAGAAAGCGGAGTTATGCGAGGCTCTGCCTCGCGCTCCGGGATATTTTCGGCCAGATGAACAAGAGATCCAGTCTTCTTCTGGCAGGAAGTATCCTGGGGCTGAGCGCCAATGGCGCGAGGGGGCAAAGCCCCTAATGCACCTTTCAGAACAGCCCTTCGGGCGGGTCGGCGACAATACGGCGCTGGGTCAGATCCACGGTTGGCACCGCTTCCAGGGTGAAGGGCAGCAGCACGGTTGCCTTGAGGCCGGGGCCGTGGATCTCCAGCAGGTCGGAGGCGCCGTGGTTCTGCACCGATTTCACCGTGCCCAGCAGCGTGCCGCCGGTGTCATAGACTTCCAGCCCGATCAGGTCGGTGTGGTAGAACTCGTCATCCGGCAGCTGCGGCAGCTGATCGCGGCGGGCAAACAGCCGCAATCCCTTGATGGCGTCGGCCTCTTCCTTGGTTTCAACACCTTCCAGCAACGCGGCAAAGCCGTTCTTGATCGGGCGGGTGATGGTCAGGGAGTAGGTCTTGCTCCCGTCCTCATTGCTGAGCGGCGAGTAGTCCTCGATCTCTTCCGGGATGGCACAGAAGCTCTTGAGCCGCACCTCGCCGCGCACCCCGAAGGACCCGGAAATGGCGCCTACGCAGATCAGATCGCTCATGCTGTCAGTCCTTTGCACAGAACCCCGCGCGCAGCCATTGGCCGCCGGATTGTTCGCAGAGTTCGCTTTGATGGTTGCGTTCAAAGAAGATGCCCGCGGTAAAGGCCACTGCAACAAAAAACACAAGCCTTATCAACCGTCCCATGACGGGCCTCAGCGGGTTTCAAGCGGCAGGTCCGCCATCCGGCTTTCCCAGCCGGTTTCTTCCAGTTCCGGCGTGTCCGACAGCCGCTCCGGGTAGCCGATGCAGAAATAACCGATCAGCTGCCAGCCCTTGGGCGCGTTCAGGTCGCGGTTCAGCTGCTGGGGGTCCAGCACCGAAACCCAGCCCAGCCCCAGCCCTTCGGCGCGCAGCGCCAGCCAGAACAGGGTGATGGCGGTGACCACCGAATAGCGGCGCATCTCCGGCATGGTGGCGGCGCCCAGGCCGTGGCCCTGGGTGGTCTCATCGTCGCAGTAGACGGCCAACTGCACCGGAGCATCGCGCATGCCGGACAGTTTCAGTTCCGCATAACGCTCAGCCTTTTCGCCGGAATACCCGGTCAGCGCCTGGGCATTGGCGGCTTCGAAATTCTTCAGCGCAGAGGCGCGGGCGGTTTCGCTTTCCACCCGCAGGATGCGCCAGGGTTCGCTCAAGCCCACGGACGGGGCGAGCTGAATGGCAGAGAGGCAGCGCATCAGCACTGCCTCCTCCACCGGATCGCTGCGGAACCGGCGCACGTCGCGCCGGAGCCGCATCAGCAGATCAAGCTGGCTGCGGAACTCTTCGGGAAAAGCGCCCCGCAGCTCCACGGAATTATTCCGCGTCTGCAGCTGCTTCGGCGGCTTCAGCAGCCTTTGCAGCTTTCTCTTCTGCGCGCTCCTGGGCTTTCTTGCCCGGGGTGCCTTTTTTCGGGTTGCTGCGCTCGGCCTTGGCGCGGACGCCTGCGGCTTCCAGCATGCGGGCGATACGGTCGGTCGGCTGCGCGCCCTGGTCCAGCCAGTGCTGCACGCGCTCCAGGTCCATTTTCACGCGGTCTTCCGAATCTTTCGGCAGCAGCGGGTTGTAGGTGCCCAGCTTCTCGATGAAGCGGCCGTCGCGCGGCATGCGGCTGTCAGCAGCCACGATGCGGTAGAAGGGGCGTTTTTTGGAGCCGCCGCGGGCCAAACGGATTTTCATTGCCATGGGTACATCTCCTTTGATGGCGTTGTCCGGGGTATGCCCCGGTTGTCCTGTTGTTGGTTGTTATTCTTGGTGTTTCTTATGGTGGCGGATGACTTCATCAATGATGAAGTTCAGGAATGCCTTGGCGAATTCAGGGTCCAGATCGGCCTGATCCGCCAGGTCTTCGAGCCGTGCGATCTGCGCCGCTTCGCGGGTGGGATCGGACGGGGGAAGGTCGTGTTCGGCCTTGAGCCGGCCCACCGCCTGGGTGTGCTTGAACCGCTCGCCCAGAGTATAGACGAGGATTGCATCCAGACGGTCGATGCTTTCGCGGTGGCCCTTCAGCAGCGCGGCTGCGCGGGCAACGGGATCTTGGATATCTGTTGTCATCGGGGTCTCCGCAATACAGCAGGGCGGGGTGCCGTCGAGGGGGTGCCAGGCGTGCACCGGCTGTGCACCACCTGTGCACCGCCGCAGCGCAGCATCCGGGAAATCGCGCGCACATTAGTCAATGGCCCAGCCCTCCGGTTTGAAGAGCGGGTCGGCGTAATGGCTGATTTCCATGTCGATCCCATGCGCAATCTGGCTGTCCTTCAGGGCGTCCGGCGCGGGGTGGCGGTAGACGGCGTCGTTGCCGTCGATGGTGGCGGCGCCGTGGTCCTTGGCAGCGCCGAGCCGTTCCGCGAGCCGGATCGAGTCGAGATTCTTGGGGTCGATATAGCTGACCGCAGTCTCCCAGCCCAGATTTGAATAGAAATGCTGGCGGGCGGCATGGGCTGCCTCCAGCGCATAGCCCTTGCCAGCGGCACCGGGCCAGATGATCCAGGCGATCTCGCGCTCCGGCCAGCCTGCGGGCTGCCAGCCGCCGGCCATGCCGTAAGTCTCGCCGCTGGCCTTGTCGTGGATCATCCACATGCCGAAGCCGCGCACCTGCCAGTGGCCGATCTCGGCGGCATAGAGCATCCAGGCCTCGTAAGTGTTCAGCGGTCCGCCCATGAAGCGCGAGCGGTAGGAGCTGAAGGTGGCCTTGAAGTCAGGGTAATCCTGCGCTTCGGGGCCGCGCAGCACCAGGCGGCGGGTTTCGATCACCGGGATGTCAAACGGCATCAGCGCGCTCCTTCCAGCGGAAGGGCGCGTCGGCGCCAGGATATGATCCCGCGCAGGCGCATCAGTGCAAAAGCCCCCGGGCGGCTTCAGGGCCGGAGCGGCGGGCGGCGGGCGAGTGGCGCCAGCAGCGCAGGCCGGGGGCCGGCTGCAGCGGGAAGGAGACCAGCCGTTCCGGCTGGGCGCCGGCGCGGCGGGCCAGGGCGATTGAGGCGGTGTTTTCTTCCGGCACGTAGGAAACGATGGTGTCCCAGCCGGCCGCGTTGAACAGCCAGTCCAGCACGCATTGCACGGCTTCGCTGGCATACCCTTTGCCCTCGCCGGTCTCCATCAGGTGCCAGGACAGTTCCGGTTCTGGCCAGCCCTTGGGGAACCAGGGGCCGACCAGGCCCACGGTGTCGCCGGTGCTGCGCTCCACCACGGCAAACAGGCCGTAGCCGTGCAGGTGCCAATGGCCGATGATGGTGGCGATCGACCACCACAGAGAATCGGCGTCATCCGCGACATTGATGAACCGCGGCGCGTCCGGCGCCAGGAAGGCAGCCTGGGCGTCAAAATCCGGATCCGCCGGAGAAATCAGCATCAGCCGCTTGGAAACCAGCCGTGGATACCGCCGTTGCGCGTCTTTCATATCGTACCCCATTGCCCGGGCGGCAGGCCGCCCGGCGTCTTTTTCACCCATCCGGTGAAGGAGTATCGATGAGACTGCGTAATTTTCCGTTAAACGGTTGCGGGCCGCGCCGGGCTGCGCAGTGCGGGACAGATGGGAGGTCATGCGTAGGCCTCCATCCCGCCGTCGCAATCCGGCGCAAAATGGCGGTAAACGATGGTATCTTCCGAGGTCTCACCCAGCGGCAGCGGCGCGGCAAGGTCAGGTTTGCCGCCGAGCCTTTCGGCGACAGAGACCGACCTGCTGTTGCCGGGTGTGATATAGCTGACGAGGCTGCTGGCGCCCATTTCGGACCAGGCCCACAAAAGGGCGGCAGCGGCGGCTTCGGTGATGTAGCCATTGCCTTCGAACCCGCTGCACAGGGTCCAGCCGATCTCCGCCTCGGGGTAGTGGGCCGGTTTATTGATACCGACCTGGCCGACCAGTGCGCCGTCGTCAGCGCGCTCGATGGCCCAGCTGCCATGTCCCAGCAGGGACCAGCTGCCCACTTCAGCGGCAACAGTTTGCCAGCTGTCTTTCAGTGAAAACGGTCCGCCCATATAGCGCGCGCGGTCACTGCCCAGCACATCGTGAAGCGGCGCAAAGTCCGACATCACGTGGTGGCGCAGCGTCAGGCGCGCAGTGGATATGGTGGGCGCAGTGGTCAACTTACTTCTTCTTGCCAAATCCGCTGAGGCCCGCGGGCAGGCCCATGCCGCCGCCGAGACCGGGGAGGCCGCCGGGCAGGCCGCCTTTGCCGCCCATTGCCTTAGCTGCGGCTTCCAGTGCCTTGGGGTCCATCTGGCTGGGGTCCATGCCGCCCATATCCGGCATGCCGCCTTTGCCGAACATGCCCTTCATGGCCTGTTTCAGCATCTTGCCTTTGCCCATCTTGCCCATCTTCTTCATCACATCGGCCATCTGCCGGTGCATCTTCAGAAGCTTGTTGAGGTCGGAGACCTCCATGCCGGAACCGGCCGCGATGCGTTTCTTGCGGGAGGCCTGCAGCAGGGCGGGGTTGGCGCGTTCCTTCTTGGTCATCGACTGGATCATGGCGATCTGGCGCTTGAGCACCTTGTCGTCCATGCCGGCGTCCTGCACCTGCTTAGCCATTTTGCCCATGCCGGGCATCATTTGCATCATGCCCTCCATGCCGCCCATCTGGAGCATCTGTTCAAGCTGCATCTTCAGGTCGTTCATGTTGAACTGACCCTTCATCATGCGCTTCATCATCTTCTCGGCCTGTTCGGCCTCGATGGTTTCCTGGGCCTTTTCGACCAGCGCCACGATGTCGCCCATGCCCAGGATGCGGCCGGCGATCCGGTCCGCCTCGAAAGTCTCCAGCGCGTCCATCTTCTCGCCCAGGCCGACAAAGCGGATCGGTTTGCCGGTGACAGCGCGCATCGACAGCGCCGCACCGCCGCGGCCGTCGCCGTCCATCCGGGTGAGGACCACGCCGGAGATGCCGATCTTGGCGTCGAATTCCTCGGCCACCTCAACGGCGACCTGGCCGGTCAGGCCGTCGACCACCAGCAGGGTCTCGCGCGGGGAGACCACGTTACGGACGTCTTCGACCTCCTGCATCAGGGTCTCGTCGATGTGCAGGCGGCCGGCGGTATCGAGCATGTAGACGTCATAGCCGCCCAGGGTCGCCTGCTGCTTGGCGCGTTTGGCGATGTCGACGGGTTTCTGGCCCGGCACGATGGGCAGGGTGTCGACGCCGATCTGGGTGCCGAGGACGGCCAGCTGGTCCATCGCCGCCGGGCGGTAGACGTCGAGCGAGGCCATCAGGACCTTCTTGCCCTCTTTCTCCTTCAGCCGCTTGGCGAGCTTACCGGTGGTGGTGGTCTTACCGGAGCCCTGCAGGCCGACCATCAGAACGGGGGCGGGCGGGTTGTCGACCTTGAGCTTGCCGGGGTCTTCGTCGCCGCGCAGCACGTCGACCAGCGCGTCGTGGACGATCTTCACGACCTGCTGGCCCGGGGTCACCGATTTGGTGACCGCCTGGCCGGTGGCCTGTTCCTGAACCTTTTTGACGAAATCGCGGGCAACCGGCAGCGAGACGTCGGCCTCCAGCAGGGCGACGCGGACCTCGCGCAGGGCGGATTTGACGTCTTCCTCGTTCAGGGCGCCCTGTTTGGTCAGCCGGTCAAAGACGCCGGAAAGGCGTTCGGATAGATTTTCAAACATGCCTGCGGCCTCCTAATGCCGGTTTCAACGTGTGGCGCCCCCGTATGTAGGGGACAAGCGAACCATGCGCAAATGCCCGCCGGTCCTGGTGTCAGTCGTGGGGGCAAACCAAACGAGTTTGCCCCCACGGGCGTAACACGCTGGTGGGGGGCGATCCCTGGCACGGGCAGGGACCGGAAGACTCAGATCTCCCGGATGTTTGGGCAGGCGATACGCGGATTAGGGGCCGGAGTCAACCTTTGCGGCTTCCAGCCAGTCGTTGACGCGGTTTGCTGTTTCAATATGTGCAGAGGAAGTGCCAGGGCGCGAGATCAGCGGGCGGAAGAAGTAGCCTTCATCCGATTTGATCAGCAGTGAGGGCTGGTATTCCGGCTTGCCCGTTTCTGATGCCGCAATGTCGAGCGTGTAGGTTTCTACCGCAGCTAGTGGGACCTTCAGTTCATCGAATTGGAGGGCTGTCTTTCTGCGATGGGTCATTTGATCACTTTGCCGGTCGAAAATCAGTTGGCTTCGATCCAGGCTCAATGCGGCCAGTCCGAGCAAAACAACTGCTATAGCTGCCAGAACCGCAGCAATTGAGATGTCTCCGTGCCAAGTCCACCTAAGAGAATAAAAGGCCGGGACCAGTGCGATGATGCTCAGCGCAACCGGCGCCAGCCAGTCTTGATACTCTAATATCAATTGATCCGGCGTTTCACGGGTGATCTGCATCTGTAGTTATGCCTTGCTTGGCAGAGGGGAAATGGCTCAGGAGAATTCTGAAATTGTGCGAGCAGGAGTTAGTAGCTCTGACAATAGCGACGGTTTCAACTAAAAAACGTGCCTGGAACGGGATGGCGAAGATGCTTGTCAGTTACTGAGAGTGTTCCTGCATTTGTTCGCTGGCCGGCAGCCAGGCATTGATCGCCTCCGCCAGGTGCTGGGCGCCGCGGCCGTTGGTGTAGGCCTCGACCACCGGGTGGCGGCCGGCGCTCATGCCGCCGTCGAGCACCAGAACCGGGCGGTGGAGCGTGCGGGTGCGGCCCTCGCGGCGGCTGGTGGTGCTTTCCACCTCGGCGTGGGAGAGGTCGGCGAGATGGTGCTCCACCTTGCTGTAGCCGAACACCGACTGGCGCCGGATCACCACGCTGCCGCCGGGGCGGTCGAGGATGACCTGCACCCGGCGCACGAACAGGCAGAAGGCCAGTGCCCCCATGCCGCCGCCAACCAGGGCAAAGACGAGGCCTGGCAGGATCAGGTCGCCGCCCTGGCTGAGCATGCCGAGGCCGGCGCCGGCAAAGACCAGGATGAAAAAGACAAGCATGATGCCGATCAGCCAGGGTGTATCGGACAGGATCAGCTGTTCGGGCGTGTTGCGGGTGATTTTCATGGGGGTAGCTTACCCAAGGGAAGGCCGGGGGAGAGGGGAAAACGGCGGCGGATGCGTCAAAACTGTGCGCGGGGTGCCGCCGCTACGCCCTCTGCGCGCTTGACTCGGGGGCGGACGCTTGGCCAACATCGAGAACGGCCCCTTGCTGTCCACTCACCGGCAGGGGGCGCTCAGAAGAGCACCGAGGCAGATCTTTGGCACAGGCAAGCTGCACGCCCTTGGCGGCTGCGGTCCTAGGCGGGCATTCGCATCAGCTAAGGGAGGATCTGAGAACATGCGCGTTTTCACTATTCTGGGACCGTCGCAGTCCGGCAAATCAACGCTGGCTACGGCGCTGGCCAATCTGGACAGTGCCGCGGGCAAGAGGCAGGAGGTTGCAGGCGTCGCCGCTTTGCAGCCTTTTTCATTTATGGGGGAGGACTGGGCCGCGATCGACATTGCGGGCGGCGCCGATAACCTGGCGCAGGCGGGACCGGCCTTGGCGGCCAGCGATGCTGCCGTCCTCTGCGTTCCGGCTGATGCCGGCGCTGCGGTCCTCAGCGCGCCTTACTTGCGCAAGCTGGAGGAGGCGGGAGTTCCCGCCTTTATTTTTGTCAATCGTATGGACCAGGCAGCGGACCGGGTGGCGGAAATCGTTGCCGCGCTTCAGGCCTATTGCAGCCACAACATCATCCTGCGGCAGGTGCCGATCCGCGAGGATGGTCAGGTTGTGGGTGCTGTGGATCTGATTTCCGAACGCGCATGGCAGTATCAGGAGGGCAAGCCCTCGGCGCTGATCGAGCTGCCGGTGGCGATGTACGCGCGTGAGCAGGAGGCGCGCACTGAGCTTTTGGAGGCGCTGGCGGATTTTGACGACACGCTGCTGGAGGAGCTGATCGAGGATCAGCAGGTGATGGCGGAGGAGGCCTATGAGGTGGCCACCAAGGTGCTGCAGCACAACGACCTGATCCCGGCGCTGATGGGATCGGCAGAGCATAAGAACGGGATTATGCGGCTGATGAAGTCGCTGCGCCATGAGGCCCCGGATGTGGGTGTGGCGCTGGAGCGGCTGTCGCAGGACGGCAAAGTGGTGGCGGTCGGCTGTATGGCGGATCTGGTCAAGCATCTGGGCAAGACGGTGATGGTGCGGGCGCTGGACGGCAGTGTCGGCAACGGCGTGCCGGTTGGCGGTGCGGCGCTGGGATCGCTGACCGGCATGGGATCGGCAGCCAATACCAGCCTGACGCCGGGCGACATGGGGCAGGCGGTGAAGTCTGACCATCTGAACCTGGGCTTTGCCTATGGGCCGGACGGAGCATCGCCGCTGCCGGAGTGGGCGCAGCCGCGGCCCTCGACCTTCCGGCGGGTGATCACCCCGGTGAATGAGCGCGACGATGCGCGCCTGTCCACCGCGCTGGAACGGCTGGCGGAAATCGACCCGGCGCTGGTGCTGGGCCAGGACGAGGCCAGCGGCCATGTGCTCTTGAACCTGCAGGGGCCGCTGCACATGCGCCGGATCAAGCAGGCGCTGAAGGACGAGTTCGGCGTCGAGGTGGAAGAAGGGGCGGTGCCGCCGGCCCTGCGTGAAACCATCAAGAAACCCGTGCAGGTGCATCACCGCCACCGCAAACAGTCCGGCGGGGCCGGCCAATTCGCCGATGTGGTGATCGAGGTGAAGCCCCTGCCGCGCGGCAGCGGGTTTGTGTTCGAGGAAACGGTGAAGGGCGGCGCGGTGCCCAAGAACTACATCCCCTCGGTCGAGGCGGGCGCGCGCGAGGCGCTGGCGCTGGGCCTCAATGGCCATCCGGTGGTGGATGTCTGCGTGACGCTGAAAGATGGCAAGCACCATTCGGTCGACAGCTCCGACTATGCGTTCCGCACCGCGGGCAAGAACGCGGTGAAGGAGGCGCTGGCGGAGGCCGGCGCGGTGCTGCTGCAGCCGATCATGCGGGTGCATATCCATGTGCCGTCGGTGTTCACCGGCGGGCTGGTGCCGGTGGTGAGCGGCATGAAAGGCCAGATCCTGGGCTTCGAGGCCGAAGACGGCGTCGCGGGCTGGGACGTGTTTGAGACGCTGCTGCCGATGTCGGCGCAGGATGATCTGTGCAGTACCCTGGCCAGCGCCACTCGCGGCACCGGCTGGTTCAGCACCGATTTCGACCACTACGAAGAGGCGCGGCGGGCGGATTTCGCCGAGGCGTGATCTGGCCAGGCGGCGGGCGGTCGCGCCCGCCCTTCACAGAGATGGCGCAAAACGGGGCGCAGGGGGCGGAACACCTCTTGCGTCCCGTGGCCGTTTTTTGTGATCTGCGCTGCAAACCGGAACGGCTTGCGGAGTAAGATCATGGATGCGTCATCGGCCTATCAGGATAGCCTGCCCATCTCCTCGGATGCGCTGCTGAAGCAGCTGGACGACTGGGGTATTGCTTATCAGCTGCATACCCATGTGCCGCTGCGCACGGTGGAGGACGCCAAGGGCGTCGAGGAGCAGTTCATGGTGCCGGGTGAAAACGCGCTGCGGCTGAAGAACCTGTACCTGCGGGACAAGAAGAAGCGGAATTATCTGGTGACGCTGCAGCAGGACCGCGAGATCGACCTGAAGGCGCTGGGCGCTGAGCTGGGCATCGGAAACCTGTCCTTCGGCTCAGCCGACCGGCTGCTGGAGAACCTCGGCATCCGTCCCGGCGCGGTCAGCCCGCTGGCAATGATTACCGGCGCGGAGAAAGGCGTCACCTTCTATATGGATGCGCAGGCGCAGGAAGCCGACGTGATCTATATGCACCCGCTGGTCAATGACCGCACGGTGGCGATGAAGCGCGATGATGTGATGGCGTTCTTTGAGCGCACCGGCGTTGAGGTGCGCTGGGTCTAACCGGCCTTTTCGTCCGCCAGCGCCAGATCCAGCGCGGCGGCGACATGGGCGGCGGAGGGGTTCACGAACAGGAAGCCGCCGGCCTCGAAACTGACGTCGTCGACATGATCGGGAAAGGCCAGCGGCAGTTCGGTGCAGGCCAGCAGGATGGCGGTGCCGGGCTGTGCGTGTTTGCTGCAAAACCGCAGCAGGCGGTCCTGTGCGGTGGCGGAAGCGCCGCCGTAGAAGTCTTCGTCGATCATTGCCTGCATCTCGGCGATCTCGTCCTGCGGCAGGGTATCGTTCGCACCGACCCCGTGTGCGGCGAGCACGCTGGCATAGTTGCGGGCCTGCATGGTGACGGCGGTGCCCAGCACAAGCGCGCGTGTGGCGCCGGTTGCGGCGGTGGCTTCTGCGGTGGCGTCGAAGATGCTGAGGATCGGCATCACCACGCCCTCGCGGATCGCGTGCAGGCGGGCGTGCGGGGTGTTGGAGGCGATGAGGGCAAAGTCGCAGCCGGCGCGTTCCAGCGTCAGCATCGCCTCGCGGAAGACGGCATCAAAAGCGGCCCAGCTGGCCTCATCCCCCGGGCGGCCGCGCAAGGCGCGGGTCTGGGCCTGCACTACGGATTCGATGGTGATCGGCGGCACCGGTAGCGGCGAGCCCGCGCCGCGGTCCGCAAAGAACCGCCCGGCGCCTTCGCAGATGGCGCGGTAGTAATCGAGGGTGGAGGCCCAGCCGACGCCGCCGAGAATGCCGATCTTCTTCATGGGAATGCCTGTGGTTTGAAATGCGGATGCGGGCAGAGTGGCACAGGCCCCGCCGCGCTGCCAAACGCAAAAAGGCCGCCAGCCGGGGGTGGCTGGCGGCAGGAGCGCGCGGCAGTGCGGGGATCAGGCCGCCAGCGCTTCGATTTGGTTTTTCGCTTTGGCCAGGGCGCCCTCGGCGTCGATGGACATGGCGTCGGCGGCCACGATCTGGACATCGGTGATGCCGATGAAACCCAGCACATGGCGCAGGTAGGTTGTGGCAAAGTCGATGTCGGACCCGGCCTGGGTGCCGCCAGAGGCCACCGCGATAATGGCGCGCTTGCCGTCCAGCAGGCCGATGGGGCCGGTTTCTTCGTAGCGGAAGGTGACGCCGACGCGGGCCACCAGGTCAATCCAGGCCTTGAGCGTGGAGGGCACCGAGAAATTGTAGATCGGCGCGCCGATCACGATGGTGTCGGCCTGTTTCAGCTCTTCCACCAGCGCATCGGAGAGGGCGAGCAGCTGTTTGTCTGCCTCGCTGCGCTGGTCGGCCGGGGTGAAGTTGGCGCCGATCCAGGCGCCGTCCAGCAGCGGGAGCGGCGCGGCGAGGTCGCGGCGGATCACAGTGTCCGCGTCCAGGCGGCTGACGATCTGTGCGGAGAGGTCCCGGGTCACCGAGCCTTCGGTGCGGGCGGAGGAGTCGAGGTGCAGAACGGTGCGGGTCATTTTGGTGTTCCTGTGCTTGTTGCTGACAGAGATTTGGGTTATTGCATTTGCGAACGCAACGCCGCAAAAGTAACATCGAGTGTGCGCGTGTGCGCATGTCGCGCGGATTGGCAAGGAGGCAGCCATGGACAATTGGGATGAGGTGCGCACCGCCTATCAGGTCGCCCGGATGGGCACGGTCAGCGGTGCTGCCGAAGTGCTGGGCGTGCACCATGCCACGGTGATCCGCCATATCGACGCCATTGAGGCCCGGCTGGGGGTAAAGCTGTTCCAGCGCCACGCCCGCGGTTACACGCCGACGGAGGCTGGGCAGGACCTTTTGCGAGTGGCGCAGGCAACCGATGACCAGTTCAGCCAGCTGGTCGGTCGGCTGAAGGGGCAGGGTGATGATGTCTCCGGTGAGCTGGTGGTGACGTCGCTGGCGTCTTTTGCACCTATGCTGGTGCCGGCGCTGAAGGAATTCCAGGACATGCACCCGGGGCTGATCATCCGCTATCTGACCGGCGACCGCCTGTTCCGGCTGGAATACGGCGAGGCGCATGTGGCGGTGCGGGCGGGCAACGCCCCGGATCAGCCGGACAATGTGGTACAGCCCTTCATCAAGCAGCAGGTCGGGCTTTATGCCTCCAAGGCCTATGCCGAAAAATACGGCGTGCTGCAGGGTGTCGAGGACATGGCCAATCACCGCTTCATCGGCAATGACGATGAAAACAGCCGCGCGCCGTTTTCGCGCTGGCTGCGGACCCATGCGCCGGCTGACGCGATCTCGTTCCGCTGCTCCAACGGGTTCACCATGCAGAACGCGGTGCACAGCGGCGCGGGCATTGGATTCATGGCAGCCTGGGAGGCCCGGCAGAACCCGAACCTGGTGGAAATGATGGCGCCGCAGGAAGAATGGGAGGGCACCCTTTGGCTGGTGACCCATGTGGACCTGCACCGCACCACCAAGGTGCAGGCGTTTTTGAAGTTCCTCAAGGAACAGGCCAAGGAATGGCAGCTGTGAGCGAGGCGCTGCGCGGGCATCTGGCGATGCTGCTGTTCTCGGCGCTGGTGGCGGGGTCGTTCTCGCTGGGCGTGATGGTGGCGAATGAGATTGCGCCGGCGGCGCTGAACGCGGCGCGGTTCGGCATTGCTGCGGTGGTCATTGGCGTTGCCGCCATGGCGACCACTGGAATGCGGCGGGTGCATTTTCAGGCGCCCTGGCGGTTTGCGGTTCTGGGCGGGCTGTTCGGCGGCTACTTCGTGCTGATGTTCTACGGGCTGCAGACCGCGGCGCCGGTCAGCGCGGCGGCGGTGTTCACGCTGGTGCCGGTGATGAGCGCGGGGTTCGGCTGGCTGCTGTTGCGGCAGGTCACCACCCGCTGGATGGCGCTGGCGCTGTCGATCGGGGCCGCGGGCGCGGTCTGGGTGATCGTGCGCGGCGACCTAGGAGCGCTGGCGGCATTTCAGATCGGACAGGGCGAGATCATCTATTTCTGGGGCTGCGTGCTGCACGCGATCTACACGCCGATGGTGCGCAAGCTGAACCGCGGGGAGCCTGCGGTGGTCTTCACCTTCGGCATGCTGCTGGCGGGCGGCGGGCTGCTGGCGGCGTTCGGCTGGCAGGACATTCTGGCGACCGATTGGATGCAGCTGCCGGGCATTGTCTGGATCGGCCTGTTTTATCTGGCGTTTTTTGCCAGTGCCGCCACTTTTGTGCTGCTGCAATACGCCACCCTGCGGCTGCCATCGGCCAAGGTGATGGCCTATACCTATCTGACCCCCAGCTGGGTGATCCTTTGGGAGATCGCGCTGGGCCGCGGCGCGCCGCCGGGCATGGTGCTGATCGGGGTGGTGATGTCGGTGGCCGCACTGGTGATGCTGCTGGAAGGCGACGCCAAGCCGGTGCGCGCCTGAACGCTGCCCGCCTGAGCACTTCCTGCTGGGCGCGCTTGCGGCAGGTCAACCCAAGCCCCTCGTTTTCCTGTATGCTGGCCTTGAGGGACGCGTCAGGAAAAGGAGGTAAAGATGTTCAATCATATCATGGTGCCCGTTGACCTGCACATGCCCCCGGCGGTCAAGAAGGCCTTGAACGTGGCCGCGGATTTTGCCGCCAACCATGGCTCACGCGTGACGCTGGTCCATGTGACGGGCGAGCAGATTGAAGGCGCGCACACCCTGGGGCCGTCCGGCGATGAGCTGGCAGCACTGGCCAGCAAGATGGCCGAAAGCAGCGGTGCAAGGGTAGAGGCGCTGCCTGTGCATTCGGTGGATGTGGGGTCGGAGATGGACTCTATCCTGGCCCGGACCGCCAAGGAGCTGGAGGTGGACCTGATCGTGATTGCGACACATATGCCCGGCATTCTGGACTATGTGTTCTCGTCCCACGCCAGCCATCTGGTGCTGCATTCCGAAATTTCGGTGTTTGTCGTCCGCTAGGGGCCAGTGGCCCTAACTGCCGGTCTGGCTGTCCTCTGACAGGTGCTCTGCCTCCAGGAAGCGCTCGAAGGCATCCAGGTTCACCGGCTCGAACTGGCCGAAGCCCTGCATCCAGACAGAGGCGGCCCGCATTGCGTCGGGCTGCAGCTTGCACCATTTGACCCGGCCGCGCTTTTCCTGCGCGATGAGGCCGGCGCGGGTGAGGATGGTCAGGTGCTTGGAAATGGCCGCCAGTGACATCTCGAACGGCTCTGCCACGTCGGTCACGGCCATGTCGTCCTCCAGCAGCATGGTCAGGATCGCCCTGCGGGTCGGGTCGGCCAAGGCTGCAAAGACGGTGTCGAGGGTGTCGCTCATGCCTGATACTCCTAAAGGGCAAGAAGCGGGTCGACAATCCTGCAAAAACTGCGATGGATCGGTGCAAGGCATTTCGAGAGGGCAGTTGGCATGGCGTTGCGCTATTGGGCGGTGATCTTCATTCTGGGCATCGGCTGGGGCATGTCCTTCATGTTCAACGCCATCCTGTTGCGCGAGCTGGGGCCGCTGTCGGTTTCCATGGGCCGTGTGGGCTTTGGAGCGCTGGGCTGCTGGATCTATGTGCTGGCGGCGCGGAAGACCGTGCCGGTCGATGCACGGCGCTGGCTGGCGCTGTTCGGGTTCGGCGTGCTCAGTTATGCCGGGCCCTTTGCATTCTACGCGCTGGGCCAGCAGCATATCGCCAGCGGCGTGGCGGGGATCGTCAATGCGACCACACCTGCGCTGGCGGTGGTGGTGTCGCATTTCTGGCCCGGCGGTGAGCGCGCGACGGTGCTGAAATCGCTGGGGGTGATCTGCGGGTTCCTCGGGATCGTGCTGCTGTCGCTGCCGATCCTTGAGGGCGGCCAGTCCTCGGAAGCCTGGGCGGTGCTGATCACCCTGTGCGCGCCGCTGTGCTATGCCTTCTCTGTCAATATCGCGCGCAGCTTCAGGGATATGGAGCCGGTGGTGCTGGTGGCGATCGCGCTGACCGGGTCGACCGCCGCGATTGCGCCGCTGGCGTTGTGGAGCGAGGGGCTGCCGGTGATCACGCGTATGGAAACCTGGGCGTCGCTGCTGGTGATCGGCTTTGTGCTGACCTCGGCGGCCTTCATCGCGTTCTACTGGGTGCTGCCCAAGGTGGGGCCGACCAATATCACCATGCCGACGCTGATTGCGCCGGTGTCGGCGCTGTTTCTGGGGACTTACATTCTGGGCGAGACGCTGCTGGCAGAGCACCTGTGGGGCATGGCAGCAATCTTGGCAGGGCTGCTGCTGATTGACGGGCGGATTGTGCGCTGGCGGCTGCCGAAACCGCCCGCCGGCTAAAATCAACCTTTTGGTTGAATATGGATTCCGGTGCAGTTTGGCGCTAACGGCACCTGCGGCAGAGCGGCGCGGCGCATAGGAGTTAGAAAAATACTGCGCATAAACAATGGGATGGGGGTATTTTGAATCTTCAATCCTTGTAATTGACTCCTCGGCTCCGTGGCCTTAGCACCCTCACTAGAAATTCGCGTGAGGATGGCGCCCGTGACCGATGACGACCAAAAGCAGCGCATGGCGCAGCTGGAGGAGAAATTGGCGGCGGCGCGTAAGGCCCAGGAGCCCAAGCCGCGCGCGGATGAGCATTATTCCCTGGCCAATCAGGCCTGGCGGATGGTGATCGAATTGGTGGCCGGTCTCGGGATCGGCTTTGGCATCGGATACGGGCTGGACCATCTGTTTGGAACCCTGCCCATCTTCATGGTGCTGTTCATAATGCTGGGCCTGGCGGCTGGGGTGAAGACAATGCTTCGCACCGCGCAGGAGATCCAGAAAGAGAAACTGGCCGAAGAGGCCGACAAAAATGCGCAAGACCGGGATTGATCCGACGGGATCGGCGACCGGCGACAGGAGAAGCGGACCGATGGGCAAAATTTTCTTTTTCGCAGCTCTGGCACTGGTAGTTGTGTCGGGTCTGATTTTCGCTCCGGCGGAAGCAAAGCTGGCGATCCATCCGATGGATCAGTTCCAGGTGAGCGCGCTGTTCGGCGATCACATCTCCTGGTACACCCCGACCAACGTGACCCTGTGGATGGCGCTGGCTGTTGCCGCCGTGTTCGCGCTGCTGGTTCTGGGCTCCTCGCGCCGCGCCATCGTGCCGGGCCGCGCCCAGTCGGTTGCGGAACTGGCCTATGGCTTCATCTACAAGATGGTTGAGGACGTGGCCGGCAAGGACGGCGTCAAGTTCTTCCCCTACATCATGACCCTGTTCATGTTCATCGTGATGGCCAACTTTCTGGGTCTGATCCCCGGCTCCTTCACCACCACCTCGCACATCGCGGTGACCGCGGTTCTGGCGGCGCTGGTGTTCGTGACCGTGACCGTGGTTGGCTTCGTCAAGAACGGTGTCGGCTTCCTGGGTCTGTTCTGGGTGTCGAGCGCGCCGCTGGCGCTCCGCCCGATCCTGGCCATCATCGAACTGATTTCCTACTTCGTGCGCCCCGTCAGCCACTCCATCCGTCTTGCCGGTAACGTGATGGCCGGCCACGCGGTTCTGAAAGTGTTCGCAGGCTTCGCCGCAGCACTGGGCATGTTCAGCTTCCTGCCGATCTTTGCCATCACCGCGGTTTACGCACTCGAAGTTCTGGTGGCCTTCATTCAGGCCTACGTGTTCACCATCCTGACCTGCGTGTACCTGAAGGACGCACTGCACCCGAGCCACTAAGGCCAGGATCTGAAAGCTTACCGGGCGGCGCCCTGAGCGGTCCCGCCCACCCTAGAAATCACCACATTCCATCGTAAGGAGAGAAATCATGGAAGGCGATATCGCACAACTCGGTCAGTTCGTCGGCGCAGGCCTGGCAGCAATCGGTTCCGGCGCAGCCGCAATCGGTGTGGGCCACGTGGCTGGCAACTTCCTGGCAGGCGCTCTGCGTAACCCGTCGGCAGCTGCCGGCCAGACCGCAACCCTGTTCATCGGCATCGCGTTTGCAGAAGCACTGGGCATCTTCTCGTTCCTGGTCGCTCTGCTGCTGATGTTCGCCGTCTAAGACCTTAGGAACCTATTTCCTTACGGCCGGGCAGTGCAGATCCTGCGCTGCCCGGTGTAACGGCAAGTTCCTGGGAGGACGACATGGCATCAAATACGCAAGAGGCAGCACACGGCGGCGGTTCCGCAATGCCGCAGCTGGACTTCTCGACCTTCGGGAACCAGATCTTCTGGCTCGTGGTCGCCCTGGTCGTGATCTACCTCATCCTGTCGCGCGTCGCGCTGCCCCGCATTGCTGCGGTGCTGGCCGAGCGTCAGGGGACCATCACCAACGACCTCGCCGCGGCTGAAGACCTGAAAGCCAAGGCTGTCGAGGCCGAAAACGCATATAACAAAGCTCTGGCGGATGCCCGTGCGGAAGCGCAGCGCATCGCTGCCGAGACCCGCGCAGAAATTCAGGCCGGGCTGGATGAGGCCATCGCCAAAGCAGACGAACAGATCGCTGCCAAGGCTGCCGAATCCGAGAAGGCTATCGCCGAAATCAAGGCCGGCGCGCTGGAAAGCGTGAAGGCCGTGGCCACCGATACTGCAGAAGCGCTGGTTTCTGCTCTGGGCGGTTCGGCAGACAAAGACGCAGTTGCCGCGGCAGTTGCCGAGCGGACGAAAGGATAAGGACATGCGCAATATTCTCGCTCTTGCCCTGACCCTTGGCGCGGCTTCGCCCGCGTTTGCGGCCGGCGGCGGCATGGACCTGTCCAACACCAACCTGGTTGTTGCGCTGGCGTTCATCCTGTTCATCGGCATCCTGCTGTTTGCCAAGGTGCCGTCGCTGCTGGCTGGCCAGCTCGACAACCGCGCCGAAGGCATCCAGAAGGAACTGGACGAAGCCCGCGCCCTGCGTGAAGAGGCCCAGACCGTTCTGGCGTCTTATGAGCGCAAGCAGCAGGAAGTTCAGGCCCAGGCCGATCAGATCGTGGCTGCCGCCCGTGACGAAGCTGCCCGTGCAGCTGAACAGGCCAAGGCCGATCTGCAAACCTCCATCGCCCGCCGTCTGGCGGCTGCCGAGGAGCAGATCGCTTCGGCAGAGGCTTCGGCTGTGAAAGAAGTGCGCGACCAGGCGATCTCCATCGCTGTTGCCGCTGCGGATCAGGTGATCTCCAAGCAGATGACCGCCGCCGAGGCCAACAAGCTGATCGACGCCGCCATCGCGGATGTGGACGCCAAGCTGCACTAAGCGCTGGCTGATACAGGCAAGTTAAAAGAACCCGGTCCGAGTGGCCGGGTTTTTTGTTTGGGGAAGGGGCGTATTGAGCCCATAGTGACTGATGCTGCGATAGGTTTGAATGTCTACTGCTGTTAACTGCCAAAGTCGCTACACTTGAGTGTGGGGATCAATGGCCTACCCAAATCCCAGGCTGACTTCGGTTTATCGCCTTATTGTTGCCAGCGTTTGGTGTGAAGCAGGTATCAACATTCGCTCCGGCTTACTTCAAAAAGATTATTCACATGAGACTCGACAAACTCCCCATATGGCGGCCCGAAGGTTCACCTTCGAGCAGACATGAAGATGAACCTTACGAAGCCTACGAGACTGCTTGGAGCACAGTAGAAAACTATCGGCGTTTGTATCTTAGCCTAGATGAACTTCCTGACATTCTTGTAGAGGCCAGAGCATTCGCGATTGGTGCAATCAATCGTGAAGATCGCGAACCTGGGTGGTGCTTTTGGCAATTCATGGAACCGCCCGGCGATCTTGAAGACGTGCCGCGTATACGCCGATTTCTAGAACGTTTAGGGTATGACGGCCTCGCAAAGGAGGTACGGGCTGTTGAAGCTGAACTTGCCACTATCGATTCCGCTGACGTGATTGAGTGCTTCGCTGGAAATCAAATATCTGATGGAAAGCATAAGCACATTCTGGAAGCCATGGAAAAAGGTTTTGCATCTCCTGAATTTCGTCAACGCTTTGGAGATACGATTTGGGACGATGCGCTTCGGGACGGGGCAAAGCTGTTAGAAACAGTCGATCCCTACGACCCTCATTTCACCATCGATGACTTGAAAAAGGCGCAGCGGTGCATTGTGGATGCTTTGCCCGAATATGAAGCCCGGGAGCAACAAAGTACCATATGGCGGACGACCCAACCTTTCCACCGCCTCCTCTTAAATGTGGGCGAGCGCTACTTTCGTGACGACAGCCTGAAGGTAACCAGAAACGACGGCACTGTCGCGCTGTACCATGGTGCCGCTCCCTATCAGGAACTGGCAGTCTTCAAAGAAGCTAGCCGGGTTTCCATTTTGACTTCTACTAAACGGGACTGGTTGTGCTGCCAGATTGGAGATAGATCCTGGCTGGTTGATCCTAAGACTGGCGATACGTTAGTTTCTGCGAAGCTAGGGGAACAATAAGGGGTGCCGCCACGAATTGCTGCCCTTAGAGCAAGTGCAGCGAAATGGCGCTTCGTCCCGCTTGGCGATCATTAACCTGTATCGTCAGCCCTTGCCCGTTTCATGCTCCAGCCGCTGCCTTGCCACCTCTGCATTGCGCTCAGCCCGCTGGTGGTCGGTGAGGGCCTGTTTCACATAGTCCAGATGCGCCTCCACCGCGGTGCGGGCTCCTTGCGGGTCTCGGGCCTGCAGGGCGGCGTTGATGGCGCGGTGCTGTTCCAGGAGCGCCTCATAGGTGGTGTGCTGCTGGAACATGATGCGGCGGTTGTAGAACACGCCCTCACGCAGCAGATCGAACATTGAGCGCATCATGTGCAGCATGATCACGTTGTGGCTGGCGTCCATGATGGCGGAGTGGAACTGGGCATCGAGCCGGGCCGCTTCCTCGGACACGGCGGGATTGCCGGCTGCTTCCATCTTGTCGAAGATCGCCTGGATCACCTGCAGGTCGTAGTCCGACCCGAACCGGGCTGCGCGCTCGGCAGCGAGCCCTTCCATGTCGCGGCGGAAGGAGAGGTAGTCGAACACCGCCTCATCATGGGTGGCGAAAAGCTGGATCAGGGCAGGGGAGAAGGCGGAACCTAGAACATCGGCCACAAACACGCCGGAGCCGGCCTTGGACGCCAGCAGGCCGCGGTCTTGCAACTCACCGATGGCATCGCGCAAGGAGGGGCGGGAAACGCCGAGCCGTTCGGCCAGTTCCCGTTCGGCAGGCAGCCGTTCACCGGGCGACAGGATGCCGCGCAGGATCAGCTGCTCGATCTGCTTGACGACGGAGGCGGAGAGTTTCTCGGGCTGGACTTTCTGGAAGGGCATCTGGTCGCTCTGGCGGATTGGTCAATTTATATGACCACGCGGGGCGGGTGGCTGCAAGAGCAACGCATCACGAAGGCTGTAACAATAGGTCAGCATTATTGACTTTATTTTGGAGCCTCCTACCGTGATCATGGAAGCTCAGCGAGGAGAGAGCCATGCAGCTGGACCAGATCTTTGCCACCCGCAACAGCCGGATGAAGGCGTCGGAAATCCGTGAATTGCTGAAACTGCTGGACCAGCCGGACATCATCTCCTTTGCCGGCGGTATCCCCGATCCGGCACTGTTTCCGGCGGATGAATTTGCCGAGGCGTTCAAGACCGCGCTGTCACCGGACCGGCAGGCGCAGGCGCTGCAGTATTCCGTGAGCGAAGGCTACCTGCCGCTGCGCCAATGGATTGTGGCGGAGATGGCGAAGATCGGGATTGTCTGCGGGGCTGAAAACGTGCTGATCACCTCCGGCTCGCAGCAGGCGCTGGATTACCTGGGCAAGCTGTTCCTGTCGCCGGGTGACACTGCTCTGGTCGGCTGGCCGACCTACCTGGGGGCGCTGGCGGCCTTCAACGCCTATGAGCCGCGCTATGACCGGCTGTCGCTGAATGGAAACCGCACCGCGGAAAGCTATGCCGAAGGCGCGGCGGAGGCCGGCAGCGCGGTGAAATTCGCCTATCTGTCGCCGGACTTTGCCAATCCAACCGGCGAGACACTGGACCGTGCCGGGCGGCTGCGGCTGTTGGACATCGCGGGCACGCTGGACTGTGCCATCATCGAAGACGCGGCCTATCAGTCGCTGCGCTATGACGGGGAGCCGGTGCCGCCGGTGCTGGCGCTTGAGATTGAACAGAAGGGCTCGATCGAGGACTGCCGGACGATTTACTGCGGCACCTTCAGCAAGACGCTGGCGCCGGGCGTGCGGATCGGCTGGGCGGTGGCGGCCAAGCCGGTGATTGCGCAGATGGTGCTGCTGAAACAGGCGGCGGACCTGCATACCTCGTCGATCAACCAGATGGCTGTGCATGGCGTGGCAGAGACCTGTTTCGACGCACATGTCGAACAGCTGCGCGCGGTTTATCAGCGCCGCCGCGACGTGATGCTGGCGGCCATGGCGGCACATATGCCGGAGGGCGTGGAGTGGACCCGGCCTGAGGGCGGGATGTTCATCTGGGTGACCCTGCCGGATGGCATGAGCGGCGCAGACCTGCTGGCGCGTTCGCTGGAGACGGAACGGGTGGCCTTTGTCCCCGGCCAGGCGTTTTTTGCCGATGGCAGCGGCCAGAACACGATCCGGTTGAGCTTCTCCAATTCCAACCATACGGCCATCGAGGAAGGCATTGCCCGGCTGGGGCGGTTGTTGCGGTCCCTTTGAGGCCTGACAGGCTGCTGCTTGGCAAAACACCGCCGGATCCTGCGGGTTATCCACAAGATATGGTGTGGTTTGAACAGAATTCGCCCCGATTTGGGGGTGCGAAGCGTTGACTCAACGGGTAGGAACCGCTGAACTTTCTCGATACGGAATCACGAAGGGGCAGCTTTGCGGTTTTCCAAGCTCAGGCTGAACGGCTTCAAAAGCTTTGTCGATCCTACCGAACTGGTCATTGCCGATGGGCTGACAGGGGTTGTGGGTCCAAACGGTTGCGGCAAATCCAATCTTCTGGAGGCATTGCGCTGGGTGATGGGGGAAACCCGCGCCAAGGCGATGCGCGGCGGCGGCATGGAGGACGTGATCTTTGCCGGCACCTCCTCGCGGCCGGCGCGCAACTTTGCTGAGGTGAGCCTCAACATCGACAACTCCGAGCGGCTGGCGCCGTCGGGGTTCAATGATGCCGACGGGTTGGAGATTGTGCGCCGCATCACCCGCGATGTGGGCAGTGCCTATAAATCCAACGGCAAGGACGTGCGGGCGCGCGATGTGCAGATGCTGTTTGCCGATGCGTCTACCGGCGCGCATTCGCCGGCGCTGGTGCGGCAGGGACAGATTGCCGAGCTGATCAACGCGAAGCCCAAGGCGCGCCGCCGCATTCTGGAAGAGGCAGCCGGGATCTCTGGTCTCTATCAGCGGCGCCACGAGGCCGAGCTGAAGCTGAAGAACACCGAGGCCAACCTGCTGCGGGTTGATGACGTGATTGAACAGCTGGCCGCCCAGTTGGCGCAGCTGGCCAAACAGGCGCGGCAGGCGCAGCGCTACCGCGAGATCGGGGAGAAGCTGCGGCTGGCGGAGGGTATGCTGCTGTACCGCCGCTGGCGCGAGGCGGATGAGTTGCGGCTGGCCTCAGAGGATGAGCTGAGGGTGCGCGTCGAGCAGGCCGCCAAGGCGGAGGCGCTGGTGCGTGCCGCTGCCGCTCAGCGCGGCACGTTTGAGGAAAAACTGCCCCCCCTGCGCGAGGAAGAGGCTATTGCGGCCGCTATCCTGCAGCGGCTGGTGGTGCAGCGCGACTCGCTGGGCGATCAGGAGGCGCAGGCGCGCCAGACCATCGAACGGCTCAGCAGCCGGATCGTGCAGCTGGGCAACGACATCGAGCGTGAGGCGGGCCTGAACAAGGACGCTGGCGAAACCATCGAGCGGCTGGAATGGGAGCAGCGGGAGCTGTCCAAGGCTGGCGACGGCCATGACGGCAAGCTGGCCGAGGCCGCGGAGCTGGCGCGCGATGCAGGCTCGATTCTGCAGGCGCGCGAGGACCATCTGACGCAGGTGACTGAGGATGTGGCCCGTCTGGCGGCGCGGCACCAGTCAGCGCGGCGTGCGGTCGAGGACTGCCAGCGCGCCTTGGGCCGTTCCGAGGGCGAGGCAGAGAAGGCCCGCGCTGCCCAAGGCGAGGCGCAGGAGGCGCTGAAGCTGGCGGCGGAGAAGTTTGAGGCGGCTGTCTCGGCTGAGGAAGAGGCGCGTGAAGCCTCTGAGATGGCAGAGGAAGCGCTGGAAGCGGCGGACGAGGCGCGCACCGAAACTCAGGCCCGCGAGGCCGAGGCACGCTCGCAGCGCTCTGAGGCAGAGGGCGAGCTGGGCGCGCTGCGGGCTGAGGTGACGGCGCTGGCCAAGCTGGTGGAGCGCGACACCGCCGAAGGCGGCCAGGTTCTGGATGAGCTGACTGTTTCGCCGGGGTATGAGAAGGCTTTGGGCGCAGCGCTGGCGGATGATCTGCGCGCGCCGCTGGCGGATGCCGACGGGCCGACCGGCTGGCTGTCCCTGCCGGGCTATGACCGCGACGCGGCACTGCCGGAGGGTGCGCAGCCCTTGGCGCTGTTTGTCTCCGGTCCCGATGCCCTGTCGCGCCGGGTGGCGCAGATCGGACTGGTGGATGGCGATGCTGCAGCGGGCCTTCAGGCGCAGTTGCAGCCCGGACAGCGGCTGGTGACGCTGGAAGGCGATCTGTGGCGCTGGGACGGCTACCGCGCCTGGGCCGAAGATGCGCCGAGTGCCGCTGCCTTGCGTCTGGAACAGCTCAATAAGCTGGAAGCGCTGAAGCAGGAAATGGAGCGTGTCAGCGCCACTGCCGACGGTGCCCGCGCCGCGCATGAGATGCTGCTGCGCAAGCTGGAAGAGGTGACGCTGGCCGATCAGAACGCCCGCCAGGCGCGCCGGGTGGCAGATCAGCGGGTGGCTGATGCGGCCCGCGCCCTCAGCCGTGCAGAGGCCGACCGCAACCTGGCCGAGGGCAAGCTGGAAACCCTGGGCATCGCGGTGTCGCGCCACGAGGAAGACGCGCTGAGCGCCAGCCTGCAGCTGAAAGAGGCTGAGAAGGCGCTGGGAGAGCTGGGGAACCTGGACCAGGCCCGCACTGCGGTTGAGGATATCAAGCAGTCGGTTGAGGCGGCGCGGATCACCATGCTGACCCACCGCTCCAGCCATGACGAGCTGCGCCGCGAGGGCGAGGCCCGCACCAAGCGCGGGCAGGAAGTGACCAAGGAGCTGTCCGGCTGGCGCCACCGCCTGGAAAGCGCCGAGGCGCGGATCGAGGAGCTGGCGGAGCGTCGCGAGGCCTCGCAGGAGGAACTGGAAGAGGCCAATGCGGTCCCGGCGGAAATTGCCGAGAAACGCGAAGAGCTGAACGAGGCAATCTCTGAGGCTGAAGCGCGCAAGTCCGCAGCGACCGAGGCGCTGATCGCAGCTGAGGCAGAACTGCGCGAGGCTGTCCATAAGGAGCGCGAATGCGAGCGGCTGGCGTCGGAAGCACGCGAGGCGCGGGCACGGTCCGAGGCGCGCAGCGATGCGGCCAAGGAAGCCGTCACGCAAGCGGCGGGCAGGATTATCGAAGCGCAGCAGATCACCCCGCAGGCACTGCTGGAGAAGCTGGGCGTGTCGCCGGATGAGATGCCGGCCTCGGATGATTTGGAGCACGATGTGGACCGCTACAAGCGTCAGCGCGACGCCTTGGGTGCGGTCAACCTGCGGGCTGAGGAAGACGCCCGCGGGGTGCAGAACGAGCATGACACGCTGGTGGCTGAAAAGCTGGACCTGGAAGGCGCGGTGAAGACCCTGCGTGACGGCATTTCAAGCCTCAACCGAGAGGGCCGCGAGCGGCTTCTGACCGCGTTTGAGCAGGTGAACAACAGCTTTGCCATGCTGTTCACCCATCTGTTCGGCGGCGGCGAGGCCAATCTGGTGATGGTCGAAAGCGACGACCCGCTGGATGCGGGGCTTGAGATCATGTGCCAGCCCCCGGGCAAGAAGCTGTCGACACTGTCGTTGCTCTCTGGCGGCGAGCAGACGCTGACCGCGATGGCGCTGATCTTTGCGGTGTTCCTGTCGAACCCGGCGCCGATCTGTGTGCTGGACGAGGTCGACGCGCCGCTGGATGACGCCAACGTCACCCGTTTCTGCGATCTGCTGGATGAGATGTGCCGCCAGACCGACACCCGCTTCCTGATCATCACCCACCATGCGGTGACGATGGCGCGGATGGATCGTCTTTTTGGTGTCACCATGCAGGAAAAGGGTGTCAGCCAGCTGGTTTCGGTTGACCTCAAGAAGGCAGAGGCGATGGTGGCCTGAGGTCTGGCGCAGGGGGGATCTGTGCCGGGGCCTGTTTGCAAAGACAAAGTTTTGTGGAGTGACAAATGAATATGCTCAAAGCAATTGCCGCTGCTGCGGTGCTGATGACCCCGGCTGCCGCGATGGCTGGCAATGTGGTGGCCAAGACCGGCGACAGCGTCGCCAACTTTTTTAAGGACGAAGGCGCCAAGGTCGAAGTGACCACCGACAGCGTTGGTGATCCGAACCTGAAAGTCGAATATTACGGCAACGATTTTTCCGTCTACTACTACGGCTGCGAGGACAACGCCAACTGCGATGCGATCCAGTTCTTCTCCGGCTACCAGACAGACGGCAGCGTGCGCCTGTCCAAGATCAACGAATGGAACACCAATAACCGTTTTGCCCGTGCCTATGTCTCCGAGGAAGGCTCCGCCCGGATCGAGATGGATGTGCTGCTTGGGAATGACGGCATGACTTCGGATGATTTTGCCCTGGCCGTCGGAAAATGGAACCGGGCGTTGCAGGAGTTTGAAGAATTCATCGACTGGTAAACCGGCCTGTCACCGGATCGTGACAGCGGATTGCAGGATCAATCGCTAGGGTGGGGGCATGAAATGGATCATGCCCCTTTTCTTTTGCCTGCCCGCAGGGACCGCCGCGGCGGACAGCTGGCAGCTGCGCCCCGGCGACACGCCCTTTGCGCAAGCGGAGCTGGACGCGCTGCCTGGACAGTCCTTCCGCTTTTTTGACGGGGGCGAGTCGCAATACGGCAGCGGCGGGGCCTATGCCTATACCTACTCCTCGGAGAATGGCGGCGGCACCGCCTGGGGTACCTACCGGATTGCCGGCGATGGCAGCATCTGCGTGGACTTTACCAACGGGTTCGGGCGCTGCGACCTGTTTGTGCGCAACGGCAGCCGGATCATCCTGATCACCGAAAAGGGCGAAAGGTTCCCGGTGCGTTAAAGCTTCTTCAGCAGCGCGGGCGTGGGCCAGGCGTCGGCAGGCAGGCCGAGGCGCTGCTGCTCCTTTTGCACCGCAACCCGGGTGCGGGCGCCAAGGATGCCGTCAATGTCGCCGACATTGTGGCCGCGGGCCTGCAGTTTCTGCTGCAGCTGCTTCATCTGGGCGCCGTTCAGCCCATTGTCGGGCCTGCCGGCCTCATAGACATCCGCGCCCTGCAGCCGGTTGGCAAAATAGGCGGCGGTCAGCACATAGGTGAAGCTCTGGTTCCACTCGAAATAGACGTCGAAATTCGGATAGGCGAGGAAGGCCGGCCCCTTGTGGCCCTGCGGCAGCAGCAGCGAGGCGCGCATCGACGGATCCGGCAGGCTGCCGTCGCGGGCGGAGACACCCAGCTTGCGCCATTGGGCAACCGACTTTTTTCGTGCAGTGCCGCTGAGAGACAGGTCCAGGTCTTCGGGGATGGTGACTTCCTGCAGCCAGGGCTGGCCCGGCTGCCAGCCCAGATGCGACAGCATCCGTGCGCCGGACATCAGCGCATCGGGGGCAGAGGATTTCAGGCTGACCTTGCCGTCGCCATCGGCATCCACGCCGTGCTGCAGGATGTCTCCCGGCAGCATCTGCACCATGCCGATCTCGCCTGCCCAGGCGCCGGTGGTGCGTTTCGGGTCGAAGTTGCCCTGCTTGAACATTTCCAGCGCGGCAAACACTTGCGGGCGGAACAGTTCCGGGCGGCGGCAGTCATGCGCCAGGGTGACCAGCGCGTCGCGGGTGTTGAAATCGCCCTGATAGCCGCCGTAGTCGGTCTCGAACGCCCAGAAGGCCAGCAGCACGCCGCGGTCGATGCCATAGGTGCTTTCGATCCGCTGGAAGGTGGTGTCGTGTTTCTGCGCCATCTGGCGGCCTGTTTTCAGCCGGTTTTGCGAGATCAGGCGGCGGGAGAAGTCGATGAAGGGTTTCTGGAACACGCCCTGGCCGCGGTCGGCCTTGAGCACGCGGGGGTCCTGACGGGTGCCGGCAAAGAAAGCATTGACCGTGGCGTTGTCATACCCGGCCTGAACCGCCTCGTCCTTCATCAGTTTCACGAAATTCTGAAAGCCGCCGCCGCATTGGGCCGCCGCTGCCGCAGGCAGCAGGGCCGCTGCGAGGACAAAGGGCAATAGGCGCATGGTTCTGGCGCTCCTTGGTCTTACCGCTCCCACAGGAACTTATGTGCTAGAAAACTGCGGCGATGGCAACCGTCAGGGCCAGCGCAAGCGCCCAGGTTTGCCAAAGGAGCGCAACGGAACGGTTGATGGTTTCGGCGCTGGCGCTTTTGGTGCCCTTGGCGTGCACCCAGGCGAAATCGCGCATTTCGCCGTCATAGGAGCGGGGGCCTGCCAGCGATGTATCCAGCGCCCGCGCCATCGCGGCCTCCGGCCAGCCGGCATTGGGAGAGCGGTGCTTGCGGGCATCCCCGGCAATGGCACGCCAGTGGCGCAACTGGCCGCCGGCGGCGGCGATCATCAACCCGGTCAGGCGGGCCGGGATCAGGTTCAGCAGGTCGTCCAGCCGGGCGGCGGCCCAGCCAAAGTCCCGGTAGCGGTCGTTGCGGTAGCCGATCATGCTGTCGGCGGTGTTGACCATCTTGTAGATGATCAGCCCCGGCAGCCCGGCGATCAGAAACCAGAAGGCAGGCGCAATGACGCCATCCGACAGGTTCTCAGCACCGCTTTCGATGGCGGAGCGCGCGGCCTGCGGTGCGGTCATGGCACCAGTGTCGCGGCTAACGATCATGGCCACGGCCTGGCGGCCCTCCTCCAGGCTGCTGCGCAGGCCCTTGGCAACCGTGGCAACATGTTCGGTCAGGGACCGCTGGGCGATCAGGACGGCCGCCACCAGAATTTCGACCAGTGTACCGGGCAGGGCCAGCAGCTTGCCCGCGATGAGGCCTGCCAGAACCAGGGCCGCTGCCGCAAGCACGCCGTTGAGGCGGCGGCTGGGGCCGGTGTTGAGCTTACGGTCAAGGAAACCGACCAGCCTGCCCATCAGCACCGCAGGGTGGGTCAGGCGCGACCACAGCCATTTCGGCTCGCCCAGGACGGCGTCCAGCAGCAGGGCCACGGCAAGCATTCCGGCGGTGGTCACAGCGCGGCCTCCAGACGGTCCCAGCCGTCCGCAGGCGGCAGGCCAAGGCGCAGGAAAGTCTTGGAATAGGGGAAAATGCGGCTCCAGATATGGGCGCTGGCCAGCTTTTGCTGCCAGGCAGCGGCATCATCTACATGGTAAAGCCGGAACAGGTCGGTGCCGCCGGCCAAGCTGGCACCCTTGGCGAGCACAAGTTCGTCCAGCCGGGCGGCATCCTGATGCAGCCGGGTGCGAGTGGCTTCGGCCCAGGCATTGTCCTGCAAGGCCAATGTGCCGGTGCGCAGGGCCGGGCCGGAGACCGCCCAGGGGCCCTGCCAGGTGGCCAGCTGCGCAATCAGCTTGGGGTCGCCGATGGCAAAGCCCAGCCGCATCCCGGCCAGGCCCCAGAATTTGCCAAAGCTCTTCAGCACGACAACGGCGGGGCGGGCAGCCATGCGGATCAGGCTTTCACCCGGACACACATCGCAGAAGCTTTCGTCGATGATCGTCAGCGGTGCGGTAAGCTCGTCCTCGCGCCACATCCGGCCATCCGGGTTGTTGGGATGCACAGCCACCTTGGCCTCCGCAGGCCCATGCACCCGGACAATCCAGCCGCGGGCCTCAAATGCGGCGGCGTGTTCGTTGTAGGTGGGCTTGGTGATCTGCACCCAGCGCGGCTCGGCCAGCGCAGGCAGGGCGGCAATCAGAGCAGAGGCGCCGGGGGCGGCAAGAACAGCGGCCTCCTCCGGGATATTCCAGAAGCTGCGGGCGGCCTGTTCCAGACCGGCCAGCGCATCCGCATCCGGCAGCGCGCCCCAGTCACCGGCGCTGAACTGCGGCAGCGGATAGGGGTGCGGGTTGATGCCGGTGGAAAGGTCGATCCAGCCGTCGCGGCTGCCGCCGAATTCGGCGATCGCTGCACTCAGATTGCCGCCGTGATCGCGGGGCTGGGTTGCGGGGTCGTGAGAGAGGTCATGCATCGCAGTCGCCACCGGTGAGAGTTCACACCGGCCAGGGCCGGCTGCCATCTGAGGCACTGCGCGTATTAACCTATGCTGTGCGGGGCGTGAACTCCCTATTTACGGTGGTGCAGACGCAATCGCGTGAGTCAGCCGCGTCCGTGCGGTTCCTGCCAGTTGATATCCGGGTTGGTGGGGATGATCCGATGCGGATTGATGGTGTCATGGCTGTAATAATAGTGGCGCACGATGTGCTGCATGCCGACCGTCTCCGCCACACCCGGCCACTGGTGCAGCTCGCGGGTGTAGGCCCAGAGGTTCGGGTAATCCATCAGCCGTTTGCGGTTGCACTTGAAGTGGGTGTGATAGACCGGATCGAAACGCAACAGGGTGGTGAACAGCCGCCAGTCGGCCTCGGTGATGCGCTCACCCAGCAGGTAGCGGTGCTGCGACAGCAGATCTTCCAGCCAGTCCAGGCTTTCGAACAGCGGCGCGACGGCCTCGTCATAGGCTTGCTGCGAGGTGGCAAACCCGCATTTGTAGACGCCGTTGTTGATGGTGCTGTAGACACGGGCGTTTACCGCCTCAATCGGCTCGCGCAGCTCTTCCGGCCAATAGTCGTCACTGTTGCCGGTGATCCCGTCAAAGGCCGAGTTGAACATGCGGATGATCTCGGCACTTTCGTTGGAGACGATGGTGTTCTGCTCCTTGTCCCACAGCACCGGCACCGTCACCCGGCCGGTGTATTCCGCATCGGCGCGGGTGTAGACTTGGTGCAGGTGCGAACTGCCGAACAGGCCGTCGCCGGTGGCGCCATGTTCGTCGGTTTCAAAGGTCCAGCCTTCGCCCAGCATGTCGGGGTGCACGACAGAGACAGAGATATGCTCTGCCAGCCCCTTCAGCTGGCGGAAGATCAGCGTGCGGTGCGCCCAGGGGCAGGCAAGCGAGACGTAAAGATGATAGCGCCCGCTTTCCGCCGGGAAGCCGCCTTTGCCTGACGGGCCCGGGCTGCCGTCGGCGGTGATCCAGTTGCGGAACTGCGATTCGCTGCGCTTGAAGGCGCCACCGGTAGAGCCGGTGTCATACCACTGGTCGTGCCATTTCCCGTCGATCAAAAGGCCCATCGCGTCTGCTCCTGCTGCTGTGCAGGGCAAACATATGCGGGCAAGGCGCCTGCGCCTATGCAGGCCAGCGCGCAGGCCTTCTGCACCTCTGCACAGCAGCAACAAAATTGCGCGGCCGTCAAATTTTCGAAAATGTTCACTTGATTTTATATATTTGTGACGCACCGTTGAAAGAAGGACCCGTGTAAACCGAAGCATTTGGAAGGCCGCTGACATGAACACCTACGTACCCAAAGCCGTGCAGGAAGCGCTGGACACCGCCCGCCTGCAGGGGATGCGGCGCAAGAGCCGTTTGCGGGTGATGGCGGATAATGAGCTCTATCCGGTGCTGCGGCTGTGGAAGACCGGTTTCTCGGTCGAGGCGGAAACCGCACCGATGCTGCGCGGGCTGGTTGATATCTACGACGGCGCCCGTCATGTGTCGCAATGCCTGATCGTGGCTGGCGAGGAAGAGGGCGGCGAGATGCGTTATGAATTCAAGCGCTCCACCCCTGCCGCCGACAAGGCGCCGGTGGATTTCTACAAGTCGCCGGATGCGCCTGCGGGGCTTATCCCTTTCGACCAGTCGCAGGGCAAGATTTGAAGCGGTTCAGGGGCGGATTTCAACCTCAATTCCTATCTCTGCCAGGCGCCAGAGCGTTTCCATCTGTTCATTGCTGACAGCGATGCATCCGGCGGTCCAGTCGCCGGGTAGGGTGACCAGATTGCCCACTGCATTGGGCTGCCCGTGGATAAAAATATCGCCGCCCGGGCTAACACCTGCCGCCTGCGCGCGGGCACGGTCATCGGGCTGCGGATAGTTGATTCCCAGCGACAGGTGATAGGCGCTGTTAGGATTGCGCCGGTCGATCCGAAAGATGCCCTCCGGCGTCTTGCTGTCGCCTTCCTGTTCCTTATCGCCAGCAGGGGCAAAGCCAAGCGCGATAGGGAACTCCAGGACCATCTCGCCATCCCGGCTGGCGGTCAGTCGGCGGGCGGATTTCTCGATCAGGATACGGTCGATCCGGTCCACCGCCGCAGATTGCGGCGGCGGTGCTGGGCGCGGGGCAAAGGCCTGCCAGGCCATCCAGGCGGCGCCGGTCAAAGCAACCAGCGCCAAGAGGCGCAGCAGGCGCTTCATGCTTATTGCAGGTCCGAGAAGGCTGCGGTCAGCCGGCGGCAGGCTTCCTCCACCCGCGACCGCTGGGTCGCCAGATTGAACCGCTCCATGAGTTCGCCGCCGGTGCCAAAGCCGTCACCGGGTGAGGTGGCGATTCTGGCGTCTTCGCGCAGGCGCTTGATGAATTCCTCGCGGTTCATGCCGGTGCCGGAGAAGTCGAGCCAGGCCAAATAGGTGGACTGCAGAGGCAGCGATTTCAGACCCGGCAGCGCGTTGACGGTTTCGTCAAACAGTTTCCGGTTGCCTTCCAAATGCGCGATCTGTGCGTCGACCCACTCTGCCCCTTCGGGCGAATAGGCGGCCATGATCATCGCCACGCCGAGGCCGCTGGGATCATAATCCAGCGTGGCCTGGCGGTGCCGCATGGCTGCGCGCAGGTCCGGATCGGGGATGATCATGTTGCCAGTGCGCTGGCCTGCGATGTTGAAGGTCTTGGAGGGCGCGGTCAGGGTCACGGTCCAGGGCCGAGCGTCCAGCGCGGCCACGTCCATCGGCACAAAGGTGCTGCCCGGGTAAACCAGATCGTGGTGGATTTCATCCGAGACCAGGATCAGCCCGTTGCGCTTGGCAAAATTTGCGACTGCGCGCAGTTCCTCCGGCGTCCAGACCCGGCCCGAGGGGTTCTGCGGAGAACACCATAGCAGCAGCTTCTCCGTCCCGTTCAGGCGTGATTGTGCATCGTCGAGATCCAGATTGTAGGTGTCGCCGTCCCGTGCCAGCGGGCATTCGGTCACCTTGCGGCCCGCCTTGTTCACCTTGTGGGCAAACTCGTGATAAACGGGCGAGAAGATCACCACGCCATCACCGGGCTGGCTCCAGACATCGAGGCAAAGCGCGATGGCGTTGCCGAGACCTTGGGATGTCAGGATCCAATCGGTCTCAATGTCCCAGCTGTGGCGGTTCTTCATCCACCATTGCACCGCCTGCAGATACTCGGGGTGCTGCCAGGAGTAGCCGAACACGCCATGCTCCGCGGCCTTTTTGACGGCCTCGATCACGCAGGGCGCGGTTTCATAGTCGGAGTCCGCCGTCCACATCGCCAGGCCATCCTCAGGGGACACGCCGAACAGCTGCTCCATCTTGTCCCATTTTGAGCTGTGGGTGCCGCGGCGGTCTGTGGGTTTGTCAAAATTCATCTGTGAACTCCCGTATCGTTGGATGCGAAGCTAACCACTGCGGCAGCGTGCGCAAGGGGGGCGTTGCGATGGGGCCTGCAATCGCATACATGAAGCGCATGAAACGACCGATCCTGATCCATCCCGATCCCCGCCTGAAAAAGGTTTGCGTGCCCGTGCCGGACCTGAGCGATGACTTGCGCGTGCTGGCGGACGACATGCTGGAAACCATGTACGCCGCGCCCGGCATTGGCCTGGCAGCGCCGCAGATCGGCATCCTGCAGCGGCTGATCGTGCTGGATTGCGTCAAGGAAGAGGATGGCGACCCGCGCCCTCTGGTGATGTTCAACCCTCAGATCATTTCTTCCTCGGACGAGACCAACGTCTATGAGGAAGGCTGCCTGTCGATCCCGGATCAATACGCCGAGGTCACCCGCCCCAAGGTGGTGGAGGTCGAATGGATGGACCGCGACGGCAACGCGCAGCGGGAAACCTTTGACGGCTTGTGGGCGACCTGCGTGCAGCATGAGATCGACCATCTGAACGGCAAGCTGTTCATCGATTACCTGAAGCCGCTGAAGCGCCAGATGATCACCCGCAAGATGCAGAAGCTGAAGCGCGAACGCGCCCGCGCCTGAGGAAATACCAGACATGACCGTCCGCACCTGCCTGCCCTGGCCCGACAAGCGCCTGCGCACCAAGGCTGATGAGGTGACAGAGATCACCGACGAGATCCGCGAAATCTGGAACGACATGGTCGACACGATGGAGGCAATGCCGGGTGTGGGTCTGGCCGCCAATCAGATTGGCGTGATGCTGCGGCTGGCCGTCGTGGACGGCTCCACCGAGCGCGGCCGCGCGGTGAAGCTGGCGAACCCGGAGATCCTGCACGCCTCGGTCGAGCTGCGCGAGCATGACGAGGCCAGCCCGAACCTGCCCGGCGTCTCCGCCAAGATCAAACGTCCGCGGGCGGTGACCGTCCGCTTCATCAATGAGCAGGGCACGGTGGACCGCAAGGATTTCGTCGGTATCGAGGCGACCTCGGTGCAGCACCAGATCGACCACCTGAATGGCAAGATGTATTTTGACCGCCTCAGCAAGGTGAAACGCGACATGCTGATCCGCAAGGCGAAGAAGCTGAACGGCTGAGGCTGATCTAAATTCCCGGATCGCCTGCGGTCCGGTTCGCGCCCTGGCAGCAGGCTGCCGGGCAATCGGGGCAGGGATTTGCGGGCAGATTGCCCACCCTACGGAGGCATTGATGCGCATTATCTTCATGGGAACGCCTGACTTCTCAGTGCCGGTGCTGGATGCGCTGGTGGAGGCCGGGCACGAGGTTGCCGCCGTTTATTGCCAGCCGCCCCGGCCTGCGGGCCGCGGCAAGAAGGACCGTCCAACCCCTGTCCACGCCCGCGCCGCGGCCTTGGGGCTGGAGGTGCGCCACCCGGTCTCGCTGAAAGGCGCGGAGGAGCAAGAGGCCTTTGCCGCTTTGAATGCAGATGTGGCGGTGGTCGTGGCCTATGGCTTGATCCTGCCGCAGGCGGTGCTGGACGCGCCCGCGCATGGCTGCCTCAACATCCACGCCAGCCTTTTGCCGCGCTGGCGCGGTGCGGCGCCGATTCACCGCGCGATCATGGCGGGCGACGCGGAAACCGGCGTCTGCATCATGCAGATGGAGGCGGGGCTGGACACCGGGCCGGTGCTGTTGCGCGAGGCCACTGCCATCGGTGCGGAAGAAACCACCGCGCAGTTGCACGACAGGTTGTCTGCAATGGGTGCGGCGCTCATCACCGAAGCCTTGAGCCGCCTGCCGGAGCTGACACCCGAAGTGCAGCCGGAAGATGGCGTCATTTATGCCGAAAAAATTGACAAGGCGGAGGCGCAGATCGACTGGACGCGTCCGGCGGCGGAGGTGGACCGCAAGATCCGCGGCCTGTCGCCCTTCCCCGGCGCCTGGTGCGAGATCGAAGGCCAGCGGATCAAGCTGCTGGCCTCACGGCTGGCAGAGGGGCAGGGCGCGCCCGGAGAGGTGCTGGACGACAGCCTGATCGTGGCGTGCGGCGAGGGAGCAGTGCAGCTGTTGCGCTTGCAACGGGCAGGCAAAAGCGCGCAGGATCCCGATGTATTCCTGCGCGGCTTCCCGGTTCCCAAGGGCAGCCGCCTGTAACCGGAGGGTCTGATGCCCATCATTGCCCTGATCATCATCGGCGCCGCGGCAGGCTTTCTGGCAACCAGGCTGATGAAACTCGAAACCGATATCATCACCACGGTCTGCATCGGTATGGCCGGGGCACTGATCGGCGGATTGGTGCTGCGCGCACTGCTGGCGGTGATGGGCTTCATGGCCGGTTTCATAGGCGCGGTGCTGGGCGCCTTGGTTTTGATCTGGCTCTGGCAGAAATACGTCCAGCGCTAGACGCCTTTCCTAGCTGCGCGGCGGGCGGCTTTTGTAGACCGGCAGGTGCCAGCCAAACAGGATGGAGCCTGCCCGCAGCACCCAGCAGACCCCGGCGCAGGCCAGCAGCGCGAACTTCAGCTCAAACCCCAGCCAGATGGCCGCAACGGCAGTGATGGCGCCTGCCATGGCGCAGGTGATGTAAAGCTCGCCCTGTTTCAGCACCAGCGGCACCTCGTTGCAGACCACGTCGCGCATCAGCCCGCCCATGGTGCCGGTGGCCATACCCATCAGCACGACGATCACCGGCGGGCTGTCCAGCGAGATCGCGGCACCGGTGCCGGCAGGTACAGCAATGGCAAGGGCAAAGCTGTCGAGCCAGACCACCCAGCGCAGGCGGCTTTCCAAGAGATGCGCAGTGAAGAACACCGCCACGGCGGCCAGCGCGGCCAGCAGGATGTAGTTGGGGTTGCCGATCCAGAACACCGGGTTGCGGTCCAAGAGCAGATCGCGCAACGTGCCGCCGCCCAGCGCGGTCAGGCAGGCAACAAAGGCAAAGCCGACAATATCCAGCTGCGCCCGGCTGGCGACCAGCGCGCCGGAAAGGGCAAAGACCAGCACCGAGGCATAGTCCAGCAGCGCCAGAAAGGTCATACGGCAACCCTGCGCATCAGGCGCTTTTCTTCTTCTTGAAGGGCGCCATGCCTGCGCGCGCCAGCTCATCCGCGCGCTCGTTTTCAGGGTGGCCTGCGTGGCCCTTGACCCATTCCCAGGTCACCTTGTGGCGGGCTTGCGCTTCGTCCAGGCGCTGCCACAGCTCGACATTCTTCACGGGTTTCTTGCTGGACGTCTTCCAGCCGTTCCTTTTCCAGCCGAAGATCCAGCCGGTGACGCCGTTCTTCACATAGGCCGAGTCGGTGACCACGGTGATGGTGGACGGCCGCGCCAGGCTTTCCAGCGCGTTGATTGCGGCCAGCAGTTCCATCCGGTTGTTGGTGGTCTCCGCCTCGCCGCCGCTCAGTTCTTTTTCTTTGACGATGGTGTCACCGTCCATGGCGCGCAGCAGAACGCCCCAGCCGCCGGGGCCGGGATTTCCAGAGCAGGCGCCGTCGGTATAAGCAAATAATTCAGGCATGCGCCGTCAGTACTACGAACTCCTGGGCAGTGCCAGCCAGTCCTTTGCCTGTCCCGCGGCGGGCGCCGAGCAGGGTGAAGCCGGCGGTTTCGAGTTTTTCGCGCAGCTCGTCCTCGCTGTAGTACGCATAGAACCTGCCCAGCTCGTCGCGGCCTTCGCTCTCGCCCAGTTTCATTGCCAGGCATAGCGTGCCGCCTTCGGTCAGCGCCCGGCGGAGGGCGGTCAGGTGAACGGAAAGTTCCTCCCGCGGCACATGCAGCAGGCTGAAATAGGCCCAGATGCCGTCAAACACCGCCTCTGCATCCAGCGCGTGAAACCCGGCGGTAATGACCTCAATCCCATAGGCCGCGCGAGCCGCCTCTGCCATTTCCGGCGAGGCATCAAGCGCAGCTACCCGAAAGCCGGCATCCCGGAAACGCGCAGCCCAATGGCCGGGGCCGCAGCCAAGGTCCAGCAATGTGCCGCCTTCGGGCAGTCGTGCAGTGAAGGCCTGAAAATCAGCCTCCTCCCCCGGGTCCGTTCTGCCGGTGAAAAGCTCGGCGTAATCCGCCGCGCGGTCGTCGTAGACGCTGATGGTTCTGTCATCACTCATCTGGATCTCTCCCGGGCAGGGTCAGGCGCGTTCCATGGCCAGCCGGGCGGCAAGGCCTGCAAAGACGGCCGCAAAGCCGCGGTTCAGCCACTTCAGCACCCGCTCGCTGTTCAAGAGGTAAGTGCGGGCCTGGGCGGCAAACAGCCCGTAGAGCACGAAGATGGCAAAGGTCATCACCATGAACACCAGTCCGAGTACCGACATTTCCAGCGTGGAGCTGGTGGGATTGCCGCTCAGGAACGGTGGCAGCAGGGCCAGGAAGAACACCGACAGTTTGGGGTTCAGGATGTTGATCAGCGCGCCGCGCCAGGCGATTTTCCAGCCGGGCTGGCTGGTGCGTTTCGAGGACACAGCCAGCGCGCCGCCGCTGCGCAGCGCCTGCCAGGCGAGGTACACGAGATAGGCCACGCCCGCGGCCTTGACGATCTGGAACAAGAGGGCAGAGCTGTGCAGCACCGCCGCCAGCCCCAGCGTGGCCGCGGCCAGATGCGGAAGGATACCGAAGGTGCAGCCGATTGCGGCCCAGATGGAAGCGCGCCAGCCCTGGCCGAGACCAAGCGCCAGCGTGTAGATGACACCCGTGCCCGGTGCGAGGACGACGACAAAGGCGGTAATCAGAAAGTGCAGCGTGATCATGAAAACGGCTCCAGAAAAATGCCCGGGACCTTAGGCGTACCACGGTTCGCCTGAAGCGGGTGTAATTTCTGTCACTTAGTATGCACTCTGGTCTGTGCGCTCACGCAGGCTGCCTCAGCACGCGGGGCACCTTGAATTCCACTGTTTCCACCGCGGTCTCCACGACTTCCACGGTCACCTCATAGCGCTCCCGGAAAGCGTCGATCACCTCGTTGACCAGCAGCTCCGGGGCCGAAGCGCCGGCGGTGATGGCAACCGAGCGGATGCCTTCGAGCGCGCGCCAGTCGATGTTCTCGGCACGCTGCACCAGCTGGGCGTAGTCGCAGCCGTTCTTAGCCCCGACTTCGACCAGGCGGCGGGAGTTGGAGGAATTCGGCGCGCCGACCACTAGCAGCGCGTCAGCCTTGGGCGCCACCGATTTCACCGCCTCCTGGCGGTTGGTGGTGGCATAGCAGATGTCTTCTTTGTGCGGGCCGATGATGTTGGGGAACCGCTCTTCCAGCGCCGCAACGATGCCCTTGGTGTCATCGACCGACAGGGTGGTCTGGGTGACATAGGCCAGCCGGTCCGGATCACGCACCTCAACCGTCGCCACGTCTGCGGCGGTCTCAACCAGCAACACCTCGCCCTCAGGCAGCTGGCCCATGGTGCCGATGGTTTCGGGGTGGCCCTTGTGGCCGATCATGATCATCTGCAGCCCGGCCTCGGCGTGGCGCTGGGCCTCGATGTGCACCTTGGAGACCAGCGGGCAAGTGGCATCGACATAAATCATCTCGCGTGCTTCGGCCGCGGCGGGCACAGATTTCGGCACCCCGTGCGCGGAGAAGATCACCGGGCGGTCATCCGGGCATTCATCCAGCTCCTCGACAAATACCGCGCCTTTTTCGCGCAGGCTGTCGACCACGAATTTGTTATGCACGATTTCATGGCGCACAAAGACCGGCGCGCCCCATTTGCCGATCGCCATTTCAACGATTTTGATCGCGCGGTCCACGCCGGCGCAGAAGCCGCGCGGCGCGGCGAGGTAGAGGGTCAGGGCTGGCTTGGTCATGGGCGTCTCCTTGCGCGCCAGAGGTAAGCGCTTCGAGCGGCAAGGTCCAGTGCCGCGGGCGCCTCACGCGAGTGTGACTTCAGCTTCCAGCGCCGGAAGGCGGCAGATAGTTTTACGGCACGCCAGGACGGGAGGCAGAAATGATACGGGCATTCACGCGGGCTGCGGTTTTGGTTCTAGAGGGCGAAGCTGGTTTTGGCTTCTCCGCTGCAGGCGCCGGGCCCGCAAGTATCCTGCCGTATGATGATCCGGCTGAGGTTGAAGCAGGCAGTGCGGTTTATGAGGAAAACTGCGCCAGCTGTCATGGCGGCGACCTGCAGGGGGAGGCTGACTGGCAGACGCGGGACGGCGAGGGCTATCTGCCCGCGCCGCCCTTGGACGGGACCGGTCATGCGTGGCACCATCCGGATGAGCAGTTGCTTGAAGTGGTCAGGAAAGGCGTGGCGGCAATTGCTGGCGGTGGCTACAAAAGCCGCATGGAGGGCTTCGGCGGCGTGCTGAGCGACGCGGAACTGCGTCAAGTGCTCGCCTATGTCAAAAGCAGCTGGCCCGCAGATGTCATCGCGCGCCACAACCAGTTCAACAGCCAGGGTCACGCGCACGACTAAGTGTTTCCGGAACAGGCGCCACCCCATCTGATGCCTGTTCCGGTTTGTTTCCAGCGTCTCCGGTCAGCCGTGGGCGGCTGTTGCGGAACGCGGTTCGCTCTGCTCGCGCGGCGGGCGGCCGATCACGTCGCGCAGCTCTTCCAGCTCGATGAAATTGTCGGCCTGGCGGCGTAGGTCGTCAGAGATCATCGGCGGCTGGCTGCGGATGGTCGAGACCACCGAAACGCGCACGCCCTGGCGCTGCAGGCTGGCAATCAGCGGGCGGAAGTCCCCATCGCCCGAGAACAGCACGATATGGTCCACCCGCGGTGCCAGCTCCATGGCATCGACGGTCAATTCGATGTCCATGTTGCCTTTGACTTTGCGGCGGCCCATGCTGTCGGTGTATTCCTTGGCCGGTTTGGTGACCATGGTGAAGCCGTTGTAATGCAGCCAGTCGACTAGAGGCCGGATCGGCGAATACTCGTCGTTCTCGAGCAGAGCGGTGTAATAAAAGGCCCGCAGAAGCTTGCCGCGGCGCATGAATTCCTGCCGCAGAAGCTTATAGTCGATATCAAACCCGAGCGCCTTGGCCGCGGCGTACAGGTTTGACCCGTCTATGAACAGCGCGAGCCGTTCGTCCTTGTAAAACATCAAAATTTTCCTTCCGGTATATCCGTCTCGGCCGGGGGTTCCGTGAGTGAATGCTTGAAATCGGCGAAACGGGTAGACTTAATGTAAGTTATTTGTCATTTGCCGCAAGTATACTGTCCGTTTGAATAGGGTCAAAGATGGCCGTAAACCGCAAAACGGCGCTGATTGCTCTTGGCGGCAACCTGCCAGCTGACGCTGATGCGCCTCAGATCACCCTGTCAAAGGCCATCCGGGCGCTGCAGTCGGAGGAGATTTCCCTGCGCTGCGTGTCGCGGTTCTTTCAAACCCCCTGTTTCCCGGCCGGCGCCGGGCCGGACTATGTGAACGCTGCGGTTTCCCTGGAAACCGCGCTGTCCGCGGGTGACCTTCTGGCGCGGCTGCATCAGGTCGAGGCGCAGTTCGCGCGGGTGCGGGAGCAGCGCTGGGGGATGCGGACGCTGGATCTGGACCTGGTGGACTATGACGGCGCCGTGCTGCCCGATGCGGCGGCCTATGCCCGCTGGCAGGGGTTGCCATTGGAGCAACAGATGCAGGCAGCACCAGGGCAGCTGATCCTGCCGCACCCGCGCATCCAGGACCGGGCCTTTGTGCTGGTGCCGCTGGCCGACATCGCGCCGCGCTGGCGCCACCCGGTGCTGCAGAAAACCGCGACAGAGATGCTGGCGGAGCTGCCAGCGCAGGACGTGGCTGAGGTGACCCCGCTCTGAGCCGCGCAATGCGTTGTTTTCCGCCCTTGTCAAGAGAAAGATATGGGCGTAAATGTCTGCCTTCTGGACCAGGAATGATATGGAGAGTCGCTGATGGCCCGCGTGACGGTTGAAGATTGCGTCGATAAAGTGCCCAACCGCTTTGAGCTGGTGATGCTGGCTGCGCATCGTGCCCGCGAGATCTCGGCAGGTGCCCCGATCACCGTCGAGCGCGACAACGACAAGAACCCGGTTGTGTCCCTGCGTGAAATCGCCGACGAGACCCAGAGCGCCGACGACCTGCGCGAGCGCCTGATCGAGAGCAACCAGACCCAGATCGAAGTTGACGAGCCGGAAGAAGATTCCATGGCTCTGCTGATGGGCGCTGACAACGACAAGCCGGCTGACGATGACATGTCGGAAGAGAAACTGCTGCGCGCACTGATGGAGGCCCAGGGCCAGGGCTGAGGCGCGCGTCTGGACTATTGAGGCTGCGGACCGGACATGATTTCCCCTGACGACCTGATTGCTCTGGTCCGCAACTACAATCCCAAAACAAACGCGGACAGGATCGCGGACGCCTTTGCGTTTGGCGAGCAGATGCATGACGGGCAGTTCCGCCACTCGGGCGAGCCGTATTTCACGCATCCGGTGGCAGTGGCCGCCATCCTGACCGAACAGCGCCTGGATGATGCAACCATCATCACCGCGCTGCTGCACGATACCATCGAAGACACCAAAGCCAACTACGAGGAAGTCTCCCGCCGTTTCGGCGAAGAGGTGGCGATGCTGGTCGATGGCGTCACCAAGCTGACCAACCTGCAGCTTTCCAGCCGTGAGACCAAGCAGGCGGAGAACTTCCGCAAACTGTTCATGGCGATGTCCAAGGATCTGCGGGTCATTCTGGTCAAACTCGCCGACCGTCTGCACAACATGCGCACCATCAAGGCGATGCGCCCGGAGAAGCAGGCCCAGAAAGCGCGCGAGACGATGGACATCTATGCGCCGCTGGCAGGCCGCATGGGTATGCAGTGGATGCGCGAGGAGCTGGAGGACTTGGCCTTCCGCGTGCTGAACCCGGAAGGGCGCCAGTCGATCATCCGCCGCTTTGTGACCCTGCAACGCGAAACCGGCGACGTGATCCACCGGATTACCGGTGATATGCGGCTGGAACTGGAAAAAGCGGGCATAGAGGCAGAGGTCTTTGGCCGCGCCAAGAAACCCTATTCGATCTGGCGCAAGATGCAGGCCAAGGATCAGGGCTTTTCGCGGCTTTCGGACATATATGGCTTCCGGGTGATCACCCTGTCCGAAGAGGATGCCTACCGCGCGCTGGGCGCCATCCACCAGCGCTGGCGGGCCGTGCCGGGCCGGTTCAAGGACTACATCAGCCAGCCGAAATCCAACGGCTACCGGTCGATCCACACCACCGTGTCGGGCCGTGATGGCAAACGGGTGGAGGTGCAGATCCGCACCCGCCAGATGCATGATGTGGCGGAAACAGGCGTGGCGGCGCATTGGTCCTACCGGGACGGCGTGCGCACCGAAAACCCGTTTGCCGTGGACCCGGCAAAATGGATCGCCTCGCTGACTGAACAGTTCGACGCTGAGGACGATCACGACGAATTCCTCGAAGCTGTGAAGCTTGAGATGTATTCGGACCAGGTGTTCTGCTTCACCCCCAAGGGCGACGTGATCAAGCTGCCCAAGGGCGCGACGCCGATCGACTTTGCCTATGCCATCCACACCCGTATCGGCAGCTCCTGCGTCGGCGCCAAGGTGGACGGTATCCGGGTGCCTTTGTGGACCCGGCTGCGCAATGGCCAGTCGGTCGATGTGATCACCGCTGAGGGGCAGACCCCGCAGGTCAGCTGGCTGGAGATCGCCACCACCGGCAAGGCCCGCACCGCCATCCGCCGCGCCCTGCGCGAGGCGGACCGGGCGCGGTTCGTCAAGCTAGGCCACGAACTGGCGCGCTCCGCCTTTGAGCACGTCGGCAAGAAGGCCACCGACAAGGCCCTGGAAACCGCCGCCCGCGCCCTGCGCGCCAGCGGCGTGGACGAATTGCTGGCGCGGCTGGGTGCCGCGGAAATCACTGCGCATGATGTGGTGCAGTCGGTCTACCCGGAACTGACCACAACCGGCGATGGCGACGAAATCTCTCCGCGCCGTGCGGTGATCGGCCTGGAGCCAGGCCAGAGCTTTGAGCGCGCAACCTGCTGCCAGCCGCTGCCGGGCGAGCGCATCATTGGCATCACCTACCGCGGCCGCGGGGTGGTGGTGCACGCCGCTGATTGCGACAAGCTGGGCGAATTCGAGGACCAGCCGGAGCGCTGGATGGACGTCCAGTGGCACAGCGGCACCCACCCGGCCGCCTATGGCACCACGCTGGAATTGACCATCGGCAATGACGCTGGCGTGCTGGGACGCATTTGCACATTGATTGGCGAGAAAAAGGCCAATATCTCGGACCTGGAATTTGTAGACAGGAAACCAGACTTTTACCGGCTCATGATCAATGTGGAGCTGCGGGATGTGGAGCAGCTGCACTCGCTGATGCTGACGCTCGAAGCAGAAAGCGATGTCGCCGCGGTGGCGCGGTTCCGGGAACAGCCGGAAGAGCGCCACTTTCCGGGGTAAACCGCTGAAACTCTGAGCCGGGAACTGGGCCGGGAACTGGGAAGGACGGACAGCTTTGGTATTCAGGCGCCGGGACAGACGTCCGCCCCTCCGGGCGCTGGCGGACTTCCTCTGGCCGCGCGGCGGCTGGGGGCGGGCGTTCCTGTATGTAAAGCACCGGGTCCGGCGCCTGCCCGATTCGCCCGAACGCATCGCCCGCGGCATCTGGGCGGGGGTGTTCACCACCTTCACGCCATTCTACGGCCTGCATTTCTTTGTCGCTGCAATCATTGCGCGGATGATGAACGGCAATATCCTGGCCTCGCTCAGCGCCACGTTCTTTGGCAATCCGCTGACCTATGTGCCGATTGGCGTCGCGTCGCTGCAGACCGGGCATTGGCTGTTGGGGACGGAGTTTGACCAGGAAGTCGACAAATCCCTGGTGGGCAAGTTCCTGGCTGCTGGCGGTGATCTGAAGGACAACCTGATTGCGCTGTTCATGGACCGCCCTGCCGACTGGCAAGGGCTGCACCTGTTCTACAATGAGGTGTTCTATCCCTACATGATCGGCGGGGTGATTCCGGGCATCATCTGCGCAACTGTCTGCTATGTGCTCAGCCTGCCGGTGATCCGGGTCTACCAGCAGCGCCGCCGGGCCAAGATCAAGGCCAAGTTCGAGGCCATCAAGAAACGCGCCGAGGTCGACACCGGGCTTTAAGGCGCCTGCCTGATTGTACCATTATTGCCTGCAGGCTTGCTCTTGCAGTTTGTCTGTCTAGTCTTTGAGACAAGGCTTTGACTTCAGACGGATGAGAGTGCTCTCATGACAGACAATCAGCTGCGCCTGGGCGTGAACATCGACCACGTCGCCACCGTGCGCAATGCCCGCGGCGGCGCCTATCCGGACCCGGTCCGCGCCGCAAAGCTGGCCGAAGATGCCGGCGCTGACGGCATCACCGCACATCTGCGTGAAGACCGCCGCCATATCACCGACAGCGATATTGATGCGCTGATGGAGGCGCTGACCGTACCGCTGAACTTTGAGATGGCTGCGACGGTGGAAATGCAGAAGATCGCCCTGCGCCACAAACCGCACGCAGTCTGCATTGTGCCGGAAAAGCGCGAAGAGCGTACCACCGAAGGCGGGCTGGAAGTGGCGCGCGAGGAAAACCGCCTCGCCCATTTCATCGCTCCGTTGCGGGATGCCGGCTGCCGCGTGTCGATTTTCATCGCCGCTGACCGGAAACAGATCGACGCCGCACACCGCATCGGCGCGGAGGTAATCGAACTGCACACCGGAGCCTATTGCGACTATCACGCCGAAAGCCGGTTTGAAGACCGCGACCGCGAGCTGGAGGCGCTGCGCGAGATGTCTGCCTATGCCCATTCGCTGGGACTGGAAGTGCACGCGGGTCACGGGCTGACCTATGACACCGTGCAGCCGGTTGCGGCCTTCCCGGAAGTGCGCGAGCTGAATATCGGCCACTTCCTGATCGGCGAGGCGATCTTTCGCGGGCTCACCCCGGCAGTGCAGGAAATGCGCCGCCTGATGGACGCCGCGCGCGGCTGACAGCGGTCAGCCAGAAACGGGCCGGGGCAAGGCATATCACTGCCCCGGGCCAGATTAACTCCCGCAGATCAGGTCATTCCAGCTTGCCGGGCAGGCTCAGGTCGCCAGAAGCGATATCGAACACATCCGTCACGCACAACAGCGGCGCGTGGATGTTCGCATTGACCTTCAACCCGGCCGTCACCCCGTCAAATGCCAGCGCCTCTTCTGCCAGTGGAACCGTCAGGCTGACTTCTTTGCCGTTCAGGACCGGCGAATAGCCGGGGCTGTCGATGTAGAGCGGCAGTCCCGGCCAGGTTGGCGGCAGCGCAGGCGTTGCGCCTTCGGGGATGTCCTTGACCGACAGCATGCCTTCGCCGCAGCCATCGTTGGGGGTCAGCACCACCCAATGGCTGTGCCAGCCGGCACCATCGTTGGCCAAATCGCCATCGCCGTTTTCGTCAAACAGCGGCGTGTCGTCAAAGTCCGGATGCGCGGTGGCAACCAGCGCCAGCGTGCCGCTGCCGGCTTCAAAACCCGCGGCTGAGGGATCCAGCGACAGCGGCCAGACATAAGCCTGCACCCCGGCACCACCCAAGGAACCAGTGGCAGGTGGCACGGAGCTGCCGGCCTCTCCCCCGGTTTCCATCCGAAAAGTGACATGCCCGCCAGTGCGGCTTGCATGAACGCTGCGGATGTCAGTGTCCGGCGCTATCCCTTCCTTGGCGTCCGACAGCAGCGGTTCTGCATGGGTTGCAGCGTGGCTGCCGCCGGCCTGTGCTGCTTGCCCCGCACCCAGAGCGGCAAGCGCCGCCAGATAATATGCGAATTTCATTTCAACCTCCTTGGTGTCGACTCGATGTCATTCGATAGTATCGAGTCGAAAGTATTGCAATGGTAATTTTGACTCGCTATCAAGCTTGCATGACTGCGGCACATGAAATCGCCAGCCTCCTCGACCGGCTCTCGCGCCTGCATGGCACCGGGCGCCGGGCTGCCGGGCTCAACCCGGCGCAGGCGTCGGCGCTGGATTATCTGGCGCGGGCCAACCGGTTCTCCCGGACCCCGTCGGCGGTGGCCGACTACCTGTCAGCAACCCGCGGTACGGTCTCCCAGACGCTGAAGTCGCTGGCTGCCAAGGGTTTGGCGCAAGAAGGGCCAGGCGGCAGCGACCGGCGCTCGCGGCGCTATGATCTCACGCCGCAAGGCCAAGCCGTGGCCGGGGCCCTGGACGCTGCACCGCAAGTGGACCTGCCAGCCAGCCAGATGGAAGAAGTCCGGGATGCGCTGCAGCAGCTGGTCAGGGGCATGATCGCGGCCCGCGGCGGGCGCAGTTTCGGTCTGTGCCGCAGCTGCCGGCATCACCGGGCGTCTGCTCAGGGCGTCCATTGCGCGCTGCTGGATGTGCCGCTTCGGGACGAGGAAACAACACAGATCTGCCAGGAGCATGAGCCGGGCAGGACGGAAAAGGCGCGGCCGGATGGCTGTGATGCCGGGGGGGAGTGAATATGCAGGTCAATCTAGTCCGTTACGGTCTTTGGTGGATGGGGGCCTCAGTGGCGATGCTGCTGGCAGGTCTTTTGCTGGCGCAGTTCGGTATCGGCATGCCGGCCGGGCTGGCAACGGTGCTGCCGCCGATGGTGGCGTCGGTCGTGGAGGGCATGCGCATCGCCCAGGCCACCCGCGCGCCCCTGCCGGGCAGGGATGCCTGGGTCTGTGCGGCGGCGATGACCGCGATTGTGGCACTGCTGACCATTATCCAGCTGCCGCTTTACTGGAACAGCCCGATGGTTGCTGAGGCGCGGCAGACAATTCCGTTTGTTTTCCTAGCCGGGATCTTCCTGCTGCTGCTGGCGGTCATCCTGATGGTCAACCGGCTGTTCCTGGGCCATGGCATCAAACTGGGTCTGAAACGGCTGGAAGAATGATCCTGGGCATCGGAACCGACCTCGCCAATATCGAACGCATCCAACGCACGCTGGACCGGTTCGGCGACCGTTTCCGCAACCGTGTTTTCACCGAGGTGGAGCAGCGCAAGGCCGAGCGCCGCCGCGATGTGGCCGGCACCTATGCCAAACGCTGGGCCGCCAAGGAGGCCTGTTCCAAAGCACTGGGCACCGGCCTGCGCATGGGGATCGCCTGGAAGGACATGGCGGTCAGCAACCTGCGGAGCGGCCAGCCGGTGATGCATGTGACCGGCTGGGCCGCCGACAGGCTGCAACAGATGACCCCGCCCGGCCATGAGGCGGTGATTCACGTGACATTGACCGATGATCACCCCTGGGCGCAGGCCTTTGTGCTGATCGAAGCACGCCCGATCCCGGCGAACCCGGCGGAATCATCCGCCGGAACTTGACTTGCCCCCCTCAGGCCCGCATGTAGCCCCGGACCCTGTTACCAAACCGGAGAGCCTGATGACGGCCAAAGCAAAGACCAGCAGTTCGATCATCGAGACGATCAAGACCGTCGTCTACGCGCTGCTGATTGCCGGTGTTTTCCGCACCCTGTTCTTCCAGCCCTTTTGGATTCCGTCCGGCTCGATGAAGGAAACCCTGCTGATCGGGGATTTCCTGTTCGTGAACAAGATGGCCTATGGCTATTCCTACGCCTCTTGCCCCAGCCTCCGCTTCCCGGCGGTCGGGGTGAACATCGACGCCAAGAAAATCTGCGCGTTTCTGGATGGCGACAACACCCGCCTGATTGGCAGCGAACCAGAGCGCGGCGATGTCGCAGTGTTCCGCCACCCTGTGAACGGCAACGACTTCATCAAGCGTCTGGTCGGCCTGCCGGGTGACAAGATTCAGATGAAGAACGGCGTGCTGTTCATCAACGGCGAAGCGGTGAAGCTGCAGGACGCAGGCGAGTTCGAGGAAGTGATGGAGCGGCAGGGCCCGCAAGGCTCGATGCCGCGCTGTGAAAACGCTCCGGTGGGTCAGGGCGCTGTCTGCAAGAAGTCGCGCCAGATCGAGACCCTGCCCGGCGGCAATGAGCATACCGTGCTCAACATCACCAACCAGGGCGTCGACCACACCAGCGTCTATCAAGTGCCCGAGGGCCATTACTTCTTCATGGGCGACAACCGGGACAACTCCTCGGACAGCCGCTTGCCGCAAACCGCGGGCGGGGTTGGGTTCGTGCCGTATGAAAACCTGATCGGCCGCGCCGACCGGATCATGTTCTCCTCCGCCGGGCGTTCCATGCTCTACTTCTGGACCTGGCGCAGCGACCGTTTCTTCAAGGGGATCCAGTGAAACTGTCCAAGGAACTGCGCGCGTTTGAGGAGCGGATCGGGCATAAATTTGCCCGCCCCGACCTGCTGCAGCGTGCCGTGACTCATGCCTCCGTCTCCTCCTCTACCCGCAAGGACAACCAGCGGCTGGAGTTTCTGGGCGACCGGGTGCTGGGGCTGGTGATGGCCACAGCACTTCTGGAGCACGACAAGACCGCCACCGAGGGCCAGCTGGCGCCGCGCTTCAATGCGCTGGTGCGCAAGGAGGCCTGCGCTGATGTCGCCAAGGAAATCGACCTCGGCGCGGTGCTGAAGCTGGGCCGCTCCGAGATGATGTCCGGCGGCCGCCGCAAGCAGGCGCTTTTGGGCGACGCCATGGAGGCGGTGATTGCCGCGGTTTACAAGGACGCGGGCTTTGACGCTGCGGCGGAGGTGATCCTGCGCCTGTGGGGCAGCCGCATCCACCAGGTCGAAACCGACGCACGCGACGCCAAGACCTCCTTGCAGGAATGGGCGCAGGCCCGCGGGCAGAAAGTTCCTACCTACGTGGAGGTCTCCCGCAGCGGCCCCGACCACGCACCGGTCTTCACCATTGCCGCCCGTCTTGAAGACGGCACCGAGGCGCAGGCCACCGCAGGTTCCAAGCGGCAGGCCGAACAGGCCGCCGCCAAGGCGCTGCTGGAACAACTCGGCTGATCCGTCAGACCACCCGGATGTAACCGGCCAGCCCGGTTTTCTGGTGCTCGATCACATGGCAATGGAACGCCCAGTCGCCGGGATTGTCGGCGACCAGGGCAATCTCGGCCACCTCATCCTTCAACAGCAGCAGTGTATCGGTCACCAGCGGCGGCAGTGTCCGCAGGTTGGAGCGGATCGGAACAAACGCCAGCCCGTGCAGATGGATCGGATGCAGGTTCGGCGATTCATTCCGCAGCCGCAAAACATAGCTCTTGCCGCGTTCCAGCACGGCCAGCGGCCCAGTACCCTTGGCCGCATCTCCGGCCCAGGGCGTGCGGTTGATCGACCAGAAACTGTAGCCCATGGAGCCGCAGTAGCCATCATTCGGCGGCCCGCCCTCCGGCGTCCAGCCAAAGACGAAATCATGCACCTCCGCCTTTGCCAGATCAGGCCGGGCAACCGGATTGGCAGGCAGCGGTTTCAGTTCCCGCAAGTCCCGTGCCAGGTCCGCGCCAACAGACCGCAGCCGCGCCATGGTGCGGGTGGGCTGGCCTGGAAGTTCTGCAAGCAGCTCCGCCGACTGCCCCTCGTCTGCTGGCATCCGCACTGCAAATTCCACCCGTTGTCCGGGGCCGACCAGCAACGGCTCCTTGGCCGAGGGCAGGGGCAGTTCAACCGTCACCGGATGCCCGTCCCAGGCAATTATCCGCGCCTGAGCGGTGCTGAGGTGCAGCTTGTAGATTCGCGTGGTGTCGGTGTTCACCACTCGCAGCCGAACCAAGCCGCCCGCAAGGTGATCATAAACCGGCGCCTGCAGCCAGTTTGCAGTCAGCACATTGCCGTGCGTCCCGCCGCGGGCCGCGCCGCGTGCAGTGTAATAGGGCAGGAACGCGCCCGCATCATCCAGCCGGAAGTCCCGCAGGTTAACTACCTGATCGGCGTCGAACCCGGGGTCCTCCGTTTCGCGGATCAACATCACTCCGGTCAGCCCATGCGCCATCTGCGCCATGGTCATGCAATGCGGGTGATACCAGTAGGTGCCCGCGTCCGGCGGTGTGAATTCATAATCAAAGCTCTCGCCGCCTGCGATCGGCATCTGGGTCAGGTACGGCACCCCGTCCATCGCGTTGGCAATCCGCAACCCGTGCCAGTGCATTGCGGTGTAGTCTTCGGTGCCATTCTCCACCCGCAGATGCATGGGCTTGCCCTGTGTGCCAAACAGAACCGGCGGCGGCGCGTCCGGCGACAGGCTCACCAGCCCTTCGGTCGGTGTTTCACGGAAAGCGAAACTGGCGGGCTGGATGGTCAGCCGCTGCGCCCCGCCGGTACCCGCCAAACCCCAGCTGCCTGCGCCAAGCGCCCCGGCAGATGCAGCAGTCCTAATCAGAAAATCCCGGCGGTTCATCAGGCAGGCCCCTTATGTGCACTCGAATAAAGGCCTGGCTTGTGGAACTGGCTCGGCGCGGTGGTTCTTTCACGGGATTTGCCACAGGTCTTTGACATAGGGCAAGCTGGCCGAAGCCCAATGAAAACGCCTCTGGCCCCTGTGGGTAAATTCCTGTAGAGGCACTGATCTGCAAACAGGACCAGTTGAAATGACCACACGCGCCGGATTCGTTGCCCTGATCGGAGAGCCCAACGCGGGCAAGTCCACCCTTCTGAACCGCATGGTCGGGGCCAAGGTCTCGATCGTGACTCACAAGGTGCAGACCACCCGCGCCCGTATCCGCGGCGTGGCGATGGAGGGCGACGCGCAGCTGGTGTTTGTCGACACGCCCGGCCTGTTCAAGCCCCGCCGCCGCCTGGACCGCGCCATGGTTGCCGCCGCCTGGGGCGGTGCCGCGGACGCCGATGTCGTCGTGCTGATGGTTGAGGCCCACCGCGGCATCACCGAAGGCGTCGAAACAATCCTCGAAGGCCTTTCCGAAATCGGCGAGGGCCGCACCGTGGCGCTGGCAATCAACAAGATCGACAAAGTGCCGGCCGAAAAACTGCTGGGCCTCACCCAGGACCTGAACAGCCGCTACACATTTGCCGAAACCTTTATGATCTCGGCAGAGCGCGGCCATGGCGTCGACGATCTGCGCCAGTGGCTGGCGGGCAAGCTGCCGGAAAGCCCCTGGCTCTACCCCGAGGATCAGATCGCCGACCTGCCAATGCGGATGATCGCGGCGGAAATGACCCGCGAGAAGCTGACGCTGCGCCTGCATCAGGAGCTGCCCTACCAGCTGACGGTTGAGACCGAAAAATGGGAAGAGCGCAAGGACGGCTCTGCCCGCGTCGACCAGATGATCTATGTGGTCCGCGACGGCCACAAGGGCATCGTGCTGGGCAAGCGCGGCGAGACCATCAAGTCCGTCTCCCAGGCCGCCCGTGCCGAGCTGGAGGAATTCCTGGGCCGCAAGGTGCACCTGTTTCTGCAGGTGAAGGTGCGCCCGAACTGGCTGGAAGAAGCAGAGCGCTATTCCGAAATGGGCCTCGACTTCAAGGACGGCAATTGAAGCGCCCCGTGCTTTTCACCTTTGTGAAAATACTCCCGCCGGAGGCTCCCGCAGGCTCCTTGAGCGCTGACGCAGGCGGGGGTGCGGCATGACCCGCCTCACCGCCCGCTTCTGGGTTGACGCCTATCTGGCCCGCCTTCGGTTCCAGGATATTCCGGCCTTCATCACCTCCCATGGCGACGACACTGCGGGCGCAGTGCTGGTCAAGCTCAACACGCTGGACGGCCAGGCCCGCGCCTTTCACCGCACCTATGACCTGATGAGCGGCGACCGCAAATGGGATGCGCTGGCCGAGGGGGCGGAGCCGGACGTCGATGCTTCCATAAACCGGCAGCGGAGCTTTGACCCTGACCTCTGGGTGATCGAGGTCGAGGACCGCCAGGGCCGCCACCTGCTGGACGAACCCGGCCTGGAATGACCCCGCCGCTTGCAGCCCGTCCGGCAATACGATCTGGTAGGGCGGACCGCAGAACAGGGAGGCCCGGCTTTGGAGTGGCGTGATCACGGCATATTGCTTTCGGTGCGCCGCCACGGCGAAAGCTCGGCCATCATCGACGTTTTCACCGAAGAACACGGGCGCCACGCAGGCGTGGTGCGCGGCGGGGCCGGCCGCCGGATGGCACCGATCCTGCAACCCGGTGCACAGCTGGATGTGACCTGGCGAGCAAGGCTCGAGGACCATTTGGGCAGTTATCACGCCGAACCCCTGCGCAGCCGCGCCGCCGCAGCGCTCTCTGGCCGGCTGGCACTGGCCGGGCTCAACACAGTGACGGCGATGCTGTCCTTTTGTCTGCCAGAGCGCGAACCGCACGCCGGTCTCTATACCCGCAGTGAACAGCTGCTGGATCTTCTGGGCAACGAAGACCTCTGGCCGCTCGCCTACCTGCGCTGGGAATTGACGCTCCTGGAGGAGATGGGCTTTGGCCTCGACCTCACGGTTTGCGCCGTGACCGGCAGCCGGTTCGGGCTGGCCTATGTGTCGCCGAAAACGGGTCGGGCTGTTTCACGTGAAGGGGCCGGTGACTGGGCAGACCGGCTGCTGCCGCTGCCGCCGGTGATGCTGGGGCAGGGCGATGCAAACGACGCCGAAATCCTCCAGGCCCTGCGCACCACAGGTCATTTCCTCGAGTCGCATCTGGCCCCGTCGCTGGGCAATCACCCACCGCCGGAGGCGCGCACCCGGCTCATGGACCTGCTTAGCCGCCGTCTTTGAACAGCATCTCCCGGCCCGCGTCATTGCTGAGGATCAGCACATCGCCGGAAACCTCTGCCAGCGTCATCTCCTGCAGCGCTTTCAGAAATGCGTCCTCAGCCTCCAGTTCCGGGCAGGCCATCCGCGTCACCGCCAGCGGCCCGGTTTCAAACCAGGGATAGGGCGCGGTCTGGCTGCCCAGGAAATTGTTGCAAGGCCCGCGTCCGGCGATCTTGCCCGGCTCCGGAAAGATGAGGGTCGCAGCGGCGGTAAAGGCGCTGCCATCAATGCTCTGCAACTTCCACTCCTTGCCCGCGGCGCCATAGGCAGACAGGCTTTCATCTCCGGTGCAGGCGGTTGGCAGCAGCAGGGACGCGATCAGGGCAGCACGCAGCATCTAGACCTCCGGCGGCAGTTTCTGATGCCACATTGAAGGGGTGCAGCAGTCAGCGCAAGGTCGCAAGTGCAAGCATTCGGGCGGGAAAACCGCGCGTCCGGGCCGGGGTTCTCTCAGTTCGTGCGGATAATCTCGGCCACCTTGCGGCCGATCTCGCTGCTCGCCTTGACTGACGGGTGGATCATGTCCAGCGCGTGGTAGGACCGGTCGCCGTAAGGCACCAAGTCCTTGTTTGACAGGAAGAAGATCCCCTCATCCAGCGCCGCCAGCCGCTCAATCCGGGCCTCCAGTTCGTTGCCCTCGTCCCGGCAATGTTCGATCATCGACCCCACGCCGGGGCTGCGCAGGTAGCCGACATAGATCACCTTGGCGCCGGACGCGCGCAGTTCTGCCAGCATCCCGGGGATTGCACCCTTGCGCCCGTCAGAGGCAATGAGCTTGTCCATTTTGCGGTTGCAGGCAAAGCAGCCGCAACCAAGCCACAAGTCATTGCCGCCGCCGTTGACGATCACCCAGTCCCACTCGCCGGGCGTGTACTGCTTGCGGATGTTCATCCCAGCAGCGCCGGAAATGGGCAGCTTATAGATGATCCGCGCGGCGGAAACGGAACGGTCAACAACCGGTTCCTGCAATTCGCGGGCCACTGTGTCCGAAATGGATTTGCCGGCCAGGCTGTGCCAGGCCAGAAGCGAATCGCCCATCGCCAGAATACGGGGGGATTGTCCCTCCGGAACGGCGCCGCCGCAGGCGGAGATCAAAAGCAGAGTGGGCAGAAGGAGGCAGCGAAAGAGTGTCATGCACTCTTGTTAACCATGAATCGTTAAGGATCGAAGAACCTGTATTGGAAACAGACTTATTCCGCGCCGTGGTTGCAGGCGGGCCGCATAAGCTGCGGTTTTCAGCCACCCGGAAAAAAGCCCGGCGCGAGCGCCGGGCAAGGAGGGGATTGCTCCCCTGCGGTGGTCTCTGACAGCGGTCAGCCCAGCAGGCGGCGGGCGATGACCTGCGCCTGGATCTCGGCGGCGCCTTCGAAAATGTTGAGAATGCGGGCATCGCACAGCACGCGGGAGATCTTGTATTCCATCGCAAAGCCGTTGCCGCCGTGGATCTGCAGGCCATTGTCGGCCGCCGCCCATGCAACCCGCGCGCCCAGGAGCTTGGCCATCCCGGCCTCCAGATCGCAGCGGTGGCCGTGGTCCTTTTCCCAGGCTGAGAAATAGGTCAGCTGGCGGGCGATCATGATCTCCACCGCCATCATCGCCAGCTTGCCGGAGACGCGCGGGAAGTTGATCAGCGACTTGCCGAACTGCTTGCGCTCCTGCGCGTACTGCATGGCAATATCCAGCGCCGACTGCGCCACGCCGATGGCGCGGGCCGCGGTCTGGATGCGGGCCGATTCAAACGTCTCCATCAGTTGCTTGAAGCCCTTGTTTTCCTCGCCGCCCAGCAGGTTTTCCTGCTTCACGTGGAAATTGTCGAAACCCAGCTCGTATTCCTTCATGCCGCGGTAGCCCAGCACCTCGATCTCGCCGCCGGTCATGCCGGGGGTGGGGAAGGGGGCCTCGTCGGTTCCCGGGGTCTTCTCTGCCAGGAACATCGACAACCCGCGGTGGTCGGTGGTGTTCGGATCGGTGCGCGCCAGCAGCGTCATCACATGGGTGCGGGCAGCGTGGGTGATCCAGGTCTTGTTGCCGGTGATCTTGTAATCGCCGTTCTCATCCTTCACCGCGCGGGTGCGCAAGGACCCGAGGTCAGAGCCGGTGTTCGGCTCGGTGAACACGGCGGTCGGCAGAATCTCGGCGCTGGCCAGTTTCGGCAGCCAGTTGGCCTTCTGCTCCTCGGTGCCTCCGCACAGGATCAGCTCCGCCGCAATCTCGGACCGGGTGCCCAGAGAGCCAACACCGATATAGCCGCGCGACAGTTCCTCGGACACCACAACCATCGAGGCCTTGGACAGGCCGAACCCGCCGTATTCCTCCGGGATGGTCAGCCCGAAGACACCCATCTCGGCCAGCTCCTCGATCACTTCCATCGGGATCAGCTCATCCTTCAGGTGCCAGTCATGGGCATTCGGCTCGACCTTCTCTACCGCGTAGCGGCGGAACTGGTCGCGGATCATCTCCAGCTCTTCCTCCAGGCCGGAGGCGCCGAACATGGTGGAACCAGCCTGTTCCTCCATCAGCTCCACCAGACGGGTGCGGGCGGCCTGGCTGTTGCCCTGCTCGCACAGCGTCATCACTGCAGGCACCATCAGCGCACGCTGGGCGTCCTGGCTCAGGCCCAGATCCTGCAAGCGGATGATTTCGCCCTGGTTCATCTGGATGCCGCCGTAGACCTGCCACAGGTATTCGCCAAAGCCGATCTGGTGCAGCAGCTGCTCCATCTCGCCGAACTTGCCCTCGCCCTGCAGCTTCTCCGCCCATTTCTGCATCTGCCGCAGCGAGTAGACGTAAGTAGCAAGCCAGGACAGACCATGCGCCGCCACCTGGTTTTCCTCGATCAGCTTGCCGGAGACACGGCCGTCGCTGCTCACCATGTCCTTGACGGAGGCCCGTGCGGCCTCAAGCAGCTGGTCCAGCGGTTCCAGCGCTGCGCCGGTCAGCGCCAGCAGGTCGGGAATGAGAGTCGGTTTCATATGCAAGTCCTGTCCGTCGTGGGCCATGAATCAGATCCTTCTTCGGTCGCCCGGTGGTAAATCATTTTGCAGGTGCAGCGCAACAAAAATACTCACGGGTGCGTCATTTGGATCAAATCTTGCGTGTCGATTTTGCCCGTGCAGCACGCTGCGGATGTGATAGAGCGGAGGCATGACCGCATTGTTTACGCTTCTTTCCCCGGCTGAGCTGGCAGCGGCCTTTGGCATCGCGCTGCTGGCGGGCACGGTCAAAGGCCTGGTGGGCTTTGCCATGCCAATGATCTTCATTTCCGGCCTCAGCATGTTCCTGGCGCCGGACCTGGCGCTGGCCGGGCTGATTCTGCCTACGCTGGTAACTAACGGCATGCAGGCGCTGCGGCAGGGGCCCGCGGCGGCCATGGCCTCGATCCGCAAGTTCCGCGTGTTCCTGCTGATCGGGCTTGTCTGCCTGCTGCTCAGCGCCCAGTCCGTGCGGCTGCTGCCGCAGCAGGCTCTGCTCCTGGTTATCGGCCTGCCGGTCACGGTCTTTGCCTGCATTCAACTGATGGGCAAAACATTCACCATCGCCAATCCTTCCCGCCGCAGCGAGGCGATGGTGGGGGGCATTGCGGGTCTGATCGGCGGCGTGTCCGGCGTCTGGGGGCCGCCGACGGTGGCCTATCTGACGGCCCTGAATACCGAAAAGACAGAACAGATCCGGGTGCAGGGGGTGATCTACGGCCTGGGTGCGGTGGCGCTGCTGGTGGCGCATGTGGGATCGGGTGTGATCCGGACTGAGACCGCGCCGTTCTCGCTGGCGCTGATCGTGCCGGCGGTGGCGGGCATGTGGATCGGCGGGCAGCTGCATGACCGGATCGACCAGGTGCTGTTCCGCCGCGCAACGCTGGTGGTGCTGCTGATCGCAGGCCTGAACCTGTTGCGCCGCGGCGTGCTGATGTAGCGGGGAAAGGCAGGGCGTCATGCATCAACGGCTCAGCGCAGAACAGCTGGCAACCGGCTCCATCCTGGTCGCGCTGGCGGTCATGACGCTGAAGGTTGCTGCCTGGATGATGACCGGTTCCGTGGCGCTGCTGTCGGATGCGCTGGAATCGCTGGTGAACATCGGCGGCGCGGTGATGGCCTGGTTCGCGGTGCGCTATGCCCAGCGGCCGCCGGACGCGGGCCACCCCTACGGCCACCACAAGGCCGAGTATTTCTCGGCGGTGATCGAGGGCATCCTGATCGTGATCGCTGCCCTGGTGATCCTGCACGAAGCCATCAGCGCGCTGACCCGCGCAGGCGATCCCGCCTGGGGCGCTGCCGGCATGTTGGTGAACGCGCTGGCGATGCTGGTGAACCTTGCTTGGGCGCGGGTGCTGCTGCGCGCGGGCACACGGTTGAAGTCCCCGGCGCTGTCGGCTGGCGGGCGCCACCTGATGAGCGATGTCTGGACCTCTGCCGGGGTGCTGGCTGGGCTGGTTCTGGCACTTGTCACCGGCTGGGCGGTGCTCGACCCGCTGCTGGCGCTGCTGGTCGGCGTCAACATCCTGCGCGAGGGCTGGCTGGTGATCGCAGCCTCCGTGAACGGCCTGATGGACACCGCCGCCCCGGCGGAGGAACGCCAGAAAATCGAAGAGGTCATCCAGCGCATGGCAGCAGGCGCGCTGCAGGTGCATGGCCTCAGGACCCGCCGGGCCGGCCGTGCGCTGTTTATTGAGTTTCATATGGTGGTGGACGGCGCCATGACGGTGCGGGCGTCCCACGGCATCTGCGACATGATTGAAATCGCCCTGAAAGATGCCCTGCCGGAGGCGCAGGTGGTGATTCACGTGGAGCCGGAGCACAAGCTGGAGCCTGCCGGCATCGAACCGCGCTGAAGGGTTTGCAATTCCCCGCCGCCTCCCGTTTAACCGCTGTCAAATCAGGCAAAGGAGCAGGCACATGGCGATGGAGTGGAACAGGCTGCTGAACCCGGGGCGGCTGTGCCGGCCGGACTTCCCCGAAGCCCCGGGGCGCGAGGCCTATCTGCAGGACTATGACCGCATCCTGTTCTCCGAGCCGTTCCGGCGGCTGGCGCAGAAAACCCAGGTGCACCCGCTCTACAGCCACGACCATGTGCACCACCGGATGATCCACAGCATGGAGACCTGCAGCGTCGGCCGTTCGCTTGGCGCTGGCGTTGGGCAGGCCCTGCTGGCAGCAAACCGCATCACCCCGGATCAGGTCTTGCGCATTGCCGGCCATGTGCAATCCGCCTGCCTTCTGCATGACATCGGCAACCCGCCCTTTGGCCACTCCGGCGAGGACAGCATCGGCGGCTGGTTTGCCGCGCAATTCAAGGCAGGTGCAGGGCTCGCCGCCGAGGTCCCGGCAGCCCAGCAGGCCGAGTTTGCCCATTTTGAAGGCAACGCCCAGGGCCTGCGCATCGCCGGGCGGCTGGAAATGGCCCGGCGCGAGGGCGGCATGCGGCTCAGCTACGCAACGCTGGGCGCCTTCCTGAAATACCCCTGTACCCGCCAGGTGCGCGATGCCGTTTGCGGCGATGGCCCGGCGCCTTATGCAGGCCTCAAGAAATTCGGCGTCTTTGCCGCTGACACAGCGCTGCTCGATGAAATCTGCACCGCCACCGGCATGATCCGCGAAAGCGCAGGCTGGTACCGCCGCCACCCGCTCGCTTTCCTCGTCGAGGCCGCGGATGATATCTGCTACCGCATCATGGATATCGAGGACGCAGGCGCCGTGGGCGATCTGGACCGGGGTGATGTGGCTGCTGTGCTCGAGGACATCACCGGCAAGCGCAACCGCGAGGAAGACGCCGCCATGCCGCTGGGCGAGCGTGTCGCCCTTCTGCGCGCGCTCTCCATCGGTGCCGCCACCAGCGCCGCTGTGCAGGCCTTCCTGGACAATTACGACGCCATCATGAGCGGCGAATTCGACGGTGACCTGATCGGCGCATCATCCAAGGCGGACGCCTTTGCCGAATTGCAGCGCCTGTCGGTGGAACGCATCTTTGCCGCGCGCCGCAAGACAGAGCTGGAGGTCGCAGGCCGCCAGGTGCTGCACCGCATCCTCGGCCACTTCCACGGGCTTTACACCGATCTGGCTGCCTGCGGCTGGGATCAGGCGGTGCTGGCCAAGGAGCATCCCCATTGGGCACAGCTGATCCGCGCCGTCGACCTGGATCTGCGCGGGGTGGAGGATGCCTGTACAGCCATGCATTCGCTGGCGGATTTCGTTTCCGGCATGACCGACCGCTACGCAGTCAAGGTGCGGGACATGGTGACAGGCAGTCTTTAGGCCGGATATCCGGCCTTAGCCGCCGGGTTAGAAGTTTTTCGGAAATGTGCTACCTTGGATTGTGCAGGTTCAGGGGGGACTGATATGCGCGTTTTCCGTGTTTTCACGCAGCTGGTTCTGATAGCTTTGTGGCTGCTTGCAGCCGGCACCGCAACCGCGAAGGCAAATCCGGAAAAGCGGGTGGCACTGATCATTGGCAATTCCGACTACGCAGCAGTTCCCAAACTCCGAAACCCGGGTCGCGATGCCGCGGATCTTGCAAGCGCCCTGCGGCGGATCGGGTTTGACGTCTCTGAATTCGAGAACCTGGATTACCGCGGTATGCGGCTCGCGCTGCGCGACTTTTCAGCAACCGCTGAACAGGCGGATGTGGTCTTGGTTTATTACGCAGGACACGGCATCGAAATTGAAAACACAAATTACCTGATCCCCGTCAATGCGGAACTCAAAAGCAGCCGGGACGTCGAATTCGAAGCGATCCGGCTGAGCGGCGTTCTGTCAGCTGTGGAGTCATCCGGCGGCCTGAAAATCGTGCTGGTAGATGCCTGCCGGGACAATCCGTTCCAGCAGCAGATGAAGGTGTCCGGGGCAACCAGATCCATCGGCCGCGGTCTGGCTATAATTGAACCCAGCGGTGTTCTGGTTGGGTATTCGGCAAAGGGAGGCACGCTTGCCCTGGACGGTTCCGGACGCAACAGCCCCTATGCGGCGGCGCTGCTGCGGCATATCGAAACCCCGGGGCTTGAGCTTGGCAAGCTGTTCCGTCAAGTCCGCGACACTGTTTTTGCAGCGACGCAGGGTGAGCAGGAACCCTTTGTCTATGGATCTTTGCCGGGCCACGACATCTTTCTGGTGCCGCCCAAACCGCAACCGGTTGCCGCTCCTGCCCCGGTCCCGCGGCCTCAGGGAATCGATCAGGAGATGATTGAGGAATTCACCGAGGCAGCGGGGTATAACACGGTTTGGAGCTGGAAGCGGTTTTTGAAGAAATACGAAGACTACCCGGAGCACCGGCTGGTTGCACTGGCGGCAAAGCGGCGTGATGCTCTGTCTCTTGAGTTGGATCTGCGCCGGGGCTACCGGGTTGCAGAGCCTTGGTTGGCGTCAGCGATTGAAGAAGACGGACGCACCGTAACGCTATCTGCAAAAGACCGGATATTAGTGCAGAAAGCATTGGGTATGATGGGGTTTGATACTGGCGGACTGGACGGGAAATTCGGTCCTCGAACGCGCAAGGCTATTTCGCAAGCACGTTTAATGACCAACATTGGATATGGCTCTGAAGTCGATGTTGCACTCCTGAAGGTGCTTCCCAATGTTCCGGCTATCGAGGCACTAATGGGGCCAATGGCCCGGCGGTATACACCCGAAGATCTTACAGGGGATATAGAGCCGCGTTTACGCAAGGCGCTCACTGTTTTTCGGTTGTACCCTATTAAGTTCGGCTATTTCCGTGGGCGTCTCTATCTGTCAGTGCACGGGCAGTCGATGGCCTGGTCTTCTGCAAATAGCATGGCGCGGAATGCCGGAGGATACTTGGTGTCGATCAACAGTGCGGAAGAAAACCAGTTTGTGGTTGATCTATTCTCCTCGGACGAGCGATTCATAGCACATAATGACGGAATGCGCTTTGGTCCCTATATCGGTTTGTACCAGCCAGACCGGCGAAACGAACCTGCAGGGGGGTGGGTTTGGGCTTCAGGAGAGCCGCTGACATACCGGCGATGGGGACTTGGCCAGCCGAACAACCTCAAAAACCGACAGCACTTTGCGAGGTTTTCTATAGCGCCTAAGCTCAATCGGCCTGGCGTAAAGGTTTCCTACTGGGACGATGGAAACGCTGATATTTGGAATACCGGGTTCCTGGTTGAAATTGAACTGACAGGAAGAAGCAAATAGCCCCGGTAGTGGCCGGGGCTATTACTCAGGTAGATCAGCCGATGGCTGCGGCCTTCACGTCCTCGTCGATAAACGGCAGGTACTGCTCGAAGTTGTCAGAGAACATCTGCACCAGTTTGGCCGCCTGGGTGTCATAGGCGTCCTTGTCGTCCCAGGTGCGGCGCGGATCCAGCAGCAGTTCCGGCACGCCCGGCACGTTGACCGGCACGTCAAAGCCGAAGTTCGCGTCCTTGCGGAATTCCGCATCCGCCAGCGAACCGTCCAGCGCAGCAGTCAGCAGCGCGCGGGTGGCCTTGATCGGCATCCGGCTGCCGGTGCCATAGGCGCCGCCGGTCCAGCCGGTGTTCACCAGCCAGCAGGTGGCGCCGTGCTGGGCGATCTTCTCGCGCAGCAGGTTGCCGTAAACTTCCGGGCGGCGCGGCATGAACGGCGCGCCAAAGCAGGTGGAGAAGGTCGGCTCCGGCTCGGTCACGCCGCGCTCGGTGCCCGCCACCTTGGAGGTGAAGCCGGACAGGAAGTGGTACATCGCCTGCGCCGGGGTCAGCCGCGCGATCGGAGGCAGCACGCCGAAGGCATCGCAGGTCAGCATGATGATGTTCTTCGGGTGGCCGCCTCGGGCGCTGGCCGATGCATTGGAGATGTAATGCAGCGGGTAGGCGCAACGCATGTTGGCGGTCAGGCTGTCGTCGTTGAAATCCAGCTCTTTGGTCTCCGGATCGAACACCATGTTCTCGATCACGGTGCCGAACTTGGAGGTGGTGGCGTAGATTTCCGGCTCTGCCTCGGCATTCAGGTTGATGGTCTTGGCATAGCAGCCGCCTTCGAAGTTGAAGGTGCCGTTGTCGGCCCAGCCGTGCTCGTCATCACCGATCAGGACGCGGTCCGGGTCGGCCGACAGGGTGGTCTTGCCGGTGCCCGAGAGGCCGAAGAACACGGCGGTGTCGACCGGGTTGCCTTTGGCGTGGTTGGCGGAGCAGTGCATCGGCATGATGCCTTTTTCCGGCAGCAGGTAGTTCAGCAGGGTGAACACCGATTTCTTGTTTTCGCCAGCGTATTCGGTGCCGCCGATCAGGATCATTTTGCGGTCGAAGTTCATCGCGATGATGGTCTCGCTGCGGCAGTCGTGCTTCTTGGGGTCGGCCTGGAAACTCGGGCAGTTGATGACGGTGAAATCGGCGATGAAATCATCCAGGTCTTCACGGTCGGGACGGCGCAGCATGGTGCGGATGAACAGGTTGTGCCAGGCCAGCTCGGTCACCATGCGGACGTTGATCGCATGTGCCGGATCGGCGCCGCCCACCAGGTCCTGGACGTAGTAGTCCTTGCCCTTCATGTGCTCCAGCATGTCGGCGTAGAGCGCGTCAAAACCCTCGGCGCTCATCGCGGCGTTGTTGTCCCACCAGATGGTGTCGCGCACGCTTTCGGTTTTCACGACATGTTTATCCTTGGGCGACCGGCCGGTGAATTTACCGGTGGTGACCAGGAAGGCGCCGCCATTGCCCAGCGTGCCTTCGCCGCGCTTCAGCGCGGCTTCGATCAGCGCAGGCTCCATGAAGTTGTAATAGACATTGCCCAGACCCTCGATGCCCTGATCCTCGAGGCGGAATTGCGGGTTAACCCGTCCAGATGTCATGCGTTTTTTCTCCTGTGGCGGCGCGGGCGGCACGCAGGCTGCGCGGCTGCGCCATTGGGGCAATAGAAACGGCATCGCTGCCGGTGGCGCGGTCTTAACATGGCGTTTTGGGGGGTGAACAGGCCGGTTTCAACCAGTTAGCGCCATCAAGGCAATGTTTAGCGCAACCATTGTTCTGCACCGCGGCATGTGCCCGGCTGTTCAGTGAACGCTAAGGTATTTTTGCCCCAATTGTGTCCAAAGATTGTCCCGATTCTTCAAATGGGATTGATTCGGGGCACTAGAACGGCGATGAACATGGTAAAAACAAAACATAACAGAGCAGATTAGGGGCAATTCCGATGTCGAAGATTGCTTTGGTTGACGATGACAGGAACATCCTGACATCGGTTTCCATGACGCTTGAGGCCGAGGGCTTTGAGGTCGAAACATATAATGACGGGCAGGCGGCGCTGGACGCCTTCAACAAGAAACTGCCGGATATGGCGGTGCTGGACATCAAGATGCCGCGCATGGATGGCATGGACCTGTTGCAGCGGCTGCGCCAGAAATCCCAGATGCCGGTGATCTTCCTGACCTCCAAGGATGATGAGATCGACGAGGTGCTGGGCCTGCGCATGGGGGCTGACGATTACGTCAAGAAGCCGTTTTCGCAGCGCCTGCTGGTCGAACGCATCCGGGCGCTCTTGCGCCGCCAGGAGGCCATCAGCAGCGACGCCGAAGGCACCGCCTCGCCCGAGGCCAAGGTGATGGAGCGCGGCAACCTGCGGATGGACCCGCTGCGCCACGCGGTCAGCTGGAAGGGCAGGGACGTGTCGCTGACAGTGACCGAATTCCTGCTGCTGCAGGCGCTGGCCCAGCGGCCCGGCTTCGTCAAAAGCCGCGACCAGCTGATGGATGTGGCCTATGACGATCAGGTCTATGTGGACGACCGCACCATCGACAGCCACATCAAGCGCCTGCGCAAGAAGATGCGCAGCGCGGATTCGGATTTTGCGGCAATCGAGACCCTTTATGGAATCGGTTACCGTTACAATGAAGAATAAGCGGCACATCTAAGCGGGGCTTCTTGCCCCCGGCCAAGGGAGTGGCGCGGATGCGCGATACCAGCATAGTGCAACGCCAGCAGGACGGCGATGTGGTTTTGGGGGAAGACTGGGTCACCCCCGACCAGTCGGTCACGCGCGAGATGCAGGTCAAGCGCGCCCGCCGCGGGCTCCTGCCGCTCAAGGGCTCGCCGCTGACCCGCCGGATCATCACTTTCAACCTGATTGCGCTGACCATCATGGTCACCGGCATCCTCTACCTGAACTCTTCCCGCCAGAGCCTGGTTCAGCAGCGGGCCGGCGCGCTGGTCTCCGAGGCGATGCTGGCCGCCGATGTGTTCGAGGCTGAGATGCCCGCGGCCGGCGCCGTCAGCTTTGCTGCCGGCGATGGCATTCAGGTGGAAGATACCTTGGCTCGCCTCAGCCTGCGCGGCGGGGTCGAGGCATTTGTGTTCGACACCACCGGCAACCTGATTTCCAGCATCAAGGGTGTGGACCGCAGCGATGCGCTGAACGTGCTGAACGACAGCGGCCGCAGCCGCACCCTGATCAGCGACGCGCTCTCTGTGCTCTGGGGATTGACGGAAGGCGATGAAACACCCAATGCGGCTTCTGGCCCGACGCTGGAGGAACGGCTCAGCGGCCTTGTGGACCGTGCGATGAATCGCGGCACCGGGGTTGAAACCGTGGTGGACACCAGCGGCAGCCGGGTGATCTCCGCGGCTACCCCGATCATGCACAACGGCACCGCCGTCGGGGTGATCGCGCTGACCTCGCCCACCGGCGAGGTAGACGCGCTCGTTCGCGGCGAGCAGGAACGGGTTCTGCAGATGTTTGTGGTGGCGCTTCTGGTTTCCGTCGGCCTCAGCCTGGTGCTGGCTTCGACCATCGCCAACCCCTTGGCCGATCTGGCCGAGGCGGCGGAACTGGGCCGCGACCGCGGCAGCCGTAAATCCAACCCGGGCCGGATCCGCATCCCTGACCTGTCCGCCCGCCCTGACGAGATTGGCCGCCTCAGCCGTGCCCTGCGCGGCATGGTCAAGGCGCTTTATTCCCGCATCGACAGCAACGAACAGTTCGCCGCGGACGTGGCGCATGAGATCAAGAACCCGCTCGCCAGCCTGCAATCCGCGGTTGGCACCCTGCGGATGGTCCGCCGCGATGACCAGCGCGAAAAGCTGATGGACGTGATCGAACACGATGTGCGCCGCCTCGACCGGCTGGTCAGCGACATCTCCAACGCCTCGCGGCTGGACGCCGAACTGGTCAAGGAGGAGGAGGAAGAGTTCAACCTCCTGTCCATGCTGGGCAACCTGAACCAGTACCTGGGCGAGGATGCCCGCGCCAAGGGCATCGACTACATCACCGATCTGCCTGCACAGCCGATTCAGCTGCAGGGGCTGGAGGCGCGCCTGGCGCAAGTCTTCGTGAACCTGATCACCAATGCGATTTCCTTCTGCGAGGAGGGCGACGCCATCCGCGTCTGGGCGCGCCGTCGCGCAAACCGGGTGCTGATCGTGGTCGAGGACACCGGCCCCGGCATCCCCGACCAGGCGCTTTCCAAGATTTTCAAACGCTTCTATTCGCAGCGCCCGGTGGAGCATTTCGGCAATAACTCAGGCCTTGGCCTGGCAATCTCCAAGCAGATTGTCGAGGCACATGGCGGGGTGATCTGGGCCGAAAACATCCGCCCGACCGAGGCCGATGTCACTTCCGAGCCACTCGGCGCGCGTTTTGTGGTAGGCTTGCCTGTCTGATCCCGGTTCAAGCCCATGTCTGAAACACAAAGCCTCATCCTGCATGCCTCCTGCGTCGCGCTGGAGGGGCAGGGGCTTTTGATCACCGGCACCTCCGGCCAGGGAAAATCCGCGCTGGCGCTGCAGCTGATGGCCTTCGGCGCCCAGCTGGTGGCTGACGACCGGGTGCTGGTGCAGCTTTTGCACGGGGAACTGGTCGCCAGCGCGCCGGAACCGATCCGCGGTTTGATCGAGGCGCGTTATATGGGCCTTCTGCAGGCGCAGATCCGCAGCCCGGTGCCGGTGACGGCGCTGGTCGATCTCGACGAGGCAGAGACCGAACGCCTGCCGGTGCGCCACACCACCCAGCTCTTGGGGCAGGAGATTGTCCGGGTCAAACGCGTGGACGGCGCCCATTTCGCCCCGGCCCTGATGCAATACCTCAGATGCGGGGCGCTGGACCCGGATGCCTGAACAGAAAAAACAGGCAGTCCCGGCGGTTCTGGTCACCGGCCCCTCCGGCGCGGGCCGGACCACCGCGATCAACGTGCTGGAGGATCTTGGCTTCGAGGCAATTGACAACCTGCCGCTGCGCCTGCTGCCCGGTCTGTTTGATGCCGCCGCAGCGCCGCGCCCGATGGCGCTGGGGCTGGACAGCCGCAACCGGGACTTCTCGCCGCGCGCGCTGCTGGATGTGATCGACATGCTGTCGGGCCGCCGCGAGCTGGACTTGACCGTGCTCTACCTCGACGCCCAGCCCGATGTGCTGTTGCGCCGCTACTCGGAAACCCGCCGCCGCCACCCGCTGGCACCGGCAGAATCCCCGGGCGAGGGCGTGCGCCGCGAGCTGGACCTGATGGGACCGATCCGCGACCGGGCCGACATCTTGCTGGAAACCTCGGGCATGAACGTCCACCAGCTGAAGGCGGAGATCGAGCGCTGGTTCGCCCCCGGCGGCCGCACCCTGGCGCTGTCGGTGCAAAGCTTCTCCTACAAGCGCGGCATGCCGCACGGGATCGACATGGTGTTCGACTGCCGCTTCCTGGCCAACCCCTATTGGGACCCGGGCCTGCGTGCGCTGAACGGCCAGGATCCGGCGGTGCAGGACTATGTCCGTGCCGACGACCGGTTCCAGCCGTTCTTTGACCGGGTGCTGGACCTGACCCGGCTGCTGCTGCCAGCCTACCGGGATGAGGGGAAATCGCATTTTTCCATCGCCTTCGGCTGCACCGGCGGCCAGCACAGATCGGTGACAATGGCGGAAACCCTGGCCAAGGCCCTTGCGGAGGACGGCTTGCAAGTGTCAATTAGACACCGCGAGCTGCAAGGCCAGCAAAAGAAGTGAGAGGCCGGGTTGATCGGGATTGTGATCGTAGCGCATGGCGGACTGGCAAAGGAATACCTTGCCGCAGTGGAACACGTTGTGGGTCCGCAGCCCAGCCTTGTGGCCATTGGCATCGGCCCTGAAGACGACCGCAGTGCCAAGCAGAAGGAAATCGCCGCTGCAGCCGATAAGGTCGACAGCGGCGGCGGCGTGGTTGTGGTGGTGGACCTCTTCGGCGGTTCGCCCTCCAACCTCAGCCTCAAGGCCTGCGCGCCCGCGGACCGCCGCATTCTTTATGGCGCCAACCTGCCGATGCTGATCAAACTGGCAAAATCCCGCCACCTGCCGGTTGCCGATGCAGTGCGGCAGGCAATGGAGGCCGGGCGCAAGTATATCAACGCCCAGAACGTAAACCCTGACGGGGAGCAGGCACATTAAATGGCTCTGAAGACGCTGAAAATCATCAACGAAAAGGGGCTGCACGCCCGCGCCTCTGCCAAGCTGGTGGAGGTGGTCGAAGCGTTTGACGCCACGGCAGAGGTGCTGAAGGACGGAATGTCGGCCTCAGGCGACAGTATTATGGGGCTTTTGATGTTGGCAGCCTCGAAAGGAACGACTATTGACGTCGAGACTTCGGGGCCTGATGCTGACGCGCTGGCGCATGCGCTGGAGGCTCTGGTGGCCGACAAGTTCGGCGAGGGCTACTAGGCCCGCGCCGGCGACGGGACGGGAAAAGGCACATTGGCGGATACCGCACAAGACAGGAATACCGGCATCGCGCCGGACACCGCTGAGCAGACAACGGGCGAGGTCTATGACCGCCGCACGCTGACCTATGCCAACTCCTTTGACGACCGCTGGACCTCGCTTGCGATCAAGACCATCGAATGGCTGACCGGCAAGCTGACGATCCTGCGCATGGTCAACAAGTTCGAGAAGAACAACGCTGAATACCGCGGCCAGAAGTTCTGGCGCGGTGCGCTCAACACCATGGGCATCGACCTGCAGACCCCGCAGGAGCAGATCGATAACATCCCCGCCGACGGCCCGGTGGTGATTGTCGCCAACCATCCGCACGGCATGGTCGACGGCATGATCTTTGCCGACCTGATCGGCCGCCGCCGCCTCGACTACCGTATCCTGACCCGCTCGGTGCTGACCGGCCTGGACGAGGCCGCAACCTCCTTCATGATCCCGGTGCCCTTCCCGCATGACCCCGAAGCGCAGCGCAAGATGGTCGACATGCGGGCCAAAACCATGGCCTTTCTCAAGGAGGGCGGGGCCGTGGCACTGTTCCCCTCCGGCGTTGTGATGTCGTCCGACAGCTGGTTCGGCCCCGCGGTTGAACGTGAATGGAACGTCTTTACTGCCCAGCTGATCCGCCGCTCCGGGGCCCGGGTGGTGCCAATCTTTTATCCCGGCTCGAACTCGCGCTGGTACCAGATCGCCTGCCAAATCTCCCCGATCCTGCGCCAGGGCCTCTTGCTGCATGAGATCGTCCGTTCCTGCAACAAGCCGCAGGCGCCGGTGGTCGGCAAACCGCTGACCGATGAGCAGATGGAACAGCTGCAAACCGATCCGCGCGGCTTCATGGCCTGGCTGCGCGAGCACACGCTGAACCTCGGCAAGCAGGGCTGAGCCTGCGCTCTCCATCTTGCCGGAAACGAAAAAGCGCCCCGCGGGGCGCTTCTTTGTTTGTGCCGTCTGTTACCGGGTCGGCACCGGGGTTTCCCCGCGGTAGTCATAGAACCCGCGCTGGGTCTTGCGGCCCAGCCAGCCGGCCTCGACGTATTTGGTCAGCAGCGGGCAGGGACGGTATTTGGTGTCCGCCAGCCCGTCGTGCAGCACGTTCATGATCGCGAGGCAAGTGTCCAGCCCGATGAAATCCGCCAGCTCCAGCGGCCCCATCGGATGGTTGGCGCCCAGCTTCATCGACTCGTCGATCGACTTCACCGATCCCACGCCCTCATAGAGCGTATAGACCGCCTCGTTGATCATCGGCATCAGGATGCGGTTGACGATGAAGGCCGGGAAATCCTCGGCGCTGGCAGAGGTTTTGCCCAGCCGTGCCACCACGTCCTGGCAGGCCTTGAAAGTCGGCTCGTCGGTGGCAATGCCGCGGATCAGCTCCACCAGCTGCATCACCGGCACCGGGTTCATGAAATGGAACCCCATGAAGCGTTCGGGCCGGTCGGTGCGGCTGGCCAGCCGGGTGATCGAGATCGACGAGGTGTTGGAGGTCAGGATCGTATGCGGCTGCAGATGCGGCTGCAGGTCTTCAAAAATGGCCTGCTTCACGGTTTCCCGCTCGGTCGCCGCCTCGATCACCAGATCGGTTGCACCCACGTCGGCCAGCTTCAGCGACGGCACGATGCGCGCCAATGCGGCCTTCACATCGTCTTCCGAAATCTTCCCCTTGCTGGCCTGGCGCTCCATGTTCTTGTGGATCAGGCTCAGCGCGCCGTCCAGCGCCTGCTGGCTGACGTCATTCAGCACGACCTCGTATCCGGCCAGCGCCATGACATGGGCAATGCCATTGCCCATCTGACCCGCGCCGATCACTCCAACCTTCTGAATTTCCATGCCTCAGGCTCCTGAAATAGCTGCGGCAACCATACTGGCCGGGCGCGGGCAGGCACAAGGGCAGCTGACCCGGATTTGAGGCAAATTCTCACTTTAGGGAAATTGCAATGGTTGCCCGCCAGGGTGAGTCTCGGGTGAAAAATTTGGTGGTAGTATGAGCTATGAACTCAAAAGCGCGGGGGCGCTTGCGGGGGAACCAGTCAGATATGGTCAATCCAGACTGCTGGTGCGGGGGCCGCGACGGTCCCTGGATGACCCTTATGTCGCTTTCCTTGGCGGAACCGAAGTCTATGGGCGATTCGTTGAATTTCCCTTTGTCGACTCGCTGCAGGCCCGGCTGGGCATGGATTGCGTCAACCTGGGCAGCGTGAACGCGGGGCTGGACAGTTTCGCGCATGACGACAGCCTGATCGGCGTTGCCCGCAACGCCCGGCTGACCGTGGTGCAGATGCTGGGCGCGCAGAATATCTCCAACCCCTATTACCGGGTGCATCCGCGCCGCAACGACCGCTTCCTTGCCGCCCAGCCAGCGCTCAAGACCCTGTATCCTGAGGTCGACTTCACCGAGTTCCACTTCAACAAGCACCTGTTGTGCTCCCTGCGAGAGATCTCCGCGCAGCGGTTTGAGCAGGTCCGCGAACAGCTGCAGCGCAGCTGGATCGACCGGATGACCAGGCTGGTCGATGAACTGGACGGCCGTGTCCTGCTGTTGTGGCTGCGCTATGCGCTCGACGCCGAGGCCGGCTTCCCGGAGGAGCCGGTGCTGGTCGACCGCGCCATGGCTGAGGCGCTGCGCCCCAAGGTGCAGGGCATCCTCGAAATCAAGGCTGCCTCCGCTGCCGCGGCGCAGGATATTTCCGGCATGATCTTCGGCCCGATGGAGCTGCCGGCTGCCCGCCATATGATCGGCCCCAAGGAACACATGAAAATCGCAGAGGCGCTGGCCGGCGACCTGGAGCCGCTGCTGCGCGCCTGAGCGTCAAATCCCCCTTACCATCAGAACGGAAAAAGGCCCGCCAATTGGCGGGCCTTCCTATTGGTCAGCTGTCCAGCTGGGCTCAGCCCAGTTTTTCGGTCAGGGCCGGGACGGCTTCGAACAGGTCGGCAACCAGGCCAAAGTCCGCAACCTGGAAGATCGGTGCTTCTTCGTCCTTGTTGATCGCCACGATGACCTTGGAGTCCTTCATGCCGGCCAGGTGCTGAATGGCGCCGGAGATGCCGACAGCGACATACAGGTCCGGTGCAACAACCTTGCCGGTCTGACCCACCTGCCAGTCGTTCGGGGCATAGCCCGAGTCGACAGCCGCGCGGGAGGCGCCAACAGCGGCGCCCAGCTTGTCGGCCAGGTTCTCGATCAGTTTGAAGTCTTCCTCGGAGCCAACGCCGCGGCCGCCGGAGACAACGATGCCGGCCGAGGTGAGTTCCGGACGGTCGCTTGCGGCAACCTTGTCTTCAACCCACTCGGACAGGCCCGGGTTTGCCGCTGCGGAGATGGTTTCCACGGAAGCGGAACCGCCTTCGCCAGCTGCGTCAAAGGACGCGGTGCGGAAGGAGACGACTTTCTTGGCGTCGCTGGACTTCACGGTCTGGATCGCGTTGCCGGCATAGATCGGGCGCTCGAAGGTGTTGCCGTCGACAACGCCGGAGACGTCCGAGATCACCATCACGTCCAGCAGTGCTGCAACGCGCGGCAGAACATTCTTGGCGTCGGTGGTGGCCGGAGCAACGATGTGCTCATAGTCGGACGCCAGGCCAGCGATCAGCGCCGCGGTCGGCTCCGCCAGGCGGTGGCCCAGGGATGCGTCCTCTGCAACCAGAACCTTGGCAACGCCTGCGATCTTGGCGGCTTCTTCGCCAGCCGCAGCAGCAGAGGCGCCAGCGGCCAGAACGGTCACGTCGCCCAGCTTGGAGGCAGCGGCAACGGCTTTTGCGGTCGCGTCCAGCGCCAGCGCGCCGTCGGTCACTTCAGCAAGGAGAAGAACAGCCATTACACAGCCCCCGCTTCTTTGAGTTTCTCAACCAGCTCGTCGACAGAGCCGACCACGATGCCTGCGGCACGTGCCGGCGGCTCTTCGGTCTTGACGATTTCCAGACGCGGGGTGACGTCGACGCCGTAGTCGGCGGCGGTTTTCTCGTCCAGCGGCTTTTTCTTCGCCTTCATGATGTTCGGCAGCGACGCATAGCGCGGCTCGTTCAGGCGCAGGTCCACGGTGATGATGGCGGGCATCTTCACGGAGATGGTCTGCAGGCCGCCGTCGACCTCACGGGTCACCTTGGCGTTGCCGCCTTCGATGTCCAGTTCGGATGCAAAGGTGCCCTGGGACCAGCCCAGCAGCGCCGACAGCATCTGGCCGGTTGCGTTCATGTCGTTGTCGATTGCCTGCTTGCCGCAGAGCACGACGCCCGGCTGCTCTTCCTCGACCACTTTGGCCAGGATTTTCGCAACGGCCAGCGGCTCGATGTCGGTGTGCACGTCGTCGGCAGCAACCACCAGGATGGCGCGGTCTGCACCCATCGCCAGGGCGGTGCGCAGGGTTTCCTGAGCCTGCTTGACGCCGATCGAAACCGCAACCACCTCATCAGCCTTGCCGGCTTCTTTCAGGCGGATGGCTTCTTCGACAGCGATTTCGTCGAAGGGGTTCATCGACATTTTCACGTTGGCGAGATCGACACCGCTGCCGTCCGCTTTGACGCGGACCTTCACGTTGTAGTCAATCACGCGTTTGACAGGCACGAGTACCTTCATTTTGCGTTCTCTCCTTAACAAACGGCAAGCCGCCCCAGGGCGACTCCCCCTCTATGCTCTCGCAGCGTTGATACCGGCTGGTGTGCGCCTGCAACAGGGCAAAATCGTCACGTTAGCGCACGCCGACGTCGCGTTTGCTCATTTGGAACATCATTTTTGCAAGAATGTTTCCGGTGGGAAATCCGCCTGCCGCGACGGCAGGGCGCGGGAGTCCCGCATGACGCGTTTGGCGCCGGATTCGCAAAAATCCGGCGCCAAGGGGCGAATCAGACCGGGCAAACCGGGGCAGGTCGCCTCAGCGGTTGGCGCCGGGCACCCACAGCACGTCGTCCTTGCCGCCGTTGTTGGCGGTGCGGGCGGCAACAAAAAACCAATCCGACAGGCGGTTCAGGTATTTCACCGCCGCCGGGTTCACGTCCTCAGCCGTGCTGAGGTCGGTCGCCAGCCGTTCGGCGCGCCGCGCCACGGTGCGGCAGACATGCAGATGCGCCGCCAGCTTGGATCCGCCCGGCAGGATGAAGCTGCGCAGCGCCTCCAGATCCTTGTTCATGACGTCGATCTCGGCTTCCAGCCGCTCGACCTGCGCCACGGCAACCCGCAGCGGCGGGTATTCGGCGTCCGCATCTTTCTCCATCTCCGGACGGCACAGGTCTGCGCCCAGATCGAACAGGTCATTCTGGATGCGCGCCAGCGCCGCATCCATCTCGCCGTCGGCTTCCAGCCGCGCGACGCCGACAAAGGAGTTCAGCTCGTCCGAGGTGCCATAGGCATTGACCCGCGCCGAGTGTTTGGCGACCCGCTCGCCGTTTCCCAGCGCGGTTTCGCCCTTGTCGCCGGTGCGGGTGTAAATCTTGTTCAGAACGACCATCGCCGATTATCCTCCCTGGCTGCGCAGATAGACGTAGGCCAGCAGGATCACCACTGCAATGAATTGAAACAGGATGCGCAGCCGCATCATCTTGTTTGCATTGCGGCGGTTGAACTCCCCGCCCTTGCCAAAGCCGCCGATGCCAATGACCAGCGCCACAACCACGGCCGCCACGGCTGCCAGTCCCAGATAATACAGCGGATCGCTCATCCTGTCCCCCAAAGGCCCATCAATTCTGTCGCTCCCATCTAGCCTGCGCGCGCGCAGATGGCGACCCTATCCGAGCCGCACAAGGATGCGGTCAATTGCCCGGGTCGGCAGGATGCGCCGCAGAAAGCCCGCGATATGGGTTGGGGTGGTGACGTAATAGCGCGGATGCGGGCGGCGGGATTCGCAGGCATGCGCCAGCTTGGCGGTGACGGCGGAGGCCGGCAGTTCGAACCGGTCCGGGCCATTGCTGCCCTCATAGAGCCGCTTCAGCAGCCGCGATTCATACAGGTCGCGCAACGGTGACACTTTCCAGTCGATGAACCGCTCGAAATGCGGGATCGACTTTTCCCGGATCTTCGACGTCACCGGTCCCGGCTCGATCAGCACCATGTGGATGCCGGTGCCCTTCAGCTCTATTCGCAAGGTGTCCGTCAGCCCCTCCAGCGCGTATTTCGTCGCCACATAGGCGCCGCGCCAGGGGAAGGTCACAAACCCCAGGATCGAGGAGTTCTGCACGATCCGCCCGTGCCCCTGTTTGCGCATCACCGGAATCACCTGCCGGGTCAGCTCATGCCAGCCAAAGAAGTTGGCCTCGAAGATCGCACGCAGGCCTTCGGTCGGCAGATCCTCCACTGCGCCCGGCAGCCCGTGCGCACCGTTGTTGAATAGCGCATCCAGGGTGCCACCGGTGGCCTCCAGCACTTCACCCAGGCCGGCGGTGATGCTTTCCGGGTCGGTGTAATCAATGCGCGGGCTCTCAAACCCTTCGGCGCGCATCCGGTCGCAGTCGCGCTGCTGCCGGCAGGAGGCAAACACCCGCCAGCCGCGCTCCCGCATGCCGCGGGCCGCATCCAGGCCGATCCCGGAGGAACAGCCTGTAATCAGAATCGTTTTCTTCAAGAGAGTGCCCCTCTGCCCGGAAGTCTCCGGGACCAGTTATGGGCGTTTCTTGCTCACCAGGGAAGCGGCAATCCAGCCCACCTTGCCCTTGCCGGGCGCGCGCAGGTGCAGCCAGCCGGTGCCGCTGTCCTCGAACACGACAACCTCGTCACCGCCCAGCAGACGCGCAATCACCGGGTAATTGGTGCCCGGCCCCTGCCGCATGTTCACGCGCGACGCTCTGATTCGGCGGATGTCCTTCTCCGGTTCAGGCTGCGGCTCGGCCAGGGCTGCGCCCGCAGGTTCGGACGCATCGTTTTGAACCTCAGTTCCGGCAGCGGCTGTCTGAATGCTGGAAATGCCGCCCTCCAGCGATGCCAGCTGCAGTTGGGCGCCCTGGTCTGCAACTGCCGGAAACACGTTTGTGCTGTCACTGATGGCCAGGCGTGCCTGGGTGATCTGCCGCAGCGCCACCCGCGAGCGCAGCTGCGGGTCGGCTGCAGGGCGCGCGGGCCGGGCGGCCTCCTGCGTGCTGCCTGCAGGCTGGAAAGTCACGTTTCGGATCAGGGATTTGGCGTCTTCGCCGGCCCGGCTGCTGCGGTTGGCCTGCCGGGTTTCATCCGGTGCGGAAAATGCTGCCTTGGCAATTTCCAGCGCTTCAGAGCGCTCCTGGCGCGGCTCAAAATCTGCACCCCCGCTGAGTTCGTAAAAGCCCCAGCCCAGAAAAGCGAAAGACACAAAAATAAAACGCGACATAACCGGTCCCCCTAGTACCACCACACGGGCAGCTGCACTGAATTGCATTGGTTTGAAAAAGAAACGCGCGGCGCGGCTGCCTGGTTCCTTTCTATCTAGGGCAAGTTAACGGCGGGGAAACAGGGGAGAGTCCGGCTTATTCTCCCCCAAGCTTCCCCCGAACCCCGTGGGCGCGCCGCTGCACCCTGCGAATTTCGCGCGCGCCCGCTTTACCAATTCCGGCGGCGGCAGTATCACCGATGCATGACCGACCTGGTAGAAGATCCCGACATGCCGTCTGCCCCCGAACAGGGTGAAATCCTGGAACCGCTGCGCCGCGCCATTGGCGAGCGCTATCTGACCTATGCGCTCAGCACCATCATGCACCGGGCGCTGCCCGACGCGCGTGACGGGCTGAAGCCGGTGCACCGGCGCATCCTCTATGCGATGAACCGCCTGCGCCTCAGCTCCACCGGCGGCTTTCTGAAGTCAGCCAAGATTTCCGGCGACACCATGGGTGACTTCCACCCCCACGGCGACGCCGCGATCTATGACGCGATGGCGCGCCTGGCGCAGGACTTCAACGTCCGCTACCCGCTGGTCGACGGCCAGGGCAACTTCGGCAACATCGACGGCGACAACCCGGCGGCCTCGCGCTACACCGAGGCGCGGATGACCTTCGTGGCCGAGGCGATGCTGGAAGGCCTCAATGAGGATTCGGTTGATTTCCGCGACAACTACGACGGCCGCCTGACCGAACCGGCCGTGCTGCCCGCGACCTTCCCGAACATCCTGGCCAACGGCGCAGCCGGCATCGCGGTGGGCATGGCGACCAATATTCCGCCCCACAACATTGCCGAGCTGATCGACGCCTGCCTGCATCTGATCAAGACGCCGGATGCGCGCGACGACACCCTGCTGAATTATGTACCCGGCCCGGACTTCCCCACCGGCGGCATTATCGTCGAGCCCAAGGAAAACATAGCCAAGGCCTACAGCACCGGCCGCGGCTCCTTCCGCCTGCGCTGCAAGCACGAGGTCGAGGACCTGGGCCGCGGCCAGTGGCAGATCGTCGTCACCGAAATCCCCTATCAGGTCCAGAAATCCAAGCTGATCGAGAAGATCGCAGAGCTGATCCAGACCAAGAAGGTGCCGATCCTCGCCGATGTGCGCGACGAATCGGCGGACGACATCCGCATCATCCTGGAACCCAAGTCCAAGAACGTGGACCCCGAGGTTCTGATGAACATGATGTTCCGCAATTCGGACCTGGAAATCCGCTTCAGCCTCAACATGAACGTGCTGATCGACGGTGTGACCCCCAAGGTCTGCTCGATGAAGGAGGTGCTGCGCGCCTTCCTCGACCACCGCCGCGACGTGCTGCAGCGCCGCTCGCGCCACCGGATGGAAAAGATCGACCACCGGCTGGAGGTGCTCGAAGGCTTCATCATTGCCTTCCTGAACCTCGACCGGGTGATCGACATCATCCGCTATGACGAGGACCCCAAGGCCGCCCTGATCCGCGAGGATTGGAGCAAGGACCACCCCCGCGCCTTCACCGAGGCCGAGTATGTGTCTCCAGCCCCTGGCACGGGCGAGCTGACAGAGGTGCAGGCCGAGGCGATCCTCAACATGCGCCTGCGGTCTTTGCGCAAGCTGGAAGAGATCGAGCTGGTCCGCGAACGCGACGCCCTGCGCGAGGAACGCGCCGGGCTGGTCGAACTGCTGGCCTCCGAAGACCTGCAATGGTCCCGCATCTCCGAGCAGTTGAAAGAAACCAAGAAGCAGTTTGGCAAGGATTACGCCGGCGGCGCCCGCCGCACGTTGTTTGCCGAGGCTGGCGAAGTGGAAGACGTGCCGCTGGAGGCAATGATCGACCGCGAGCCGATCACCGTGGTCTGCTCCCAGATGGGCTGGATTCGGGCGATGACCGGCCACATCGACCTGAACCGGGAGCTGAAGTTCAAGGACGGCGACGGCCCCCGCTTCATCTTCCACGCGGAAACCACCGACCGCCTGCTGGTGTTCGGTTCCAACGGCCGATTCTACACCCTGTCCGCCTCCAACCTGCCCGGCGGCCGCGGCATGGGCGAACCGCTGCGCTTGATGGTTGACCTCCCGAACGAGGCAGAAATCGTCGATCTGATGATCCACAACCCCGAAGGCCGCCTTCTGGTCGCCTCGGATGCCGGCAACGGCTTCATCTGCGCCGAAAAGGAAATCGTCGCCCAGACCCGCAGCGGCAAGCAGGTGCTGAACGTCAAGGACGACGACCGCGCCAAGATCTGTATCCCGGTGGAGGGCGACCACGTCGCCATCGTCTCCGAGAACGGCAAGTTCCTGGTCTTCGCGGTCGAGGAAATGCCCGAGCTGACCCGCGGTAAGGGCGTGCGCCTGCAAAAGTACAACATGGCCCGCGGCAAGCAGGGCTCGCTGGAACTGGACGGCGGTCTCAGCGACATCACCACCTTCAACTGGGATGACGGCCTGCGCTGGGAAATGGGCGGCGGCAAGACCCGCCACGAGGCCGACCTCACCCAGTGGCTGGGTAAGCGCGCCGGGGTGGGCAAGCGCCCGCCGCACGGCTTCCCGCGCAATTACAAGTTCAAGTAGGGCAGCAGAAACCTGCCGCCTGCCTGTGCCCCCCGCGCCACCCGCGCGGGGGTTGCTGTTTCCGCCTCTTTACCCTGGCCGCCGCCCCCGGCTATCTGGGCAGGACCGACTTTCTCTTGGGGGACTTCCATGATCCGCGTACTTTCCGTGCTTGCCTCTTTGGCCCTGCTCGCCGCCTGCGGCGAAACCCAGCTGAACGAAGCGCCGGAGGATCTGGGCGCCTTCCAGGCCCGCGTCACCCATGTCTACACCGAGAAAGCGCTGCAATGGCCGCTGTCGCGCGACGCCGAGCACAGCGAATGGACTGCGCCGATCGAAAACGCGCTGAACACCCGCCTGCGCCGCTATGACGGCGCCCAGCAGTACGACGTCGCGGTGACGCTCGAAGGTTTCATGCTGGCCCCCCCCGGCGTGCCGGTGCTGTTCTCCCCCAAAAGCGCGGTGGTGGTGAACGTTTTTGTCTATGACGTGGCGCAGAAGAAATTCCTCGCCAAGAAGCACCAGATGCAGATCTTCGAAAGCACCACCGGCGAAAGCGCGGTGCTGGGCTCCGGCCATGCCCGCACCAAGCAGGAGCAGATCCAGGGCCTTGCCATAAATATCGCCGACAAGGTCGAGGAATGGATGGCCGAGCAGCACGAGGCGGAAGGCTGGTTTGCCCCGCGTGCAGCGGCGGAATCCAGCGCCGGCGCAGACGCGGCTGCGGCAGAGACGCAACCGGCTGGCTGAGGCGCGCGAAAACCGCCCCTGTCAAGCAGGAACGGGTTGATTTTTGCCGGCAAACCAAATAATCCGCCGGCGCAGAGGAAACCGGGTCGGCAAGCGACCCCTCATTTCAAAAGGGCGCCTAAGCAATGGCTAAGGAAAAGTTTGAACGTAATAAACCGCACGTCAACAT